>JAEWVF010000025.1 GCA_023459215.1 Chloroflexota bacterium
CCGCATTCCGGTTTAATTCCCACAAAATCCGCAACCCGTCGAGCGTCAGCCAGGGGGCAATATGATCAATAACGTCGGTTTCGCGGGCGACAACTTCTGCCAGACCACCGGTAGCAACAACTTTCATGTTTGGGCCAAGCTCCTGCCGAAAGCGCTCGACCATCCCCTCCACCATGCTGACGTAGCCAAACAACAAACCTGATTGCATGGCATGGATGGTATTTCGGCCAATCACGCTCGGCGGACGCTGCAAATCGATACGCGGCAGCTTGGCAGCGCGCGAGAAGAGCGCCTCGGCGGCCAGGTTGATGCCAGCGGTGATGGCTCCGCCGAGGTAATCACCCTCTGCGGTGACCGCATTGAAGGTTGTCGCTGTGCCAAAATCGACCACGCAGGCCGGGCCGCCGTAAAGTTTCATGACCGCGGCCGCATCGCAAACCCGATCCGCGCCAACCGCCCGGGGGTCTTCATAGCGAATGCGGATGCCGGTCTTGATTCCGGCATCGACCACCAACGGCTCGGTTTTCAGGTATTCTTTGCAGGCCTGTATCACCCGTCCAGTCAGGTTGGGTACGACGGATGCCAATGCGATGCCGATCAAGTCAGAGGGTTTATAGCCGGCATGGGTTAAGAGACCGAGCAGTTGCAAGCCATACTCATCCGGCATACGCTCGTGGTCAGTCGCCAGGCGCCAGTGCCAGGTCAACGCATCGCCTTCGTATAAACCAATGGTCAAGTTGGTATTGCCGATGTCAATGGTGAGGAGCATAAATTCCATCCCACGTAAGGGCGAGCCAGCGGTTCGCCCCCACAAAACGTTATTTCGAAGCTTCAATAATCTCTGCCACCAGATCGTAACGGTGGAATTGGGGCATGATGTAAACACCCTGCGCCCAGTCTTTCATCTGCTGGATGATTTCTATGGCGATTCTCACGCCTTCAGCCGATGCCACTTCGGCAGCGTTGATTCGGTTCATGGTAGCTTCGGGGATCACAATCCCCGGAACCTCGTTCTGCAGGAAGTTGGCATGGCGCACGCTGGCCAGGGGCAACACACCGACCAGTACCGGCTTGTCGAGCGGCGCGCCTGTTTCTTCAGCGTAGCGCTGCAAAAATCGACGCGCTTTTTCAGGATCATAAATCGGCTGGGTCAGGAAAAAGTCTGCCCCGGCTTTGAGCTTGCGCTTGAGATTCTTGATCTCGGTTTCAGGCTCGGGAGAGCATAGATTCAGCGCAGCGCCAACAAAGAAGCTCGTCGGCTGACCGATGGAAGTGCCAGCGTGGTCAACCCCGGCATTGAATCCCTGCTTAATCAGTTTTGCCAGGCCGGAGGGAACCAGATCGTAGTTATCGGCGGCTTCGGGATAATCGCCAATCGAGGTTGGGTCGCCCATGACAACGAAAACATTGCGCACGCCCAGGGCATGAGAAGCCAGCAAGTCTCCCTGAACCCGCAACAGGTTACGGCCTCGAGTGGGAAAATGCAGGGTGGTTTCAATCCCAACCTTGCGCTGGATGATGTCACAAACCGCCCAGGCCGACATGCGCATGCGCGCCATCGGACTGTCAGCCACATCAATCACATCCGCGCCGGCTTCCTTAAGCAGGGAAGCAGCGGCTACCAGTTTTTGGGTAGCCAGGCCGCGCGGCGGATCCATTTCAACAGCAAAAACAAACTTGCCCAAGGCCAGTTTTTGAGCCAGTTCGGAGGGGGCTTCCACAGGGTGGTTATCTGTAGATTCAACAGAAAGTATGCCAACCGGTTCAACAGTTACTGCGGAGGTAGAGTCAAGCGTCTTTCGCATGGCAGCAATATGCTCGGGGGTCGTTCCACAACATCCGCCAATCACATTTGCCCCGGCCTTCCAAAATTCAAGCGCATAATCGCGGAAATACTCGGGAGCAGCGGCATACATCACCCGTCCGCCAACATGTTCAGGCCATCCGGCATTGGGCTTGACCCAGAACCGCGCTTCAGGAGCCGCCTGCCGCATTTGGCGCAGGATGCGGATAAGCTGGGAAGGCCCGCCGGAGCAATTGACGCCAATCACATCCGCGCCGGCCTCGGCCAGGGAGGTTGCCACTTTGGCCGGATTGTCCCCAAGCAGGGTGCGGTCATCACGGGTGAAGGTCATCGTGGCGACAATGGGTAGGGGCGCAGCATGCTGCGCCCTTACATCTTTAGCAGCGGCAATGGCTTCGACGGTTTCGAAAACATCGGTCATGGTTTCGATGACGATTAAATCGACCCCGGCGAGGGCCTGGATCTGCTCGGCAAAGGCTTCGCGGGCCTCATGCAATTGGACGCGTCCGTAAGGAGCAATTCGCACCCCAAGCGGGCCAACATCCCCTGCGACAAGCACATCTTTGAAGGAAGCATCCACAACCCGGCGCGCCAGACTGACAGCAGCGCAGTTGATTTCGGCAGTTTTTTCATCCAGGCCGTGTTTGTGCAGTTTATAGCGGTTCGCGCCAAAGGTATTGGTCAGGATGATTTGCGCCCCTGCCTCAATATATTGGCGGTGCACATCCGCCACTTTGGCCGGATCGGTGAGATTGAGTTCATCAAAACAATGGTTATGCTCCACACCCTGGGCGTGGAGTAAAGTCCCCATTGCGCCATCGGCGATAAGAGGGGTAGGAGATTGAAGAAGGGTAAGAAATTTGTTCATAATTTTCCATGGTACGGGATGGTATCCCGTTTTTATTCATAAGAGCGGGATACCATCCCGCACCACGCGTTTTAATATGGGAATTTTGAGTAAGTTCCAGGCCAATCTGTCCATTCAGGTATCAAGCCTGCCTTGACCGGGTTATGCAGAATGTATTTGATGATTCTATCCAGTTCAGATTCGTCACGAATAAAATGATCGTAACTTTCATCCTGCCAGAAAGGCCCGGTATGCCCAAGAGAAAGATTAGCCTGCTTGGCCGAGTTCCGTTTAAGCGAGTGAAGAATTTCGGTCAGGCTATGATAACTTCTATCCGGCTTTTCAAGTGGGGTGAAAACAACGTGAACATGATTGGGCATGATGCAAAAGGCCAGCAAATCATAAATTTGCCCGTCACGGCGGCATAGCGAATCGACTATGATGGCGCGAATTTGGTTATATTCAAGGTTTTTCTCGCCGTGCAGGCACTGGTCAAGATAGTCATCAAACTTCCCAAACCAGCGTCGATGCCCGGTATCACGTAGCTCCAGCGGCAAATCCTTAATCTGTTCTGCTTCTCTGGCAAGTTGTTCCACGATTTCGAGCGATAATGAATCTTTCAGACGAAATGTGACAAAGTATGTTGCCCCTGGGATTTGAATGTGAGGCAAACGACGTTTGTAATAATCGCGGAACCGTAAGTTGCTCATAAGATTTTCGTGGCGCGGGATGTTATCCCGCGTAGTTTGCAAGCAGACTGAGGAAGAAACAGCGCTCAGCCGATTTGCTACACTTCAGATGTGTAGCACCGGATTTTATGCCACTCTATTTAGGTGCGGGGTAAAAGGGCGGGATAGCATCCCGCCCCACGATATTACCGCATCAACTGCTCTACTCGACTCTCGCCCACCGAATAATACTTCGCCTGCGGATGATGGACAATAATCGCCGCGGTGGATTGCTCAGGGATAAGCTGGTAGGCCGCCGAGAGAGTCATGCCAAGTTCCTTCTCGACTGGCAACAGATCGAAAACTTTACGGTGATCTTCCAACTCAGGAATGGCGGGATAGCCCCAGGAATAGCGCTTGCCCTGCCCGGCGGGCAACCCCAACTCACGGACAATGTGCTGGTGCAGGTAATCGGCGGTCGCTTCGGCGGTCTGGACAGCCAGGCCGTGCGTAAAGTAGGCCTCGGTATAATCGTGGGTGGCCTGGAGTTGGTCAAACTTCTCGGTGGCGGCCTGCCCAACGGTGACAACCTGCAAGGCAACCACATCCATCTGGCCAGACTCGACCGAGGCGAAGTAATCGCTCAGGGCCAGGTGATCATCGTGCGGCTGGCGGGGAAAGGAGAAGCGTGTGAGGGGCTGCGGAACAGGATTCAGCGCGGCAGGATCGTAGATAATCAAATCATCGCCGTCGGCCTGACAGGGGAAGTAGCCATAAACGGCCTGGGGCTTGAGCCAGCCTTCTTTGAGCGCGGCTTTGGTCATTTTCTCAAGGCGGGCATCGAACTCCGCTTTGAGCTTGTCCCATTCTGCGCCGTGAGTGTTCTTTGCGCCCCACGACAGGCGATAAAGCTCATTGATGTTGAGATGCTTGAGCACCATTTCGAGCGGCATATCCTTGACCACGCGCGGACCAAGCCGCTCGGGCAGGCGGATGGGAGCCGGGACAACGCTCGAGCGGGTTCCGGCGGTTTGACGGTGGGCAGGCGTCTGGGAGGCACGTCCCAGTTCCATATCCGCATCTTTGCGCGCCTTCTCGATCAGTTCAACCCGTTTCTGCGGGACAATCAACTGATCCATCGTTTCCAGGCCCTCGAAGGCATCCTTGCAGTAGAAAACGCCGGGATCGTAATATTTCAGGTCTTCGGTTTGCAAAATGCGGCGGCCAAAGCGGCGGTTGATGGCCGCGCCGCCGACCAGGACGGGGAATTTCAGCCCGCGCCGGTGCAATTCGTTGACAATCAGTGGCATCTGCTTGGAGGTGCTGACCAGCAGCGCCGAAAGGCCGATGGCAGTGGCATTAACTTCAACTGCCTTGCTGATAATCGTATCGGCGGGAACCTGCTTGCCGAGATCGATTACATCATAGCCGTTATTGGCAAGGATGGTTTTGACCAGGTTTTTGCCGATGTCATGCACATCACCATAGACCGTGGCCAGTACGACCAAGCCTTTGCTGACGCCTTCCTGTTTTTCGAGATAATTTTCGAGGTGGGCGACAGCCTTCTTCATCACTTCGGCAGATTGCAGCACGAAGGGCAGAATCAATTCACCTGCACCGAATTTGTCGCCGACTTCTTTCATGGCCGGCAGGAGAACCGTGTTCAACACGCGGACGGCGGTTTCGTGTTTGCTTGGCTCGCTGCCCTGGCCGACAATCTCATCAATATCGGCCTCGATATTTTCCTTGTGGCGCGCCAGGATGCGCCAGTGGATGCGCTCAGCAACGGTCATGCCCTCCGTGGGATCGGCGTGGGCAAAATCGGCCTGGCCAGTGTTGACCGTAAAATATTCGATATAACGCTGAAGGGCATCGGGGCGGCGGTTGAAAATCAGGTCTTCGGCCAGTTCGCGCTCGTCGGCAGAGATTTCTCCGTAGGGCTTGATGTGGGCGGGGTTGACAATTGCCATATCCAGCCCGGCGCGCACACAGTGATAGAGCATGACCGAGTTGAGGGTCGGGCGGGCGTTGGCAGCCAGCCCAAACGACAGGTTCGAGACACCCAGCGAGGTCAGGACACCCGGCAGGGCCTCCTTGATCAGGCGAATGCCTTCAATGGTCTCGATGGCCGAAGCAGAAAATTCGGGGTCGCCGGTCGCCAGGGTGAACGTCAGATCGTCAAAAACCAGCGCGGAAGGGGCCAGGCCATGCTCGTTAACGGCCACATCGTAAATCCGCCTGGCCACTTCCAGCTTGCGCTCACGAGTCTTGGCCATGCCCTGCTCATCGATGGTCAGGACAATCACGGCGGCGTTATGTTCCTTGGCCAGCGCAAAAATCTTATCGGCTTTTTCGCGCCCGGCTTCAAAATGGGTCGAATTGATTAAACAGCGCCCAGGCGCGGTCTTGAGCGCCACTTCGAGCACATCCAGCTCGGTCGTATCGATGACCAGCGGCAGGTCGATGCCTGCCGTGACCAGCTTGCGCACCACCTGTTTCATCAGGAACGGCTCATCGGGGCGTTCGGTCACAGCGACCGAAATATCCAGGCCGTGCGCGCCATTGCTGACCTGATCCTGGGCCACCGTCAGGATGGAATCCCAATCTTCGGCCAGCAGCAGGCGTTTGAAGGCGCGGCTGCCCTGGGCGTTGCAGCGCTCGCCAATCAGGAACGGCGCGGGGTCTTGCTGCATGGTCATGGCCTTGATGCCCGAAGCCAGTTTCGGGGTGGCGGGATTGGGGCGGGCCGGGTGCGAAAGGCCGGATACTTTTTCGACCAGCTTTTGGAGGTGCTCGGGCGTGGTGCCGCAACATCCGCCCACCACCGAAATCTGGTTCCGTTCAACGAACTCGTACAACGCCTCGGCAAACGGCTCCGGCTCAAGCGGGTAAACCGCCTGGCCATCGACATTGAGCGGCAGCCCGGCATTCGGGATGCACGAAACGGGCAGGCGTGTGTTTTCGCCGAGGATCCGAATCGGTTCGCGCATGTGTTCCGGTCCGGTCGAGCAGTTCAGGCCGATCACATCGATCGGCAAATCTTCGAGAATTGCAATCGCGGCCTCGGCGTCGGTGCCAAGCAGCATCCGTCCGCTGGTGTCGAGCGTAACCTGGGCCTGGATTGGCAGCCAGACGCCGGTTTCGGCAAAGGCTTTGGTCACGCCGTTAATGGCAGCTTTGACTTCGAGAATATCTTGGGATGTTTCGATCAGGATCACATCCACGCCGCCCTGAATCAGCCCGAGCGCCTGCTCACGGAAAATGTCGGCCAACTCGTCGAACTGCATGTTCGACAGTTCCGGGTCATCGGCGGAAGGCAGTTTGCCACTCGGCCCAATCGAACCGGCCACAAAACGGGGCTGGCCGGTTTTGGCAGCGAACTCGTCCGCGATGCGCCGGGCCAGCGAAGCGGCGGCCACGTTAATCTCGTTGGTGCGCTCGCCCAGTCCGTACTCGCCCAGGGTCAGCCGGTTCGAGCGGAAAGTGTCCGTTTCGAGCACATCCACGCCGACTTCCATAAACGAGCGGTGGACTTTTTCAACGGCCTCGGGGAACGAGATGACGAGAAAATCGTTACAGCCGTTGTATTTTTCACCGCCGAAGTGCTCTGCGGTCAGGTTTTGCTTTTGCAGGCTGGTGCCCATCGCGCCGTCGAAAACAAGCACTTTCTTTTCGAGGGCGTCGAGGTAGCGGCGGTTGGTGTAGGTACGAGGGGTCATGCTTTCTCCTTAAAATTATCTATAAGTACTTCAAGTTACTTTAGGTCAATAGAGTGGTCTCCAACCCAAACAATTTTCCAAACGTTATCCACTTTTACAAAATCAAATCGCCTTTCACCTGCTCCATATGGGCTAAGAAAGACAACGGTGACCGTTACTATACTTGCATTGTAATAATAAATATTGACACTGGACGGAACAAAGCCTTCAACTTCAAGTGGTGGATAAAAGGCCCGCAATGCAATCTGTTCTGGGTAATTGATCCAGGGCTGGTTTTGATTGATAGCATCTTGGTAAATACTTAAAGGAATATCAATGTTCTCCACTTGGATATACTGTTGTCGAGCAGGTATTGGTGGTTGACGCGATATCTGGTAAGCGCTATCTGAAAACCATGCGTCTGCTTCTTGTTCAATATCAGTGAACTGCTTGATAGGTTGTAATTCACTTGCCTGAAACTGTGACGGCATTAAGGCAAGCTTGTTTGTAATCAAAAATGTAAAAATGATTGCAATACAAATCGCCAAGCCCCAAACAATTCTTTCTTTTGATGACATAAAACCATCTTCCATAAGTACTATTCCATGCGAAAGGGCGCTTGCTTGACATTTTTTTCGCTTTTATTGTACAGTAATTCTGTACACAAAAAGGAGTCCTTATGACCATCGAATTTACCTACACCAGCGCCCGTGAGCAATTTGCCAGCCTGCTCGACCGCGTCACCCAAGACCGCGAGGTAATTATCATCCAGCGGCGCGGCAATGAAGATGTCGCCATGATTGCCGCCGATGAACTCGCCAGCCTGACCGAGAGCGCTTACCTGCTGCGCTCACCGGAAAATGCCGAACGGCTGCTTTCCGCGCTGGGGCGCGCCCTAAAAAACGAAGGGACACTATACGCTGCCGATGATTTACGCCGCGAAGTAGGCCTGGATGAAAAAGCGTGAGGCGGTTTTCCAACCCGAGTTTATCGAAGACTTGCGCTATTGGGCAAATCTTTTTACCACAACGGAAACAACGGCACACGACGGGAAATCTTTTACTGGCTCTTCCGTCGTGATACGTCGCCGCCATCGTGGTAAAGATTTTTCGCGCTCGAAGTTGGGGCGCACCTTTGAACTGATCGATGCCATCCTACGCGACCCATTCGAGGGGATTGGCAAGCCCGAACCGCTCAAGTATATCGCTCCGGGTTGTTGGTCACGGCGGCTGACGCAGGAGCACCGCATTGTTTACCTCGTCCGCGATGGGCGGATTGATTTCTTGCAGGCCAGGTACCATTACAGCAAATAGTTCTCTTCCAACAATTTCGGCGGGATAAATCCCTGCCTCATTTCATGCAAGTCCGCTAAAGCGGACTCGTTGCGCCAGCCCAAAGGGCTTGCATGTCATGAGCAAGGGATTTATCCCGAAGCGGCAATAAATTATTCATCCTCTATCCGCTCATAAATGGCAATAGCCCTGTCATCGCGGTGGTGTTCCTTCTGTTTTACAGCATAAGCCATCACAGTTTCCAACGAACGCTCACCAATTGTCAGCGCGCCATAACCAGCCTGCCATTTAAAGTTACCATCGCTTCCGGCCATGTGATTGATGGCAAATGCGCTTGCGCCCTTTAAGTGTCGAACACAATCGGCAACAGATAGTTTGGGCGGAATGGAAACCACAATATGAACATGGTCATCTACATTCCCTGCCGCATGGACGATTAAATCCAACTCTTTCGCCTTGCCATACAAAACGCCATAAAAGACTTTCTCTCGCTCCAGGGTTAAGAGCGGCTGGCGTTCAAACGTTGCCCAGATAAGATGATAGTGGAGTCTCCAATAGGTTATTTTATAATCGCTGTGGCGAAGGTTTTCCATCGATTTTCGCTGGAAATATCGCATATCTAAAATTCCATAATCAGGTATGCGCAAAGCGGCGGATAAAGTTCTGAGGGTTTAGCCAATCCGGCAGGCTGGCCATAAAAAAATAAACCAGGCCCAAATAAACCATCCAATTGGAAATTTCATCTATCCAAAACAGAACTTCCTGTATCTGAATAATATCGTTCAACCTTAAGCGGACGCCATAGCCCCAGCAAGAAACAAGAATGGCTGAAATAGTAATCCAGCCAATATATGATCCAAGCCCTTTACTATAACGAGAAAACCCAACCAATGCCGGAATAACCAATATCAAAAATATTAAGCGGTAATCCCAATTATTGCCCAACCAAAAAGTGCCAATGTAAATCCCGGCTCCAGCCCAGAAAGACCGCAAATGATAGGTGTCTATTTTATCCAGGTTTTCTCTATGCAATAGACCAGCAATAACAGGGATTATGCTGAGCAATGCTATCAACAAGTAAAGAGCAAAGCTATTGATTTCATCAATCTGTCCATTTAGCTTGAGATGGTAGGCAGCAACTTGCAGTCCATAGGAAATATCTGACCCTTTTTGTATTATCTCAAAAATCGTTCTCATGTCGCTAAAAATAAACCCAAAATAAGCCAATGATGCAATCGAAAGCGCAGCAACAGGGAGCATTGATTTTGCGTCTCGTTTGTCCCAATACAAGCCCAACGCAAAAACAGGAAATATTTTAAATAGAATGCTTGCCATCATCACAAGCATGGAAACAGGCCGGTATTTATCTTGCAATAATAAGGCCAAGACAACAGTGAAGAAAAATATAAGGTCCACATTTGCGCGTTCGTAAGCCAAAAGACCCGCGCTGGAAAAGGTAACAAGAAAGATAAGGGCAAGGGTTAAACGGTCATCTGTTTTAGGAAACAGGAGTAACGCCATAAAGAAAAGCGCAATCGCACCAATCCCAAAATACAACAATACACCACGGCCCAAACCCAAGTTCAACAGCAAAAACCATATTTTGGGGTAGTTAAAATCTCTATGTCCGGGGTCCATCCTATTATCAAGGATCGGGTCAAAACCGTTCTCTATCGATTCCGCGCTCCCGGTGATTAACTGCATATCCAAAAAAAGGTGCTTTGATACCGGAACACCAAAAAAACGATATGTTTCTTCGTAACCAAACAGGATGAAGAGAGCTACCATGCCAAACAGCCCAATCAGCAACGCAAAAAACCATTTTCTTGAAATAAAAAAAGACTCCTGCTTTCCCTGAACCATATCCTATTCCCAATTCTTCTTTTATTTTGGGTGAAACCGGCATCCCATAACTTTCAAAACACATAAGAAATTACGACCGGTTATTTACTTCATCCTGCCTGTTCGACCCCTGCACTCTCTGCCAGTGCCGCCCGCGCCCATTCGGTTACATCCGCACAATAGCGTTCGGCATCTTCGGTGCGGACATCGCAAATCGTTTTTGTCCAACTCGATTTAGAGATGATGCGTTCGCCGGTCTTCGACTTGATTTTGAACTGGCGTTTGCCGCTATCCACCTTATCCTTGTTCCGCTGGCGGATGGCAGCCGGGGCTTTGTTCTCAACCAGGAACTCATGCAAAAGCTGACGCATTTCCAACCAGCCCGTGCAGGTCAGCTTGCTGGAATGCTGAAGCGTATATGTCGCCACCGTCAAATGATGAACTGCGCCATAGCCCGGATCGCTGAACTCAAGAGCAAGACACGCATGATAGCGAACTTCACACGCCGTCTCAGGCGCGCCACATTCAGGACAAGGTTCCATCAACAAAAACGCCTCTCACATGAGAGGCGACAATCATAAAATGTCCACTCTCATCTCCCAGGCCGCCAGGCCTGCCGGAATTGGCACCTTGCTTGCGGTTGCCGAGGCTTCACAGGGCCGGTCCCTCTGCCTCTCTGGATGAGTACAAAACCAATTGATGCGGCAGTTTATCACAGGCGCGGGGCAGTGTCAAACCATTCCTGAATGGATTAAATTGAAGAAGGCTGAGCACCCCAGATAGGCCAGGGTGTCCCAAAACGGAATTTCTTGAGCAGCCCGACATGACATTCTTCCCTTCACCAACGGAGAATGGTTTAACGCGGGTGATTTCCAGTACATTGACAAAAACCTTGCGGATCGTTAGACTCTTTAATATCGCTTAAGCTTTTCCTTAAGAGAATCCATGAAACAGATCCAGCCTGTCCACACTTTCGAGCAGATCAAACTGCTGGCCGACCCGCGCCGGATGCAAATCGTGCGGCTGTTGATGACCGAGCCAGCCACGCTCAGTCAGTTGGGACGGGCTGTTGGCAAGCACCCGGCCTGGGTGCAGCACCATATCAAAGCCTTGGAAGCGGGCGGATTGGTTGAAATCGCCGAGGTGCGCGTCACGGCCGGATTAACAGAAAAATTCTATCGCGCCCGCGCCGGCGGATTCCTGTTGCAAGAGCTGGTTTTGCCCAAAAGCGCTAAGCCCGTCCTGGTATTCTCCGGCAGCCACGACCTGGCCATTGAGCAGTTGGCCGAACAACTGGCCCGGCATGTCGAAATTTTGGTTCACCCGGTCGGCAGCCTGGATGGGTTGGTCAACCTGCGCATGGGTTTGTGCAACGCTTCCGGCGCGCACCTGTTGGATGCCAGCGGCGAGTACAACACCCCCTTCGTCAGCCGGCTGTTTCCTGACCGGCGCGTACACCTCGTCACCCTGGCCCACCGCACCCAGGGCTGGATGGTCGCCCCCGGCAACCCGCGCCAAATCCGCAGCGCGGCTGACCTGCTCCAGCCGGGCATCCGCTTTATTAATCGGAATCCAGGCTCCGGGACGAGGTTGTGGCTCGACGGCGAACTGCACCGGCTCGGAATCGCCCCATCCGCCATCCCCGGCTACGAAATCATCGCCCAAACCCATACCCAGGCCGCAGCCGCCATCCAGCTTGGCCAGGCCGACGCCGCCCTGGGATTGGAAGCCGCGGCCATCCAGCACGGGCTGGATTTTGTGCCGCTGTTTGCCGAGCGCTATGATCTGGTCTTGCCCGATGAACAGCTTAAGACGCTGGCCCCGTTGCTCGATACCCTGCAAACCCGATCCTTCCGACGCGGCATGGACGGTTTGCGCGGCTACGATACGACTCACACGGGCGAAGAAATCGCAATCCAGTAATTTTTTTATCCCGAAGATTAAGTTTTCCCTTAATACCTGACCAGGCGCTTCCTTTCCCTGCTCCCGGCAGGGGAATACCCAATCATTAGGAGAATAGAATGAAACTGCATACGCGATTGTTTTTGCTCGGGGGATTGATAATTATCCTGGCCCTGATTTTCGGCGCCTGTGCGGCCAACACCCCGGAGCCGGTTCCGGCTACCGAGGCGCCCACTGCGCCGCCAACCGAAGCGCCCACAGCAGCGCCGACAGGTGAAACCATCTTCGAGATTGTCACACCCGGCGAATCTCGTTCCTTCAATATGGAAGAATTGATGGCCCTGCCCGCCAGCGAAGGTTTTGGCGGCATCAAAAGCAGCACCGGCAAGATCACCCCGCCGATGAAGTTCAAGGGCGTATCGCTTAAAGACCTGGCTGTCATGGCCGGTATGGATGAGACCAACGGCCTGAACGTGGTCGCCGAAGACGGTTACAGCATCACTTTTTCATACGATCAAATCATGAACGGCACGTTTATCGCCTATGACCCGATCAAGGGCGATGAACTCAAAAAACCGGTCGAATTAACCGCCATGGTGGCTTATGAAATCGACGGCAAACCGCTCGACCCGAAACAGGATGGTATTTTGCGCCTGATTGTGGTCAGCGACGAAATGAACCAGGTTACCGATGGTCACTGGGCGGTCAAATGGGTCAATAAAATCGAAATCAAGCCGCTGGTAATGGAATGGGAATTGAAAGCCGTTGGCGGCATCGAGGATGCCTACGACCGCGGCACCATCGAATCCTGCTCGGCTCCGCAATGTCACGGCGCAAGCTGGACGGACGACAAAGCCCAGGAATGGGTTGGCGTGCCGCTCTACATCCTGGTCGGCGGCGTAGACGATGAAAACACCCACGAAGGCATCGCTGCTTACAACACCGACCTGGTCGATGCCGGTTATACCGTCGATGTGATTGCCAGCGACGGCTACACCGTCACCTTCGATGCGGAGCGTTTGCGCCGCAACATGAACATCATCGTCGCCCATAAAGTCAACGAAAACCCACTCGATGAGAAATACTTCCCTCTTCGCCTGGTTGGCGCTGACCTGCAAAAGAATGAAATGGCCGGGATGATTACCGAGATCAAAGTCAATGTTCCCTTGGTCGAGAGCGGAGCGGTGGCCAACGTTCCCGCTGACGAGGCCACCTTCACCCTGACTGGTCTGGTCGGGCAGGAATTGTCCCTGAACGAGGCCGCCTTGCGCACAATGGAAGTGCTCAACATTACCGCCGAGCATCCCAAGAAAGGTACCGAAGATTATGAAGGCGTCTCGCTCAAGGCCCTGCTCGAGATGGCCGGCGTTCAGGATGGCGCTGCCACCCTGGTCGTCACCGCCGCCGATGGTTTTGTGGTTGAGATTGCCCTGGCCGACGTGCTGGCTTGTGAAGACTGCCTGTTTGCCTTTGGTGACGAACCCGAACAGTTCAAACTGGTCCTGCCTGGCATGGAAAGCAATTTCTGGGCCAAGGATGTGGTCAGGATTGAAGTGAAGTAACCCGTTTCCACGCCTTCCCCAAAATCTGTACTTCGATTTTGGGGAAGGGGCCACAGCCGCGAGCCTGGCGGCATTGCCCCTCCCCTAAATTCCGAATTTTGGAATTTGGGGGAGGCTGGGAGGGGGCTTTTTTCTAACAGCAAACCATGCCCAAACTTCTCCGCACCTTTCTTCTGTTCGCCCTGACCCTGGGACTCGCTTCTTGTAACGGAGCGCAGCCCCAGGTGAGTCCGAATCCGGTTGAAAAAACACCGCTGGTGGTGTTCGCCGCTGGCAGCCTGATCCAGCCCTTCGACGCGCTCGAAAAAGCCTTCGAAGCCAAATATGCGCACATCGATGTCCGGCCCGAGTACCACGGCAGCATCCAGGTTATCCGCCACGCCACCGAACTGCATGAGCCAATCGATATTGTCGCTTCGGCAGACGCCGCGCTCATCCCGATGCTGATGTATGCCACTGAAAATCCGCAAACCGGTCAGCCCTACGCCGATTGGTACATCCGCTTTGCCAGCAATCACCTAGCCCTGGCCTATCACGACCAGAGCAAATACCGCGCTGAAATCAACGCCGAGAACTGGGCCGAGGTGCTGGCCCGCCCGGACGTGCGCATCGGGTTTGCCGACCCGCGTTTCGACGCCGCCGGGTATCGCGGACTGATGGCCTTTGCCCTGGCCGAGCAGCGACTCGGGCGCTACGACCTGTTCGCGCCCATGTTCAAAGACCAGTTCACCTACGGGCTGACCATCTTCCGCGATGATGACCTGACGACCATCACCGTGCCGGAGATTCTTGAAACCAAAAGCGGCGCGCATGTTGTTTTGCGCGGATCGAGCATCCAGTTGATTGCCCTGCTCGAATCGGGCGACCTGGATTACGCTTTCGAGTATGAGAGCGTTATCGCCCAGCACGATCTTGGCCTGTTGCGCCTGCCCGATGAAGTCAACATGGGCGCAGCAGACTTTGAGAACCTTTACAAAAGCGTGCTGGTCAAGCTCGATTTTCAGCGTTTTGCCACAGTAAAACCCGAATTTCGTGGCGAGCGGATTGGCTACGGAATCACCATCCCGGACAGTTCGCCGCACCCCGAGGAGGCTGCGCTCTTCATCGCTTTCCTGCTCTCGCCCGAGGGCCGCGCCATCATGGACGAGAATCATCATCCCCTCTTTGAGCAGTCCCTGGCGGATGGCTACGCCAACCTGCCCGAAGCCTTGCAAGCCCTGACAATTCCGCTGGCGGAGACGCCTTGAACCGGCGTCTCGCTTTCGACTTGCTTTTTGCCGCGCTGGGCGGCTTGCTCCTGCTCTTTATCCTCCTGCCGCTGCTGGCGATTTTCCTCGACACTGCTCCCGCCGAGTTCCTGTGGGCGCTGACAGACCGCGAAGTGCTGCGCTCGATTGGCCTGACGTTTGGCGCAGCAGCCATCGCCACCAGCCTGGCCGCGCTGACCGGCATTCCGCTGGCGTACCTGCTGGCGCGGCGCAAATTTCGCGGCAAGCGGTTGGTCGAGGCGCTGGTCAACCTGCCGGTCATCATCCCGCATACCGCCGCCGGGGTAGCCCTGCTGCTGGTCTTTGGCCGGCGCGGATTGCTCGGCAGCGGCCTGGAGCCGCTCGGCGTCACCTTCACCGACAACCTGGGCGGCATCGTGGTTGGCATGTTGTTCGTCAGCCTGCCCTTCCTGGTCAACCTGAGCCGCGAATCCTTCGCGCTGGTGGATGACGAACTGGAATGGGTCGCCCAAACCGACGGGGCCAGCCGCTGGCAGGCGTTCTGGCACATCACCCTGCCGCTGGCCGGACGTGGCGTAATGGCAGGCGCGCTGATGATGTGGGCGCGCGGCATCAGCGAATTTGGCGCGGTGGTCATTCTCTCGTACCACCCCAAAATTGTGCCGGTGCTGGTCTTCGAGCGTTTCCAGGGATTTGGCCTGGGCGCGGCCCAGCCGGTCGCCGCGCTGCTGATTGCCATTTCACTGCTTGTGTTTATCGTCCTGCGGCTGGCGCTGCTGCCGAGGCAGGAATAAAAGTTCACAAAAGGAGAAAACCATGAAACTCAGCGCGCGCAACGTTCTAAAAGCCAAAGTTGTCCGGGTGCTCAAAGGCGCAGTCAATTCAGAAGTCACGCTGGAACTGCCCGGCGGCGAGAAACTGGTCTCGATCATCACCAACACCTCGGCGGAAAGCCTCGGGCTGGCCGAGGGCAAAGATGCCTACGCCATCATCAAAGCCTCCAACATCATGGTTGGGGTCGACTAGCGCCGGCCAGCAACTGCCTTTGAGCCTCCCGTCCCGGCTTTCAACTGGCAATTTACTGCTATTTCGGTTCGTTTTCCAGTCCTGTTGGTGTCGGATTGCCCCGACCGGGGCATCCGTAGAATTTTATTTCAAGAAAAGGATGAGAATATGAAACACACCCGCTCCATTTTATTCACTTTGCTGATGGTTCTGGCGATGGCCCTGGCGGCCTGCGGCCCCGCGGCCACCCCGGAACCTGCTCCCATTGAACCGGCTGCCCCTGCCGCCGAAGAACCAGTTGCCGAGGAGCCTGCCGCGGACCCGGGCGCTTCGCTTGTGATCAGCGGCGCTGTCAGCAGCGAATTGACCCTGACCACCACCGACCCCGCCGGGCTGGAAGTGGTCAAACTGACCGCTGAACATCCAAAAAATGGCCCCGGCGAATATGAAGGCGTGCGCCTGAATGCCGCCCTTGAAAAAGCGGGCATGGTCGAGGGCGCCAGCGCCATCGTCATCACCGCCAGCGACGATTTCAGCGCCGAAGTCGCGATGAGCGATGTTTCCGCCTGCGCCGACTGCCTGATCGGCATTGCCGAGGGCAAATTCAACATGGTCATGCCGAATCTTTCGAGTAAAACCTGGGTCAAGGATGTGGTCAAAATCGAGGTGATGCAGCCTGCCGCGGTTGTCCCGCCCGCCAATCCCACCCTGATCCTGGCAACCACCACTTCCACCCAGGATTCAGGCCTGCTCGATGTGCTTGTGCCCATGTTCCAGGATGAGACCGGCTATGTCGTCCAGACGATTGCCGTCGGCACCGGCGCGGCCCTGAAAATGGGCGAAGAAGGCAACGCCGATGTTCTGCTCGCCCATGCTCCCGCTGCTGAAAAAGTGCTGGTCGAGGCCGGTGTGGTCAAAGACCGCCTGCTGGTCATGCACAATGACTTTGTCATTATCGGCCCCGCCGCCGACCCGGCCAGCATCAAGGGAATGAGCGTGCTGGATGCATACAAGGCAATTGCCGAAGCCAAAGCCGCCTTTGTCACCCGCGGAGACGATTCCGGCACCCATAAGGCCGAACTGGCCCTGTGGAAAAAAGCCGAGCTTGACCCGGCCACCTTCTCGCCTGACTTCTACATCTCCAGCGGCCAGGGCATGGGCGCTACCCTGACCATTGCCTCGGAAAAAGGCGCTTACACATTCACCGACCGCGGCACCTACCTGTCGATGATGGACAGCGTCGAGCTTGAAATTTTGGTTGAAGGCGACAATGCCTTGCTCAACGTTTATCACGTCATGACTGTCGACCCGGCCATGTGGCCCAAGGTCAATTACGATGGCGCAATGGCATTTGCACAATTCATGGTGCGCGAAGATGTCCAGAAAATCATTGGCGAATTTGGCGCCGATAAATTCGGTATGCCGCTCTTCTTCCCCGATGCTGGCCGCGACCCGGCTGAGTTGGGATTGGATTAAAATCGGTTAACAGCGGGGGCGAAGCAATGCTTCGCCCCTTCTGATACCATCGATGGGTTCCTGAAAATTATCATGTCTTTCTACGGCGAAATCTTCGAAATCACCGCCCTGTCCTTGCAAATCTCGGGGCTGGCTACCGGCATCAGCCTGCTGCTGGGCCTGCCGCTCGGAACGCTGCTGGCCCTGGGCAAATTCCCGGGGCGCTCGCTGCTCCTGAGCCTGATCAATACCGGCATGGGACTGCCGCCGGTCGTGGTCGGCCTGTTTGTGGCAATAATGCTCTGGCGCTCCGGCCCGTTCGGCGATTTGCGCCTGATCTACACCCCAGCCGCCATCATCATTGCCCAGGTCATCATCTCCTTCCCGGTTGTGGCCGGGTTGACAACCTCGGCCCTGCAAGCCCTCGATCCGCGCCTGCAACTGCAATTGCGCGGCCTGGGCGCATCAACCCCGCAAATGGTCTGGATGCTCTGGCGCGAGGCGCGTATGCCCCTGCTGGCCGCATTGATGGCCGGTTTTGGCGCGGTTATTTCTGAAGTCGGCGCGAGCATGATGGTCGGCGGCAACATCCGCTACCAGACACGCGTGTTGACCACCGCCATTGTGCTGGAAACCGGCAAAGGCCAGTTCGAGATGGCCATCGGCCTGAGCGTTTTGCTGCTCACCATCACCTTCCTGGTCAATTGGGCGCTGACGGTCATCCAGCAAAGGAGCCTGCGGCGTGGACAATAAGCCAAAAGGACTCGAACATCCCGCGATGTTGGCAGAGGCCGCCCTGCGAATTAGCAATTTGGCCGTCAAACGCGGCGGACGCCTGGTACTCGAAGTGGAAACGTTAAGCATTCGCAGCGGTGAAGTGCTGGCCGTGGTCGGGCCGAACGGGGCCGGCAAAAGCACCCTGCTGTTGACCCTGGCGCGCCTGCTCAAGCCCGAGCATGGAGAAATCTGGTTTAACGGCAAACCGGCGGCGGCTGAGTCCGCGCTGCGTTACCGGCGGCGCATCGGCCTGGTGATGCAGGATCCGCTCCTGTTCGATATGTCCGTCTATGAAAACGTCGCCTCCGGCCTGACCTTTCGCGGCGTACCCAAAAATGAGATTGCCCCGCGAGTTGAAAAATGGCTGGCGCAGTTGGGCATTTCGCACCTGGCCGGACGGCGCGCCAGCGAACTTTCGGGCGGCGAGGGACAGCGCGTCAGCCTGGCGCGCGCGCTGGTGCTCGACCCTGAACTGCTGCTGCTCGATGAGCCGTTTTCTGCCCTTGATTCGCCCACCCGCACCCGCCTGATCGATGACCTGGGGCGCATCCTGCCCGAAAGCGGCGTAACAACCATCTTCATCACCCACGACCTGGCCGAAGCCCGCAAACTGGGCGACCGCCTGGCGGTTTTACTGGATGGGAAATTAATCCAAACCGGCGCCCCAGAACAACTGGACAGCCAGCCGCTTGACCCCAGGGTGGCTGCCTTCCTGGGCACTTAACGGCTTACGCCCGCTGTGTTCAGCGGGCGCAGCCAAGACCAACTCAGAGGGAGGAGAGAGTTTTTGCAACGGGCAGAAGGAGGAAGTCTGCCCGCAGTTTAAAAATTAGAGCGGTTCGTGGTTCGGATTGGTTCCGCACCAGGCGCAGGTCGGCTTGTCGAACATATTGCATTCCTTGGCGTTCGAACAGCGCCGCGCCGTAATCCGCGCGGGATCGGGCAGGAAGTCGTTCGGGTAAACAACTTCGGTTTCAAAAGCAACTTCATGACCGACATGGTCACAGTAGCGAACTTTGGTCACTTCCCATTTTTTCTCAGCCATAAGTACCTCCAAACGATGACTACATTTTACGCGCAGCGCCCGTTTCGTCAAAGTGACAGGCGTCATATATCCGGGTGACAATCCGCCTTATTTGGATGACACTTGTCAAATTCAAAATATGCAAAAAAAAACCGCCCGGCAGTATTGACTGCGGGCGGTTCTGTGTCTACAGACGGCTCTTGTACCAGGCCACCGTCTCGCGGACGGCATCCCGGAGCGGAGTGGCTTTCATCCCAAAGGTTTGCTCAAACCGGCTCGAATCGACGATGAAGGGCTGCTCGAACTGGTACATCATCTCAACCGATTCTTTGGCTTCCGGGATGAACAACCCGCCCAGCATCATCATCCACCTGCCCATCGCGCTGGTTTTGGCTTCAACGCCCGCCGCTTCGGCCAGCAGCGCCACCATCTGGCGCTGGGTCACGCGCGGATTGTCATTCGGCACATGCCAGGCTTGGCCATCAGCTTCATCGCGCTCGCCCAGGAGCACCAGCGCCCGGCCAAAATCATTGACGAAGGTATAGGTGTGCGCCAGATCGATGTTGCCAATCAGGCTGGCCGGTTTGCCCTGCAAAAGCGACGGGATGGCGCGCTCGCCCAAGGTGGAGGACAAGCCCCACGGCCCGAAGAAATCCGCCCCGCGCCCGGCTGTAACGCGCAGCTTGCCGGTTTCGTGCGCGGCAAAAGCCGCCTTGCTCATCTGGCCGCGCGTTTTGCCTTTGCGCGTCTGGGCATTGTAGGGCATGGATTCGCTCATCGGCGTCCCGTTGGTTTCGCCATACATGTACAGGTTCTCAACCAGCACCAGTTTCGCGCCGGAGCCGGTCAGCCCTTCGATGATGGCATTTTGCAGGGCCGGGAATTTCTCTGGCCACTGGTGATAAGCGGGCTGGGCCGATTGATAAACAACCGCCGCGCCTTTGGAAACGTCCCGCACCTGGGCGAGATCGTACAAATCGGCGGCGACAATCTCCACACCGGCAGGGGCTTCATCCAGCTTGCCCGAGCGGTTAACCATGCGGATGGTTGCCCTACGCGCAAGCAATTCGGCGGCAATGGCGCGGCCAACCGCTCCGCTGCCAAAAATAACATGCAAATCAGACATTTTTTCTCCTTTGTAATGCCCGCAGGTGAAAATTGCGTATTCCCGCGTGCAACATGAACAAGGGCAGATACAAAACCGAGCGCACATACAAACGGGTGATTGAAACACTATCCATCTCAGGCCTGCGCACGGATAAACGTTTTCACGATCAACTCAACTTCATAAGCATACAGGGCATCCCCATCCGCGCCAAAGGGCGGGATGTTCCCGGCAATTTCAAGGGAAACCAATCCATGCACCCGCGCCCAAATCAAAACGGCGATGGATAAAGAAAGGACGTCGGCCTCGCCGGCATAGTTTTTCCACATCCCGAAGGCGGCCTCGTGCCCCGGCGCAACCTGCGGAAACACCTCCACCCGCAGCCGGCCCCCCGCACGAACAGCCTCGACCACGCTGACAATGGCGCCCAAGGCCCGCGCCGCGGCAGGGAAGGTCTGCTCGAAGGGCGCTGCGTAACCGGGAATCGGCGTCCCGAAAATGAGCTGGTAGCGCTGCGGGTAATCCAAGGCCCACTGACGGTAAGCCCGCCCGGTGGCGCGCAGCCGCCCCTCCACATCCGCCGCCGGGACAGAATCGCGGGCGCTCACCTGCGCATCGCCAAACGAGGTATAGGCGTCAATGATCAAGGCCGTCACCAGCGCATCGCGGTCAGGATAGTAGTTGTAAATCGCCGGGGCGGTGATGTTCAGTTCGCGGGCAATCGCCCGCAGGCTGAGAGCCGCCGCGCCGCTTTCGGCAATCTGCCGCCAGGCGGTGGTTTTAATCGCTTCCTGCAAATTGTTCTGCTGTTCTTCCTTGCGCGGTCGAGGGGACATGTTTACTCCATAGAAATAAACGCTGTATATTTATTACCGTAAATATACAGCGTTTATTTTTGTTTGTCAAGACCAAATTCGCACCTTTTAACGGAATCAAGCTGCGCCTGGGGCTTTTTCCTGTTATGGAGATGGGAGTCAGCCCGGCCAGGATGGCACAGCCTATCAAAATTGTCCAGTAATTCCAAATCTAAAATGAATTTTCTCCCATCCCCCCGGCCCCGCCCCATGAGGGGCGGGGCCGGGGGTGGGGTGATTCCCCGTCTTGGGAAGCGCTTTCATTTTTCAGGTTTGAAATTGCTGAAAGTTGTCTGACAATCTTGATTTTGATTCTCATTTATGCTATCTTAAGCCAATCTCCTTTTGAGGGCTTGTATGCACCGCGAACGCGTTTCCGAAAATGTTTTTTGGTTCCAATCTGAAGTTTACG
>JAEWVF010000026.1 GCA_023459215.1 Chloroflexota bacterium
GGCGAATACCGCCTGGGTAAGGGCATTGTGCTGTGCAAAGACACGCCCAACTTCATCGGCAACCGGGTTGCCTTTGGCACCGGCGCTTTTGCGCTCGTTTTCATCATCAACAACGGCTACACTGTCGATGAAGTCGATGCCATCACCGGTCCGCTGATGGGCCGCCCCAAAACCGCCACCTTCCGCCTGATCGACCTGGTCGGTATCGACGTTTGGGATCATGTCGGGCGCAACCTGGCCCCGGCCATCCCACATGACAGCTACGCCCAGCCCTATTTGCAGGCTGAAAAGCCGAACGCGCTGATCAAGTCGCTGCTCGAACGCGGCTGGCTGGGCAACAAAAGCAAGGTCGGATTTTACAAGGAAGTGAGGGGGGAGGGCGGCAAGAAGGAATTCTGGTCCCTGAACCTTTCCACGCTGGAGCATGAAGCGCCGACCAAACCGAGATTTGATTCCGTTAAACAGGCCAAAGACACCGAAGACCTGGCCGAGCGCCTGACGGTTTTGCTGGCAGCCGACGACAAAGCCGCCAAACTGGTGCAGGCCCTTACCTGGCAGGGATTCCAGTACGCGGCGGCGATCATCCCCGAAGTGGCCGACACGCCCAAGCCGATTGACGACGCCGTCCGCTGGGGGTTCGGACACGAGGCCGGGCCTTTCGAAACCTGGGACAGGCTCGGGGTGGAGCGATCCGCGCAGCGAATGGCTGAGGCCGGGTTCCCAGCCCCCGAATGGGTATCCGAGATGCTCGCCGGTGGAACGTCCACTTTTTACCAATATGAAGGCAAGGCCAAGGTCGGCGTGTATGACGTAGCGCAGAAGAAATATGTGCCGCTGGCGCGCCCTGCCGGGTTTGTGACGATTTCCGGCTCGAAAAAGGTGGCCGAGAATGCCGGCGCGACGCTCTATGACATCGGCGACGGTGTCGGGCTGGTCGAATTCCACACCAAGATGAACGCGCTCGACGATGATATCTTTGAAATTACCTCGCTGGCGCTGGAGAAGGCCGAAACCGAGTTCGACGGGCTGGTGATTGGCTCGGAAGCCGATAATTTCAGCGCGGGCGCGAACCTGTTCATGGTGGTGGTGGCCGCCCAGCAGGGCATGTGGGATGTGCTCGATGGAGCCATCCGCAAACTGCAAAACCTGAACATGCGCATGCGCTACTTCCCCAAGCCGGTGGTGGTTGCCCCGGCGGGGCTGGCCCTGGGCGGCGGCGCGGAAGTGACCATGCACGGCTCACGGGTCGTTGCGGCGGGCGAGTTGTACATCGGGCTGGTCGAGTTGGGCGCGGGCGTCATCCCGGCGGGGGCGGGGACGAAAGAGATGCTGCGGCGCGTGGTCAACCCGCCGATGCGCACCCAAAACGCGGACGCTTTCCCCTATCTCCAGCGCGTTTTCGAGCAGATTGGGCTGGCGAAGGTGGCGACGAGCGCCGAAGAAGCCTGCCAGGCCGGTTTCTTGACCGCATCTGACCGAATCATCCTGAACCGCGACCACCTGCTTACCGAAGCCAAACGCGAAGTGCTGCACATGGCTAATAGCGGCTATCGCCCGCCCGCGCCTGAGCAGATTTATGCGGCTGGCCGAGACGCCCTGGCCGCGCTGCGCGTCGGAATCCACATGATGGGCGAAGGCAAGTACATTACCGAATACGAAAAGGTGATTGCCGGCAAACTGGCCTATGTTATGACCGGTGGTGAACTGAGCAAGCCGCAGTGGGTCAGCGAGCAGTACATCCTTGACCTGGAGCGCGAGGCGTTCCTGAGCCTGTGCGGCGAGGAAAAAACCCAGGCAAGGATGTGGAATTTGTTACAGACTGGGAAACCGCTGCGGAATTAAGAGCTTTGGGACGCGGAGTTTACGGAGTTACACGGAGATTTTTTATGGATGTGCGAAGGCCAACGTCACAGGTGAAGTTTGAAGGAAAACATGCCGAGATTACCGACAAAGTCTTGCGCGCGTTTTTCGATTTGCACACGGAGTTGGGATATGGCTTTTCAGAGAAGGTCTATGAGAACAGTCTGACGATTTTGATGCAGGAACGCGGTTTGAAAGTTGATCAGCAAGTGCCAATCCATGTTTATTTTCATAGCAAGATGGTTGGTGAATACATTGTAGATATGCTGGTCAATGATGTTGTTGTGCTTGAACTGAAAGCAGTCAGCAAACTCAACGAAGATCACGCTGCTCAACTTTTGAACTATTTGAAAGCAACTGAATACGAAGTGGGTCTTCTCTTAAATTTTGGTCAAACCGCCGAATTTCGCCGCAAAGTCTATGACAACGACCGTAAAGGCACACGTATCTGGATAAAAAGTAAGCCCGCTCCGTAAAATCCGTTATCTCCGTGTCCCAAAAAAATAAGCCATCTTCGTGAAATCCGTTATCTCCGTGTCCTAAAAAGGAGAATTTATGAACATTCGAAACGCAGTAATTGTTTCAGCCGCGCGAACGGCTGTTGGAAAATCGAAACGTGGCGGGCTGGCGACGGTTCGCCCCGATGAAATGGCTGCGGAAGTGGTCAAGGAGCTTTTGCGCCGTACCCCCGGTCTCGACCCCGCCGAAGTGGAAGATGTCATCCTCGGCTGCGCTTTCCCCGAAGGCGAGCAGGGACTTAATATGGCGCGTACCGTGGCCCTGCGGGCCGGTCTGCCCCACACCACCAGCGGTGAGACCATCAACCGCTATTGCTCCTCCGGGGTGCAGTCCATCGCCCATGCCGCTTACGCGATTATGACCGGGCAGATGGAAGTTGCCATCGCTGGCGGGGCGGAATCCATGTCGATGGTGCCCATGACCGGCAACAAATTCGCGCCGAATGCCTATTTCGCGGCTGAAAACCCGGCAGCCTATACCAACATGGGCCTGACCGCTGAAAATGTGGCCGAAAAATACGGCATTTCACGCGCAGACCAGGATGCTTTTGCCCTGCGCTCGCACCAGAAGGCAGTTGCGGCGGTGACGAGCGGACTGTTCGACCCGGAGATTGTGCCCATCGATGTAGAAATGGTCGAAGTGGTGGACGGCGCCCCAGTGACCAAGAAATTCACCGTCAGCCGCGACGAAGGCCCTCGCGCCGATACGACTCTCGAAGCACTTGCCAAACTGCGGCCGGCCTTCAAGGAAGGCGGCTCGGTCACGGCGGGTAACTCGTCCCAGACTTCGGATGGGGCGGCGGCGGTGATGATCATGTCTGCCGAAAAGGCATCCAGCCTGGGGTTGAAGCCGCTGGCCCGTTTCGTGGCGTTCGCCACCGGCGGCGTTCCGGCTGATTTAATGGGTATCGGCCCAATTGCGGCCATCCCGAAGGTTCTAAAACTGGCGGGACTGAAACAGGAAGATATCGATCTGTTCGAGTTGAACGAAGCTTTCGCTGCCCAGAGTTTGGCTGTCATTCGCGAGTTGGGCCTCGATGAGAGCAAAATCAACGTCAACGGCGGAGCCATTGCGCTCGGTCATCCACTCGGCTGCACCGGTGGTAAACTTACCACGCAACTGCTCTATGAAATGGGCCGGCGTGGCTCCCGCTATGGCATGGTGACCATGTGCATCGGCGGTGGCATGGGCGCGGCAGCGATTTTTGAAAACCTTCAGCCCTGAGCGGAGCTGCCTGTTTCTGGCGGCGTAGTCGAAGGGCAGTATCAAATATCGATCAACCAATAACAAGGAGACTAACCAATGGCTTTAACAATCGAAACCCTGATGTCCAAAATGCCCGGCGCTTTCCTGCCGGAAAAGGCTCCCGGCCTGAACGCCGTCATCCAGTTCAAATTTACCGGCGAGGAAGCCGGCGACTGGTACGCTGAAATCAAGGATGGTTCGGTCAAGGTCGAGAAGGGTGTCCACGCTGCGCCCAAGATGACCCTGACGGCTGATTCCAGCGACTACGTCAAGATTTTCACTGGCGAACTGGACGGGATGAAAGCCTTCATGGAAGGCAAGCTGAAGCTGACCGGCGACTTAAACCTGGCGATGAAACTGACCCAGATGTTCAAGATTCGCTAATTCGCGGTTAAATCAAAAAGCGGCTGCCTCATGAGGCGGCCGCTTTTTGATTTAACTCATATGCCTTTACCAGAAAACACTCATGACGCTGACAAAAACCCACAGGCTCAAGCAGAGTGTGATTAACGAGAAAGCACTGGTGGCGATCCCGGTCACGGTTGAACGGATCCAGCCGGTCAGGCCGACACCGAACAGGAAAAGCAACAGGCCAAGAAACGCAACGATAAAAGCCCAGCCTCCCAGGGCCTCCAACTCGATAATTTCCCGGTTCAGTTCCGCGGTTGCCGCGCCAATCATCACAAACGCGAAAATGGTAAATAAAAACATCAGTGTGGAGAGCGTAAAAATCACGATGATTGTTGTGGTCAATTTGCCGGGGTTGTTGCTGGCGAGCAGTTGCACCACTGCCGCGAAGGCAAAGCCGGCCAGGATGCCCGCCAGGGTGGCGATTTGATTGACCTCTTGCAAGATGTTTTCTACAGGCATAAGCTTCTCCAAATAGAAAACTCCCCGTCAATCCATGACGGGGAGCGATTTTCAATCTTTAGCTCTTCAAGAACTCTTCCAGGGCGGCCTTGCTGATGCGGTAGGCGTTGCCGAGCTTCTTGGCTTTCAAGTCGCCGGCGGTGATTGCTGCAACCACATCTTCTTCCGAAACGCGCAGGATGGCGGCCGCTTCGGAGGGGGTCATCACGTCAGGCATCGCGCCCGCCGCGGCGGCTCCGCTGGCCGCGGGTTGGGCGGTCGGCTGGGTGGACTGGTTCGCCATCCCACCGGAGAGGGCCTGGTTCATGATGTTACCGATACCCATCCCCGCGCCGATACCGGCAGTCAGGCCGGCCCCGCCGCTCTGGTTGTTGGCGGCATCGCGCATGGCGTCCGCAGCCTGGAGCTGGGTGTAGGTGGCCATGTCGAGCATGCCCATATCGCGCAGTTCCTGAGCCGATTTTTCGGAGGGCTTCAGGTTGCCGATGTAGAAAGTGGTCAGGGTCAGGCCCATGGCCGCAAAGTCATCCTGGGCCTTGGCGCGAACAGCGGCCCCGAGTTCCTCGGTCAGACCGATCAGTTCGGGCACGCTCTTCTTTGCACCGGTTTCGCCGAGAATATCCTGGAATTTGGAAAGCAGCATGGTGCGCATGCGCTCTTCAATTTCGCTGGTGCGGTAGATGGCCTGCTTGCCGACGATGTTGGTCACGAACAATTGCGGGTCGGCAACTTTGAAGGTGTAGGTGCCGAAGCCTTGCAGCAGCGCCACACCCAGGCCCATGCCGGGGTTGCGGACGATGATCGGCTGGGGCGTGCCCCACTTCTTGTTCTGGAACTCTTTCATCGAGACGAAGTACACTTCGGCCGGGAAAGGTGTGCGGTCGTTGAAGGCCTTGCCGATGAAATCGATCAGCTTGGGAATGTTGGCCGTAACCAGGGTGTGCATGCCTGGGCCAAAAACATCCAGCGCCTGGCCATTACGGAAGAAAACCGCAGCCTGTCCATCGCGGACAATCAACTGGGAACCGATACGATAATCGCCAATGCTGCTGTCGTCCGGGAAGCGGTGAACGATTTCATCCACCATCTCATTGCGATATTCGATAACGTCAAAGATACGAGCCATGCTTCTCTCCTTTTGAGTTCAGGTCATCAATAGGTTAATTGTAGTCCATCCAAGATGATGTTTCAAGCATTATATACGCCAATTCATCAAAAATGTTTCAACCTTCCACCAGCCGTGTGCCGCAGGCCTGGCAGAAGAGCGCATCCGAGCTGTGGCCGCGTCCGCATTTGGGACATTTGCGCGGCAAATCGCTTGGCAGCGCGCCGCCGCACATCGCGCAGGATTCAAGCTGCGGATCGTTGGCCGTCCCGCAATACTCGCAAACCTTCGGGTTTTGCGGCGCATCCCGTTCCCCGGCCAGCGAGCGGGTCAGGGCGCATAAATCGTTGATAGCGTTCCAGATTTGCGGCGCGATGTTCTCCTGGGTGAGTTCGCCCAGCACATCCGGGACCAGGGCCAGCAGCGAAAGCGGATTGGAGCCAGCCCGCTCGATGAGTTCGCTGGCATCCCCGGCTTTGTCCAGCCAGTTGCGGTCGCGACTCATCGTGACCAGCACCCCGCCGCTGGTATCCGTGATATGAACCGTGACCGGCGTTCCGTGCTTGCTGCCAATCTGCACTAGCGAGGATGCCCCGGCTTGCGAAATGTTTACCCGGCGCTGGCGGTCGTTAAACCGCGCTGCCAGTTGGTCGGCCAGCGCGGCGGCGCTGATCTCACCGTGGAACATGCGTTGGCTGGGTGGGATAATGGCCATTATTTTGACATCGGTTTGCCATCGCCGCCCTGGCGCAGCATGATGATTTCGGCCATGATGCTGACGGCGATTTCTTCGGGGGTTTCGGCGTTCAGTTCCAGGCCCATGGGTGAGTGGATGCGGGCAATTTGCTCGTCTCCGATGCCTTTTTCCTGCAAGCCTTTGACGGTGGTCGCCCAACGTCGTTTGGAGCCAATCACGCCGATGTAGGCGGCCTTGCTTGTCAGCAGCGGCGGGAGACCGGCTATATCGACCAGCGAACCGCGTGTGGTCAGGATCAGATAGGTTTGGCGGTTAAGTTTCAGGTGTTTGGGAAGTTCTTCCATCGCGACCGGGTAGAATTCATCGGCATCGGGGTTCATTTCCGGGGTGCAGAACTCTGTCCGGTCATCGCTGACGGCCACCCGAAAGCCCAGCCATTTTGCCAGGTGAGCAACCGCTTTACCGACATGTCCGCCGCCGATCACCACAACTTTTGCGGGTGGCAGGATCGGTTCCACATACACCTCCACTTGGCCGCCGCACACGCCGGGGTCGCCCCGCTTGGGGTCGGTCATGCTGTATTTGAGCAGGGATGGCTTGCCTTCGGCCATGGCAATCATGGCTTCATCGAGCACGCGATGCTCCAATTCGCCGCCGCCAACCGTGCCGGTAAATTCCCCGTTTTCATAAACCAACATTTTGCTGCCGGCCCGGCGCGGAGTCGAGCCTTTGCTGTCCACAATCGTACAAAGCGCCGCCGATTCGCCCCGCTCCAGCAAGCCGGTGATGATGGGATATAAGTTTTGCGTCATACAGGTAATTATATCTGTTATTTGGGTGTGTTTGCTGATGGGCTCGAGCCGGCGACCTGGATGGAGGGCATGGTCAGGTTGCCGGTGGAGAGCTTTTGCGAATATTCCGCGCTCCGTTTGTGTTCGAGCGCCATGCCTTTGAAGGCGGTGTCCGTATGCTGTTCGAGCCATCCGGCCACGATTTGGTGCAGCAGCGCCCGGCTGCGGTTGGGAATCAGGCTGTAGGCCACATCGCGCAGGAAAGCGTTTTTGAAAATGTATTCCTGGTCTTCCGAAAATTGCGAGTTGCGGCGTGGGAATGCCAGTTCCGCGCGCACCAGTTGCCGCAAGCCATCCTGGATGAAGCGTTCGATGACCGCGTTGGGGGCATTGGTCATCGGCATGATGCCCGGCAGGGCCGCCGATTTGGTCTGGGCGATGATGCTGCCAACCCAGAAAACGCGCCCAACGACAGAAGCCATCAGGGCTACCGCTCGCGCCTCGCGCGAGAGATTATCCAGGCGGGCTTGCAGGGTCGCGCTCAACGATTCCGGAATCCTGGACAGGAGTTTTTCCTGTATCTCGGCGGCTGAAGATGCTTTATTGAGCGCCCCGGTTTTGACCAGGCTTTTGACGATTTCTTCCATGAAATACGGATTGCCTTCGGCTTTGGCGGCGATGGTGGCGAGCACCTCGTCTGGCAGCCCCTGCAGGTCGGGGTAAGCCAGCGAGACCAATTCTGCGTTGAACGGAATCGCTTCAAGCTGGATGGTGCGCGCCAGGTTGTGCCATTGCGGCTGCGACTTCAGGAATTCCGGGCGGGCTGCACCAACCACCAGCAGCGACATTTTTGGCTCATCAATGCTCATCAGGAACGAGAGCATTTGCAGGCTTTCGCGATCAGCCCATTGCAGGTCGTCAAGGAACAGCACCAGCGGATTTTTCTTGCTGATTCTGTGGAGCATGTCTGTCATCAGGAACAGGATACGGTGTTGTTTTTCGCTGGCCGGTTTTTCCGGGCTGGCCGAAAGCCCGATAATTTCGCTTAATACTGCGCTGGCCTCTTCCCGGGCGCTTTCGGGTGCATTTTCCCACAGGTTGACCAGACCGGTATTCCACTTTGTCGTCGCGTCGTCCGGTTTGTCATCGTCGCGCAAGCCGAAATGGTTGCGCAGCATGACCCGCCACAGGTAATAAGGAATCCGCGCGGTTTGCGCCAGCCCGCGGGTGGTGATGATCAACACATTTTCAACTTTTTCTTGCAAACGGTTGTGAAATTCCAGCATCAGGCGCGATTTACCGATCCCGACCTCACCGTGAATCAGGGCCATTTGCGGATGCTGCGAAGCGCAGGTGTGCTCGAACAACTCTTCCAGGCGTTTGATTTCGGCGTCGCGGGCAACCATGTTGGTTACCAGGCTGTCGGCGCTCTGGTATTTGGGCCGATTGGCATGACTGAGATAACCCTCGATCATATAGGGCTGGACTGGTTCGGTTTTGCCCTTGACCGGGGTTGGTTCGAGGCGTTTCACCCTGAAGCTGGCTCGCACCATACGGAAGGTGTTCTCGCCGATGACAACTGTGCCCGCTTCGGCGATTTGTTCGAGGCGGGCGGCTACGTTGACGGTATCTCCCAGGACGGTATATTCGTTGCGCGAGCCGATGTAACCGGCAAAAACCGCCCCGCTGTTGATGCCGACCCGTAATTTGAGCTGCTCGGCTCCCGGAATGCTGCTTCCCAGGCAAAAATCATCGAGCGCTTTAACCAGTTCGATCCCGGCGGCAATCGCTTGTTCCGCGTCGTTATCGCTGGCGAAGGGCGCTCCCCAGACGGCCATGACCCCATCCCCCAGGTGTTTGTCGATGTAGCCGCCGTGGGCCTCGATCACCTTGTCGAGCCGCTTCCATATGCCCTTGATCAGGTCGCTGACGGTTTCGAAATCCAGTTTCTCGGCCAGTTGGGTGAATCCCTGGACATCCGCAAAGAGCACACTGGCCAAACGGCGTTCTTCAGGGTACTGATTTTCGCTCATCATAAATAAAAAATGCTCCCGCTTCAATGTTAAACGAAAATTGAGCGGGAAGCATTATCAAGGAATTGCAGAATTTCAGTTTTCGAGCAGGCCGAGGACAACCGGCAGGAGCTGTTTCTTGCGGGAAACCACGCCGGGGGCATCGCGCGTCCCATCCGGCAGGGGTGGGTAGGGCAATTCGAGTAGGATGGGTGGCGTGTCGGTCGTCAGCAACAGGCGGCTGGAGCCGCGTACCACGTCGGTAATCAGCAGCATGGCAAAATCCAGCCCGCGCTTGCTCTGCAACTCGTCGATGGCCTGACGCAGGCCAGAGAGATGCTCGCTGATTTGCAGCAGGTCGGTTACTTCTGCCTGGGCCACGGCGAATTTGAACCCGCCTGCCTCGTAAGGCTTGATGTCTGTGCCGACGATTTCCTGCGGCGTGCGGTTGGCCAGCCCGGCTCCGGCTGAAACAACTTGTTCGCCATACGATTGGATGGTTTCCCCCTTGAGCGGGCCATTGCCGACAAAGGCCCAGCGCGCCAGCCGTTCGGCGGCCTGCTTGTCGCGTTCGGTGGTGGTCGGCGATGTCAGGATGAGGGTGTCGGCCAGCATTCCGGCCAGGGCCATCCCGGCCAGGGCGGGCGGCATCGACAGGCCAGCCTTGGAAGTTAGTTCGGCCACCAGGGTGCTGGTCGAGCCGACCGTATCCACCGTGAAGCGGATCGGTTGGTGGGTGTGTGGATTGCCCAAGCGGTGATGGTCAAGGATCTCGAGCAGTTCGGCTTCATCGAGCGAAGCAATCGCCTGGCGCGGTTCGTTATGGTCAACCAGCACGATTTTCAGGCGCGGCGGGTTGAGTACCCCGCGCTGGTGGCAAACGCCGAGGTAGTGGCCGCCGTCATCGACGACGAAGAAATCGTTGTGTTCTTCGCGCAGGATACGGTTAAGCGAGTCGCGGATGTGGCCGTTGGCCGGGAAACGCGGAACGGTTGTGTCGGCAACGTCGCGGCAGGGGGTCGCCATGATATCGACGATGCGCTGGTCGCTCATATCCAGGCGTGGGCCGACTACCTGTTGGAAGAAGTTGAACAGGCTGAAGCCGTCGATCATGCCAAAGGGAATCCCGTCTTCGCTGACAACGGGAGCGATGCCCCCGGTGCGGGTAGCCAATGACCAGGCTTCGCCGAGCGGATTGTCGGGGTGGATGGTGTCCAGTTGGCGGGTGACCAGTTCGAAGCGCGGCGAGGCGTCGGTCAGCAGGATCGGCGCTTCGAGTTCGAGGCGCTTCAGCACCCAGGCCGTTTGCTGGTTGATTGGCCCGGCCCGCGAAGCGATAGTGTCGAGTCCGTCGCGCTGGCGCAGGAGCCAGGCGTAGGTCATGGCGGCAGCGATTGAATCGGTATCGGGGTTGATGTGTCCGGTTACATAAATTCGATCTGTCATCCTCGAATAGCTCCTGGTGGTTACAAAACGGATAAAATGGAAAAAGACCTCCGATGTGGAGGTCTTTCAGGGGCGGGTGATGGGGCTCGAACCCACAACAACTACATCCACAGTGTAGCGCTCTGCCATTGAGCTACACCCGCCATAGGGCGGCCTACTTTTCATAAGCCCGCCGATTATATCACCGCTATCCCGCGCTTTCAAGGATTTTGGCGATCGTTTTTGCCACTTCGCTGCGTTCGACCGTTTCCTGGGTGCTGTTTGCCAGGTTTTTGACGGTCACTTTGCCGCTGGCGGCCTCATCCGGCCCGATGACCGTCACCACACGAATGCCCATCCGGTCGGCGAATTTGAACTGTTTGGGCAGTTTGGCCGGTTCGGGGTAGGCGAGCACTTTCATTCCGGCCGCGCGCAGTTCCGTGGCCAGCGTAACAGACTCCATCCACAGGCTTTCGTCGAAGACCGTAACCAGCACCGGGGCGGGGGAGGGGACGAAGGTCGGAACCAGGCCTTTTTCTTGCAGGATGATGCCGATGACCACATCTCCCATCGCAAAGCCGACCCCGGAGAGCGGATCGCCGCCGACATCGGCCAGCAGGTTGTCGTAGCGGCCTCCGCCCAAAATGGCGCGGCGGACGCTGCCGGACAGGTCGAAGGCTTCAAAGACAGTTCCGGTGTAGTAGAGCAGCCCGCGCATGATGTTCGGGTCAAATTTGACGTATTCGCGCACGCCGAGCGCATCCAGCGCCTTGAACAGGCGCACCAACTCATCGTTTTCCTGCCAGAGTTGGTAGTTGGCCAGGATTTTCTTCAGGCCATCGAGTTGGGGTTGGGTCAGGCCGTTTTCGAGGGCGTAGGCATCCCAGGCTTCAGGAGTCATCTTGGGGCGGCGATCCACCATGCCTGAAACGGCCAGCCGGTTTTCCGGCAGGATGCCGAGGGCATCAAACTGGGCATCCATCAGCCGGCGGTTGTTAACGAAAATGGTGGCCATTTCGGGGCTGAGTCCGACCGATTTCAGGAAGGTGGCGGCAATCGCGATCAGCTCGGCATCCGCTTCGGGCGAGTTGACTCCCAGCATATCGATATTCCACTGGAAAAATTCACGCGTGCGGCCCTTTTGCGGGCGTTCATAGCGCCAGAACGGGCCAAACGACCACCAGCGTACCGGGAAGGCCAGTTGACCCTGGCGGGCGGCAATCATGCGCGCCAGGCTGGGAGTCAGTTCCGGGCGCAGGGTGATCGGGTCGCCGCCGCGGTCGTTGAAAACGAAAGATTGCTCTTTGACCAGTTCTTCGCCCGATTTGGCGGCGTACAAGTCGATGGTTTCGAGGAAGGGTGCGTCCCATTCCTGGTAGCCGAAGGCTTTGGCGGCGGCTCCGGCTTTCGCGTAGAGATAGTTGCGCAGCGCCATTTCCTCGGGATAGAATTCGCGGGTGCCTTTAACGGCCTGGATGGTGGATTTTGATGCCATTTTTCTTTCCTTGTTTCAGGTGTGGCCCTAGTTTAGCACAATTTCAAAATTCAGCGATTGAATTTTGGACTGATTCTGGTATAATTTTTTCCCGTAGGGCGGGAGGTTAGCCCGCCAGTGAACTCAAAAACAAGCGGGAGGTTTTCCCGCGCAACGTCAAACAGGAGAGAATAATGGAGATTAACTACCAGGAAACCGCCAAAGATTTATTGACCCGCATCGACATTCACGAAAAATATGGCGCTCGCAACATCGATAAGTGGAATATCGAGGTGCTGAATCCGCAGCCCGGCCAGCAGATTTTGGATGTCGGCTGCGGCGCTGGCAAACAGTGCTTCCTGTATAGCGATCATACCCAGGGCAAGGCCCAGATTATCGGCGGCGATTTCTCGGAAGAGTTGCTGGGCAAGGCGCGCGCCAAACAGGCCGAGCGCGGCGACCAGAACATCGAATTCCAGTTCCTCGATTTCAACAAGCCCTTTGCTTTTGCCGATAACCGTTTTGATTTCCTTTCCAGCGCCTTTGCGATTTACTATGCCGCCGATCTGAAATTCACCTTCAGCGAAGCGCATCGTGTCTTAAAACCCGGCGGACGGCTGTTCGTGACCGGCCCGCTGCCCGAAAACAAGAAGATGTTCTACGATATCATCACCGAAGCGACCAGCCAGCCCATCCCGCCGATGCCCGGCTCAAGCCGCTTCAAGGGTGAAATTTACCAGACCATTGATGGCATTTTCGCCAAGACCGAATTGCTGACTTTTGAAAACCCACTGACTTTCCCTGAAGTTGCTCCGTTCATCGATTATGTCCGCGCTTCGTTGAGCGAAGACCGCAAACTGTGGACAAGCCTGTTCAATGGCAAGGATGAGTACGAAGCCTTGATTGGCAAAATTGAGCAGGTTGCCACACGCTGGTTCGAACGCGATGGTAAGCTGGTCATGACCAAGGTCATTGGCGGTATTCTGGCTACCAAGTAAAAAGTTTTTGGCAGTATTGTGGAAGGCGCAGGAGAATAATCCCTGCGCCTTCAGCGAACCTGCGCTAGGAATTGGCACAAATATGATTTTTCACGGAAAACGATTGCTTTTCCTCGGCGCGCACCCCGATGACATTGAACTGGGCTGCGGCGCTTTGATTCACAATGTCGGCGGCAAGAGCGAGATGCTCTGTGTCACCCTTTCGGACAACCAGAAAAACCCCCTGCTCAAAAATGTGGTCGAGGAGCACTATCGCAGTATGGCGGAACTGGGCGTCCCGCGCGAAAGCGTTGTTTTGCGCGATTTTACCACCCGCCTGTTTCACGACTCGCGCCAGGAAATCCTGGAATACTTCCTGAAACTGCGCAAAGACTTCAAGCCCGACATCATCTTCGTGCACTCGAAGCAGGATATTCACCAGGACCACAACACCATGACCGAAGAAGCCCTGCGCGCTTTCCGCGGGATCACTGTGCTCGGCTTCGATGTGGTGCGTTCCAGCTACAATTTCTTCCCGCATTTCCTGGTCGAAGTCAGCGAAGAAGACGCCAATGCCAAAGTGCGGGCTTTGGCGCAATACGAAACCTATGCCGACAAGTATTATTTCCAGCCGGAACTGCTCAAGGCGACCATGATTCGGCACGGCACCCTGGCCGAACGGCCCTTTGCCGAGGGTTTCGACATCCTGCGCATTGTGGGAAAATACGAATGAAGTTCCTGGCGGAGTGATGAAATAATCGCGAAATGAGCGCAGATTGGTCGAACCAGCTTTTGCTCAACCGTTTTCGGTTGGATGTGCGCCTGACAGCCGCCGGGCACGCCTACCGCGCCTGGGACTTGTCCCTGGGTAAGCCCGTGACCGTTCATTTCCTGCCAACGCCGCCCGACGACGATGCCCGCCGCGCCCTGGAAGAAAAAGCCCGCAGCCTTGCGAAGATTACGCAGGCCGGGCTTTTGCCGTTCTATGGCCTGTTTACCATCGGCGCGGACAGTTTTTGGGTCGACGGTCACGCCGAAGGACCCAGCCTGCGCTATCTCGAAGAACCTGTTCCGCTCAATGAAGCGCTGATTTACCTGAAAGCCCTCGCCCCCCAAATGGACGCCATCCACGGGGCGGGTTGGGCGCATGCCCTGCGTCCGCAAAATATTTACATCGGGCGCGATGGCCATATTCACCTGGGCGGGCTGTTCTACGCCGTTCCGCTTGAGAAACCTTACGAGGATATTCGCAGCCTGGCTGAGATTTTCATCCGTCTGCTGGGCGGCGATCTCGAAAAGCAGCGCCTGCCCGAATTCCTGCTGCGTATTCTGCCGCGCGCGCTCAACCCGACGCGTGAAAGTCATTTTGAAAGCGCGATGGAGTTTTTCCTGACCGTCTGCCTGGCCTGCCGCGTCCAGGCCGAGACCGTACCGGGACATTTATCGGCAGCGAACTCCCCCTCGGTTTTGCTGGCAAAAAACTGGCAGTATTTGCCACCCCTGGCTGCCCCGCGTCCGCTGACGGCGGTCAAGCCGGTCGAGAAGGATCGTCAGCAGTCGTCCGTTTGGGCCTGGCTGCTCGGACTGTTTTCAGTAATCGGGGTGTTCGTGCTTGGTTGGTGGCTGCTGCCCACTCCGGCCTTGAGTCCCGCTCAACTGGCCGGATCGGCGGTCGAATCGGCCTCTCCCACGCCGCCCGCGCTGGATATGTTTGCCTTGCCGACCGAAACCCCCGTCCCGACCAGCCCAGCCCCCGACGGCCTCGGCGGGCGGATTGTCTTTACCTGCACCCGGCGCGAGATCAATCACCTGTGCATGGTTTCACCGCGTGGCGGCGAGATTGCCCTGCTGACCGCCGAGCGCGCCCACGACTACTACCCCAGCTTTTCACCGGATGGCGGTATGCTCCTGTTCTCGTCCAATCGCGGCGGGCGCTTCAACCTGTACCTGCAACTGTTGCAGAGCGACATCCTGACGCGTTTGACCGATGATTTGGGCGAAATATCGGCTTCGGCTTTCTCTGCCGATGGCAGCCAGATCGCCTTTGCCAGCAGCCGCGACGGCCAGCCCGCCGACCTGTACCTGATGACCCGCGAGGGCACCAATCCGCGCCTGTTGTATGACGGGCCTGGCAATATTGCCAGCATGGCCTGGGCGCCGAATGGCAGCGGATTGGCTTTTGTCATGTCGCAGCCCGAGACGCCGGGCATGTACGATGCCTACATCCTTGACCTGGTCAGCAACCAGGTTTCGTCGCTGACGAATGGCAATCTTGTCGGCGCTGGCGGCAGCATCGACTGGTCGCCGGACGGACAATACTTGCTCTTTTTTGCTGGTTCGCCGGGAAATAATGAAATCATCCGCTACGAGATTTTGACCGGGGAGTTTTTGCAGTTGACCAGCGGCGGCAATAACGCCGCCCCGGCTTTCTCGCCGGATGGCCAGTGGATTGTCTTCAACTCCCAACGCACCGGCAATGCCGAAATCCACATTATGCGTATCGACGGCTCGGATGTGCGCCAGTTGACCGAAGACCCCGATCCCGATTGGCAGCCAAGGTGGGGGAGATAGGGACTCGACTCTACTTCAACCGATATAACTAAAAATTTCAGATTATTATTTAACAATGGGCACCACGTTTATCACAGGCTAGAATCTTCAAGCAAAATCCCGTAGTGGAAAATAATCAACTGAAGATGTTATCTTCTATTCAGGCGTTATCCTGTGTTGAAATTAATAGATTATGGGGTATATGGATGCAACGGAAGAATCTGCAGATTTCTATTTGAATTGGGTTTTAGATGGATACCGGGCTTCAATAATTATGGTTTAAAAGATTTGACAGGTACCGCGATATATTCCGTATATACAAGAGAAAGTTGGTGAAATTTCAACATAATTCTGCTAATTCCTTGATATAAGAGGACCACTATGAAAACAAAAACAAGCTTGACCATCCTTTGTCTGTTTCTAATCTTGTTGCAAGCAGGCTGCGCTGAAATAAGCCAAGTTTCAGAGAATAGCAACCCGATTACTACTGAAACTCCTGCAATCTCATCAACTTCATCAACTTCAACCCTACCTCCATTTTCATCTCCTGCCCCACTGCCAACACAGACCAGGGTTTTACGTGCAACACCAACAAACTCTTTACCTACTTTAACTGATGAGCAGGCACGTCAGGTCTTTTTATCTTTAGAAGATGAGAGTTGCCGCCTCCCGTGTTATTTAGGGATTGTTCCTGGTCAGACGTTATTAGAGGATGCAACTCAAAAACTGAGTTTGATGGGAGCTACCCTGCTGGGAACAAACAAGTATGTTTATCAGGGCGGGGAACTATATGAGTATTCCTATTATCTGGATATCGGTACGCCTGCAAAAGGTGTAGCACAGCATATTCGCTTTTTTGTTTTTGATGAAAAGATTTTCAGAATGGGCGTAGAGATTCTTGGGGCTTCGTCGAAACAACTAATGATTGAACACTGGATGAGATATTCGATTCCGTCGTTGTTGGAAGAGTATGGTATTCCAGATGCGGTAGATTCAGAGGTGGAAACCAATGTTTGGGTTTTGTACAATGATGCTGGCTTTTATATAGGAAACATGGGCGTCACCCGCGAAGCGAATATTGTATGCCCTGGGTTTCGAATAGATGGCGCAGCCCACGCTTATCTGCTTCTATTTGATCCGCAAGCAAAAGACCTTCTGGCTGCATCCAGTGAGTTCGATGAAATATCCGCCTTTGACTTTGCTGATGGGTTTTTGCAAATAAACAAGCAGTTTATCCCGCCTATTGAAGTTTCCCTGGGCATTTCTCCAGAGCAATTTTACAAACAAGTGATGGCTGACCCGACCGTTTGTTTTGAGCGGGTGAATCCGTGAAGATTTAAGTATCTATTTCGATAATTGAGGCTGAGTTCGCCACCCGCTTCTGTTGCCGCTACAATAAACAGATGGCTTTTGCCAACAACCGCACAGGGGTAGATAAATCCCAGTGAATGAAAAGGGATGCATGAATTATTCAAATAACTCATGCATCCCTTTATTTTTTTATTTTTGCTACGGGCAGGCGAACGAAATGCTGACCGCGGTCGATTTGCCGGCGCTGTTGAAGGCTTCAACGCTGTAGGTGAAACTGCTGCCTGACGAGGCAGCGGCGGTATCGGTGAAAGCGCTGCTGTTGGCGGGCAACTCGACCAGTGTGCCGCCGTTGCGCAGCAGGCGGTAGCCGCTTTCATCGGTAGCGACATCCGTCCAACTCAGGTTGACCGTTACATCAGTGAAGGTGCAGGCAAAATCATAGGTCAATCCGCGTGGGGCGGCTGGCGGCGCGGCAGTGGCGGTCGGCGGCGGAGTTACTTCAGCCAGGGTGTGGGTGCTGCCGCTGGCGCTGGCGAATTCACCCCAGGCCCAGCAGGAGTCATTTTTCCCCGGCATTTTAACCACCCAGTAACCCTGCGGGCCGCGCCCGACAATATCCACGCTTTGCCCGGCTTTGAGCACCACCAATACCTTGTAGGATTCGCCCGGCCCGCTGCGGCAGTTGGTATTCTCGTTGATTTTCAACACCGGCGGCGCGTAAGTTGGAGTGATGGTCGGGCTGGCAGTAGCGGTGGCGGTTGGCGGCAGCGGAGTAGAACTCGGGCTGGGTGTGGCCGTCTTGTAGAGCGCCTGGGTCACCTGGGCGGCCACTGTGGCGGCAACACTGGTTTCATCCAGTCCCGAAGTTTCTTCGGGGCTGGCCTGGGGCAGGTTGCAGGCGCTGGTAATCAGCAGGATGACAAGAATCAGGAAACGGGGTAGCGAATGGGCAGTCATGGCGATTTCTCCTCGGTTTTGATTCTACGGCATCTGCACCGGGAAGGCAATCGCGATTATTCGCTCAATTCGGGCAGCCGGTTGGATTTTGCCTGCCAATCCTTGATTGCGAAGGGGATGTAGAGCAGCGAAACAATCGTCAAGGCAATCACTTCAAGCTGGATGATGTACCAGGGCCAGGGGGCCAGCAGATCGATCAGGCTGGGGAATTCGGGTTTGTGGGCGATGAACAGGTAATTACTGCCCAAAACCATATTGATACCGAACACGAAAACCATGTAGATGTTGGTCCACAGGATAACGCGTTTGAAGGAGGCCAGGGTTGGGCGGAAACCTTCCACGGCCGTCATGTAGATTGGCGAGAGGAAAATGGCGCCGTGGGCGACCAGGGTTTGGAAGGCGCGGAAATGCGGCAGCCCGTAGATACCAGCATCCGGGGTCAGCAGGGCCTGCAATGTGCCGCCGATGCCGAGAAAATAGGCCATTTCGTAGATTGGATAGTTGCGTTTGAGCAGCATGAAAACACTCAACCAGATAAAAATGCTGCACAGGTGGAATGGCAGGTTGTTTTGGACTGTCCAGGTTCCGTGATAGAGGCTCCAGCCCTGCCAGGACAGTTCGGCCACAACCAGCGTCCCGGCCAGCAGCCAGCGCACCTTGCGGCGGGCGTTTTCGTCCCAGGTTTTGCGGAAGTGAAAGAAAGACAATCCGATCAAGGCGATGACCGCCAGCGCGGAAAGATGACCCGCGTCGAAGAGAACAAAAGCCGGGCCGGGATAATCGGGGCTGAAATAAATTTCCATGGAAGCTCCTGATGCGGTTTTTCTGAATCAACCCCAATGCAGTCAAATCGCTTCCATCTCTGACCATAAGCGTTAAAAAAAGCGCCACATCTTTTCGACATGGCGCTTGTGGTTCCTGTGTTGATTAGACCAGGGCGGTTAATTCAGCGGTTGTGTACGGCTTGAGGGCAACATGGGTGATGCCGTGCCGGCTGAAGCGGTTGACCGCTTCCACGCTGGGGGCCGCCGATACGATCACAGTCTTGGCTTGCAGGTTGTGGGCCTTGATTTGGGCCAGGATGTCCTCGAGCGGAGCGCCAAACAGGGCTTCATCCACCAGCACCAGGTCAGCGGCCTGGATGGCGGTTGCCCGGCTGACGTTATGACCGGCGGCTTTGAGCGTTTCCGTGGCAAAAGTTGCCCAGGGATCGTTGTCGTCCACCAGCAGGACATTTTTAGCGCCGCTGGACAGGAGTGGGCTTTGCGGGTTGTTTGCCGCCGGCAGCCAGATTTCAACCGTGGTGCCTTTGTAGGGGGCGCTCTGGATGGCGATGTTGCCATGGTGTTGGTTGACCACCAGCAGGGTGGCCGGCAGCCCCAGGCCGGTGTGATTTTCCTTGGTACTGACGAAGGCCGCCCAAACCTTGTCCTTCATTTCACCCAGGATGCCGGTTCCGTCATCGGCAATCGAGATCAGCACCCGTTCGTTGGCCACAGTTCCGACATGGACGTAAATCCGCTTGGCGTGGGCTTCGACCGAGTTCTTCAGGATGTTCTGCAAGGCGCGCACCATCTGGGCGCTATCGGCCTGGATGTGCGGGGTATTGGGTTCCACTTCGATGGTGACCAGCGCCTCGGGCAGCCCAATCTGGCTGGCGGCGGCGCGGACCAGGTCGGCGGCCATGACTGGCCGGGTCTGCGGTTCGCGGATCGGCCCGAGCAGGTTTTCCTTGACTTCGACAATCAGGCGCGCGCTTTCAGCGAGCAGGTCCAGGTCTTCCTGGTCGATTTTGCCGCTGGCGGCATCGGCGCGGATGCGTTCCACGGCGGTGGTCATCGGCAGGGCTTTGTTGCCGATCCAGTGGATGGCCTGGGTGGTGGCGGCGGTCAGGGCTTCGTAGGTTTTGGCGCGCAGCAATTCATCATTGGCGCGCTGTAATTCGTTGAGCAGGTACGCGTTATTGATGGCGACGGCCAGTTGGTCGGCCATGGTTTGCAGGGTCAGGATGTCTTCATCACTGAAGGCGCGTTCTTCGGTGCTTTGAACAGTTACCGCGCCCAAGACTTTCTCGCCAACCACCAGCGGCAGAGCCATCTCGGAGCGGGTCAGCGGCAGGTAGGGATTCTTGAAGTGGACCGCGTCTTCGCCGACATCCAGGGCGATGCGCGCCTGGCGGTGGAGGATCGACCAGCCGATCATCGAATGGTCGGCGGCTTCGAGTTTGTATCCGGCCTTGATCATCTCTTTCCCGGCGTCGCCGCGGCCAGCGCGCAGAACGGCGTTTTCCCCGTTTTCATCCAGCAGGAAAACCCCGGCATAATAAAAACCGTACGAATCGCAGATGATATCGACGGTTTTTGGCAACAATTCATACAGGTCAAGAATGGATGTGACCTGTTTGCCGACCTGGCTGGCGGCTTCGAGCAGGCGCGCCCGTCGTTCGGCTTTTTGCAGTTCGGTTTGGGCTTGCGGGGTCATATATCAGCCTCCACTCAAAATAGTTTGGATTTGTTCGAGAACGTATTGCTCGCGGCCCTTGACGTTAAATCCGCGCGCGCCGCGTTTGGCGGCCTCGCTGGCGCGGGTTGGGTCGTCATAGGCGCTCAGGATCATGACCGCCATCTCAGGCCAGGTTTCATGGATCCGTTCCAGCATATCGAGACCGGCATCATCTGCGGGGGTGCCGCCGAAGCCGGGCATGTTCAGGTCGAGCAGCACCAGGTCGAAGTTTTTCGGATTGGCCTGCAAGGTTTGCCAGCCCTCGTCACAGCCTGGGGCGGTTTCGACTTCGAACCCGGCGCGCATCAGCGTTTTTTGCATACTGCGCGCTACGGCTGCTTCGTCGTCAACAATAAGAATTTTGGGCATGTCGCCTCCTTGAAACACAGCGGATGAATAAAAAATTACAGATCAGCGCTTTGGCTGCTGATGGGTAATGTGACGATAAATGTGGCACCGTTCCCGGGCGTAGATTCTACCGATATTTTACCTCGTGCCTGGTTTACAATCTCCATACAGGCTGAAAGACCCAGGCCGGTGCCGCCGCGGTTGCCTTTGGTGGTAAAAAAGGAAACCCAGATTTTTTCGAGCAAATCGGGCGGGATGCCTGGCCCGTTATCCTGTACCCGGCTGACAATGTTCTGACCGTCTTCGGCCAGATACATGCGCACCCAGATGTGGGCGTCTGCCTGCCCGGACATCGCTTCCCAGGCATTTTTAATCAGGTTGTTAAATACCTGGCCGAGCTGGCGCGAGTCGCCATAGATAGCCGGCAGGTTGTCGGCCAGTTCCAGGCTGATTGCGCCATCGGGCAGGCCCATTTCGAATACGGTGCTGCGCACCAATTGGGCCAGGTCTATATCCGCTTCTTTTTTGAGCCGGGCCGGCCCAATCAGGTCTTCTTTAATATCGAGAATCGTTTTGGCGCTTTGCTCGATGATGTCCAGGTCTTCCAGGATCGATTCCAGCCCGAGCGGCAGGGGGCGCTTGGGTAGCTGGAACTCGGGGCTGAGTGTTTCCAGTGTGGAGAAAACCTCCTGCGCGGCGGCCCAATTGGGGTGGGCGCGTGTCTTTTCATCCGCATTGGCCAGCAAAGCCCGGAACAGGGCGGACATCTCCAGCAAATCATCGCGCACGCGTTTGGCGCTGGCCGGGATCGGGGCGGCCTTGTTGCCCACCCAGTGAATGGCCTCGCCGGTGGCGGTGGCAATGGCCTGCAAGGTTTTATTGCGCAGCAGTTCCTGGTTGGCCTGGTTCAGATCGCGCAACAGGCGGGCATTGTTGATGGCAATTGCGGCCTGGTTGGCCAGGGTCTGGAAGGCGGCCTGGTCGTCCTCGGTCAGCGGTTCTTCCGGGTTGCTGTGTACCGTTAACGCGCCGAGCGCATGGCCCTTGACCAGCAGCGGCAAGGTCATTTCGTTGGAGGTGATGTGGATTTTTCCCTGGCGAATGGCCGCGCCAACGAGCGGATCGGTTGCCACCCGCAGCCTGCTTGCGCTGAATTCGGCGTTGTGCCCGGCCTTGAGTTCAGCCCATTCTCCCGAAGCCTCGAGCAAAAAAACTGCTGCGCGCGCGAACCCGTATTCTTCGCACACCACCTGGACGGTGACGTTCAGTAGCTCGTCGAGATCGAGGATCGAGGTAATGATTTGCCCGACGCGCGCCCCGGCCTCGAGCAGCCGCTGGCGGCGCTGGAGCAGGATGATCATGCGCCGGTTTTGTTCGTTGAGAAACTCGTTGCGTTCAGCGGCGCGGGTCAATTCGCGGATATTGCCCTCCAGCCGGGCAACCAGTTCGGATGCAAAATCCTGCTGGTAATTGCTGACATCCTCCACGGTTTCACGCTTGCCGCCCAGGAATTCGAGCAGGGCGGTGGCGATTTCATCGACATCGCTGGATTTATCGAGATAACCGGCGAAACCGGCGGCCAGGGTGCGTTCGCGCGCCTGGGGAGCGTCATCGGAACTGTAGGCCACCAGTGGGGTATTGGGCAGGAGCGTGCGCAGGCGGGCGGCGACCTCGCGCCCGCTCATTTGCGGCAGGTTGATGTCGAGCAGGACCAGGTCGGGCTGGGTATCGACCGCCAGTTCCAATCCGTCGAGCGGGTTATCGGCTTCGAGAATGATGAATTGGCGCCCTAACATGCGCCGAATCAACGAACGCGATTCGGCGTTATCTTCGATGTAGAGCAGTTTGGGCAGTTTGCGCGGGTCGTTGCTCATGGCAGGGAGAAGAAGAAAGTGGCGCCTTTGCCCGGTTCCGATGCTGACCAGATTTTGCCGCCATGCCTTTGCAGGATGCGCTGGACAATGGCCAGGCCGACGCCCGTTCCTTCGAATTCGTTATCGTGGTGCAGGCGATGGAATACCCGAAAGATTTTTTCGGCATATTTCATTTCGAACCCGATGCCGTTATCGCGCACGAAATAGATGGTTTCATCGTTTTGTTTCAGACTGCCGATTTCGACCTCGGGTTTTTCTGTTGTGCTGGTATACGTGAAGGCGTTTTCGATTAAATTGGTCATGACTTGCTGCATCATGCCAAAGTCGGCTTTGCAATCGGGCAGTTCTGCGATTTTCCAGATGGTTTTGCGTTCTGGATATTTTTCATCAAGCGCTTTGGTGATGTTTTCGATGATTGGTTTTAAGTTCAGGGTGGTTAAGCGTAGTGTCTGGCGTCCAATCCGCGAGAAATTGAGCAGGTCATCGATCAGTCTGCCCATTTTCTTGCCGCTTTCGTTGATTTTTTTCAGGTATTGCATTCCAGATGAGTCGATCTGGTTTTCCTGGTCTGTCATCAGGATTTGGGAAAATCCGACCATCGCCCGCAGGGGAGAGCGTAAATCGTGCGAAACGGAATAGGAGAAAGATTCCAATTCATGGTTGATTTCTTCCAGGTTGCGGGCGTTGGTGATGGCCAGACCAGCGTAACCGGCAAAAAGCTGTAACGCTTCGATTTTTTCCTCGCTAATTGGCTCGTTGGTGATAGCGTTATCGACCGTGATGAGGGCTACTGGTTGCCTTCCCGACCAGGCGGCCAGGGTCAGATGGTTTTTTACGCCATACATTGGGCTGTCTGGCGTGAGTTTATGATATTCACTGTAATTCTTGATCAGGCTGATACCGTCGGGGTTTTTTCGGGCAGTGCCCCAGTCATCATAGCGGCTGGCATCGCGCACATAGTGGCTGATATCCTCCAGGTTGCCTTGCCGGTCGGTGCCGTAGGTGCCCTGAATGATGTTCAGGTTTTCGTCGTAAAGAAACAGGCCAACCCGGTCGAATCCCAGTCCCTTTTGAATGCTTTGATGGATTTTCTTGAGACACCAGTCCAGGTCAGCGGCCTGGGTTACATCTTTACCTAGTTCGATTACCTTGCGGAGCAATCTGCTGCGTATTTTCTCGCGTTCTTCCGCTTCCTGCTTTTGCTGGCCTTCCTGGCGGGCGCGTTTTAGCGCGTCAATCACGATCCTGGCTGCCAGGATTTGCAAGGCGGCGACCAGCGTAAAGTAAATTGTGCTGTCGAGCCAGATGCTGAGGCTATTGTTGCTTACCCTGGGGATGGGCAGGGTTCCGGTTTGTTCGAAGTACAGGAGCGCGTAACCTGAGGCGATACACAACAAGGTAATGAAAATGGTCCAGGTTGGGTTGGCTGTTACCAGGCCGGCCATGGCCAGAACAACCAGGTAGCCCATATAGGCCGAACTGGGAATGCCGCCGCCCGTGTACGCCGCTGCGGTGAAGATGATCCAGGTAGCAAGTACCAGAACAATCGAAGCTGCCCGGGGTTTCCCTGCGCGCAAGAGCAGGAACATGACTGCTACAGTGAGAAGGATTGAAGCGAACTGCAAACCATAACGAAGGCTGTTTGATGGGTCGTTGAAAATATTAATAACGGTATAAGCGGCCCCCACCATCGCAACGAAGCCCAAAACCACCCGTAATATACGCGCAGTATAGTGCTGAATGTCATCCTTGACATCAGGCAGGGCGGCTAATTTTTGCAGGAATTTCATCATGAGCGATGTTTTCTATACCCGTCCCGGTCACAAATTGCGTTTTTTAAGAGCATGAGCGCGCAATTTGTGACTACGGGCATTCTATGTAAACAGTTTTGGGATTGCCTGACTTTTTTTGTCTTGTTGACTTCAATATAATTATTTTACTGCTTTTACTGACATTTTTTATTGTTATTGCATACGGGTTCCTGCACCGGGCAAGCCAGCGGTCGTTCTGGCTGAACTGTGTAGACAACTTCCTTGTCGACAACTACGAGCAGGGCATCGAAAAAATCCTTCATATCTTCTGTGCGATGGCAACCCAAAACAAGAATATCGTGATTGTGGGGAAGGTATTCGCGGATTGGCCCATAGAGGATAGTTGTATAAAATATGGGCTGTGGCCCGATAAGCACAAAAATCGTGCGTGGGTAACCGGCTGTGCTGTAGGGCGGCCAACTGGGGAATCCATGATCCTGGTGCAGGAAGCGCGGATAGAGCGCGGCCCCATGCAAAAGGTCCGCATTTTCAGATTCCAGGAATTGCTCAACAGATTTCCTGTCCAGGGTTGATGCGGATAAGAAAGGTTCTATTTCGCCTAAAAGTTCATTTGCGGACCGAGGTTGATAGCGCTGCGGATGGAGAGTCTGTGAGAAGGGGATCAATCCGCCAATCAGTCCGATACCGGCAAGGACGGCAAAAACCCTCACTCCCCAAGGCTGTGTTTTTGTCAGTTGAATCGGGGTTGTTGCTGTGTCAGTAGGGATTGCCGGTTTTTTGAAAAACGCATCCAGCGCTTCCAGTAAAACCACCAAGCCTACTCCAAAGAAGAATATCACGATCCAGTCGATGGGCACGATGTACCTGCCGCCGGAGGTGCGCGCAAGTCCGTTTGCGCCGGCATAGATCAGGAATGCTGCCGGTAACACCAGCCCTGCCCAGCGGGATTTTTGCAAGGCGGCCCCCAGGCCGAGGGCAACCAGGCCCAATCCGAGCGCGAACATGAAACCTGCCTGAAGACTCAACTCTCCCGGCCAGCCGCTTTGCCAGATTGTTTCGGTTTCTTTAACGGTTTCGCGTATACTGCGGAACTGAAGCGATAGCGGGACGGTTAACGCAGATGTTTGCAGGTTGTTCAGAAACTGGTTAACCGGAAATGGAATGTCGAAAGGCTGCTTTTCCTGGATTTGGACAACAAGCAAGCCTGGTTTCCCTGGAAGAAACGGGATATGTTCTTCTGGCGGCGGCAGGTAGCGCTGCTCGATAACGCTCCGGATGCGGGTTGCGTACAGTTCAATGATTGAGATGTTGCCGCCCCCAAAGAACATCCAGGGAGAAACGCTTGCCAGGAAAGCCGCCACTCCCAGGCTGGCTATGGCCAGACTCTTGCGCCAGCGCGGCAGGTATTGGATAAAAATGATAACGAGGATGATGATCAGGATTACCATCACATGCGGACGCAGCAGCGACGTCAACCCAAGCGCGCCGGTGGCCCAGGCGGCTTTGTGCCAGTTTGTTAGGGGGTCTTTCAGCCATTGGATGATAAAAAGACAGGCAATTGCCAGGCCCAGGCCGGTTGGAAAATCTGTCAGCATGTGTTTGACAGTGGATGTATCGATCAGCGCCATGGCGGCCAGGGCATTGACCCCGCGCCAGGAGGCAAGCGCGGCAACCAGGATGCCGGCCCGGCGGCTGTGCAGTTCTTTGCCGATCAGGTAGATCACAGCCGGGAAAACGGCGAAAACCCCGGCTTGGATGGCCATCAAAATCTCATAGTTTTGGCCGAAAAAAGTATGCAAGTAAACGGCAAAAGCGATATATAAAGTACGGTCGAAGAACCGACCGTTGTTGATGCCCTGGCCGATTAATGCATACTGGCTGGCCCGGTCGAAAGTTTCCAGGTCGGCAAACGGATAGAATTCGTGATTGGGAAACATCGGCGGGGTGAAAAAGAAGCTTGCCTGCAACGGCTGGGCTGACCAAAGAGCGGCCGAAATGCCCCAAATCAAAAAGAAAAGGATGGCATCGAGGTAGGCTGGCGTTTGAATGCGGATGTTTCGCAGCAGGAAGGCAGCCATGACCAGAATATAAACTTGCCATACGAGCAGCGGAACCCCCGCGCCATACCAAAAAGGTTCCCCGGCTGCCCAGATTTTCAGGAAGGCAATGCTAGCTGCAATAAAACCCATCAGCAACAGGCTGATTCCGGCTGCGCGCAGCATGATTTTTTGGTCACGCCAATAGGACAGCCCATTATTGACAGAAAAGTCCCGATCAAGGGTCAGGGTTAGCGCCAGTCCCAACCCGCTGGCAAAGGCGGCCCAGCCCAGGATGGGTTGAATTCCGATGAAGTAATAATAATAGTCGCCGCTTTTTTCGGCTGGCAGCCAGAACAGTCCCCAGGAAACAGTGAAAACAAAACCGAGTAACAGGCGCGCAAATGTTTGCTGTCTGCTGTTTGCCATCTTTTCCAGCATTCCCTGGCCGGTTTGGGGATGCTTTAGCAGCCAGAAGCCGGCAAAAAGCGTCAGCACAGCCAGAATGAAGATGCCGGCAACAAGCGCCGTCCGCGCAGTGGATTGGAATTCAGCATTGGCGGCCAGGGTTGCGCTCCCGGTAACGGCGAGCGCCAGGGCGTTGATTAGAAGGAATGTGGTTAGGTACCAGCGTGTGATGTTTTTTGGCATGGTTAGCGTTGTTCGTAGCGCATTTCAGGGAAATTTTTGTTTGGTGCGTCCAGCAGGCTGCTTTCGATACCTTGGAATTCCTGATTGAAGAATGCCAGGGTATAGGTATTGATGATTTCCTGAACGCGCGCGCCGTTGATTGGCCCCTTCAGGCCCAATTGCGGAGCCAGCGGGGAGAGGGCTGGCAGGTCGCTGAAATCATAATGGTTGGTTCCCAGGATAGTGATAACCGGAGCGTTTCCCGTCAGGTTGGCGTAGAACTGATCAAAGAGCCGGTTGTTTTTGCTGCCAATATCATCTGCCCAGGTTTGACTGAACAGGAAAAGGAATGGCTGTGTTGCCCCGCTGTTGAGCGCGGCTTCCGAGACCGGGGTCATAAATGCATCCATGGCCAGGCCGGCTTTGCAGCGCGGATCGCTGGCGCAAAACTGGATGATCGCCCCGCCGCCGGTGGAATGTCCCAGCGTCCCGACCCGTTCCAGGTCGAGTAGGCCGGTGAAACGTCCACCGGGATCGTCTCCGTTCCATTGAGTCAGCGTATCTAGCGTATAGCCAATATCGCCAGCCCATTGAGCGGCCAGCGTCCGGGCGGCGGCATCGTATTCATCTTCTGGAACGCCGCTGGGCAGTGCGGATGGGTTGTTGGGAGCCAGGCTGCCGTTCGGGAAGATAGTTAGGATGGCGCCATAGGTGTGTTGGATTGAGACCACAACGTAACCATGCGAAGCCAACTCCTGCATTTGGAAGGTGTTTTGTTCGCGAAAGCCGCGCCAGCCATGTGAAAAAAGGATAACCGGGTAGGGGCCGTTTTCGCTGTTGGGGGCCGGGCTTAGATAAGAACTGGTTTTGGCATAGGCCAGGTGGTCGAGGAACCAGGCCGGCATTCTGATAAACCCGGATAGCGCTGGGGCGAAAACCTCGGCGGATTCCATCCAGGGGGCAATTTGATCGTCCGGGCCGGGGTTGGCCGGATACCAGACCTGGATCATGAAGCGGCGCGGTTCGGATTTGCCCGAATACAGTTCCTGCCGCGAGGCATCGACCAATTCAAAGGAGGTGGTGCCCACGCTCAGGGGGCCTCCCGGCCTGGGGATTGCTGGGACCGGCAGCAGGGTCGGCAGCGCAACGGCAATGCCCAAAAGCAGGGCCAGGCCGAGGGTCTGGAGCCAGCCTGGGCGCGGCGCGGAGTCATCCTCCTCCCCTTTTTTCTTGAGAAAATTGGGCAGGGTCACCAAAAATGTGAAAATCGTGATCGCGTACAGCGGGATCATCTGCCAGCGCCAGCCTTCGATGCTGTAATGGTTGATCAGCAAAACGATGGTAAAGGTCGGCAGGATGTTGATGGCCGGCACGCGTTTGCGCCGAATCAGGGGCCAGAAAAAATAGATGGCAAGGAAGATAGGAAGCAGGATTTCGAGAAAACGCATGGGTATTTATATTTCTTTCCGATGATATTTTATCAACCAAAGAGTGCGCACACAGGCCAGGAAGGTCGACATGCCCAACATGAAGATGAATGGAAAATCCCAAACCGGCCTGACCTGGAAGAAAAGATAGGTTGCGGCCAGGTGCGCCAGGTCGCCGAACAGGAGCGCTTCCACCACCGGGGCCAGAACCAGGTTGTTTTTCATCGGCAGGACGCGCAGCATGGCATAGGCCAGCACCCACAGCAAAACCCCATACCAGCGAATCAGTTCGAGCGAGATTTGCCCGACTTCTTGTGAACTGAACTGACCGACAAAGCCGGCCGGGACGAAAAAGCAAAATATCCCAACCCCGGCATTGATGGCAATCGCCTCGAACAGGAAAACGGCTTTGTAGAAGTTCATTTTTTCTCCTTGGGCGGGCAGGCGGCTACGGTTTCTGCCAGGGCCTGCTCGAGCAATCCGCCTTGAAAATTGAGTTGCTGTTGGGCAGGCCGGGGGTCGAAAAACGTATTGGCCGATTGCAGGTCGAGCAGGTAACGCGGGTCCAGTCCGCTTTCCTTGCCTTGCAGGCGGTGGATAAGCCATAAAGCCCATAGCGCTGGTGCAATCAGCACGTTGGGCAAAGCCACAATGCGGATGTCGCGCCCTTCGGCTTTTGCCAAACGGGTGAGCAGTTCCTGCCAGGTCAGGTTTTCCTCGCCGATAGGGTAGGCGCTGCCAGCCTGACCTGATTCCACTGCCCCGGCAATGGCCTGGGCTACCGCCTGGACCGAAACACAGGCCGAACCGCCCTGGGTGTAAAAAACCGTTTTTGTACTGCGCAGGTAGTTTACCAGCGGAGTCCAGAGCGGTGCGCGACCGGGAAGCGCCCCAAAAATATAGGGCAGTTCCAGAAAGCACAGCGAAATTTCAGGGGCGGCGGTTGCGAAGGCAACCCGCTGCTGTTCGACCCGGCTGCGGATGTAAGGGTGGCGCTCGGCCAGCTTCAGGTGCGGCCACTGGCGTTGGAAGTAAGTGAAATACGATCCCAGGATTACTGCCCGTGAGATCGAGGTTCGCTTGGCCAGGCGCAGCAGTCGCGCTGGAGCCTCAACATTGGCGGCATGGAAAAGCGGGTAGGAAGGGCGCGGGGGCGTTTGGCGGTCATCCAACCCGGCGGCAAAGACCAGCGCGGTGTGGCCTTCGAGCAATCCCAGGAGCGCGGCCTCGTCGACTTTGTGGATGTCCTGTTCCACCACCCGCACCAGCGGGTCATCCTGTTGTTCCTGTGGAACGGGGGCAAACCCAACCGATGTGACCGCCCAGCCCCGGCGGCGCATCTCGCGGACGGCAAATGCGCCCAGGAAGCCTGTCCCGCCGATGACAATTACGTTTTGCGCCATGAGTTTATTCCTGCCCGGTTGCGCCGGAGGCCGCCGCGAGCTTAAGCTGCCCGTCGCGGTAGGCCTGGGCGGCCAAAACCTCGGGGGCGAGCATCATGTAGAACACGAAAACGGGCATCAGCAGCGGCAAAAGGCAGATCAAGATAATGGTGAACGTCAAAATCTGAATCCCAATGCTGTACAGGAAAGAGATGGCATACGTCAGCAGGATTGCCAGCAGGAAGCCGCCAATATTGATTCGCAGGATTGGCCACCATTCGCTGAACTTGAATCCGGCTGAAAAATTTTGGCGAACAACGGCGTGAATGGAAGCCGGATAACCGATTATCGCGGTGGCGATTCCCAGGGTAAAGCTGATGCACATGGTTGCGCCGAAAATCAGCAGCAGGATGGGCAGGAATATCCCGAACAGGTTTGGGTCATCCTGGATGCCAATGACAATCATGCCGATTGCGTAGACGCCAATCCCGGCGAACAGGATCAAGAGCAGCGGCAGGCTGATGAGCAGTTTGACCCCGTACAGGCGCAGCCCATCCATGAGCATGTCATTCAGGTTGTCCCAGTCTGGCATGGATGGCGCTTCGCCCGCGGAGATTTTCCTGATAATCCGGGCAATGTAACCATAAACGAGAATGGAAGGAAGAATTGGGATGAAAAAGCTGGCCATGGATGCTAAGCAGCCGATCAGGAAATTCTTGCGCCCTTCGGCGGTATTGAATGGAAAAGTGAGCAGTTCTCCGATGTTGGACATGTTGTTCTCCGAAAGAATATGGAATGGATTACTAAGGGATTAAATCTTGTGTTTCAAGTTCGCGGACGAAATTTTCGCCCCAGGCTGAGCCTTTGATGTAGAACACGCCCGGCTGGCCGAGCGGGGCCGGGACGCTGATGGTTTGCCCACCCTGGTAGGTTTGTCCGCTCCAGACATGCACCCATTCGCCGGCGGGCAGGTAGAGCGTGACTTCGCTCGCGCCTGCCTCGGTGACGGGGGCGATCATGAAGTCGGGCCCGAGCATGAACTGCTGGGAGGTGATGCTCCAGGTCTGCGGATCGGCAGGGTAGTGGATGAAGGGATGGCGTACAACCGGCAGCCCGTTTGCGGACGCCTCGGCCACCAGGGTTTTGCGATACGCGAACAGAGCGGCATAGATTTTCGACCAACGCGCGAAGGCATCCAGGGTTTCTTCGTTTGAATAGAATTGGGCGTTGTTTTCGGGTTGGTTGCCCTCGTGGGTGCGGAAGAGGGTCGTGAAAGCGTTCAGTTCCATCCAACGCAGGAGCAATTCTTTCGAACGGTGGTAATTCTTGAGCGGATTGGTAATCGTCGTGTAGCCGCCGATGTCGCTGTGGTTGAAGGCCAGGCCCGAAAGCCCGCCGCTGTTCAACCCGGTGACAGCGCTTTTGATGCCATCCTCGGCGCTCCACGAAACCATCTGGTCCCCGGCCCAGAACAGGGTCGAGAAGCGCGGCGAATTGGTGTACCCCGCCCGGCTGAAAAAGATTAGCTCTTGCTCGGGATAGTTTTCAACAATGGCGCGGTTGAGCGAGGCCCAACCGACCGGCCAGCGGTTGTGCAGGGTGGCCGCCGGGGCGCCGTTGGCTACCACCGCATCGTAGGGCAGCGACTCGCCGAAGTCGGCCATCCAGCCGGAAGCGCCGGAGCCGAGCACGTTCTCCTCGATCACGCTCAGCAGCCAGTAAACGGCCTGCGAGTTGGTCAGGTCGACCATGCCGTATTTGAAGCTGGTGTTGAGCACCAGGTAGGGTTCGCCCTGCGGATTTTTGACCAGGTAGCCGTTGTCGAGCGCTTCCTGGAACAGGTTGCGGCGCGCGTTCGGCTTTTCGGACACATCCACCAGATACGGGTTGAGATAAACCATGATCCGTATCCCGCTTTCGTTCAGGTCGCTGACCATTTCGTCCCAGCCGGGATAGCGCTCATCGTCCACTTCCCAGTTCCACCACAATTGTTTGCCGAAAGAAGTCGTGCGCTGTCCGGACCAGTCTTGCAGCCAGAAGGCGCTGACGGGGGTATCGCGTTCAGTTAGTTGGCCCCATACCTGGCGGACCTTTTCTGTCCCGCCCTGCATGCCGACGATTGCGCCGCGATGAACCCAATCGGGCAAAGCTTTCATGCGCCCGGTCAGTCCGCTGTATTGTTCGATGATTTTGGCCGGGCTTTCGCCGTCGAAAACGGTTGCAACAATGGTGCCGCCATAAGCCATCACCTGGACTTGTTCGGGCTGGCGCAGGTCGAACTGGCTGTAGCCGTCATTTTGCAGCAACAGGGCGCGCATCTGGCTGGTCATGTAAAAGGGGATTGGCAGGTAGGTGCTGAAGGCGTTCCCACCCGCGCCGCCGTTGGTCAGGTTTGCGCCGGTGGTGATCGGTTCTTCGCCGCGCCCAACGCCCTGTTCGCTGACCCAGATTGGCACTTTACGGCCTTTCATATCGAAGTAGGTGAACTGTTCGCCAAATCCGAAGAAATGTTCTTCGGCGCTGCTGGCGTAGGTCAGGAAGATGCGGTTGAATTTGTCGGAGGCTTGCAGGGTTTGCGGGTCTTGCAGCCACAAACTGATATCGACCGTATTGCTCTGCTTGCCGGGCGCAAAATAAAGGTTGTAAAGCACACTTTCGCCGTTTGCGCAGAACAGGCGGCCACTCAGGGTCATCGATTTTTCGGCTTCGTTGTCCGTAATCATCTCGACGCGTTGCTCGGGGCAGAGCACCTGCCAGTTATCGTCGAAAAAGAACATGCCGCGTTGTTCTTTGACACTTTCCTTGCCTCGCGCTGCGCCGACAAAGGCTTGGCTGGCAACAGTTTGCCACAGGATTTTCCCGGACTGGTTGCGCAAGGTGAGCTGTCCGCTGGTATCATTCTGCCATTCGACCTGGTAGTTATCGCCGACCAACGAGATTCCATCCGGCGCGCCGCTTTTCAGCGCGGAAAGGCTTCCGCCCAGTGGATAATTTTCCGCGCGGGCCAGTCGGCCAATGCCGATACCAAACAGGATTACCACCACAAACAGGGCTAAGATGCGTTTCATGAATCTCTCCGGGAGATATGCTTTGGGGTTGGATTAATCGCGCGGTGAGTTTTCCCGGCCAATCGGCGCGAAGCGGGCGCCGGTCAGGTGGGCCAGGTCGGCTGGGGCCAGGCGGATGTTCAATCCGCGCTGACCGCCCGAAACATGGATTTCAGCCCGCTGTTGGCCAGATGCATCGATCACGACCTGGAATCCTTTGTTAATCAACGCCAGGGGTGAAATGCCGCCGGCTTGCAGGCCGGTCAGCGCTTCGGCTTCCTTCTCGGTTGGCAGGTGCACTTTTTTCTCGCCCAGGGCGGTTGCCAGTTGCTTCAAATCCAATTCGCTGCTGCCGGGAATAACGGCCAGGATCGGTTTGCCGCGCTCGCGTTTGACCACAATCGTTTTGAAGATTAACTCGAGCGGCACACCCAGGAAATCTGCCGTGCCTTGTGCGCTTAACTTTTCAGCGGGCGTTTCGAAGGCAGTGTAGTTTATTTTGTGTGCATCCAGATAACGGGTGATGTTGTTGACAGGGGCCATGATTTTCTCTTTTTCCTGGTTCCAGTGCTAGCATTATAGCCAAAAACGAAGGCGAATAGCATAAGTTTTCGGATAGAGATTAAACACAACTTCCCCGCCTGGGCAACTGACGGGGAAGTTGGCAGGGATGAACGATTTATTTCTGTTCGATCACGATTTGGGCGCGGGCATCGTTAAGCCGGGTCATCAGGGCCTGCGCAACAGCCGTCATGAACTCGAAACCCATCTTGGCATCCAACTCAAAAGCGGCGCGTAGGGCTTTGGCATCGATTTTGATTGCCTGCACCTTCCCGTTTGCTACCACGCTGGTGGTGTAGATGTGCGGCTGGATCAGGGCTGAGATGCCGAAAATCTCGCCAGGATTAATCTCACCGGCGTACAGCTTTTTGTAGCCCTCGCGCTCGTCGACGATGAAGTAGTTCGAAGCGTTACCGCCTATCATGAAGTAGAGAAAATCAGCCTTTTGTTTGACGGTCAAAATCTCCGCGCCTTCCTCAAACTTGACTTCATCGGAGATCATGGCGACAGCCTTCAAGCCGCTATCATCGAGAAAACCGAAAAACGAATAACGGCGTAGTACTTCGGGAGAGATCATGGTTGGACTCCTTCCTGCGATTTGAGCAGGGTGAAAACTTTTTCTACCGCAATCGGCACGGCGGCGGCGATCGCGGGGGTCAGTTCTTCGGTGAAATCGTAAATATGGGCGGCTTCGATGGCTACAATCTGGATGTCCTCGTCACGGGGCAGGTCGGCCCCCATGCTTCGTCCCAGTTTAAGGGCCGCTTTCAGCGAAAGGTCGTGGGCCGAGGCGCTGTGGCCGTGCAGCAGGTCCTCGAGCGAATCCAGGCTGAAGCTGACCACCTCGCCCTGAGCGTGCTGGCCGGTGTTGAGCGAATCGACCAGGACGACGCGCTCGTAACCGACCATCTGCTCCATCAGCGCGATTCCAGCCAGGGCCAGGCATTCGACTTTTATATCCCCCACCTTCTCCTCTCTGCCCCCCTTCATCCCCCCAGTTTCGCGTAGATCAGCAAAATTAGGGGGAGACGAGGGGGGTGCGGTCAGGATTTTCTCCACCTCCTGCGCCACCACCCAGCCGACACCGTCGTCGCCGAGAATGGGGTTGCCGAGGCCGATGATCAGGGTTTTGGTCATGGCGATAATCGTTACTCGTTACTCGATATTTGATACTCGATGTTCCAAGCTCGAATATCTATTCTCTTAATATCGAATTTCGAAATCCTAATCCACAAACTGTTTAATCACATCCACCACCTGGCCGTCCTTGTCATGGATTTTGACTTCCAGCGGCATCTGGCCGGGCAGCGAGTGGGTGGCGCAGCCGAAGCACGGGTCGTAGGCGCGGAAAGCCATCTCGACCATGTTGAGCAATCCCTCGTTGACCTTGCCGCCTTTGATCAGGTTGCGGGCGGCCTTGTTGGTCGACATCTGGATGGGCGCATAGTTGTTGGTTGTGCCGACAATCAGGTTGACCTTGGTCAGGATGCCGCGCTCGTCGGTGGTGTAGTGATGAGTGAGCGTGCCGCGCGGAGCCTCGACGATGCCCACGCCCTCGGTCGGTTTCTCGGTTGGGACTTTGTGGACGTTTGGCGAGGTGATTTCGGGGTCGGTAGCCAGTTCCACCCAATGTTCGGCGGCGTAGAGCAGTTCGACCAGCCGTGCCCAGTGAATGGCCAGCCGCTGGTGGACGGGTTTGCCGCCCAGGGTGGCGTACATTTCCTCGTAGGCTTCCTGCGCGCGCGGGGTGGCCATGCCATCGGAGGCATTCAGGCGCGAGAGCGGGGTGGCCATGTAAACGCCTGAATCCTTGCCGTCGGTGAAACCCTTCCAGCCGACATTCTTGAGATACGGGAATTTGAGATAGGTCCACGGTTCGACGCGTTCGGCGATATGGTCAAGATATTCGTGCGGGGCATACTTGCAGAACTCTTTGCCGTCCGGGTCGACCACGCGCACCTTGCCATCGTAGAAATTGACCTTGTTATTGGCGTCCACCAGGCCCATGTAGTAGGTTTTGTGGGTGTATACGTCACCGACAATCAGGTCAAGGTAGGTTTTGTTGGCCAAAACAATGTCTTTGAAGGCCTGGATGCTGAACAGGGCAAAATCAATCGCCCAGCGCCCCATTTCTTCGATGTTTTTACGTTCTTCTTCGCTGAGCATCTTGGTGATGCCGCCGGGGATGCTGGTGGCCGGGTGGACTTTGCGCCCGCCGATGATTTCCACCGTATTGTGGCCGTATTTGCGCATCTGGATGACCTTACTGCCAATTTCCAGCCCGACCTTGTGGATGACACCGAGAATATTGCGTTCGGCTACCGGCGCATCCGGCCCGACGATGAAGTCCGGCCCGCCCAGGGCATAGAAATGGGTGGTGTGATCCGTGGCATAAAAAGCCATATAGAGCAGTTCGCGCAGCAGTTTGGCCGTGCGCGGCGGGTCGACGTGGTAAACGGCGTCCGCGGCCTTGGCAGCAGCCATGTGGTGCGCTTCGGGGCAGACGCCGCAGATGCGGTTGGTCAGCAGCGGCATTTCCTCCACCGGGCGGCCCACGCAAAAGCGCTCGAATCCGCGCAGTTCGGGAATCTGGAAGTAGGAATTGGCGACATCGCCCTGGTCATCGAGGAAGATGTCAATTTTGCCGTGACCTTCGAGCCGGGTGATTGGGTCAATGGTAATTCTTTGGGTCATAGTTGCCTCCGAGAAATGCAGAATGTAGAATGCAGATTGCAGAATTTCATTCCGCATTCATCATTCTGCATTCTGCATTATTTCTTCCACGCCTTCGTGCTGGCTCGTAGCAACGAATCGGCCAGGTTGAAGCGGTAGAACTGCCCGGTCGGGTCGGGGATGCCGTCCAGGATGCGTTCGATTTCTGCCGGTTCGGTGGAGTCGACAACCGAGGCAAAGGATGTGATCAGGCGCGCACCGTAGTCGAGCACGCCCTCAGCCGGGCCGTAACAGCCGATGCACTGCGCCCCAACCGAGGGGCAGCGCGCATTACAGCCGGAGCGGGTCGCCGGGCCGTTGCAGGGCACACCCTGCTCGAGAATGCACAGTTCCGGGTCGAGCGGGGCCACTTCCTGGATGCGGTGGAAGGCGCTGATGTGTTTGACATCCCGTTTGCGTTTGCACTCATCGCAGACAGTCGAGTTGCCCGCGCCGATGACCGCGCCCTTGGGCGGCAGTTCGGCTTTGCTCTGCAAGACCTGGATGACCAGGTTGATGACCGCCGCAATCTGGTGGCTTTCAGGCGGACAGCCGGGCATGTAATAGTCCACGTCCACGACCTGGGCCAGGGTTTTCAGCACGGGTTTCATGGCTGGCAGGGTTAGCTCACCTTCCGGGACACGGAAAACAGGCTGCGGGTGGATGTTCTCGGGGTTGACCGTCGAAACGGTGTGGTAGGCGGTGGCGAAAATCTCATCGATGCCGGAAAGGTTGGCCAGTCCGGGGATACATCCCTCTGTGGCGCAAGAGCCGAAGGCAACCAGGATTTGCGATTTGCGGCGCAGCAGGTGGGCCAGGTGTTCGTTTTCCTCGGTGCGGATGCCGCCGTTCCACAGGGTCAGCAGGATGGATTTGTCCTCCATCGCTTCGACATCCTGGTATTTGGCGTCCATGGCGACCGGCCAGAAAACCACGTCGAAGTTGGCGTCCACATCCAGGATGGTTTCATGGGTGTTCAGCACGGCGATTTCACAGCCGCCGCAGGAGGCGGCCCAATACATGGCGAATTTCGGCTTACTCATGCGGCCACCTCCAGGGCGGGTTCGGGCTGGTGTTCGGTTTGTTCGTCCCATTTGGGCCAGTTGAGCGGCCCCAGGGCGCGGATTTCCTCGACCAGCTTGGTGATTTCTTCGGCCAGGTGTACGCCCTCAGCGGCGCTGGCCCAAACCAGTTTGACGCGCCCCGGTTCGATGCCCAGCCCGGCCAGGGTGCGGCGCAGGAGCAGGAAACGGCGCAGGGCCTTGTAATTCTGGTCGATGTAATGGCATTCGCCGGGGTGGCAGCCGGTAATCATGACACCGTCTGCGCCGCCGGCCAGGGCCTTCATGACAAAGGTCGGATCCATGCGGCCTGAACACATCAGGCGCACCAGGCGCACGTTCGGCGGATATTTTACGCGGGCAGTCCCGGCCAGGTCGGCGGCGCGGTAACTGCACCAGTTACAGGTGAAACCAATGATGGTGGGTTCAAATTTTTCGCTCATCGTGTTCTCCTGTTCAGGCGACCATCAGCAGGCCGTCGATCTGGGCCAGGATTTGTTCGTTGGAGAAGCCGGTTCCGCTGATCGCGCCTGCCGGGCAGGCGGCCACGCAGGTGCCGCAGCCCTGGCACAGGGCCGGGTTGATGCGGGTAACTGCCAGGTCGCTGATGAAGGAGATGGCATTGAAGGGGCACAGGTTGTTGCAGATGCGGCAGCCGGAGCATTTCTCTTCATCTACGGTGGCGCGGATGGGTTCGAGGGCAACTTCCTTTTGTAGGATTTTGTCCAGTACGCGCGCCGCCGCTGCCGCTCCCTGCGCGACCGAGGTGGGGATGTCCTTCGGGCCGCTGGCGCAGCCGGCAATCATCACACCGTCGGTCATGGTCGAGACCGGGTCGAGTTTGGGGTGCTTTTCAATGAACCAGCTATCCGCCGAGCAGGAAATGCCGAACTTCTTGGCGGTTTCTTTGGCATCGCTGCGCGGCTCCATGCCATTCGACAGGATGACCATGTCGACCGGGATGCGGCGCTGCTTGCCCGCGAAGGTGTCCTCGACCTGGATGATGAGTTTGCCTTCTTCGTGCGGCTGGCGGGCGGCGTCGGTGACTTCGGCCACTTTGCCGCGCACCATCAGTGTCCCTTCTTCGAGCACGCGCTGGTAGAACTCGTCGTAGGCCTTGGCCGCGGTACGCATGTCGATGTAAAACTCGTAGACGGTTGCCCCGGTGCGTTCCTTAACCAGGTGGGCGAACTTCAGGCTCTGCATACAACAGATGGTCGAGCAGTAATTGTTGAAGTTGCGGTCGCGCGAACCGACGCAGTGGATGATGCCGACTGTTTTCGGCGTGGTTTTGCCATCGCGCATGACGATGTTGCCGTTGGTCGGCCCGGCGGCATTGCTCAAGCGCTCGAATTCCAGGCTGTTGAAAACGTTGGCCAGCCGTCCGTAACCGTAATTGGTCACTTTGCGGGCATCGAACAGGTCATAGCCAGTCGCCAGGATGATGTTGCCGACTTCGACGTTGAAAAGTTCATCCTGCTGGTTGAAGTCGATGGCGTTGGTCGGACAGAACTTTTCGCAGGCCTTGCAGGTGCCTTTTTGGAAATAGGTGCAGTTTTCGCGGTCGATAACCGGATACTTGGGCACGGCCTGGGCGAACGGGGTGTAAACCACTTTGCGGTAGCCCAGCCCGGCTTCGTAGACATCGTCGATGATTTTCTTGGGGCATTTCTCGATGCAAACGGCGCAGCCGGTGCACAGGTCTTCGTTGACGTAGCGCGCCTTTTTGCGGATGGTGACGCCGAAGTTGCCGACGTAGCCACTGACGCTTTCGACCTCGCTCCAGGTCAGCAGGGTGATGTTCGGGTGCGTCCCAGCCTCGACCATGCGTGGGGTCAGGATACAGGCCGAACAGTCCAGGGTCGGGAAGGTTTTGTCGAACTGGGCCATGTGCCCGCCGATGGAGGGTTCGCGCTCGACCAGATAAACGTGGAAACCGGCGTTGGCAATTTCCAGCGCGGCCTGGATTCCAGCGATGCCGCCGCCGACCACCAGCGTGTTCGGGTTGATCGGCACTTTCAGTTCCTGCAACGGCTCATCGTACAGGACGCGATGCACGCCGCCCGAAAGGATGGCCTTGGATTTTTCGGTTGCGGCGACCTTGTCGGTATGCACCCACGAAACCTGCTCGCGGATTGAGACCAGTTCGCACATATACGGGTTCAGCCCGGCATTTTCGCTTGCCTTGCGGAAGGTTTTCTCGTGCAGGTGCGGCGAACAGGCTGCCACGACAACCCCGTCCAACCCAAATTCCTTGATATCCTTTTCGATCAACTCCTGGCCGAGGCTGGAGCACATGAATTTGTAATCGCGGGCAACCACCACGCCTTTGTGCGCCAGTTCTTCCCCGGCCCACTTGGCAACGTTTTCCACGTCCACCATCCCGGCGATGTTGGAGCCGCAATGGCAAACGTAAACGCCGATTTTCTCAGGTTTTTTATTGGGTTTTTCTTCGGCGCTCATTCCTTCACCTCCTGCTGGGGATTGGGATTGTTCTTCAGCCGCCGCTGGGGCATGGGCAGGCCTTCGGCTTTTTTCTTGGGACTTTCGACCGGCTCAGGAACGCTGACGCCGATCCGCTGGAGGGCTTTCTTTGCGCTGACAATTTCCATGCCAAAGCCGAGGTCTTTGGCTTCCAGACCAAAAGCCAGGCCCATCAGTTGGGTGAAGAAAACGATAGGCATCTGGTAGTTGGTGCCGAAGAAGCGGTTGGTTTCCGCCTGGTAGGCGTCCAGGTTCATCTGGCACATCGGGCAGACGGTGGTCATGATGTCGGCCTGGTAATTGTCCGCCGAGGCAACCAGGCGGCGGATCAACTCGTAAGCAGTTTCCGGGCCGATCTGGGTCATGTGTCCGCCGCAGCAAGTGGTCTTGAGCGGGAAGTCGATCACCTCCGCGCCGAGGGCTTTGAGCAACTCGTCCAGTTCGGTCGGGTGTTCATGGTCGGACCAGCGGTGGTAATAATCGGGGCGCGGCACCATGCAGCCCAGGTAGGGCGCGATGCGCAGCCCGGTCAGGGGCCGCACCACCTTGCTTTTAATGGTATCCAGACCCACGTCGTAGATGAGCACCTCGAGCAGGTGGCGGATGTCGAGCGAACCCGGATCGTAATGCAATCCGCCCGCCGCGAGGGCCTCGTTGACCTTTTCCCCCAGGGCCGGGCGTTCGGCCATGTAGTAATCGGCTTTGGACAGGTTCAGGTAGCAGGCCGAGCAGGGCGCGACGACGGTGTGGGTGCTATTGGCCTGCTGGGAGGCGATGGCCAGGTTGCGGGCGATCAGCGAATAGGCAGGAATCAGGTTGATGCTCAGGTATTCGGTTGCGCCGCAGCAGTTCCAATCGTCGATTTCATGCAGTTCCATGCCGAGCACGCCTTTGATTGCGCGCAGCGAATCGCCGTAGGCTTTGGCAGAGCCTTCCATGGAGCAGCCGGGATAGAGAATGTATTCGTTCATTCTGTTAACTCCAGGGTTTTGGCTTTTTCAAGGATGTTGGTGAGTTGTTCCATGTTTTTGATGCGGGTTGGCGTGATATTCATGCGCTGCTTGGTCAGCATTCCCAATCCCATGCCGGCCATGCCAGGCAGGCGCAGCGGGAAGTGTTTGATGTAATGGAAGCTGGCCAGCCCCAATTCAAAACTGCGCCCGAAACTCTCCACCATTCCTACGAAGGTTTGAGAAAAATCGGGCGCAGTTGAGTCTTTATACTGCTTGGCCTTGATGTCCATGCCTTTGAGCGTGTACATGACATCGGCAATATGCACATTTTGCGGACAGCGCACCACGCAGTGATAACAGGACACGCAAATCCAGGGTGTGTTGCTGCGGAGGACATCTTCCCTCATGCCAGCCCTGAGCATGGCGAACAACATGCGCGGGGTATGATCCATATCGGCAGCGGAGGGGCAGGAGCCGCCGCAGGTGCCGCACTGGATGCACATCTCCAGCCGTGACACTCCGGCGGTGGCGACGCTGACCTCGTGCAGCAGGGTCAAATCTTCTTGCTGGCGCAGGCCTGCGCCTTGTTTGGGCACAGTTGCATTTGGCATGAGACCTCCATATTTAGTTATAAAAAAGTGGCGGAGTTATCAGATTGTCTTATGAAAAAACCTCTTACAGTAAAGGATACATTTTTTTATCCCCCTTTTGTCAGTATGAAAAATCACCAGGGAATGTGACAAAAGTCACAGTTTTTTGCGCATGTCATAATCTTATGGTGAAAAAAGTCACAAAGTCGGCGTATTCCCGCCTGGGCAAAGTGTTTGACTAGACAAATCGCGCAGGGTAAAATGAACCATTCTTGCACAAGGTGGTTGCCATGCCTGTTTTTCGTTTTGTTGTTCAATTCACTGCCCATGACCCGCGTTCGGCGGGCTTTTTATCGGATGCCAGGGCTTTGGGCTTCCATAACTTAAGTAAAATGATTTGCCAGGATTTGTATTTCATCGAGGGTCAATTGTCGCCGGAAGAGGCGGAACGATTGGCCCTCGAACTTTTAAGCGACCCGGTCACGCAGACGGTCGAGACTTCAATTTTGAGCGCCGAACCTGCCCCGACTGCGTTCAATCGGGTCGAGGTGGCTTTTCGCCCCGGCGTGACCGATCCGGTGGCGCATGAAATCGTGCGCGCAGCCCGTGAACTGGGTTTTGCTGGCGTCCAGCGCGCGGCGACCGGGATGAGATTCCTGGTCGAGGGTCTGAATGTGGTCGAAGTTGGAAAACTTGCCCGGCAGTTGCTGGCCAACAACGTGATCCAGCACTGGCGGATTGGCGACATCGTTCCCTCTTTCCCCGAAGAAGCCCAGGCCAGTGGCGAAGTTGAGATCATCGACCTGCGCACTTTGAGCGATGAGCAACTGCTCGAGGTATCCAAAGACCGGCGCGCTGCCCTTGACCTGGCCGAGATGCAGGCCATCCAGGCCTATTACCGCAAAATTGACCGCGACCCAACGGATGTTGAGTTCGAGACCATCGCCCAAACCTGGAGCGAGCATTGTGTGCATAAGACGTTTAAGGCGAAAGTCGATATTCGAGTTTCGAATGCTCGAAACTCGAATATCGAATCATCGAATATCGAAACTGTCGACTCCATCATCAAAACCTACCTCAAATCTGCCACTGACAAAATCGCCGCGCCCTGGGTGATTTCCGCTTTTGTTGATAATGCCGGGATTATCGACTTTGACGATGAATTCGAGATTTCCTTCAAGGTCGAGACGCACAACCATCCATCCGCCATCGAACCGTTCGGCGGTGCGAATACCGGCGTCGGCGGCGTCATCCGCGATGTGCTCGGAGTCAGCGCCAAACCCATCGCCGCCACCGACATCCTGTGCTTTGGCCCGCAGGATATGGATCCCGAGGCCCTGCCCGAAGGGGTGTTGCACCCGCGCCGCATCCAGAGCGGAGTCGTGGCCGGGGTGCAGGATTACGGCAACAAAATCGGCATTCCGACCGTCAACGGCGCGATCCTGTACGATGAAGGCTATACCGCCAACCCGCTGGTGTTCTGCGGCTGCGTCGGCATTGCCCCAAAGGGCAAACATTGCAAAAATCCACAGCCCGGCGACCGGGTCATCGTACTTGGCGGCCGCACCGGACGTGACGGCCTGCGCGGCGCGACTTTCTCCTCGATGACGATGGATGCCCAAACCGGCGAAGTCTCCGGGGCCTCCGTCCAGATTGGCGACCCGATTACCGAAAAGGGACTGATCGATGTCATCGTCCGCGCGCGCGATGCCGAACTCTATAATGACATCACCGACTGCGGCGCGGGCGGCCTGTCCTCGGCGGCGGGCGAAATGGCCTCCGTTATCGGCGCGGAGATCGAACTGCAAGATGTGCGCCTGAAATATCCCGGTCTGGCGCCCTGGGAAATCTGGCTTTCCGAGGCACAGGAACGCATGGTGCTGGCGGTTGCGCCCGAAAAACTCCCGGCTTTGCAGGAGCTGTGCGACACTTTCAATACCGAACTGACCGACATCGGCGTTTTTACCGGGGATGGCAAACTGATTGTCCGCTACGGCGGCAAAACTGTGCTCGAACTGGAAAACGAATTCCTGCACGAGGGCATTCCACAGCGGCAGCTAAAGGCAGTAATTGGTAATGAGAAAGAAGAAATGAGTAATGAGAAACGCATTTCTCAGCAACTTGTTTCTGGGCAACTTCTTTCCCTTCTCTCCTCCCCCAACATCGCCTCCAAAGCCGCGACCATTCGCATCTACGACCACGAAGTCCAGGGTGGAACCGTTGTTAAGCCGTTGACCGGCGTCGAAGCCGATGCGCCCTCCGATGCGACCGTGCTCAAGCCGATTGGCACGCGCGGCGCGAAGGGCATTGTCCTGTCCAATGGCATCAACCCCGAATATGGCAAACGCGACGCCTACAAGATGGCCCTGGCGGTCATCGACGAGGCCATCCGCAACGCGGTCGCTGTTGGCGCTGACCCGGCCCGTATCGCCATTCTCGACAACTTCTGCTGGGGCGACCCCAAACGCCCCGAAACGATGGGCACGCTGGTCGAGGCCTGCCGCGGTTGTCACGATGGCGCGCTGCTGTTCGGCGCGCCTTTCATCAGCGGCAAGGACTCGCTCAACAACGAATACCTCGGCGCCGACGGCCTGCGTCACTCCATCCCGCCGACCCTGCTGATTTCCGCGATTGGCATCATCGACGATGTATCCACCGCCATTACGATGGATTTGAAGGCCCCCGGAAACGCCCTCTACCTGGTTGGAAAATTGCCAACGAGCAATCACCCGGTTCCCGAAGTCCCCGCCCACGCCCCGGCCCTCTACCGCGCCTTGCACAAAGCCATCCAGCAGGGGTTGGTTAAATCTTGTCATGATTTGAGCGAGGGCGGTCTTTCAGTCGCCGCCGCCGAAATGTGCATCGGAGGCCGCCTGGGCCTGGACCTGCTCGGATCGCTCTCACCCGCAGCCTGTTTTGCCGAAGCGAACGGCTGTTTACTGGCTGAAATCGACCCCGCCGCCGAATCCGCCTTCCGCGCCCTGTTCGCCGGCCTGCCCCTGACGAAGGTTGGCGCGGTCACGTCCGAGCCGGTCTTGAAAATTGCCGGTGAAGAAATCCCCGTTGCCGACCTGGTCAAAGCCTTTACTGGCGATATTCGATAATTCGAAACTCGAACATCGAGTACTCGAATAACGAATATCGAATAACGAATATCGAGCCTCCCATGAAACCAATTGCCCTCATCCTGCAAGCCCACGGCACCAACCGCGACCTCGACGTTGCCGAAGCCCTGACCCTGGCCGGTGCAACCCCGGTCTTTGCCCCGCTCAATGAACTGCGCGCCGGGAAAAAACATTTTTCCGATTACCAGATGCTGGTCGTCCCCGGCGGCTTTTCCTACGCCGATGCCCTCGGCGCGGGCAAACTGCTCGCCCTCGACCTGAATTCTTACTTTAAAGAGCAGATCACTGCCTTTGTCGCGGCTGGTAAACCCGTCATTGGGATTTGTAACGGCTTCCAGGCGTTGGTTAAATCCGGAGTGTTGCCGTTTGGAAATGAATTGAAGGATGAAAGAGGAAAGAATGCTTCAGGCGCAACCTTGACTTTCAATCAAAAAGGCCATTTCGAGTGCCGTTGGGTTGATCTTGCGCCGATTTCACAGAAATGTGTCTGGACCAAGGGCTTGGGCGATAATATTACCTGTCCGATTGCTCACGGTGAAGGCAATTTCCAAACTACGGCCAGCTTTCCTATTTCGTCTTTCCTTGAAAACGACCAAATCGCCCTGACCTACACCCATCCTGACGGTTCTCCCGCCAACGGCGACTACCCCGCCAACCCCAACGGTTCGCTGCTCGATATTGCCGGCATCTGCAACCCGGCGGGCAATGTCCTCGGGCTGATGCCGCACCCGGAGAATCACATCCACCCCTGGCAGCATCCGCGCCACACCCGGGGCGAGAGCGGTGGCAGCGGATTGGCGTTATTCCAAAACGGCGTTCAATATGTTTCGCAGGGTTGACAGTTCTCCAGTTACCCGGTTATTCAGTTATTCTATTAAGAGCGGCGCGACCGGTCCAATGGATAACCGTAAAACCGCACAACCGGATAACCGAACAACGAGGCTCTTATGATTTCACGCGAAAAATTGCTCGAATTACTGCCACACGCCTGCGGCGAAACCGACCTGCCCCTGCTGGGTAAAACTGTTGGCAAGGTGCGGGAGTGGTACAACCTGCCAGATGGGAAGCGGCTGATTGTCACCACCGACCGCCTCTCAGCCTTTGACCGCATCCTGGCGCGGGTGCCGTACAAAGGCCAGGTCTTGAACCAGCTTTCGGCGTGGTGGTTTGCTCAGACGCGCGATATTATCCCGAATCATTTGATTTCCATCCCCGATCCAAATGCTGCTATCGTCACCGAAGTTGAACCGCTGCTGGTTGAAGTCATTGTGCGCGGCTATATCTCCGGGGTGACGACCACGGCCCTGTGGTATCGCTACAACCTGGGTGAGCGCGAGATTTACGGATACACCTTCCCGGATGGCTTGCGCAAAAACGAGCGCCTGCCCGAACCGATTATCACCCCGACCACCAAGGGCGGCCCCAGCGGACACGACGAACGCCTGACCTGCGCCGAAGTGGTTTCGAAGGGCATCCTCGACGCCGAGACCTGGGAGCAGGTGCAATCCGCTGCGCTGTCCATTTTCAAGCGCGGACAGGAACTGGCTCAAAAGGCCGGGCTGGTGCTGGTCGATACCAAATACGAGTTTGGCCGCGCCCCGGATGGCCGGATCCTGCTCATCGACGAAGTCCACACCCCCGACTCCTCCCGCTTCTGGAAGGCCGACAGTTACGAAAGCCGCTTTGCCGCCGGTTTGGAGCCGGAGAACTTCGATAAGGAATTCGTGCGCATCGCCTACGCCGAAAAGGGCTATCGCGGCGATGGTGAAATCCCGTCCATGCCGGATGAACTCTGGGCGGCGGCGAGCGAACGCTACATCACCATTTATGAAATGCTGACTGGGCAGGAGTTTGCGCCAGGAGCGTATCCGGTCAATGAGCGGTTGGTAGATGGTTTGCGCAAGGCGCGAATTTTGAATGAATAGAAAGAAGAAAGTGGACTCTACTTTCCACTTTCTATGAAAGGATTATGATGTCAACGCCATTGATTGCCATCATCATGGGCAGCAAATCGGACTGGGAAACCATGCAGTACGCCACGGATACGCTGGATGGTCTGGGTATTTCCTACGAAGTCAAAGTCGTTTCGGCCCATCGCACCCCCGATTTGCTGTTCCAGTATGCTGAATCCGCCGCCGGGCGCGGACTCGAAGTGATCATCGCTGGGGCGGGCGGCGCGGCTCATTTGCCGGGTATGACTGCTGCCAAAACGCACCTGCCAGTGCTGGGCGTGCCGGTGCAGTCGAAGGCGTTGAATGGCCTCGATTCGCTGCTTTCGATTGTGCAAATGCCGGCTGGAATCCCGGTTGGCACGCTGGCGATTGGGCGCGCTGGCGCGGTCAATGCCGCCCTGCTGGCGGCGGCGATTGTCGCCAACGCCCACCCCGAATATCGTGATGCGCTGCTCGCGTATCGAAAAAAGCAAACCGAAGCGGTTCTGGACAATCCTGATCCGCGGGCGGGGTAATGATGGGGCGGCGCTGATGCCGCCCTTTTTGTTTATGCCTTGCGGGCTGACTTGGCTTGATTGATCAGCACCACTGCGCCAATAATGACCGCCGCGGCGACAAAAACGCGCCCGGTCAGCACTTCATCGGCCAGCCAGGACCCCAGGAAGATGGCAACCACCGGATTGATGTACCCGTAGGTGGCCACCAGTGAAATGGGGGCGTTGCGCAGCAGCCAGCCATAGGCCACAAATCCGCCCAGCGAACCGAACAAAATCAGGTAGCCCAGGCCGAGCCAGGATTGGGTGGTGACAGCGCCCAGGTCAAATCCGCTCATTTCGCCGTTCAGGGCGCTGACGATGAACAGCCCGAGACTGCCGACCGCCATCTGCATCCCGGTAAACATGAAGGCTGATTTGGGCACCTCGGCGGTTTTGGCGTAGATCGAGCCGAGCGCCCACAGGATGGTGGCCAGCACCAACGCGCCCGCGCCGAGCAAATCGACGCGGAAGGCGGCCCCGGCCAGGGTTTCGGGGTTAATCAGGATGAAGATGCCGCCGAAACCAACCAACAGACCAAGGATGGCCTGCCAGTTGGGCCTTGCGCCGCCGGAGCGCAGGGCTTCGAACAGGGTCAACCAGAGCGGCACGGTGCCGACGATCAGGGCGGCGATGCCCGAATCGACGGTTTGTTCGGCCCAGGAAACCAGCCCGTTGCCGCCCAGGATCAGGAACAAACCGACAACGCCCGCATCGCGCCATTGCTTCAGGGTTGGGCGTTCGTCTCCGGCCAGCAGCCGCCAGCCCAGCAGCAAGGCGGCGGAGATGAGGAAGCGCATCCCGGCGTGCAGGAAGGGCGGAATGCTCTCGATGGCAAAGCGGATGCCGAGATAGGTTGAACCCCAGATGATGTAGACGGCCAGTAGGGCCAGCCAGATTTTTGTTTTCATATTGCTCCGTGCATGATGAATGTGATTTTTGCGAGAAAGCGTGAATAGAACGCGGATTTTGCAGATTTGACGGATTCTCGCAGATGTTTTTAAAAATCCGTGTAAATTCGCCTAATCCGCTAAATCTGCGTCCTATTTTTCATTTAAGCAGGTTTGCTTCCCAGACCAGCATCGATTTTTTGCGCGGCAGGCCGTAGCGGTAGTTGCCGAATTCGCCTTCTTTGCGGATGACGCGGTGGCAGGGAATCAGCCAGGCGATTTTGTTGTGGGCGATGGCATTGCCGACCGCCCGCGCCGATTGCGGATGGCCAAGCTCGGCGGCGATGCGCTGGTAGGTGCTGACCTGCCCGGGGGCGATTTTGAGCAGGGCTTCCCAGACCTTGATCTGGAAATTGGTCCCGGCCAGGTGCAGGGCAAGCGGTTTTTCGGGGTGTTCGCTCAGGCTGAACAGGGCCGGGATGAACGGGGCCGTTTCGGCGGACGCTTCTTGCAGTGTTGCCTGCGGCCAGTCGGAGCGTAGAATTTCCAGGGCGGCGCTGTGGTCGGTTTGGGTGAAGCCGAGGTAGCAGATTCCGCGCGAGGTGAGGGCCAAAAGGCACTCGCCAAAAGGGGAGGGGTGAAAGCCGTAGCGGATGACCAGGCCCTGGCCGCGCCGCTTCAAATCTCCGGGGGTGGCGGCCTCGGTATGCACCAAAAGGTCGTGTAACCGTCCGGGGCCGGATAAGCCCGCCGCGTAGGCAGCGCCCAAAATATCCCCCGAATTTTTGAGCATTTGTTTGGCGTTTTCTTTGCTGATGAATTGCAGGAAACGCTTGGGGCTGATGCCGACCCAGCGGGTGAACAGGCGCTGGAAGTGAAACTCGCTCAGGCCGAGAGCGGCGGCGATTTCATCCAGTTCGGGCTGGCGGTTGGCATTGGTTTCGATGTAACGGATGGCGCGTTCGACCAGGGTATAGTCCTGGCTGACTTCATTATATAGGGCGGGGGCTGTTTTCATTGGGCTGTCCTCGAATGGCGTCATTGTAGGTCATTTTGCCCCAATTTTCCACCCGATTCTTGCGCAAAAAAAGCCCCTCCGTTTGGGAGGGGCTTAGCGAAGCAGGGTTTGCAGGAACAAGGCCAGCAGAATCAGGACAACCATCAGTCCCATGCCGAGCAGGATGCCCCAGATGGTCTGGGTTTGCAGGATGCCGGGGCCGGTTTTTGGCTCGGGCGTTTCGAGCAAGGCCAGGTTGGCGCGCTGCGGGTTCTTCAGGGCTGCGATGAGTTCGTCCATATCCGCATAACGGGCTTCCGGGTTGCGTTGCAGGCTGCGGGCGACGATGGCGGCCAATTCGGGCGGAACTTTGGGCGCGATCCGGTCGAGACGCTCGGGACTGCTGTTCAGATGCTGGGCCATGACGGCCAGCGGGGTATCGCCGCTGTAGGGCGGTTTGCCGGCCAGCATTTCGTACAGGATGATGCCCAGGGCGTAAATGTCGGTGCGGATGTCGCCGCGCTGGCCCTCGATTTGCTCCGGGGCCATGTAATCGGGCGTGCCCAGGGTGGCGGTCAGGTTCGAAAAGGTGATGCGGTGCGCGCGCGGGGTCAGGGCCAGGCCGAAATCCATGATGACGGGTTGGCCGTCTTCGAGGCGGATCAGGACATTTTCCGGTTTCAGGTCGCGGTGGATGATGCCGTGAGCATGGTAATAGGCCATGCCTTCGGCGATTTTCATGACAATTGGCAGGGCTTTTTCGGGTAGGAATGCGCCGGAAAGTTCCATCACCTGGCGCAGGGATTTGCCGTCGATGTATTCTGTCACGAGGTAGGGGATACGGTTGTAAAAGCCGGAGCCCAACCCTTTCAGGATGGCGGGGTGGTCGAGGCTGGCCATTACTTCCAGTTCGCGCTGGAAGCGCTCGGCCTGGGCCGGGTCGCCGAGCATGGCCTGATTGGGGATTTTGATGACCACTTCGCGGCGTGAATCCAGGTCAAAGGCGCGGTAGATGTCGCTCATACCGCCCTGGGCCAGGTAGCTCTGGATTTGATAGTGGTCAAACCGGTCGCCAATGTGCAGGATTTTGTTGGAAGTGGCTTCAGGAAAGGTCATGGGTTTCAAGTGGAGCGCCCCAGGAACCCGAACCAGCGCCGTTCTTTTTGGGCGGGCGGCTCTTCGTAAGTCTGGAAGCGGAATCCGCGAACTTTGACGGCTATCGCCGAGCAATTATCATCGCTACCCTGTGAAATTGCCAGGTTTACCAGGGTTTCGCAGCAGGATTGAGCGGCGGCTGATTTTTGGATGGTTTCCTGGATTTGGGCGTCTTCGAGGGCGGCCCAGACTCCGTCGCTGAGCAGGACAACCCAATCGCCAACCTGGAGTTTGGTCAGCGAAAGATCGGGCTGGACGAACAGGGCCAATCCCAGGGCGCGGGTGAGAATGGAGCGCTGCTCGTGCTGGCGCACATATTCGGGCGGCAACATGCGCGCCCTGACCAGTTCGCCGACGCTGGTGTGATCGCTGGTCAGGCAGGTTGCCTGTCCATTGCGGATGAGGTAGGCCCGGCTATCGCCAATGTGGGCCAGGTGCAGGAAGTTCCCGGCCAGGTAGGCGGCCAGCAGGGTGGTGCCCATCCGCCCGCCGCCGAGCTGTTGGGCGGTTTTGTAGATTTCCAGGTTGGCATTTTCGGCGGCCTGTTGCAGGGATTTGGAGTAATTGCTGCCCGGCGGGCAGGCGCGCATCATCTGGCCTACCTGGTTGATGGCCAGGCTGCTGGCAACTTTGCCGTTTGAGTAGCCTCCCATGCCGTCTGCCAGGGCGAACAGGGAACCGGGGAATCGCACCGCAGCGGCGGGGACCAGGATTGCGTCCTGGTTTTCCTCGCGCACAGGGCCGGCGACGCTCAATCCGGCGCAATCGAATTCGGCCAGGGTGTACTGTTTGAGCAAGGTTTCACCTGCGACGGGCAAAATAGGCAAACAGGCTGAGCAGCATCCAGGCGGCGGAAACGGCCAGCGCCAGTTGGCTGGCCTGGGCCAGGACTCCGCCGGCGCCCAGCCCGAAAGCCAGGGCGGAGATGGCGATGCCCAGGTTGAGCACAATTGTTGTGATGGGCAGCAAGCCATGCTTGAGCCAGTGGAAAGTCGGTGTGGCGGCGAAAGAGGCCAGGGTGAGTACGCCCAGGATGGCATACAGCAGGAAAGCGCCCAGGTTGGCAGCCAGGATCAGCCCCATCAGGGCCGGCAGGCCTCCCAAAATCCCCCAGCAGCCAATCAGCGCCGAGAGCAGGCCGAGCAGGATGACGGTGTAGTAGGGGGTGGCATATTTGGGATGCAAAACGCTGAGCAGGCCGGGCATTTCCGCATCCAGTGACATCGAGAAGCTGATGCGCACGCCGTTGTTCATCGCGCTGAGCATGGCCGCCAGAAGCGCAATGGCCGTGGCGAAGGCCAGCACCAGCATCAGCGCCAGCCCATTGCCTGAGAGCAGGCGGTCGCCAATCTGGATGGCCAGGTCGCCGACCGGGGCGCGCGAGGCCGGGTCGATCTGCCCGTTCAAGGCCGCACCAATCGCAAAGTAGACCAGCAGGTAGGAGAACGCGCCCTGGATGAGCAGGGCCAGGATAGAAGCGCGCGGGATGTCGCGGCCCGGATTTTCGGCGGAGGCGCTTAACGATGTGACCGCTTCAAACCCGACCATCAACATCATTGCCAGCGCCGCCTGGAAAACCAACCCGCGAGCGCCTTGCGGCAGCAGGATTTGCTCGAAGGTCAGGCTTCCGGTCAGGCCAGCCGGGGCAAGACCGCGGAACAGAATGGCGAGTACGATAAAAACTCCCAGGGCCAGCAGTTGCAGGGTGTTGAGCACCACGCTCGAAACGGTCGAGCCGGTGATTCCGCGCAGGGCCAGGAAGCCAATGAAGGCGGCGCAGGAAGCCGCCAGCAGGATTTGGCCGAAGGGAGTTGGCTGGTAGCCGAAGTGGCGCAGGCTGGCGTCGACCAGGATGCCCATAAAGGCAACCATCACGCCAGGATAAACCCAGTAATACAGGTGCGCAACCCAGCCGGTCAGGAATTTGGTGAAGTGGGCCAGGCCCGGCGGCAGCGGATGGGCGCTGTCGCGGAAAACCTGTTCGGCGAAATGATAGGCGCTGCGCAGACCGGCTTCCGGGTAGCGCCGGGCGAGCTGGCCGAAGGAAAAGGCGGTCAGCAGGGCGGTGACCAGCGCCAGCAAGACTCCGGGCCAGATGCCGGGCAATCCGCTTTGCTGGGCGGCCAGTTGCGGCTGGTAGAGCAGCCAGGCAAAGGCCCCGGGGGCAACCAGGGTCATGGCGTTGAGGGTGATGCCGGTCAGGCCGAGGGTTTTGCGGGGCGGCTTGGATGGGATATTCATGATGATTTTTCCTCGTTTGAGGATTTCAGCCAGGATTCGAACTTTTCAAGAAAAAGGAATAAGGGCCAAAGCAGGGTGATACTGGCCGCCTGGACAAGATAACGCAACCAATCGATAGCTGGTTTGCCGCGCGGGGCGCTGCCCTCCAGGAAGATTTTGGCGGTCATGGCTCCCATGCCAAGATAGATTAATACGGCGGGTGAGATGGCTGATTGGGTTTCAGAATGCATCGGTTTTCCTGCATTAATCGAAGAAATTGGCAGGATGGCTGTCCGCAAAACAACCATCCTGCCCGTTGAGAGTGAACTTGGATTAATCCCCTGCGAAAGAGCCTTGCGGAACTGCGTCGCCAGGATAGGCTTCGGTGCCGTGTTCGGGCATATCCAGACCCTTGAGTTCCTCGTCTGAGGAGACGCGCAGGCCGACCAGGCCTTTCAGGATGCCGAAGAAGAGCACGTAACCGGTCACCAGACACCATGCGCCAACAACCAGCACACCGATCAGTTGGGCAACGAACTGGGCGCTGTTGCCCGCGATCAGGCCGGTCACACCGTTTTCGGTGGCGAAGATGCCGACCGCCAGGGTGCCCCAGACGCCGTTCATCAGGTGAACCGGGACAGCGGAAACCGGATCGTCGATTTTGAGCTTTTCGAGCAGCAGGGTGCCGTAGACTACGATCACGCCGCCGATGAGGCCGATGACAATGGATGCGGCGGGCGTAACCCAGGCGCAGGGGGCGGTGATGGCCACCAAACCGGCCAGGATACCGTTCAGGGCGGTGCCCAGATCAGGCTTTTTGGTGACGAAGGCCCAGCCGAGTAGCATGGCGACCAAGCCGCCGGTCGCTGCCGCCAGATTGGTGTTGACTGCAATCAGGGCCACGGCATCCGCGTTTGCGCCATTAATGGCCAACTGACTGCCGGGATTGAAGCCGAACCAGCCCAGCCACAGGATGAAGACACCCAGGACTGCAAACGGAGCTGAGTGACCGGGGATGGCTGTGGCTTTGCCGTCTTTGCCAAAGCGACCCAGGCGGGGGCCAAGCGCGATGGCGCCAACCAGGGCCATCCAGCCGCCGACGCTGTGTACCACGGTCGAACCGGCGAAATCCTTGAAGCCAGCGCCGAAGGGCAGGGTCGAGAGCCAGCCGCCGCCCCACATCCAGTGACCGGCAATCGGATAGACAACGGCAGAGATAACGAAACTATAAACAAGATAAGCTGTAAAACGGGTGCGTTCGGACATGGCCCCGGAAACAATGGTGGCCGCAGTCCCGGCGAAAACCAGTTGGAAGAACCAGAAGGCTAAAATGGGCAGCCCGGCCACATCCTCGCCGCTGCTGATAAAGAAGCCGGTCGTACCGATGAATCCACCGGCGCTTGCCCCGAACATGAAAGCGTAGCCGAAAGCCCAAAAGGCCAGGCTGGCGAAAACGAAATCGATCACATTCTTGAAAAAGATGTTGGTCGTGTTTTTGGCGCGGGTCAGGCCTGACTCGAGCATGGCGAAACCGGCCTGCATGAAGAAGACCAATGCGGATGCGATGATGACCCACAGGGTATTCAAGCCGCGGGTCAACTCCCCGATGGCATCCGGATCAGGGGACTGGGCAAAGGCCGGGCTGGTAAAAGCCAGCAGGGCGGTGGACGCAAGGGCCGGGACGAGTACCCAGCGTAACCACTTGATGGAACTCAATGCGAAGGTTTTCATTTTTCTCTCTCCTTTGTGAAACAAAGTTTGTTTTTCACGGTTGTGCAAACGCAGGCGCGGGAGCTATGGAGAAGGAGGCTTGGCAGGCCGGAGGTGTTTCACAACTCCCGCGCTCCTGCGTTCAGCACTGTTGACATTCTATGCTGGCCGAATTTCAAAAACCATTACCCTTATGGACAATCTTTCCGGCTGCTTTTGAACCAAAAATGATCTGTCCTGACCCAAATGGGTTAATACCAGCCGATTTGGCCTTTCAATAAAACCAACAGGGAGGCGATAACCATCAGCAGCAGGGTTGGCGGCGCAGCCAGCAGGATCCAGCGTTTCCAGCCCACGTTGCCGTGGTGATGCTCGGCATAGGCGTATGCAACCACGTTGGCCGAGGCTCCGATCGGGGTCAGGTTGCCGCCGATGTCCACGCCCAGGGCCAGCGACCAGACCATCAGCGCCAGGGCCGGCATTTCCGGCATGGCCGCCAGGTCTTTGAGCACGTAGCTCATTGCCAGCGCCAGCGGAACGTTATCCAGCACGCCGCTTAAAAGTCCCGGCCCCCAGTGTAGGGCCATTACCAGGCTTTCGGGTGAGGAGGCCACCCCGGCCAATGCTCCGGCCAGCATTTCGAAGAGATGCACCTTTTCCAGCCCGCCAATCAGAATAAAAAGGCCGGCAAAAAACAGGATGCTTTCACCATCCACGCGCAGGATGGCTTTTTTGCGCTGGTCGTCGCGCAGGGCGATGACGGCGATTCCAGCCGGGATGAGCGCGGCGACGGCTGCGGTAATCGGCAGTCCGCTCCATTCGCTGAGCGGGATGTGGAAAACCAGCAGAATCACGGCCATAATGAAACCGGTCAGGCCGACCCTGGTCAGGTGCGCGTGCAGGGGTTCGGTTTGCAGCGCTTCGATGTCTGCAATCGTTTCGGGAGTCAGGGCCACATGGGCGCTTTTGAGCGCCTTGCGGTTGGTCAGGTAGAAAACGCCGAGCAAGATGATTGAACCTAGCAGGGCGATTGGCCCGGTATGGGTCACGAAATCGGCGAAGTTGAATCCGAGGGTGGTGCCCAGGATGACGTTGGGCGGATCGCCCACGAGCGTGGCCGCGCCGCCGGTATTGGCGGCGCATACCTCGGCGATAATCAGCGGAATCGGGTCGAGGTTGAGCAACCGGCAGAGTTGGATGGTCAGCGCGGACAGGAACAACATCACCGTGATGCTGTCCATGAACGCGGCCAGGAAAGCCGCCATCAAAACCAATACAGCGAACAACGCCGACGGGTGGTAGTTGACTTTCCGCACGGCATTCATCGCCAGCCAGGAGAAGAATCCGGCCTCTTGCAGGATCGAAATCAGCAAAAACATGCCTGCCAGCAGCCCAATCGTTTCCCAACTGATGTAGCTCAGGGCTTCTTCGATGCTCAAAACGCCGAATGCCACCAGCAGCGCTCCGCCCAGCAGCGCTACCCAATGCCTGGGGAATTTTTCGCTGGCGATTGCCAGGTAAGCGACAAAAAAGATTAAGATTGCGGTGACCATAGGGCTTATCCCTGAATCAAAATTTGGCGTGACACTGCCAGGATTGTAAAGACAGGTTCGGCCCCTTGAAATTACCCTCATGGAGAATCTTGTTGATGATCTTTTTGGCGAGTGCGCAATTCTTATGCCCCAAATGGGTACTTCTTGCGTACTGTTTCTATGGAAAAGGTCAATTCGCTTATAATTTCAATCATGGAAAATCCTCTGCGCGCCGACCAACTCCTCAACCCTGATTTCTCCGAAATTGCCGCGCAATCCCTGCTCGACACCCTCGGATTTACCGACAGCCCGGCTCACCTGCGCCGTTTGCGCCGCATGGCCGCCTCCAGCCCGCAGGTGGCCGCCGCGATGGGCGAACTCCTGCCGCACCTGTTGGCCAGCTTGGCTGCCTGCGCGGACCCCGACCAGGCCTTGATTAATCTGGAGCGTTTCGCTGGAGATGGTCAGGCGGTTGCGATTTTTAGCAAACTGGCTGAGTATCCGCGCGCCCTGGAAATTCTCGTTACAATCTTTGCGGGTAGCCAATTTCTGACCGAGATTTTGTTGCGCTCTCCGGGCCGGCTCGACCTGCTAACGGATCGTGAAGCCTTGACCCGCTTGAAGAAAGCTGAAAATTACGAGACCGAAGGCCTCGAATCGATGCGCGCCCTGGCCGCGCCGGGTGCAGAGTTGGATGCATTGCGCCGTTACCAGCACGGTGAGTTGTTGCGCATCGGCGCCTGTGACCTGCTCGACCTGTACGATTTACCGACCGTCACGGCCCAACTGTCGGCCCTGGCCGATGGCATGACTCGCGCTTGTCTGGCTTATGCCAGCGACCGCACTGGTGTTTCTCCCCAGGGATTTGTTGTCCTGGCGATGGGCAAACTGGGCGGTCGCGAACTGAACTACAGTTCCGATATCGATTTGCTCTTTCTGGCCGATTTCGAAAGCCCTGAGAAAGTCCGTCTGGGCCAGCAGTTCATCGAGGCGTTGTCCAGTGTCACCCCGGAGGGCTTCCTGTATCGAGTCGATATGCGCCTGCGGCCCTGGGGGCGGGATGGCAGCCTGATCAGCACCCTGCAAGGCTACCTGGATTACCTCAACAAACACGCCCGCCTGTGGGAAAAACAGGCCCTGATCAAAGCCCGGCCCATCGCCGGCGATTTTGACCTCGGGCTTGATTTCCGCCGCGAAATCGAACCGGTTATCTTTGGCCAAAATCCCGAAACCGTGCGCGCCAGCGTCCATGCCATGAAACAGCGCACCGAGGAACTCCTGCGCCAAAAAGGACGCGGCTGGGGCGAGGTTAAGCTGGGCGAAGGCTCGATTCGCGATGTCGAATTTGTTGTCCAGTTCATGCAATTGGCTTATGGCGAGAATCCGCGCCTGCGCAAGCGCGCCACCCTGGTTGCGATTACCCGCCTGGTCCGCTTTGGTCACCTGGCCGCTCCCGAGGGCCGCACCCTGGCAGACGGTTATATTTTCCTGCGCACGGTCGAGCATTTCCTGCAAATGATGCACTACCGCCAGACGTACACCCTGCCCAGCGAACCGGGTGCGTTGACCCTGCTTGCCCGTCGGTTGGGATTCCGCGGTTCGGCCAGCGAAGCCCGTGAAAAGATGCTTGAACGCTACCAGCGCCACAGCCAGGCCATTCGCGCCATTTACGCCAAATATATCGGCGGTATCGAAACCGCCCCGGCTGCCAGGCAGGTCGAAACCGAAGCGCCCAATCCGGTTGTCCAGCAACACCTGGCCCGTTTGGATGCCGAGTACGCCAACATTTTCAATCCCGAGGAGATTCACAAACATGCCCTGATGGCAGAATCGCTCGACAGCGAGAACCTGGTTCGCCTCGAGGCGCGTCCGCTGGATGATGACCGCTGGCAGGTGACGATTGTTGCCTACGATTACCTGGGGGAATTGTCCCTGATTTGCGGCCTGTTCTTTGTCTATGGGCTGGATATCCAGGCTGGTGAGATTTTCACTTACGAGCCGCTGGATCGGCCCACCCGCGACCTGCCCCTGCGCGCGACTGAATCGACTCCGCCCTCGGCTTCGCGCAAAATTGTGGATGTGTTTACCGTTATGCCGGTTTCCGCCCGCCCTGACGCCGAAACCTGGCAGCGTTATACCGATGAGTTGGCTGCCCTCCTGCGCCTGATGCATCGCGGCCAGCGCCGTGAAGCGCGCAGCGAACTGGCCAAACGGGTTGGGGCGACCTTCCAGAAAATCCTGGTTGCTCCCGAACCCCTCTTCCCGATTGAGATCAAAATCGATAACCGCAGTTCGGCGCGTTATACCGCCCTGCGCTTGGATGCTCCCGATACAATCGGCTTCCTGTATGAATTTACCAACGCCCTGTCCCTGACGCGCACCTACATCGCCCGCATGGTGGTGGAGACGCACGGCAGCCGGGTCAACGATTTGCTCTTCGTCACCGATAAAGATGGGCGCAAAATCACCTCTTACCAGAAGCAGCGCGAACTGCGCACGGCGGCGGTGCTGATCAAGCATTTCACCCACCTCCTGCCGCGCTGCCCAAATCCCGCTTCGGCCCTGCTCCACTTCCGCGAGTTTATCGAAAAACTCTTCGAGCGCCCCAACTGGCCCGATGAACTCTCCTCCATCGAACGCCCCGAAGTGCTTGGCAACCTGGCCCAATTGCTCGGCGTCAGCGATTTCCTCTGGGACGATTTCCTGCGCATGCAGTACACCAACCTCTTCCCGGTGGTTTCCGACCTGACCGCCCTCGACACGGCCAAATCGCGCCAGCAGTTACAGGCGGAGTTGGAAGAAGCCTTGAAGCAGGTTCATTTCGGCCCCCAGGCTCCGCGCGAGGATGCGCCCTGGCGCAAAGTGCTCAACGATTTCAAGGACCGCGAGATGTTCCGCCTCGATATGCGCCACCTGCTCGGTCATACCCGCGAGTTTTGGGATTTCTCTGCCGAATTGACCGATCTGACCGAGGTGATTGTCAACAACGTTTATTACCTGTGCGCCGAAGATTTGCGCAGCCTGCACGGCCACCCGCGCCGCGCGGACGGCTCCGTCTCGCAAATGAGCATCCTGGCCCTGGGCAAGTGCGGCGGGCGCGAATTGGGCTTTGCCTCCGATATCGAATTGATGTTCCTGTACGATGAAGAAGGCGAAACGGATGGTCCGCAGATTATCCCCGCCTCCGAGTTTCACGAAAAAGTGGTGCGCGATTTCCTGGCCGCCATCCAGGCCCGCCAGGAAGGTATTTTCCAGGTCGATTTGCAACTGCGTCCGTATGGCAAGGCCGGAAATATGGCCGTTTCCCTCGATTCGTTCCGCCGTTATTACGCTCCCGAAGGCCCGGCCTGGGCTTATGAGCGCCAGGCGCTGGTCAAGATGCGACCGGTTGCGGGCGATCCGATCCTGGGTGCGCAAGCCTGTGCGTTACGCGATTCTTTCGTATATACGGGCATTCCCTTCGATGCGACCGCCATGCGCGCCATGCGCGAACGCCAGGTGCGCCACCTCGTCTCAGCCGGGACTTTCAACGCCAAATACAGTCCCGGCGGGCTGGTCGATATCGAATACCTGATCCAGGGTTTGCAGATTACGCACGGCGCCGCCAACCCGGCCCTGCGCCAGCCGAACATTCGCCAGTGCATGGATGCGCTGCATCGCGCCGGAATCCTGGACGATAACGATTACACCCGCCTGCACAAGGCCCACACCTTCCTGCGCTGGCTGATTGACTCAATGCGCGTCGTGCGTGGCAATGCCAAGGATGTCAACGTCCCGGCCTATGGCAGCGAGGAGTTTGCCTTTCTGGCCCGCCGCCTGCGCTATGCCAACGAAACCGAGCGCCTGCGCGACGACCTGGTGCGCTATCAAACCGACGTGCAGGAAATCAACGCCAGGCTGCTGACTTAAATTCCAAGCCCTGAGCGAAGCGATGAGCGCAGTCGAAGGGCGGTTTGGTAACACTTGTCCTTCGACTGCGCTGTATATTTTTTTTTTATAAGGCTTTGCTCGGGAATTGTTTATAGCTAAAACGGCCTGAAACTTGTCCCCCGGTCGAATACATCCTCATTCTCGGCCTTTTTAAGGAAGGAAACCAGCCCATAAGTGAACGGGGTCATCAGGGCTTCGACTGCCACCTTGAACAGGTAATTGCTGACCAGCAGCATGGCGAACAAACTCCATGGGAATACGCCAAAAACCGTTGCCACCAGCACAAAAGCAGCCGTGTCGACCAACTGCCCGACCAGGGTGCTGCCAATCGTGCGCAGCCACAGGTGGCGGCCCTCCGTCCAGACTTTCATCCGCGCCAGCACCACCGCGTTGGAAAATTCTCCCGTCCAGTAACCAGCCAGTGAACCCAGCACAATGCCTCCGCTCGACATCCCGCCCAGGATGGCGGCATAGGCCGCGTCACCGGCGTAACCCTGCCAGGTGGCCTCGCCCGGCAGGATGCTGACCAGCCAGAAAACGGCTGCCGAGAGCGCCAGGGCGAAGAAGCCCATCCAGATTACCCGGCGCGAGCGTTTGAAGCCATAAACTTCGGTCAGGATGTCGCCAAAGATATAACCCAGCGGGAACAGGATTGTCCCGGCATCAAAGGCCAGCGGGAAACTGCCGATGCTGATTTTCAGGTCGACGATTTTTGCCGAAGAGGCAACATTGCTGACTACCAGAACGGTGATGAAGAACGCCATCACAATGTCGTAATATTTGTAAGATTTTTCCATCCAATTCTCCTTAAGGGGTATGCAGCCTGAACAGGCAACCCATTTTACTGCTCTTTTTTAAACGCGAACCAGGCCAATTTGGCCTGGTTCTGAATATTTTCGGCTAATGCCCTTGGGGCTACTTCAGGGCTTCAACAATCAGGAGCGTATTCTGACGCATCATTTCGATATAAGTGGGCGCAGGCCCATCCGCTTCTGTAACCGAGTGGGTGTGCAAGTTGGCTACCACCTTGACATCGGCTTCTGCCGCGATTTGTTCGGCCAGTTGCGGGTTGGCAGCCACATCCAGGAAAATGGCTGGAGCGCCGGTTTCTGCAATCTGATCGATGAGTTCAGCCAGTTCCTGCGCGCTGGGGCTGGCTCCGGTGCTGAAACTGGGGATCAGCGCCCCGACCACCTGCAAACCGTACTGGTCGGCAAAATAGCCCATCGTGTCGTGGTCTGTGACCAGGATGCGCCGCTCTGCCGGGATTTGCTCGACCTGCCCACGGATCCAGGTGTCAAGTTCGCGCAATTGCTCGATATAGCGGGTTGCATTCTCGGCGTAGGTTGCGCTGCCTTCCGGGTCGGCTGCGCTCAAGCCAGCGCGGATATTTTCAACATACAGGATGACCTGGTTCGGGTCGAGCCAGAAGTGTGGATCGCCCTCGTGATGATGCTCCTCGCCTTCATGTGCTTCCTGCTCGTGGTTTTCCTCCTCGCGAGCCGGTTCACCTTCACCTGCTTCACGCATGGTCAGCCCGGCGGCGGCCTCAACCACCCTGGTATTGCCGCCAGCATTTGTAATCGTTTCTTCGATCCATTCCTCGAAACCGGCCCCGTTGATGATTAACACCTGACTGTCGGCGATTTTGGCCACATCCTGCGGCGTCGGTTCGAAAGCGTGTGGGTCCAGGCCAATCGGGATGAGCGAATCGACCGTTACCCGGTCTCCGGCCACATTTTGGGTGATATCGGCCAGGAAGCTGTTGGCCGCCAAGACGCGCAGCGACGCGCTCCCGGCCTCAGTCTGGCTCCCGTTTTCAGGGGGGGCAGCGGGCTGAGGGGCGCACGCGCCCAGCGTCAGCACTAAAACCACCATAATGGTAATGATAATCTTTTTCATTTCTTCTCCTTTTTTTGTCCCGGAGGCTGCTGCGCTCCGGGACAGGTTGGTTTATTGGGTTTTACAATCCGAACACAGCCCAAACAATTGCAGCCAATGTTCGCGGATTTCGAAGCCGGTTTTTGCCGCGACAGCGTTTATCAACTTGCTGATGTCATCGCCGCTGAAATATTCCGCCTTGCCGCAGGCTGTGCATAAGACAAGATGCTCATGCCCATGAGCCGCGCGCAAATACATGTGGCATCCCTGTGGGTGGTGGACGCGCTGCACCAGGCCCAACTCTTCCAGTTTTTCAAGGGTTCGGTAAACTGTCACCAGGCCCAGGCCGCGGTATTGCTGCCTGCCCTGGTCGTAGATTTCGAGCGGCCCCAGCGCGCACGGACTTTGCGCCATGATCTCGACAATTGCCCGGCGCGGGGCGGTAACGCGATATCCGCTCTGGCTCAGGTTCTCAATCCATTCATCGTACAGGGAAGGGGAGATGGTTTCTTTTGTCATTATTGAAAATCTTTTTCAATTGTAATAGGATGCTCAAATTTTTGCAAGGATTTGATCTGGCAGCTTTAGTCGGCGTGACCCATTTCGCAGTACAGGCTGCCCGATTGGCAGCAGGCGCACTCCAGTTGCAGGGTGGCATGCACAATTTTGTAGCGATCAGAAAGCATCTGGTTGATGGTTTGCTGCAAGGCAGCCCCGGCGCTGATGGGCTGGTCGTTGGTGACAATGTGGGCCGAGAGCATGCGCATGTTTTCGGTCAGGCTCCAAACGTGCAGGTCGTGGACATCCTTTACGCCCGGAACCGTTTTCAGGTCGGTGAGCATTGCCTGCATATCAATATCGCTGGGGGCGCTTTCGAGCAGGATGTTGACCGCCTGGCGCAGGATGCCCCAGGCATTCCACAGGATCAGCGCGCCAATTAAGACGCTGACCAGCGGGTCGAGCCAGTTCCAGTCGGTGAACAGGATCACCACTCCGGCGGCGACTGCGCCCAGGGTCGAGAGCACATCGCCCATCAGGTGCAGGAAAGCCGAGCGCATGTTCAAATCGTGTTCGCTGCCTTCCTTGACCAGCCAGGCGGTGAACAGGTTGATGATGAACGCCAGCAGGCCGACCCCGATCAGGATGCCTGATTCAACCTCGGGCGGGGTTTGGATGCGCTGCCAGGCTTCCGAGAAAATGCCAAAGGAAATCAAAACCAGGCTGGCGGCATTGAAGAGCGCCACCAGGATGCCGCTGCGGTGGTAGCCGAAGGTTTTCCCGGCGTGGGCCGGGCGCGTTGCGATGCGCAGCGCATACCAACTCAGGCCGAGCGCAACCACATCGGTAAAGTTGTGGGCGGCATCGGTCAGCAGGGCCAGGCTGTTGCTCCACAGTCCGGCAATCACCTCGACGAAAACAAAGGCAAAAGTCAGGCCGAGGGAAAGCCCCAAGCGCAGTCCGGCGTTTTTTCCGGCTGGGGCATGATGGTGGTGGTGGGTATGGGAGTGAGTCATCGGTTTATCCATGTAAAGCATGATCGAGGCCGCGCTGGAAGAGTTCGGTGACATGATCGTCATCGATGGCGACATAAACAAGCCGGCCGGCCTTGCGTGAGCGGATCAGGCGTTTATCCTTCAATCCGCGCAGTTGATGAGAAATGGCTGATTTGCTCAGCCCAATCTGTTGCACCAGGTCGCCGACATTGACTTCGCCCTCCATCAGTGCGGAGAGAATCCGCACCCTGGTTGGGTCGCTCAGGGCTTCGAACAGGCTGGCCAGTTGGGCCGCGGTGGGTTCATCTAGAATGCTTTTGGTCATTTTGCTTATCCAATAGTTGAGTGATTGCTCAACTATTGGATAAATTTTACTCGATTTTTCCCAAACAGGCAAGCCCTGGCGCGGGATAGCTCAGGGCGTAAAGTAGCGAGCTGTCGTTGCAAGGAGCGTTCTTCAGCGACGACACATGCGCTGGCGCGCAGTGCCAGTGAGCAATCTCCAAAAGGTCAGCTTTGCCGGCTAAACAGGAGACAGCTTCGGCGGCACACCTGTCCTGGCGGGTGGTGCCAGGGAAGAGTGCCTCGCAGTGACACCTAAACGGACTTTAAGAAAGCCCTGCGGGATAGCTGAACGCTTCTTTTCACGGAATTCCGCTGCAACTTTTCACGTTCTTGTGCGATATACTTTCGATGTTCAGGACACTCCCATGGTGAAATCCCTAAGCAAAATTTATCGTGAATTTCCATCCCAATTCTGGATTGTTGTGGCTGTATCCTTTATCGATCGGGTTGGCGGGACGCTGCTTTTCCCCTTTTTCTCGCTTTATATCACCCAACGATTCAATGTCGGCATGACCCAGGCCGGAATCATCCTGGGGTTGTTTTCGGTCTTTGGCCTGGTTGGGGGCATGTTGGGCGGAGCGTTGACCGACAAGTTTGGCCGCCGCAAGCTGATCCTGTTCGGGTTGGTTTTCAGCGCAATCAGCACCCTGACCCTGGGACTGGTCGATTCACTGGCCGCGCTGTATCCGCTGGCGGTGGTGATTGGCTTGCTTTCCGATGTGGCTGGCCCTGCCCACCAGGCTATGATTGCCGACATCCTGCCCGAGAAAAAACGGCAGGAAGGCTTTGGCATCCTGCGGGTGGTGGGTAACATGGCCTGGATCGTTGGCCCAACCATCGGCGGATTCCTGGCCAACCAATCCTTTTTCCTGCTGTTTGTCATCGATGCGATTATCAGTTGTATCGTGGCTGTGCTCTTCTACTTCCTGATTGCCGAAAGCAAGCCCGAAGCCCATGCGCATGAGCCACAGCCAAGCCTGTGGCAGACTTTTGTCGGCTATGGCGTGGTGCTGCGCGATGGGGCATTCCTGGCTTATATTGTGGCGGCCATCCTGATGGGATTGGTCTACCAGCAGATGTATAACTCGCTATCGGTTTACCTGCGCGATGTGCATGGGATTGCCCCGCAGGGCTACGGCTTCCTGCTGACCTCGAGCGCGATTACCGTAATCCTGTTCCAGTTTTGGGTGACGCGCCTCATCAAGCACCGGCCGCCCTTCCTGATGATGACCATCGGAACGTTGTTTTACATGCTTGGCTTTGGCATGTTTGGCTTCGTTTCGCTGTATTGGCTGTTTGCGCTGGCGGTGGTCATCATCACCATCGGCGAAATGATTATCATGCCGACCAGCCAGATGCTGGCGGCCAATTTTGCCCCCGAGCAAATGCGCGGACGCTACATGGCCATGTTTGGGCTGGCCTGGATGCTGCCCGCCATCGTCGGCCCGGCGGCGGCAGGGGTTATTCTCGATAATTACAACCCCAACCTGCTCTGGTTTATTGGCGCGATTTTGTGCGCTTTTTCTGCCTTCGGATATTTCCTGCTCCAACAGCGCCTGGGCGCTCAAGCTCGTTTTGCGCCAGCCCAGGATGAAGATTAAAAATCCCCGCATGTTTCATCAAGGAGTTTTTATGCCAGCCATTCTTGAAGTAAAAAACCTGGTCAAAAAATATGGCGATTTTACGGCTGTCAAAGGCATTACCTTCGACATCCAGGAAGGTGAGATTTTCAGCCTGCTCGGCCCCAATGGCGCAGGCAAAACCACCACCATCTCGATGCTTTCAACGCTCTACGACCCAACCGACGGCGACGCTGTGATTGGCGGACACTCGATCCGCAAAGCGCCGATGGCGGTGCGCCAGGTGATTGGTGTGGTGCCCCAGGATTTGGCGCTGTACGAAGACCTGACCGCCCGCGAAAACCTGGTTTTCTGGGGCCAGATGTACGGACTGAGCGGCAAACCGCTCGAAAGTCGGGTCGATGAAGTGCTGGAACAGATTGGCCTGAGCGATAAAGCCAAAAACCGGGTTAAAACCTACAGCGGCGGGATGAAACGACGCGTCAACATCGGTGTGGGCCTGTTGCACAAGCCGCGCCTGCTCTTCATGGATGAGCCTACGGTCGGCATCGACCCGCAGAGCCGGCGCGCCATCCTGGATACGGTGCTCGACCTGAACAAGCAGGGCATGACCGTGCTTTACACCACTCATTACATGGAAGAAGCCGCCGAACTTTCAGACCGGGTCGGAATCATCGACCACGGTGAGTTGATTGCCCTGGGCACCCAGGATGAACTGACCCACCAGGTTGGCCAGACCGATACGCTGATCCTGCACCTCGGCGAAAACGACGACCCCGAAGCGCTGGCCAAAAGCCTGGAGAGCCTGGCGGGTGTGCGCGAAGCCAGCGCCAGCGATGGCCGGGTTTCGGTCATCACCCCCGGCGCGGAGGACATTCTGGCGGCAGTGGTGGCCAAGGCCAACGAGCGCGGCATCAAAATCCGTTCGCTCGACATCCGCGAACCGAACCTGGAAGCGGTGTTTTTACATCTTACGGGTAGAGCGTTAAGGGATTAAATGTCACCGCGAGCGCCGCTGGTTGGCGCGCGGCGGTCTTCTGACCCGAGGGGATTGCCGCGTCGCACAGAGCGCTGCTCGCAACGACATGCAAAGGATGTCCTACATGCAAAAATTATTCCTGATTGGTCTTAAAGATGTGCGCCTGGCCTTTCGCGACCGGGCGGCGCTGATTCTGATGCTGCTGGCCCCCTTCCTGCTGACCCTCGGCCTGGGCTTTGTCACCGGCCGCTTTGGCGGCAGTTCCGGCTCCGGGTTGTCCGATATCCCGGTCGTGCTGGTTAATCTGGATCAGGCCCAACTGGGCGATGCGCTGGTCGAGACGTTCCAATCCGAGGAGCTGGCCGCGCTGGTCGAGCCACAGGCCGCGGACTCGCCCGAGGCGGCCCGCCAGTTAATCGACGAGAACCAGGCCGCGGCGGCGGTCATCATCCCGGACGGGTTCAGCGAGAGCATCATCCCGACTGCGGAGATGCTCGATGCCGAAGAATTCAGCCTCGAGCCGGTGCAGATCGAGGTGTATACCAACCCCGGCATGCCGACTTCGGCGGGGGTGATCAAGGCGATTGTGGACGAGTTCGTTAGCCGGGTGGAGGCAGGCCGCATCAGCGGCATGACCAGCATGTTGGCCATCCCTGGCATCGAGCAAATGCCCAGGGAGCAGATCGAGGCCATGGCGAATGAAATGTTCGCCAACGCCGGCGAGGACGAGAGCTTTAGCAGCGCGGCGATTACGCTGAACGCCGGCGAACAGGGCGCGGATGCGGTCGAGTTCGATCCGCTGGCTTACATGGCGCCCGGCATGGCGCTGATGTTCCTGATGTATACCGTCAGCTACGGCGGGCGCTCGATCCTGGTCGAAAAAACCCAGGGGACGCTGCCGCGCCTGCTGGTCTCGCCAACCAGTTCCTGGCAGATTTTGGGCGGCAAGGTGCTGGGCATCTTCCTGACCGGTTTTGCCCAGATGGGCATCCTGATTTTGGCCAGCGCGCTCTTCTTCCAGGTTCAGTGGGGCGATCCGCTGGGGATGCTGGTCCTGATTGCGGCGGCGGTCTTTGGCGCTGCGGGCTGGGGCATGTTGATCACCGCGGCGGCGCGCTCGACCGGTCAGGTCGGCGCAATCGGCTCGGCCATCATGCTGATTTTCGGCATCCTGGGCGGTTCGTTCATCAACCTGGAGCAGATGCCGCCCTTCATCCGCACCCTGAGCGGAATTACCCCGAACGCCTGGGGCCTGGATGGTTTCACCACCCTGGCGCTGGGCGGGACCCTGGCCGACCTGGGCGAGCCGATCCTGGCTTTGCTGCTGATGGGCGGGTTGTTGTTCGGGCTGGCGGCGCTGCTGTTCAGCCGCTCGAATGTGATGAAACGGTAATCTCGACACGGCGGCGGGTCTCGATACGCCTTTCAGGCTACTCGATCCCCGTTCCCCCTACGAGGATGAAATTATGAAAAAAATCTTTGCCATTTTTTGGAAGGACGCCATCGTCCGTTTTAGCGGTTTCTCGGAACTGTTGTTTTTTATCATCCTGCCGATTGTGTTCACCTACCTGATGGCGGGCGGCACGCCCAGCGGCAACGAAGACCCGCGCATCCGCCTGCTGGTGGTGGACGAGGCCCAAAGCAGCCTGTCGGCGCAACTGATTAGCGAACTGGAAGCCTCGACCGCGGTGCGTCCCGAACTGGTGACGAGCACTGAGGCTGAGGAGCAGTTCGAGCAGCGCCGCGCCTCGACTGTCTTCACCATCCCGGCCGGGCTGGACACGGACTCGCTGCAAGCCGGGACAGCCCAGGTTGATTTGCGCAAACAGCCAAATAACCTGAATGCGACCATCGTCGAGCGCGCTGTCCAGACCGCCCTGCGGCGGGTTTCGAGCACGGTCAGCGCGGCCAATACGGCCGTCGAGCAGCGCGAACAGAACCAGCCGTTTGGCTCACCCGCCGAACGCCAGGCGTATTTTGACGAGGCCCTGGCCAGTGCGCGCCGGTTGCAAGACGAAGCCCCGCAGCGGGTGCAGGTGGTCGAGGGCGCAACCCCCGACCAGGTGGAGTACGATCCGCGCGCCAACTCATCCGCCGGGCAGTTGATTACCTGGGTCTTCATCCCGCTCTTCGGCATTTCGGAACTGTTCGCTTATGAGCGCGCCACCGGCACGCTGCGACGCCTGTTGACGACCCCGACCCGCCGGGCGACCTACCTGTTCGGCACGATTTTCGGCCAGGTGCTGATGGCGCTGGCGCAGATGCTGCTGCTGGTCGGCTTCGGGATTTTGGTGATGAAACTGGGCTGGGGACGCGATCCGCTGGCCCTGGCGCTGATCCTGCTGACTTCGGCCCTGGCCGCGGCGGCGTTCGGCACCGCCATGGGGACTTTTGTCAAGACTGCCGGCCAAGCCAACGGCCTGAGCATCATGGCCGGGATGGTGATGGCGCTGATGGGCGGCTGCTGGTATCCGCTCGAGCTTTTCCCGCCGAGCGTGCAGACCATCGTTAAGGTCCTGCCGACCACCTGGGCGATGGAAGGTATGCTCGACCTGGTGCTGCGCGGGGGCGGGCTGGTCGACATCCTGCCCGAGGCGGGCGTGCTGCTCGGCTTTGCGGCGCTGTTCTTCGTGGTCGGCATCTGGCGCTTCAAGTACGAGTGACCGTTGACCGGCGCGGCAGTTTTTTGCTATAGTGTTGGAGATGGTTTTTTAGCGCCTGGCCGGATAAAACGCTATTTCGGTGTTTAGGCCGCCAAATGGCGGGTAAAGCAGTAGTTAGCCCTTTCTTTATCACAGAGTAACAAAAATATGACGAGCATACTAAAGAGTTTTTCTGGATATATAGAACAAGGCTATTTAATTGCGGTTATGCCCATCACCAGGGTAATAATTGATTTGGATGTTGTCAAATTTCCCAACGGAGTTACATTTTATCCGCCCAACTATGTAAAACTTGATGAACTGGGGTTTGTTCCAAACAGAGCGCCTAAATCCGGGATACCACTCGCAGAAGCGATTTCAGCAGTAACGGGTGTAACTTTAGACACTTTTAGCGACCATACGTTAGTGGTATTTCCATGTACGTTTATGTGGGATGAATTTAGAAGTGATAATTTTAGAAACCACATGAAGTTTTTAACAATATTGTCGCAATATGTGGATGAAACCCTTGATATTGTTCGCTACTATCAATGTGAATTGAACAATTTTCATCCCCTCCCAGGGAAAGCAGGCACATTAAATACAAACTATATGATGTCAGCCGCCCTTTTATATAACCCGAAAATTCGAGAATCTCGCATTATCGCTGGCGACGCATTCTCATATAGAATAACTAAAGGATTAGGATTACCGCTGGAGCCTGTTGAAACAAAATATTTTCCAAAGAATGGTGAAGTCGGGAAAATAGTAAAACATGCTCTTTCGCTTTACTCAAATATCATGGAATCCACCAATCAAACAGTAAAGTTTACCCAATGTATCAGTCTTCTTGAATTTCTTGCATCCCCGGACGAATACAAAAAATTTGCTGATGTTTCGAAAATTATTGCTCGATATGTAGCGAAAGATGCGAAAGAGTATGATGAGTTATTGGAAAGATTCAATGATTTAACTGGACGAAAAGATAAAGCAACTGGAGAGATTGTTGGATTGCGCACAAGAATTATCCATTTAGGCAATAAACTCGAAAGTCTTTTGCCTGACGATACATCAATAAATCTTCTATTTCATGAATTTCAGATATACATCAAATCAGTGATTGACCACATGATTAAACACTCTGAACTTTCTTGGGATGAATATCTTGAATTGAGATTTGCTACCGTACATTTGAAATAAAGGGTCAGTCATAAGGTACACTTTTGCGGCGACCAAACCAAAAAAGTGGAGACAAATGACTGACCGCTACAAAGTATACACAAAAGTTTTGAAAGTGCTG
>JAEWVF010000027.1 GCA_023459215.1 Chloroflexota bacterium
TGCTGGTGATGGATGATTTCGGCACCCAAAATGCGACCGGGTGGGGCCAGGAAAAGCTCTTCCAGATTATCAATTACCGCTATATCAACAAACTGCCAACGGTGATTACCACCAACCTGATTTTGGATGAAATCGAGGGACGCATCCGCTCGCGCTTGCAGGATGACGAGTTGGTGGAGCACATCCGCATCCTGACGCTGGATTACCGTCATGCAGACGAGACCAGCAATCCGGGCCTGTCGATGCTGGCGATGAGCGATATCAAAGCCATGACGTTCAAAAACTGGGAAGACCGCGAGAACGAGGTCGGCCAGGAAATTGTGACCGTCACCACCACCGAGCGCAAAGGGACTTCAGATTACCGCTCGGTCAAGGACAAGGAAATTGTGCGCGAGAAGGTCACGGCGGCGCACGTCAAGCGGCTGCGCGAGGCGCACGACGCTGCCGCGCGCTACGCCGATGAACCGCACGGCTGGTTGGTGCTGCTGGGGCCATCCTATGCTGGCAAAACCCACCTGGCCGCGGCCATCGGTCACTACCGAATGGGCATGGGCGGCCAGGCGGTGATGGCAGATGTCTCGGTGCTTTTGGATTATCTGAAACAAACCTTCCGCCCAAACATGGATGTGTCGTTCGACCGGCGCTTTTACGAGATCCGCACCACGCCACTTTTGATTCTGGACGGGTTCAAAGAGAGCAACATGGGCACCGCCTGGGCCGAGGACAAACTGCACCAGATTTTGAACCATCGCTATTACAACGGCCTGCCGACGGTCATCACTTCGATGATGACCCCGGAGCATTTTGCGCTCAACCACCCCAGCCTGTGGAACAAACTGCTCGACCCAACCAAGTGCCAGGTGTTTTCAGTCGATATGCCGCCCTACCGCAGGCAGAAGCCGAAGGGACGGGGGAAGAAAATCAGTGGATAAGTAAAAAGTGAAAGAGTGAAAAGAAAAATCTGCATAGTTCGTATTCGCAGAAAAACGCTTTGTTTGGTTTTATAATCAATTCATGCAATTCGAGATTTTGAGCGAAATCAGCCAGGTGGAGACCATCGCAGAAGGAAATAGTATTCACATTTTGTCCCTGCTTCGGGAGCGATATGGCGATGGCCGCTGGAAAAAAAGAAAAGGCGTTGCAAGTATCGCGCTCAATAACGGAGAAATTCGCCTGGCAGAAATTCACTGGTTCGAAGCGCATGGTATTGGCAAAAAAATGATGAAAATCAAGCGATTTCTGGATTAATTCCTATGACTACGGCTAAATCCACCCCAAAATTTGTTATTTGCATCCAGTCAGATGACCCGGACATGCTAACCCCTCGCATGGTTTATGAAGTCTTACCCGATAAAGACGCGGAGAAATCCAACTACATGCGAATTGTGGATAACGAAGGGGAAGACTATCTGTACCCGGCAAGTTATTTTGTGCCAATAAGTTTTCCGGCAGGGGTTCAAAAAACGTTAAAAGCATTGCCGCTTTTCAACACTTCACCAAAAACAAAATACGCAACCCGCACAAGAACCCATCGGATTGCGGAAGAATAAATGCCCCACCTGCTCAGTATCAACTTAAGAGAAATTCCCGAACGGCTGCGCGGACAGTATCCGTTCAACCTGCCGCTGTTGCGCGGGCTGGAGGAGATGCGCTTCAACGCGCCGGTGACCTTCTTCGTCGGCGAAAATGGCAGCGGCAAATCAACTCTGATGGAGGGGCTGGCCTGCGCCGCAGAGATGATCACCGTTGGCAGCGAGAGTCTCAAGCAAGACAAGACCCTCGTCCACGCCCGCGAGCTGGCCAAATACCTGCGCCTGGCCTGGACAAAACGCACCCGCAAGGGCTTTTTCCTGCGCGCCGAGGATTTTTTCGGCTACGCCAAACGCCAGAACGAACTACGCGCCGAAATGGAAGCCGATTTACAGGAGATCGAGCGCGAATACCAGGATCGCTCTGAATATGCCAAATCGCTGGCGCGGATGAGTACAACCGGTCAACTGGGCGATATGCGCCGCCGTTATGGCGGGGATGGTCTCGACGCCTACTCACATGGCGAGAGCTTCCTGACTCTGTTCCAGTCGCGCTTTGTGCCGAATGGCCTATACCTGCTCGATGAGCCGGAAGCGCCGCTTTCGCCGCTGCGCCAACTGGCGCTGATTGCGGCCATCAAGCAAATGGAATCCCTGAACAGCCAATTCGTTATTGCCAGCCACTCGCCAATCCTGATGGCCTACCCTGGCGCGGAAATCTTCCACTTCAACGAGGGGCGCATCGAAAAAGTGGGCTTCAACGATCTCGAACATGTGCGCTTGATGCGCGATTTCCTGAACAACCCGGCTGCCTTCCTGGCCCACATTACCAACGATTAATCCCCTGAACCCAATTTTCATAATATCAAACCACCCGCCTGGCGAACATTTCGTGACATAAATCACTTCACTCGCGAGGATATTTCCGTTATTCTTTTTTTATCATACCGAAAAACAAAGGAGGGTATATGAGCAAGCAGCTATTCGATTTTGAAGCAGAGTTTCGCCTGGGAATCGATTCCGTCGATAACGAACACATCAAACTGGTGGATATGCTCAACCAGGTTCATGCGCTAATCAGCGCGGGCAAAAAAGATGAGGCCCGGCGCTATTTCAGCGAAACCCTGTCAAGTTATGTTAATGAACATTTTGCCAATGAAGAACAGTTCATGGAGAGCATTGGTTTTCCCGGCCTGGAAGAGCATAAAAAAATCCATGATAATTTCAGGCAATCGTTCAACAACCTGCTGCCGTTGATCGAGACTTACGATGAAGCAGCATTCCGCAGCGCCCTAACAGACGCCTTCACCTGGATCATTTCCCACATTGGGAAGACAGACAAACGCTACGCCAAGCATTATTTTGCCAGCCAGGGCTAAAAGCCAACCGATAATAGAAAAGTCCCGCAGTTTTCACTGTGGGACTTTTTTCATCAGTTAAAGAACAACAGCCAGGCGGCAATCGTTGCTGCCGCCCCCAGGAGCAGGATGACCCATAGCCAAAAGCGCCAGCGGGCGCGGGTGGTCGCTTTGGATGCCTGGGTGCGGGCGCGGGCCACTTTTTCATCCACCGGGGCGGCATGGGCCGGCAAGGTTGGCAGGAGCGGCATGGCCTTTTCGACCGATTTCACCAGCAAGGAGCGGTCGCCCTGGTTGTACAGGTCAGATTTTTGGCAGGCCTGCTCGAACGCAACAGCCATCTCAAGGCAGTTGGCAAAACGGTCTTCGGGTTTCTTCTCAAGCGCCTTGAGAATGACCGCATCAATCTCCGCCGAAAGGACCGGGCGCAGCCGGGAGGGCGGATCGGGCGGCTGGGTGATGTGCTGGATGGCCGTATCCATCGGGTTACCGGCATTGAACGGCAGGATGCCTGTCAACATCTGATACAGGATAATGGCCAGCGAATACTGGTCGCTTTGCGGCCTGACTCCGGCCGAGGAAATTGCCTGTTCGGGCGAAATGTAATACGGCGTGCCGAAAACTTCGCCGCGCGTGCCAATCTCAATCAGCAAAGCCAGGCCGAAGTCCGTCAGCACCGCCTGGCCCTCGCGGCTGACCAGCACATTCGAAGGTTTCACGTCCCGGTGAATAATGCCCTGCGCATGGGCATAATCCAGCGCCGAAGCCATCTGCTGGGCCAGGTGACAAACATCCGCCAGATTAAGCCAGTGGCCCTCGGCATGGCAGGCATCCATCACCGAAGCCAGGTCAGCACCGGGCACATATTGCATGGCAATGTAAATAACGTTGTTGATTTCCCCATAGCGATACAACTTGACAATGTTGGGATGGTGCAGACGCGCAATCGCCTTCGCTTCACGCTCGAAACGGGCGCGATAATCGAGATCATCCTGGAAGGAGGCCTCGATCACCTTGACCGCCGCAATACGCCGCGATTGCGGTTCGATGCCGCGATAAACACGCGCCATGCCGCCCTGGCCAAGCAGCGATTCGAGTTGGTACTCACCCAGGTATGCGCCAATCAGGTTGTCAGTGCTCATGGGATGTAGACCTCACAGAAACCGTCGCTGACCCGGCAGCGGCCAACTTCCTCGCCTTCCCATAACACGCGGAAAACTTCGCTGTCGGGCAGCTCCAGCCAGAAAATGCGCTCATCGTTGCTTTCGTAAGTATAGCTGGCCAGGTAAAAATCCTTGCATTCCGCCGGGCGCAAAAAGGTTGGGCTTTTGCGAATTTCCAGGCGCATACAGCGGTCAGGGTGCAGGGTGCGGTACAGGCTTTCCCATTCCCAGCCGCCAAAAGTGTACAAAACCCCATCGTTCGCGGACAGGCGCTCGAAACGGAACTGCGAAATCGAGCGGTTATTGGCCGAGGCGTTATACAGGTAAAACCCCGAAGCATCGTAAAACATCAACATGCGCTGGCCGTTCGGGTATTTCGCCGTCCCCACCCCGACCGGCACTGGCCGGGTTGTCTCAGTCAAGGTTGGGGTGGCGCTGGGCAGCGGGCGGGTGGCCGTCAAAGTCGGCGCAATCGTCGCAGTCGAGGTTGGGCTGGGTGGAACAGTGTTGGTCTCTGTTGGCCGGGGCGCAGGCGTTTTGGTCGCAGCCAGTAAAGGCAGCGGGCTGACCGCAAAAGTGGGCTGTTCGGTGGCTGTTTCGGTCGGGTTTGTTGCCGGAAGCGGTGCAAGCGGCAACCAGCCAGGATTCAACCAGAAAAGCGCCAGCAGGAAGACCGCCAAAAACAGCAGGGCCGCGACGAGCAGCCCTTTTCCGCGTTTGGGCCGTGGAGCGGACTCAGCCGGGGGCTGGGCCGCCGCAGCCAGGGCGGCGGCTTCGTCCTGACGCTGGGCCACCGTCGGCGTTTGGCCGGTCACGATTCCCGCCGGCAGGGCCGGCAGGGGCAGCGGATTGGCCTGTTTTTTGGACGGCGCAGTCAGGGCCAGGGCTTTTTCGAGGGCTGTCACCAATGCCGCTCCGCTCTGGTAGCGTTCCTGCGGCGATTTGTTGATAGCCTTGAGCAGGACGGCCTCAAGCGCCTCGCCCAATTGCGGATTAATCGCGCGCGGCGCAGGCGGCGGCTGGGTGATGTGTTGCAGGGCCACACTGGTCGGCGAGGGATCGTCAAACGGGACCACCCCGGTCAGCATCTCGAACAGAATCACTCCAAGCGAATACAAATCCGACTGTGGAACCACGTCCGAGGAACGGCGAGCCTGTTCAGGAGAAATATAGTGCGGGGTGCCAAAGGCCTCGCCGCTGGAACCTTCCTGCATATCGAGCGCCAGGCCAAAGTCGCCGAGCACGATCCGCCCGTCGCTGGCTACCAGCACATTCGACGGTTTCACATCCCGATGAATCACCCCATTTTTATGGGCATAATCCAGCGCACTGGCGACTGCCCGCATTATCCGCAGGATTTCCTCGGCGGGCATCAACTCGCCCTGGGCCGCATACGAGGCCAGGATACTGGCCAAATCCTGCCCATCGATGTACTCCATCGCATAGAAATACAGGCCATCCTGGTCGTCGGCATAATAAATCTGGATGATGTTCTCATGCCGCCAGCGCGCCACAGCGCGGGCTTCCTTGACAAAGCGCTGGGCATAAATGGGCTTATCACGGTAGCGGGCATCGATAACCTTGATTGCCACCGGACGCTGGAGTTTGACATCCTGGCCGTAATAAACCTGGGCCATCCCGCCGCGCCCAAGCACGCGTTCAAGTTTAAAGTTTGCCAGGCGGCGTCCGATTAATGGGTCTTTTTTGTTCATGGCGATACTCTCTGGATGAAGCGGGTGCGGCGGCTGGCAATGGTAATGCGCTGCAAATCGCGGATATATTGATTAAAACCATCGGCGTAAGCGTCAAGATAGTCGCGGGTGATGTGGGCCGCCAAATCGTCGCGGCCAAAGGAATGCAGGGCGGCCACATGCGGGCGGAAATCGCGCAGGGTAACATGCATAACGCCGCCGGCATCGGTCAGGATGCCCCAGGCCAGTTGTTTCTGCTCATTATCATCCTTGGCGGTTACAAAACGGGTCAGGGTGCTGGTCGGGATAACCGCGCCGACGTTCGAGAAAACCTCGCGGCCTTTGAGCAGGTTGTTGAGCATCTCGAAACGCTCAGGGACTTTATCGAGCAATCGCTGCAAAGCAACCGGCATGTGCGCTAACATTTTAATCGCTCCTACGCTGGCGCTCTGACCCTGGACGGCAATCTCTTTCCACTTATTCAGGATAACACCAAAACCAGCCAAGCTGGCCAGGTAAGTGCGCTGGAGTTGGTCGAACTCGGCATAGGCGGCAGAACGGTCACCGGAGGTGTTTTCATAATCGTTCAGCGCTTGCAGGACGCGCCCGTGCAGGTTGAGCAAATCCAACTCGGCCAGCGGAACTTCGAGGCTGAGCGGGTACAGACGTTCGCGCGGGGTATGCCGGCTGGCGTCCATCGGAATCAGCATGGAGGGGTTGCTGGCGCAGGCATCGCGCAGCGCGCGGCGGATTGAGTCGGCCAGGGCGCGCTGTTGGCGGCCCTGCGCGGCAAAGTTTTCCAGGGCAGAAAGCAGTCCGGTTGAGGGCTGGTAGCGGGCGGCATGGATGGCGCGATATAAAACCAGCAAATCGTTGATGGTCAGTTGCAACTGGCTATTGCGCTGCCGGAACAGGCGGCGCAAGGTCAGGCAGGGTTTGAGCAAAATTCGGTTTGTTTCGGCTCCGGCTTCAAGCGTGACAGTCGGTTGTTTGGCGCACAAAGCCAGGTCCGCCGGGCCAGGGGATAATTTCAGGGTGGTAAAGGCCGCTCGCGCGGCTGGCCGGGCTGCGGGTAGGGTGCTGAGATATACCGCCCAGGAGAGGGCCTCATTGGTCAGGATTTCGGCCAGGGCCGCGCCTAAAATCCCATCGAAAAAGATGTGAGATTGGTCAAAGACAAAGGTTTTGCCCGTCCGGAAAACGGTCAGGGCATGGTCGCCGATGCCGCGCTCGGCCTGGCGCAATTCGGTCAGGGGCAGGCGGGCCGGGCGGGAGTCAAAGTTGAGCAAGATCGGCGCAAAACGCAGCGCAGCCAGGTTCTCAAGCAAATCCGGGCTGAGTTTGCGGCGCAAAACCGGCCAGGAGGAACGCCGTAGGTGCGCAAACGGCAACAGGTTGGCCGGTTGGCCCGGCTCGGCAGCCAGCAAAGCGGCCACCTGCTCGCGAGCCGTCAGCGCGTCGAGCAGGTTCGAGGTGCCGGGCGTGCAAACAGGCAACAGGTGATAAGCGCCGCGATAAATCAGCGCCACCCTGGCCTGGGACAGGTGGAACGGAGTGCGCACTTCGCCATATGGGCCAGGTTCAAGGCTGGCCAGGATGGACATCTGGCGCTGGTAGGCAGCCAGGTCGCTGGCACTGGCCTGCTCGAGCTGCCGACGCCAATCCGCGCGCAGGGACGGGGACAGGCCTTGCAGCGGTTCGGCCAGGAATTGCTCAAATTTCAGGCGGCGATAAGCCGGGTAATCGTGGCGGGCGGCTTCGGCGTCACGCCGGTAAGGGCGTTGAATCTCCCACTCGCGGTACAGGCGAACATAGCGGGAGGCGTCGGAGCGGGAGGCGGTCAATTCGCGCAAAATCCGAGTGGCTACACGCTCGCGCCACTCGATCTCGAGCAAATCTGCGTACTGGTGCAGGCTGGATACGGCTGCCATCACCCAGGCAGTGACCCGATCCACTTCGGACAGGGTTAAACCATGCTGTTCGAGCAAACTGTCGAAGCCGTGAGTCTCGGTCACATGCCGGGCGGTATCCTCGCGCAGGGCATAATCGGCGTAAAACTGCCAGGCCCCTTCGGGAAAAGCCGATTCGGGATCCTTGCCAGCCAGACGCAGCAGGTTCTGGTAGCCCCACAGGACGGCTGCCGGCCCGGCAAAAAAAGCGCCGTAGGCGGCCCGGTCGAGGATTTGTTCGACGCCCTTGAACAGGATGTTAATATGCTGCTGCATGGTCCCGGCCGGCATGTGCTGGCCGGGGATGCGCGCCAGTCCGCTCAAAATCATGCCGGGAACATTGCCCGCCGGGACAATCTGGGCAGTCAAATCGACGACCGCGTCGATCTCTGGCAAGGACAGGCGTGAAAGCTCCCGAATTTCCTGCGAATACGCAATCGTGCGCAGGTCATTGGCGGTTTTGGTGGAGGCTTGCAGGTAGCTGGCGGGCAGGCTCATAATTGGGAATGGTTACTCGCAACAAATTGATTATACCCATGCCGCTGGCAATATCAGGCTTTTCCAGGAAAAATTGAGAGAAATGGCCTAATCAAGGCCCAGGTAAAATTTCCGTAAAAGTACTCGTTTGGGGCATCAAAAACGCTTGTTTAGACAAAAAATCTCGATATAATAGGCCAATTTTACCCGTTGGAATTGGCCAGATAACCCGGGGGCGCTGGTTGTCACCAAAACCTGAACAGTCTTACATCTTGTTTGAATATTCATTGCTCAAACAGAAGCCCGGAACCTTCCGGGCTATTTTACAAACTTATATCCATTCCAAAAGGAAGTTGCGTTTTTCAGGCTGAACGCGCAGTTTCCAAGCGCAGGTATTCTATATTTCATACGCACTTATTCTTTTTCGCCGAAGGAGAAGCACCTATGAACAAATCGGAAGGGGATGGCCAGCGAAGCCGAACTGGCCTGCCACCCAAACAAGGGCTGTACGACCCGAGTTTTGAGCATGATGCCTGCGGAGTCGGGTTTGTCGCCGACATCAAGGGCCGCGCATTGCATGAAATTGTCAGCGCCGGGTTGACCGTACTCAAGAACGTGACCCACCGCGGCGCGCGCGGCGCAGAGGCTAATACGGGGGATGGCGCGGGGATGCTGATCCAGACCCCGCATAAATTCCTGAAGAAAATCGCCGAACTGAAAGGGTTCAGCCTGCCCGCGCCGGGACAATACGGGGTGGGCATGGTTTACCTGCCGCGCAACGAAATTCACCGGCGGGCAATCCGCCTGCATTTCGAGAAAATTATCGAGGCCGAGGGCCAGCGCGTCATCGGCTGGCGGACCGTCCCGACCAAGAACTTCGAGTTGGGCGAATCAGCCAAACGCTCCGAGCCGAAAATGCGCCTGGTGCTGATCGAACGCAACCCGGCCATCGCCGACGATATGGCCTTCGAGCGCAAGCTGTATGTCATCCGCAAGCGCGCCGAGAACGAAATCCGCTATGGCGGGCGTTTCGAGGGCGGCGAATATTTTTACATCCCCAGCCTTTCCTACAAAACCCTGGTGTATAAGGGCATGCTGGTTTCCGACCAGGTCGAAAATTATTTCCCCGACCTGAGCGACCCGGACATGGAAAGCGCCATCGCCCTGGTGCATTCGCGTTTCAGCACCAATACCTTCCCCAGTTGGGAACGCGCCCATCCCTATCGCTACATCATCCATAACGGTGAAATCAATACCCTGCGCGGCAACGTCAACTGGTTCCGCGCCCAGGAGAATATGTTCGAGTCCGAACTGTTTGGGGCTGATATCAAAAAAGTGCTGCCAATCATCGGCCAGGACGGCAGCGACACAGCCATGTTCGACAATGTGCTCGAATTCCTGGTGATGGCCGGGCGTTCGTTGCCGCATGCCATGCTGATGATGATTCCCGAACCCTGGTCGCACCACGAAACCATGCCGGACGACAAACGCGCTTTTTACGAGTATCACGCCAACCTGATGGAGCCCTGGGACGGGCCGGCGGCGATGGGTTTCTGCGACGGTTTCCAGGTTGGGGCGCTGCTCGACCGCAACGGCCTGCGCCCGGCGCGCTATTACGTCACCACCGATGACAAAATCGTGATGGCCTCCGAGGTCGGGGTGCTGGAAATCCCGCCTGAAAATGTGGCCTTCAAAGGCCGCCTGGAACCGGGCAAAATGCTGTTGGTCGACACCCGCCAGGGACGCATCATCAGCGACGAGGAAATCAAGCGCCAGGTGGCGCACACCTATCCCTACCGCGACTGGCTGGAGAAGTACCAAATCTCGCTGGCCGAATTGCCACCCGCCCGTCCTGAATGGCTGACCGCAGCCGATCACAAATCCATTTTCCAGCGCCAGCAAATCTTCGGCTACAGCGAAGAAGACCTGCGCATCATCCTGACCCCGATGGCGCAAAACGCCATCGAACCGGTCGGCTCGATGGGCAACGATGCGGCCCTGGCGGTTTTATCGGATAAGCCCAAACTGCTCTACAACTACTTCAGACAGTTGTTCGCCCAGGTGACCAACCCGCCGATTGACGCCATCCGCGAGGAAATTGTGGTGGCGACCGAGGTGATGGTCGGCGCGGAAACCAACCTGCTCAAGCCGATTCCGCAAAGCTGCCACCAGATTCGGCTCAATTACCCGATCCTGACCAACGAGGAGTTGGCCCAATTGCGCCACTCGAAAATCCCCGGGTTTATGAGCACCGGCCTGCCGATCCTGTTCCGGGCTGGTTCGGGCGGGGCAGGATTGGAGCGCGCGCTGGATGAATTGTTCGCCGCCGCCGATGCAGCCATCGCACGCGGGGTCAACCTGCTGATTCTTTCCGACCGCGGCGTGGACCGCGAACATGCCCCGATTCCCGCCCTGCTGGCGGTAGCCGGGCTGCACCATCACCTCGTCCGCCAGGGAACGCGCACCCAGGTGGGACTGATTCTCGAAAGCGGCGAGCCGCGCGAGGTGCATCACTTCGCCGCGCTGATTGGCTATGGCGCAACCGTCATCAATCCCTACCTGGCCTACGACAGTATCGACGATCTGATCAATCAGGGCGTGCTGACCGGCATCAGCCGCGAAAAAGCTATCCAGAACTTCGTCAAGGCCGCCATCAAGGGCGTGGTCAAAACCATGTCGAAGATGGGCATTTCGACCATCCAGAGCTACTGCGGCGCGCAAATCTTCGAGGCGCTGGGCGTGCACCAGAGCGTAATCGACAAATACTTCACCTGGACGCCCTCGCGCATCGGCGGCATCGACCTGGCAATCATTGCCGAGGAAGCCAGCCTGCGCCACAAATCCGGTTTCCCCGAGCGCTCGGTCAACGGCCACAACCTGCCCACCAGCGGCGAATACCAGTGGCGCAGCGAAGGCGAACACCACATGTTTACCCCGCAGGCGGTTCATGCCCTGCAAAAATCGACCCGCAGCAACAATTACGGACTATTCAAGCAATACAGCCAGATCATCAATAACCAGACCGAAAAACTGGGAACCCTGCGCGGATTATTCGAACTGAAACCCGCCCGTGAGCCGATTCCGCTCGAAGAAGTCGAATCGGTGGAGGAAATTTGCCGGCGCTTCAAGACCGGGGCGATGAGCTACGGCTCGATCAGCCAGGAAGCGCACGAAGCCCTGGCGATTGCCATGAACCGCTTAGGCGGCAAGAGCAACACAGGCGAGGGCGGCGAAGACCCGGCCCGTTTTACACCCCTGCCCAACGGCGATTCGCGCAGCAGCGCCATCAAACAGGTCGCTTCGGCCCGTTTTGGTGTGACCAGCGAGTACCTGGTCAGCGCCAGGGAAATCCAGATCAAGATGGCCCAGGGCGCAAAACCTGGCGAAGGCGGACAACTGCCCGGACGCAAGGTTTACCCCTGGGTGGCCAAAGCCCGCTACTCGACCCCCGGCGTCGGGCTGATTTCACCGCCGCCGCACCACGATATTTACTCGATTGAAGACCTGGCCGAACTGATCCACGACCTAAAGAACGCCAACCCCGCCGCCCGCATCAGCGTCAAGCTGGTTTCGGAAGTAGGAGTCGGGACCGTTGCGGCGGGCGTCGCCAAAGCCCACGCCGATGTGGTCCTAATCAGCGGTCACGACGGCGGGACAGGGGCCTCGCCTGTTTCCAGCATCAAATACGCGGGCCTGCCCTGGGAGCTTGGTCTGGCCGAAACCCACCAGACCCTGGTGCTGAACGACCTGCGCAACCGAATCGTGGTCGAAACCGACGGCCAGCTCAAGACCGGGCGGGATGTTGTCATTGCGGCCCTGCTCGGCGCGGAGGAGTTCGGCTTCGCCACCGCCCCGCTGGTGACGCTCGGCTGTGTGATGATGCGCGTCTGCCACCTGGACACCTGTCCGACCGGCATCGCCACCCAAAACCCGGAACTGCGCAAAAACTTCGACGGCGACCCACAGTTTGTGGTCAACTTCATGCGTTTCATTGCCCAGGAAGTGCGTGAAATCATGGCCGAACTCGGTTTCCGGCGCATCGAGGAGATGGTTGGCCGCTCCGACCGGCTGGAAGTGCGCCGGGCCATCAACCACTGGAAAGCCAAAGGCCTGGACCTGTCCGAAATCCTTTACCGCCCGGATGAAGCCGAAGAAGGCCGCAACACCTGCCAGATTCCGCAAGACCATGGGCTAGAAAAGACCCTCGACAAACACATCCTGCTCGACATCTGCCGCCCGGCGCTGGAACGCCAGCAGCCGGTCAACGTTACCCTGCCCATCCGCAACATCAACCGCGTGGTCGGGACGATGCTCGGCAGCGAAGTCACAAGACGATACGGCGCTGCCGGTCTGCCGGAAGACACCATCCGCCTGCACTTCCAGGGGTCGGCCGGGCAAAGCTTCGGGGCATTCGTTCCGAGCGGGATCACGCTTGAACTGGAGGGCGATTCCAACGATTACGTCGGCAAAGGCCTTTCGGGCGGAAAAATCGTCGTCTATCCCCCGCACGGTTCGACTTTCGCAGCCGAGGAGAATATCATCATCGGCAACACGGCCCTGTACGGTGCGACCAGCGGCCAGGCCTATATCCGCGGCATGGCCGGGGAACGTTTCGCCGTTCGCAACAGCGGCGCGACCGCAGTGGTCGAGGGCGTTGGCGATCACGGTTGCGAGTACATGACCGGCGGACGGGTGGTGGTGTTGGGTAAAACCGGGCGCAACTTTGCGGCGGGTATGTCTGGCGGAATCGCTTATGTGCTCAACGAAAAAGGCCAGTTTGCCGAAAACTGCAACAAAGAGATGGTCGACCTGGAAAGCCTGAATACGCCTGAAGAACTGGCCGAACTGCAAGCGCTGATCGACCGTCACGCCGCCCTGACCGGCAGCCAACTGGCTGCGCGGGTGCTAAAAGAGTGGAAATCGCTCGCGCCGCGCTTTGTCAGGGTCATGCCCAAGGATTACAAACGCGCCCTGCAAGCCTTCAAGGAAGTCGAGGCCCGCGGCCTGAGCGGCGAGGAAGCTGTCATGGCGGCCTTCGAGATGAACAAAAACGATGTTGCGAGAGTGAGCGGCAATTAAGCAGCGAAAATAGCACGCGGATTTTACAGATTCAGCGGATTTACGCGGAAAATATAAAAAATAAATCCGTGAAAATCTGCCCAATCCGCCTAATCCGCGTTCCATTGGCACTATCCTGGAGAACGATTATGGCAAAACCAACCGGATTCATCGAATACCAGCGGGAAGTTCCCCCCGACCGCGCCCCTGAAGAGCGCATCAAAGACTGGAACGAGTTCCACCTGCCGGTGCTGGAAGAGAAACTGCAAACCCAGGGCGCGCGCTGCATGGATTGCGGCATCCCCTTCTGCCACACCGGCCAGATGATCAGCGGCATGGCAGCTGGCTGCCCGGTCAATAACCTGATTCCCGAATGGAACGACCTGGTCTATCGCGGCCAGTGGCGGATGGCCCTCGAGCGTCTGCACAAGACCAACAATTTCCCCGAATTCACCGGGCGGGTTTGCCCGGCTCCCTGCGAAGGCTCGTGTACCGCCGGACGCATAGGTGACCCGGTGACCATCAAAAGCATCGAATGCGCCATCGTCGATAAAGGCTTCGAAGAAGGTTGGATCGTGCCCGAGCCGCCGCCCTTCCGCAGCGGCAAAAAGGTGGCCGTGGTCGGCTCCGGCCCAGCAGGATTGGCCGCCGCCGCGCAGTTGAACCGCGCCGGACACCTGGTAACGGTCTTCGAGCGCGCTGACCGCATCGGCGGGCTGCTGACCTACGGCATCCCGAACATGAAACTGGATAAAGGCATCGTCCAGCGCCGGGTCGATTTGCTGGCCGCCGAGGGTGTGACCTTCGTCACCGGGATGGAGATTGGCAAGGACAAACCCGCCGAGGAACTGCGCGCCGAGTTCGACGCCATCATCCTGTGCGGCGGGGCGACCCAGCCGCGCGACCTGCCGATTGAAGGCCGCCAGTTGAAAGGCATCCATTTCGCGATGGAGTTTTTGCAGGGCAACACCCGTCACCTGCTCAACGGCAAAGGGCCAAAGGTTGGCTGGGAAGAACGCTCGGGCTACGGTGAATTTATCAGCGCCGAGGGCAAGGATGTGGTCGTGATCGGCGGCGGCGATACCGGCACCGACTGCGTCGGCACCTCGCTGCGGCACGGCTGCAACAGCCTGACCCAGCTCGAAATCCTGTCCCGCCCACCCGAACAGCGCACCGCCGATAATCCCTGGCCGGAGTGGCCCAAAGTGTACGAACTTGATTACGGCCAGGAAGAATACAAAGCCCTGTACGGGGCCGACCCGCGCCGCTACACCGTCACTGCCAAGCGTTTTGTCGGCGACGAGGCCGGTCATGTCAAGGAAGTCCATACCGTCAACGTGGAATGGGTCAACGAGAACGGACGCTTCATCCCGCGCGATGTGCCAGGCAGCGAACAAGTTTACCCGGCCCAACTCGTTCTGCTGGCGATGGGTTTCCTCGGCCCGGAAGAGACCGTGCTGGGCAAATTGAACGTCGAGCGCGACGAACGCGGCAACGCCAAGGCCGCGCATGGCAAATTCGCCACCAACCTGCCGGGCGTTTTCGCCGCTGGCGACATGCGCCGCGGCCAAAGCCTGGTGGTCTGGGCGATCAACGAAGGCCGCGGGGCGGCGCGCGAATGCGACCGGTTCTTGATGGGGAGTACGGTATTGCCATAAGAGATACAGCAATTTAACCGCGAAGGCCGCGAAGAACGCCAAGTTTTTTTGGTCTTCTTCGCGGCCTTCGCGTTCTTCGCGGTTCGATTAAGTTTTAATTTCCAGTCAGATGTTTCAACGCAACCGGCGGGGTGCCAACCACCTATTCATACTCTCCCAGATCGACATGCGCGCTCGTTACAAGGCACCCTATGGGTTCGCTCCAAATCCACATTCCCAAATATCCAACCGTTTTATATAAGCACAATAGGCTCCCTTCTTCGTCACCAAGTCAAATCCAACAACATATATATCCGGGCTTTGCCGATATCTGAATGCTTCACCTGTCTCTGTCAAGGGTATTTCTTGCAAGTAAGTTGGAACCAAATTTGGAAGTTCGTCTGGGTAAATACCCTTATCAAGATAATGTTTTTCAATGGCATCAATAATTAATTCTCCCAGCCTTTGTCCTTCGCGAATTTCCCTTAAATGTTCATCTGTTTTCGGATCATCAGCAGGCGTAACTGAAGAGATAACCTCTAGTGTTTCGGTAGGCAACAATATAGAAGTGCTTTTTACCTGACTACACCCACTTAAAGCGATCAATATAAGCAAAAATAAATGTTTGATTTTCATAATGCTACCTTGCTTTCAACTGATTTACATGGGGCTGAGAATTTTGTTCCTGAACAAACAGTATCATAAAATCGTTATGACCGCCTAAAGAAGAGAACCTTAGCCGCGAAGAAGACCAAGTTATCCTGGTCTTCTTCGCGGCCTTTGCGTTCTTTGCGGTTCGATTATTTTCCGGTCAAATGTCTCAGCGCCCCCGCCAGAACATCCACCGCCCTGGCGTACTCGTTCAAATCGAGGTGCTCGTTCGGCGTGTGGTCGAGGGCCGAGTCGCCGGGGCCGTAGACCAGGGCCGGGCACTGCCAGACCGGGGCGACGATGTTCAGATCGGCTGTGCCGGTTTTGTAGACGAATCCGGGTGTGCCGCCCACGGCGCGGATCCCGTTCAGGAAAGCGCGCACCAAGGCGGAATTTTTCTCGCAGGCCCAAGCGGGAATCGGGTATCCGACCGGCTCTACCAAAATCCTAAAGGTCTCGGAGACCTTTAGGATTTCTTGTAACTTCTCGTACCAGGCGTCCGGCGGCAAATCAACCGGCAGGCGCGCGCCGATGCTCAGGGTTGCCCACTGCTCCAGGCCGTCGCTGCCCGAGTCCAGGCCGCGCAAACTGAGCAAAAGCTGCTCGAAGACTTTCTGGCGGCCTTGATTGAACGATTCGCCAAAAGCCTTGACCGCCAGCCAGGTCTCGATGGTCGTCTCGCAGGCCGAGGCCCCGGCATGGGCAGTATGGAACTGTTCGGCGCGCACGGTGACATTCGCCCAGGCTGAACCCTTGTAGCCAAGCGCCATCCTGTCCCAGCGGTTGGGTTCGCCCACTACCAGGAAATCCGGGCGATATTTGTCCACGAGATAACGCGCCCCGTCTGAATCGGTTTCCTCACCAACCGCCCCGATCACCACAATTTGCCAGCCATCGACCGACCCAACCGATGCCGCGCCATCGACGAAACAGGCCAGCGGGCCTTTGGCGTCGACAGTGCCCCTTCCATAGAGCAAATTGGCAATTTGCTCCACCTTAATCTCGCCGGGAACGGTGTCGATATGCCCGAGCAAAATCACCTGCTTGGGGCCGCTGCCCCAAACGCCGACGGCATTGCCCGCCTCGTCGCGGAAGGCTTTGCCTGCACCGAGGGACTGCATGCGCGCCACGAGCCAGTCCACCGCCGCGCGTTCTGCGCCGGAGGGGCTGAAGTGGGAGACCAAACCAATAAGAGTTTCGGCATTTATCTTTGGCATTGTCTAAGTTCCATATTTAATTTCTACGGGATGTTGGGAGATTCATAATCATCAAAAACATCAGGTGAAAGACGATAGAGACCATCTTGCCACATAAGCAGTTCACTTGAATAAGACCCCCTAAAATCAAGCCAAATGTACCCATCTTCATCAACTTGAGCTGAAACAAATTTCTCTTTTTCAAAATTCTTGAACAAAAAACTTCGCCATGTTTGAGTGTCTTTGTCAAATCTGGCAATAAGTGGTTCGTCTGGTGTAGCAACCTGATTGGTAATATAGATAATAGAATCCGGCCTTTCAAAAGAATAAGTTGCCAGTCTAGGGTACAACCAACTTAAGAATGACATGATACGAATGGTTCCGTCCGTTTCGTAAATAGCAATCGCAACACGTAAAAAATCATGTGAATTTTTAATGACATAATGCTGGACACCCTCTTTGTAGCCAAGCCATCGGAAAATTATTTGTATATCATCTGGCTCATCGGTTACCTCCCATACATTCCCATCAAAATAAAGTCCAGAACCTGTTTCCCTGCCGCAACAACCTGCCATCCTTATCATAATATTATTGGTCGAATCAATTTTTATACCCAATGGGCAACCTCCACCGCCAGCATTATCCATTAAATAATCGGAAACTTGATGTTCAAAATTTGTCCATTGACCATTTTGCAGGTAATAAATTTCTATTTCCCTAGTCATAATCCAGGGTGAACCACTTTCATCAAAATCAATACCCACAATATGCTTGGAGTAACATGACAATTCCGGATTCCCCCCACCTTCAGGGATATTTTTCCCTTCATCTAACCAATCGGTTCCATCAAAACGAAAGAGAGTTTTGTTCCAGCCTCCGACCCAAACCTGTTCATCTGGCCCGATTGTAATAAAAGCAAACTCATGAATAGAGGGAAATCCATATAGATTAGGGAATTCATCTGAAAACCGCACCTGGCTGCCATCCGGTTTTTGCCAAATTACCCCAAAAGACCCCAGAAACCAGGTTGAACCATCTTGCCCCAGCGCAGAACCAATCGGGGATGTATAAGAATAGGATTGAATTTTGTTGGGGTTAATCGCTGTCCAGTGGTTAGGAAAAATTTTTTCATCCCCGTTGACCGTTTCAAGCCAATAAGAACCAATTTCATCGTCTGGCTGAATAGTAGGATAAGGTAAGGGCTCCAAAGTAGCTGTCAAAGCAGGTGATTGAACAGGCGAAACATCTTCGACAGGCTCACTAATTTGTGTCGATTGGTAACAAGATGTCAGCAAAAATAACAACAGGAAAACAAGTATTTTGCAGTTAGGATTCATGGAGTAATTTTGTTTATAGCAGAAATCAAAACGGTGAATCATATATAACACGATTCACCGTTTATCGTTTACAACACGCTATCCATTTTCCGAAGCCAACACCTTGCCAATTGCCTCGACCACCCGGTCGAGTTGTTCGTAAGTAATGACCAGCGGCGGCAGCAAGCGGATGGTGGTCAGTCCGGCGTTGAGGGCCAGGATTTTCTTGTCTTGCAGGGCGCGGATGTACGGCATGACTTTTTGCTTCAATTCAATCCCGACCATCAGTCCCAGTCCCCGCACTTCGCGGATCAGGGGCGCATCGAGTTCGCGTAGTTTCTTCATTAAATATTCGCCCTTGGCGGCGGCCTGACCGGGCAGGTCTTCCTCCTCCATGGCAGTCAGCGCAGCAACAGCGGCGGCGCACGAGAGCGGATTTCCGCCAAAGGTCGAGCCGTGCGCGCCGGGAGCCAGGTTTTGGACCGTCGGCGCAAGCAACACCGCCCCCATCGGCACCCCGCCCGCCAGCGACTTCGCGCAGCATAACATGTCGGGTTGCACCCCGGTATGTTGAACGGCGAACAGCTTGCCGGTGCGTCCGAATCCGCTCTGGACTTCATCCACGATCAGCAAAGCGCCCTTTTCGTCACAAATCCGGCGCGCAGCCTGCATGTAGGCCACATCCGCCGGGTAAACGCCGCCCTCGCCCTGGACAACTTCGACCAGGAAAGCAGCGGTTTCCTCGGTGATGGCCTTTTCGAGGGCTTCGATGTTGTTGAACGGGACGTGGCTGAAGCCCGGCACGAGCGGCTCGAAGCCTTCGCGGTATTTTTTGTTGTGGGTGGCCGAGAGAGCGCCCAGGGTGCGACCGTGGAAGCCGCGCATGGCGGCCACGATCTGGCTGCGCCCGGTGGAAAGCCGCGCAAATTTGATGGCGGCTTCGTTCGACTCGGTGCCGGAATTGCAGAAGAAGACCCGGTCGAGGCCCGGCACGAGGCTGCCCATTTTGTCCATCAGGGCGGCGCGCTGGTCGTTGTAGAAGGTCTCGAACAGGGTGATCAGCTTGGTGGCCTGGTCGGCGATAGCGGCGGCGACTTTGGGGTGGGCGTGGCCAAGGTTGGCGACTCCGTGCCCGGAGTTGCAGTCGATATATTCAACGCCATCGATGTCAAAGAGCGAGGCTCCCTGTCCGCGGACAAAGATGATCGGTTGTTTGCCGTACAGGCCGGAGGTGTGTTTGGATTCGGTGGCGATAATGTTCATGAAAACTCCTAAAATAACAAGCCCTGAGCGGAGGGTTGAGTAAGGTTGAGCGGCGAAGCCAGCGAAACCTGTATCGAGACCCACAGTCGAAGGGCGGCTTAACTGGCAAACTATTGTTTCCTAATGAAACCGTCCTTCGACTACGGACTTCGCTGTCGCTTCGTCCTCCGCTCAGGACGTGATGTATTACTCCATCACCGTTCCATTCCCAGAGAGCGCATTCGAGATGGGATTCTCCACCCGACCATCGGCGATGATGATACGTTTGACGCCACCCTGCAGGGCTTCCTGCGCGCCGAGGACTTTCTTCTTCATGCGGCCCTCGGCAAACTGGATGGCTTCGTCCAGTTTGGCCTGCGGGATGGACTTGATCAGGGTGCTTTCATCGGGGAATTTGCGCATCAAGCCGGGGACAGCCGTCAGCAGCAGCAGGTTTTCGGCCTGGAGCGCGCCCGCCACCATCGCGGCGGCGCGGTCGGCATCGACATTGAGGGCTTCGCCGTTCTGGCTGCAAGCCACCGGGGCAACGACCGGCAGGTAGCCGGCATCCAGCAGCAGGTGGAGCAGCCCGGCATTAACCGATTCGATCTTGCCGGTGTAATCGTCGCGGATGATCTTGCGCTTGCCATTCTCGATCGACTGGATCGATTCCTTGCGGTTGGCGAGCAGCAGCCTGCCATCCAGGCCGCTTAGACCGAGGGCGTTGACTCCCAGTTTTTGCAGTTGTTCGACCAGCAGGGTATTAACCTTGCCGTTGACTGCCATGCAAAAGACTTCGAGCGTCCCGCGGTCGGTGTAGCGCGAGGTGTAGCCCGAAGGGGATGTGATGAAATGGGGCGGCGTGCCGAGCGCTTCGCCGAGGGCATTCGCCTCCGCCGAACCGCCATGCACCAGCACCAGGCGCTGGCCTTCAGCGAGCAGTTTGGCGGCATCCTGGCAAATGGCGGAAAAATCCACGCCCTCGGTGCCGCCGAGTTTGACAACAGTTATGGATGAGTTCATAAGAAACCTATTACTTTCAGATGGTCGAGTAGGCGGTGCTTTCTCGCCGTATCGAGACCATCTTTTATCTGGCAATAATATTGGTCTCGATACGGGCTGTCTCGACAAGCTCGACAACCGCGCCCTACTCGACCATCGTATTTAACATTAAATGGGGTGCAGCCCCGGAAATTCCAGCCCAAGCGTTTCATCAAACCCGAACATCAGGTTCATGCACTGCACGGCTGTCCCGGCGGCGCCCTTCATCAGGTTGTCGATGGCGCAGATGGCGACCACATGCCCTGTCTCGAAATCGAGATCGAAGCTGATGTCGGCATAATTGGACCCGGCCAGGATTTTTGGCTCCGGCACACGGTAAACGCCGCGCTGCTCCTTGACCACGCGCACGAACGGATTGTCGTTCGCCAGGGCGCGGTAGGCCTTCCACAAATCCTTGTTGGCCACGCCCGGCTTGACAAAAGCGTGCGCCGTTGCCAGCGCACCGCGCACCAGATCGACCGAGGTCATCGTCAGGGTGACGTTGGGCAGGCCAAGTTCCTGAATCACTTCGGCGGTGTGGCGATGTCCAAAGGCCGAAAAAGTGCGGATAACGCCGCTACGCTCCGGGTGGTGCGAGCCGGGGTTGCCCTCCGCGCCGCCTTCCGAGGAGCCGACTTTGAGTTCGACAAAGATATTCTGCTGCGGGTCGATCAGGCCGGCCTTGACCAGCGGCAAAAGCGCCAGGTTGGTGGCGGTGGCGTTACAGCCCACGCCGCTGGCGTAGGTCGCGCTTTTGAGTTCATCACGATGGATTTCAGGCAGGCCATAGACGAATTTCGTCAGCCACTCGGGGGCTTTGTGGGCTTCGCCGTACCACTTTTCGTAGGCCGCCGCGTCATTTAAGCGGAAATCTGCCGAAAGGTCAACGATTTTGCCCGCCAGCGCGGCGTACTTCTCGATTTCCTTCTGGGCCTGTCCGTGCGGCGTGGCCAAAAATAAGACATCCACCTCGCTGATTTCCTCGGGCGAGACATACGTCAGCGAAGTCTGCTTGCGCAGGTTGGGGTGCGACTGGTAGAAATACTCGCCCATTTTGGCGCGCGAAGTTGCAAAAACAAGTTCCGTTTCTGGGTGGGCAGTCAGCAGGCGGATCAGTTCGCCGCCCGCGTAGCCCGACCCGCCGATAATTCCGGCTCGAATCATAGTACAGACACCTTTCCACGCGCCACATCGGCGGTAAAGTCCACGATCATGCCGGGAATATCCACGCCGGTGGTTGGCATCAGCGAATGGAATTCCATCGTGTGGTTGATTTCATTGATCAGGTAGCCGCGGTCGGGATGCTCAAGCACATCCACCGCCAGCACCCCGCCGCCGACGGCCTGGGCCGCGCGCACGCACAACTCATCCAGTTCGGGCGTCAGCGGACAAATCTCTCCCTCGCCGCCGCGGGCGGTGTTGGTGATCCAGTGTTCCGAGCGGCGGTAGATGGCCGTCACGGTGCGATCCCCGGCCACAAAAGCGCGGATGTCGCGACCCGGCTTGCGGATGTACTCCTGGATGTAATAAACCGAGTGCTGCACCGAGCCGAGCATATCCTTGTGTTCCAGCACGGCTTCGGCGGCATCGCGGTCGTTGATCTTGGCCAGCAACCGGCCCCACGAGCCGACCACCGGCTTGAGCACCACCGGGTAGCCCATGCGTTCGATGGTCTCGATGGCCGCTTCCGGCGAAAAGGCAATGTGCGTTTCCGGCTGGGGCAGCCCGGCGCTGGCCAGGGCCGCGCTCGTCGCCAGTTTGTCGCCGCAGGTCTCAGAGACGCGGGCCGTGTTGACGGTCGGGATGCCCCAGGCGTTCAAAATCCGCAGGGCGTTCAGGCCGGAGGTGTAACTGATGCTGCGCTCCAGGATGGCGTCATACTGCCGCCAGGGCGACGGATCCTCCAGGTTGAACTGTATCTTGCGGTCGTCGAGACGGTCGTAATCAATACCGCGCGATTCGAGGGCCGCGAAAATCCACTTTTCTTCGACCCGAACCCGCGAAAATAAGACGCCAATCCGCAAGCGTGTCATTATTCGCCCCAGTCTTCTTCTTCCATCGGGGCCAGTTCGAGCTTGGCCGGGTTGAGCGAGGTAATTTCAAGGTCCACGCCGCAATCGGGGCAAACGATGATTTCGTTGACTTCGGCATTCGCGGCCAGGGTAATCTCGGCTTCGCATTCAGGACAGGTGGTTTTCATGGGGTTTTCTCCTTTTTGGGTATTGGTTGTTGGTAATTGGTGATTACAAGCCCTGAGCGGAGGGCATAGCCCGTAGTCGAAGGGCGATTTCGGAGTGAAATGTCCTTCGACTTTGCTCAGGACGTCATTACTTCTTTCGCTTTTTCCATCTGGATTTTGACCGCTTCGGGCGCGGTGCCGCCAAGCGATTTGCGCCGGCTGACGCTTTTTTCTGCATCAAAAACGGAGCGCACGTCCGACCCGAAGCCGGGGTGCAGGGACTGATAGGTTTCCAACGGGAGAGCTTCGATACTCGTCCCGGACTCGGCGGCGGCGGCGACGGCTTTTCCGGCGGCCTCGTGCGCTTCGCGGAACGGTACGCCCTTCCCGACCAGGTAATCGGCCAAATCGGTGGCGAGCATGGCCGGGTCGAGCGCGGCCCGCATCCGCTGCGGATTAACCGTCAGGGTGCGGATGGCGTTTGCCAGCACCGGCAGCAGCCCGGTCAGGGTGTCGAAGGCGGCGAAGACGGCCGGTTTGTCTTCCTGCAAGTCTTTGTCATAGGTCGAGGGCAGGCCCTTGAGGGTTGCCATCAGCCCGGTCAGCAGGCCGAGCAGGGTTCCGGCTTTGCCGCGCCCGAGTTCGAACATGTCGGGGTTTTTCTTCTGCGGCATCAGGCTCGATCCGGTGGCGTAGGCGTCGGAGAGTTCAAAGAAACCGAACTCAGCCGTGGTGAACAAGACCATGTTCTCGGAAAAGCGGCTCAGGTGGGTGCCGGTCAACGCGGCCACGAACAAAAACTCGGCGGCGAAATCGCGGTCGGAAACGGCGTCCAGGCTGTTGGGGCTGGGGCTGAGGAAACCCAGCGCGGCCGAGAGCGCATCCCGGTCAATGTTGAAGGGCGTACCGGCCAGGGCGCCACAGCCAAGCGGCAGCACGGCAACCCGCTCCGTCAAATCCTGCAAGCGTTCCAGATCGCGCTGGAGCGCCCAGAAGTGCGAGAGCCACCAATGCGAGAGCAGGATCGGCTGGGCGCGCTGGAGGTGGGTGTAGCCAGGCATCAGGAGGCCGAAATCGGTTTCGGCGCGCTCGAGCAGGGCGCTTTGCAGGTCGCGGATGGCGGCGCGCAGGGCGGGGATGTGGTCGAGCAGCCACAGACGGAAATCGGTGGCAACCTGGTCGTTGCGGCTGCGTCCGGTGTGCAGTTTGCCGCCTGCCGCGCCGACCAACTCCTTCAGGCGGCGCTCGACGGCCGTATGGATGTCTTCGTCGGCTTCGTCGAAGGCGAAAGCGCCCTGGGCAAACTCATCCGCGATGCGCTGCAAACCGGAAACAATCAAATCGTGCTCCGCCTGCGACAACACCCCGGCCTTGAAAATGGCGCCGGCCCAGGCGATACTGCCGCGCACATCCTGCTCAGCCATGCGCTGATCGAAGGGCAGCGAGGCGTTCAGTTGCCAGGCTTGTGGGTCAAGTTTGCCGTGAAAACGGCCGCTCCAGAGTGACATTGGGTTTTCCAGTTTCTCGGTTGTTCGGTTATCCAGTTAGGCGGTTATCCTGTTGTTCGGTTGAAGATGAACCGGAGAACTGGTCAACCGGATAACCGAACAACAAATGAATTTAATCCCGTTTGAACCGGGAATAATCGGGCTGGGGCATTTCGAGACCCGAAACGGGCAGGCCGTTCAGGGCGCGGACTTTGAGCGACAGGCCATACAGGCGGATAAAACCCTCGGCGTCGGACTGGTCGTAGACATTTTCCTGGCCAAAGGTGGCGAAATCTTCGCGATACAGGCTGAATTTGCTCTTGCGCCCGGCGGTGATGATATTGCCCTTGTACAGTTTCAGACGAACGCTGCCGGTGACAGGGCCTTGCGTGCTATCGACAAAGGCCGCCAGCGATTCGCGCAGGGGCGCAAACCACAGACCGTTGTAAACCAGTTCGGCATATTTGATGGCGACGGTATCCTTGTAAGCGATGGTTTCTTTATCCAGAACCAGCGATTCCAGGTCGCGATGGGCGGCCAGCAGAATCGTCCCGCCGGGGGTTTCGTAAACGCCATGCGATTTCATCCCGACCAGGCGGCCTTCGACCAAATCCACCCGGCCAATGCCATGCGCCCCGCCGATGTTGTTCAGGTAGGAGAGCAAATCCGCTGGCGACATCTTCTGTCCATCGACCGCCACCGGGTTGCCGGAGACAAATTCGATCTCGACATAAGCCGCTTCATCGGGAGCGTTTTCGGGTGAAGCGCTCAGCAAGAACATGCTCTCTTCAGGTTCGTTCCAGGGATTTTCGAGCAAACCGCCCTCGTGCGAAAGGTGCCACAGGTTGCGGTCGCGGCTGTAAATCGACTTGATGGTGGCCGTCACCGGAACGTTGTGAGCCTGGGCATAGTTAATCGCATCTTCGCGCGAGCGGATGTCCCATTCGCGCCAGGGGGCGATAATCTTCAGGCGCGGGTCGAGGGCCATGGTGGTCAGTTCGAAGCGCACCTGGTCGTTGCCCTTGCCGGTTGCACCGTGGGCGATGGCGTCTGCACCGACTTCGTGGGCAACATCAACCATGTGCTTGGCAATCAGCGGGCGGGCCATCGAGGTGCCGAGCAGATACTTGCGCTCATAAACCGCCCCGGCCTTCAAGACCGGGATAACATAATCGCGCACAAACTCCTCGCGCAGGTCACGCACGAAATACTGGCTGGCGCCGCTGGCGAGGGCCTTCTGCTCCAGGCCATCCAATTCCTCGGCCTGACCGACATCGGCACAGAAACAGACCACTTCACAACCGTAGTTTTCTTTCAGCCAGGGAACAATGACCGAGGTGTCGAGACCGCCCGAGTAGGCAAGGACAACTTTCTTCACATCTTGGTGGCGAGGCATAAAATTTCTCCTGTGAGGCATAAAATGGCACAAAAAAAGTCCTCCTTCGTGTGGAAGGAGGACCTGGGTTTCACAAAGTTTCTACTTGCTGTTATCCCAGCAAGCGCGAACCGCCCGACCTTCCACTCTGGAAGTAGGTACGACGAACGCGCAGGGTACGCTTGGACATGCGGATTGAAATCGTTTTCATAATTCGCGCGAGTATAGTCGCGCCAGGTTGTGTAGTCAAGGGCGGATTTTCGAGAACGGTACTATTTTACGAAATTTTTACGGAATCGGTTCCAGTTTGAACTGTACCATCTGTGCAAAGGGATTATTTGGATAATCCCGCCAAACTTGCCAATAGGTACGCACAGCAGAACCCTGGTCGCCAGATAACTCATAGGTTAGGCCAAGCAGGTAATAGAAATCCGGGCAATAACTTGGATATTGCCAATCAAGAATGCCAGACTCTTCTCCTAAATCACATACAAAATCCGGCGATTCTTGAAGGCCAAGCAAGCCATTCCTGATCTCCAAAGGGTCTTCACCCGCATAAAACATTTCTCTTAATTGATCAAAGTTTTGGCGAATTAAAACTGCGGGCGAAATTTGTTCTGGTGTGGTGTATTCGCCGATAACAGGTTTTCCTTGTGGAGATGTCTGATATGTGAACATCTTGTCAGGGCCAATTTGAAAGATGATTCCATTTGTAGCTGTAAACATTTTGATTGGTGGAACATAAGTAGCCACAGTATCTACAAAATGCGCAACAAGTCCATCTGATGTTTGAGCAATAATCCAAAAACCAATTTCGTCCCGGTTAGAATGACGCACGGTGAACCAATATTCTGGAGAAGCGTTATGATCAAAATCCACAAGCATACTTGCTTTGATAGGTATGCCCAGGCTTTCTAATTTCTCAATAACAGATGAAAAATCTGTTATTGCCATTTTTTGAACGCTTTGCTCGATCGCAAAGTCAGCATTGCAGAGTGAAGTTGTGATGCACGCAATATAAAGATCATCAACCGTTTCATATTCTGCCAGAAAACGTTTTGCGGGAGTAATCCAGGAGCTTTGTGGAATGGTTGGATTATCGATAATATCGGTTAAATGTTCAATAGCTTTTTTTGAATCACCTATTAACGCGTATAAAACCCCCAGCCGAAAACGCAATTCATCCTGAGCATCAAACTCTGGAACAAAGTAATCATCCTTAACAGGCCAATACGGTTGGATATCTTCAAAAAGTGGAATTATCTCGTTTGGTTTGGCATCAAGATAAGAATTGTCTAGATATAGCTGATCGCAATATATCAAATTTTTGGCATCTTCTGAAGAAAATTTAAAATAGCTTCTTTCTAAATCAAACCAATACCCATTCCAGAAATATTCTTCCATCCGATAAATTGGACAGCCAGAAAGATAATTATTCTGAATTTGAATCACCGCATGATTATTGCCAGGCTGAACCATTCCTTCACTCCAACCACCCCAGCGCAATTGGCTTCTCTGGTTTGGACCAAACGTCAACTGGCGAAGTGGTACCTGAGATAAGTCAAAAACAGAAATTGTAGAAACACCACCGATAAAGTTGGCATCTCGTGCTAACAATATCAAAACCTCGGGAATACCATCGCCTGTCATATCTTTTGTTTCAATTTTTCGAAAAAAATAATAAAAATCATCCATCATCGGATAGACTTGGAATCCTGTCGGGGACTCAAGCACCCACAAAACCAGACTGTTAACCTGTAAAACGTAACTCCCTATAAAACCTTGAATGGGCTCGAACTCTATTAGCGTTGCTGACACATCAGGCATATTGGTAGAAATCCACTCAGGCAGTTCCGCAACGGTTATTTCTTTGGAATTCAAACTGGTAGAGACCAAGCCGGCAAAATAACTGGAGGGTTTGCCTTGATCTGCAAAACCAGAACTTTGTATCAAATCGTTGCCCAACCACCAGCGCCAACTTTTTCCGCGCGGGGTATTGGGGAAACGCAATAAAGCCTCCTGCCCGGCCTGAGCAGCAAAATAAAATGCTCCGTAATAGCTGTAATCATGATATCCACGTTCTATATAAGAAAGCGTTTCAGGATAATTTTCCATCAACCGAAACAATGCTTCCGCTCGCTCTGGTGTCCAGCTTACCAGGCGATAATTTTCGGCTTCTGGCAAAGGAGTAACAGGAACTAGAGTCGGAACAGCCAGGGTTGGCACTTGGGTTGGGCGGGGCGTGGATTCAGCGGTTAATTCTAGAGTTGCAGTTGGCGTTAAGGTTGCCATAACTGTTGAAGTTATAGGTGGAATCGATGTGACCGGGCCACAGGAAACGAGCAAGAACAAGCACGATAAGCTGAATAGCGTTTGAAAATGTTTTTTCATACTCGAATTCCAAAAAACGTGATTTTGCAGTTACAGAATCGGCTCCAGATTGGATTGTGCCATATAACCTGGCAAAGATGCCAGGAGTTTTCTCAGAATACCGCATTATGATAGCGCAACCTGAGTAAATCTACAATCAGACTTGAAATTTTCTACGAATAAATTTGTTTATACATTTTTTAGACAATTATCTATCAAAAAGGTTGACACATTTCACACGGCTGGTAGAATACCGCCCAATATGTTCAGAGACCGAGCAAGTATCCTTATGCAGGCCAAGGCTAAGCGCCGGCCCAACTCCGCAACTCAGGTTGTCGGGTTTGGGCTTGTTTCGGTTGATGAACAGGAAATAAGATAAGCTTCGTAGGGGCACGGCGGGTCTGGGAATGTTGAGTAGTTGAAATTTTTGCCGTGCCCCTGCCAAATCAATTTCTGCCTGTTTGCATACCAAACGCCACCCGATAACGGGTGGCGTTTTTTTGTTTCCCGTCCGTAGGGGTACGGCGAGGGTCTTGAAAGTGTATGGCGATTAAATTTTCCGCCGTGCCCCTACACGGCAGGTCAAGGAGAACTTATGCTTGAAATTTTAGATACAACCCTGCGCGAAGGCGAACAGACGCCGTATGTCAATTTCACAATTGACGAAAAAATCGAAATCGCCAAACTGCTCGATCAGGTCGGTGTGGATATGATCGAAGCGGGCGACCCGTCGGTATCGCCGAATGTGGCCAGGGCCATCCAGCGCATCGCCGCGCTGGGGCTGAAGGCCGAGATCATCGCCCATTCCATCGCATCCAAAGCGGGGATCGACAAGGCCAAAGCCTGTGGCGCAAACCGCGTGGCGATTTTTTATGCCACATCCAAAATCCACCTGGACGCCAAACTGCACAAAACCCAGGATCAGGCGCTGGACATCATCCGCGAGCATATCGCCTATGCCCGCAGCCTGGGATTGAAAGTGCGTTACACCCCCGAGGACGCCACCCGCACCGAATTCGAGTTCCTGGTGCAGGTTTGCAACCTGGCGATCGAGGCCGGGGCCGACCGGATCAGTTTTGCCGATACGCTGGGGATTATGCAGCCGCACACGATGGCCGAGCGGGTGTCCGCGCTGCGGGAGCGGCTGCTGCCCTGCAAAATCGACCTGCACTGCCACGACGATTACGGCCTGGCGTTGGCGAACGGTATGGCAGGCGTGCGCGCCGGGGCGAATTGCATCCATACCACCGTCAACGGGATGGGGGAACGCACCGGCATCCCCGACCTGGCCGAGACCATTGTCGCGTTTCACAACCTGGAAGGCGTGCAGAAATACAATCTCACCCCGCTGATGGAACTGGCCGCCTATCTGGAACGCGTCTCGGGCTTTTTTATGGCTCCCAACAAACCGATCACCGGGCAGAACGCCTTCACCCACAAAAGCGGCGTCCACACCAATGGCATTCTCAAAGACCCGCGCACCTACGAACCCTTCGATCCGTCGCTGCTGGGACGCGAGCGCAAGATCGTGATCGACAAGTACACCGGCAAAAGTGCCGTCGCCTCGCGGCTGGACGAGTACGGGATCGAGGTCAGCGCCGCAGAGTTGGAAGTGATCGTATCGCGCATCAAAAACCTGGGGGATGACCGCAAGCAGCTTTTCGACACCGATATTATCGAAATCGCCGAACAGGTTACGGGGCGTGAAATCGATGTCATCCCACACGACATCAACGCGCTGGTGATGCTGGAGGTCGAATCGCATGTTTACACCACATCGGTCGTGCGCCGCTTGCGCGGGTTTAGCAATGTCAGCAACGTTTACGAGATCACTGGCGATTACGACATCAGCGCTTTTGTGAATGTGGAGAACGTGATGGCGCTCAATAACCTGATCGAGGAAATCCGCACCGTGCAGGGCGTCAAACGCACCGAGACGCGCATGGTGTTGAAAAAATATAACGGCAATGGCAAATGATCGCTGTAGGGGCGCCCCTACGGAAACGAAAAAGGAGACAGATATGGGCACTTTAATCGAAGAAATTTTCTCCCGCAAAGCCGGGAGGCCGGTGCAGGCGGGAGAAATCCTGCTGCTGGATGTGGATTACATCATGAGCCACGATAACACCACCCCGCTGGCGATCAAGGCTTTTCGTGAGATCGGCAAGCCGTTCCACGGCAAAAACCGGGTGGTGCTGCATCTTGACCATGCCTATCCCGCCCCGAACGTGCTGGCGGCCGAGAATCATCGCAAAATCATCGATTTTGTGAAGGATCAGGAACTGCCGCACCTGTTCATGCAGGGTGTCTGTCACCAGGTGATGCTGGAGGAGGGCTTTGTCACGCCCGGCGCGATCATCATCGGCGCAGATTCGCACTCCAACACCTACGGTGTGATGGGTGCGTTTGGCGCGGGCCTCGGCTCGACCGAGATCGCCGTGGCCTGGGTGACGGGCAAATGCTGGTTCAAAGTCCCGGAAACGATCCGCATCGAGCTGCGCGGCCAGACCCAGCCGGGCGTGTATGCCAAGGATGTGATGATCCACATCGCCGGGCTGCTCGGCATGGACGGCGGCACCTACCGCTCGGTGGAGTTCGGCGGCGAGTACATCGACGCCCTGCCGATGCACGAACGCATCATTTTCCCGAACATGTCGACCGAGATCGGCGCGAAATGCGGCCTGATCGCGGCGGATCAGACCACCATCGACTACCTGACCAACGAGACCCCGGCCCTGAGCAAGTCGAAGGAGCCGTTCGAGATGATCCAGCCGGTCAATCCGCGCTATGAGCGTATCATCGAAATCGATGTGTCAAAACTTACTCCCTGGGTCGCCTGCCACCCGGACGTGGACAACGGCAAACCGTTGGCCGAGGTCGAAGGGCTGGAAGTTCATGAAGTCTACATCGGCACCTGCACCAATGCCCGCTACGAGGATATGGAAATCGTCGCGAACATGCTTAAGGGCAAAAAGGTCAACCCGTTTGTGCGCGTGATCGTCACCCCGGCCAGCCAGCGCATCTACAAAAAGGCCATGAAAAACGGGCTGATCGAAATCCTGATCGACGCGGGCTGTACTGTCACGGGCACCGGCTGCGGAGCCTGCATCGGGCGGCATGGCGGCATCCTGGCAGCGGGCGAGCGCGCCCTGACCACCATGAACCGCAACTTTATCGGTCGCATGGGCAGCCCGCTGGCCGAAATCTACCTTGCCAGCCCGGCGACTGCGGCAGCGACGGCGTTGACGGGCAAAATCACTGACCCGCGTGGATACTTGAAAAATCTTTAACCACGACGGCGACAAAGGAACACGAAGGAAACCGAAAAGTATTAAGAACTTCCGTTGTGCTCCGTCGTTACCGTTGTGGTGAAAAAAGGAGAAATTATGGGAAAAGCCTGGACTTTTGGAGAAAACATGAACACGGACGAGATTATTCCCGGCCGTTTTAACATCACCATCGACCCGCTCGAACTTGCCAAGAACGTCTTTTGCGAGGTCAAGCCGGAATATGCCAAAAACGTGCGCCCCGGCGACATCATCGTCGGTGGGCAAAACTTTGGCTGCGGCTCGTCGCGCGAACATGCGCCGATTGCCATCAAAGGTTCGCAAGCCAAGTGCATCATCGCGCCCTCGTTTGCGCGCATCTTTTTCCGCAACTGCATCAACATTGGCCTGCCGATTCTGGAATGCCCGGAAGCCGTGGAAGGCATCAGCGAAGGCGACGAAGTCGATGTCGATCTTGCCACCGGCCAAATCCGCAACCTGACCACTGGTGTGGCTTTCCAGGCGCGGCCCCTGCCCGATTTTGTGCTCAAAATCGCCGAGGCGGGCGGGATTGTCAACTTCCTGAAGGAACACGACATCCAGGAATTGATGGCCTGATGTGGTCTCGATACGGCGGCGGTCGAGTAGGGCGTAGCCCGTATCGAGACCCCGCCGCCTACTCGACCACCGGAATAGGAATTTTATGACCTACAAAATCACCCTCCTCCCCGGCGACGGCATTGGCCCGGAAGTCATCGACTGCGCCGAACAGGTTTTACGTTCTCTGCCTTTGGATTTTGAATTTACCCGCGCTGAGATCGGATTCGGCGCCTATGAGCGTCTCGGCACGCCGCTGCCTGATTCCACGCTGGACTCAATCCGCGCCGCGCACGCCTCGCTGTTTGGCGCTGTCACCACGCCGCCCAACCTCGCTGGATATTTTTCCCCGGTCGTGCGCATGCGCCAAAAACTGGATTTATACGCCAACCTGCGACCGACTCGCTCCATCCCGCACGCCTCCTCGCGCCCTGGCATCGATCTGATCCTCGTCCGCGAGAATACCGAGGGGCTGTATTCTGGCGTCGAACGTCTCGAAGATGACGGGGATCGCGCCATCACCGAACGTATCATCACCCGCAAAGGATCGGAGAGAATCATCCGCAAAGCCTTCGACCTGGCTCGCCAAACAGGCTGGACCAAAGTCCACGTTGTTCACAAAGCCAACGTCCTGCGACAGACCTGTGGCCTGTTTCGCAAAATCGCGCTCGAAATCGCGCCGCAATATCCCGAGATCGAGATGATCGAAATGCTGGTCGATACCTGCGCGATGGAACTTGTCCGCGCGCCGGAGCAGTTCCAGGTAATTGTCACCACCAACCTGTTCGGCGACATTCTCAGCGATGAGGCTTGTATGTTTGTCGGCGGGCTGGGCGTGGCCGCCTCGGGCAACATAGGCACGGAAGCCTCGGTTTTTGAGCCGGTACACGGCTCCGCGCCGCCGCTGGTCGGGACGGGCAAAGCCAATCCCACTGCCATGTTTCTCGCCACAGCCATGATGCTAGAACACATCGGCGAAGCGGAACAGGCCACCCGGTTGCGCAACGCAGTCGAAACCTGCATCGCCCAGGGCCAGGTCACACCTGATCTGGGCGGGACGTTGACCACGAGCGAAATGACAGAAGCAGTTATAACGAAAATTCGATAATTCGTTATTCGATACCCGAATTGCCCAATTCCGAATAACGAATATCGCAATAACAGGAGATTTTATGATTAAAGTCGGTTTTTTATACACCCGCCTGCGCGTCGAGGAGAAATACCTGATCGACGAACTGGAAAAACGTCCGGATGTGGAAGTGGTGCGCATCAACGACGGCGACCGCTTCTTCGACATCGCCCAATTGCCCGAAAAGGTGGACGTGCTTTTCGAGCGTTCCATTTCCTACTCGCGCGGAGTCTATATCTCGAAAATATTCGCGGCCAATGGCGTGAAGGTGGTCAATGATCCGGTTGTGGCCGAGCGCTGCGGCGATAAATACGTCACCAGTCAGATTCTCTCCAGTGCGGGGATTCCCACCCCGAAGGTGTACATGGCCTTCGACGAGGAAGCTGCGCTCGCGGCGGTCGAAGCGATGGGGTATCCGTGTGTGCTCAAGCCGGTGGTCGGCTCATGGGGTCGCCTGCTCGCCAAAGTGGATAATCGCCACACCGCCGAGTCACTCATCGAACACAAATCGACGCTGGGCGTCAACCACCAGGTTTTCTACATCCAGGAATACATCAACAAACCGGGTCGCGATATCCGCGCTTTTGTGATTGGCGAGCAGCCGATTTGCGCCATCTACCGCAGCTCCGAAAACTGGATCACCAACACCGCGCGCGGCGGGCAGGCCAGCAACTGTCCGCTGACGCCCGAGTTGAGCGAAATTTGCCGCAAAACAGCCCAGGCCATCGGCGGCGGGCTGCTGGCGATCGATGTGTTCGAGACGGAAAGCGGATTGACCATCAACGAAGTCAATCACACCATGGAATTCCGCAACAGCATTGCCACCACCGGAGTCAATATCCCGGAAAAGATGGTGAACTACGTTATCCAACAAATGGGAAAATAGAGCTTATTCTTAGCAAAATTATCAGGCTTTGCCGGAAAGAAAATGATGCCAAGCAGGACTTAATCTTGGGCAATTCTCAAGAAAAGATACCGCATTACACGGCACATAACCTGATTCTGGTAAAGCCTGATTTTAAATTATTCCAACAAATCTTCAGGATAATGGAAATCTGTTCATAGCAACCAAGATTTGCGCAGCGCGCACGTTCCAAGTATTCTCGCGCGCCGTTCGTTCAACTAGCATCTGGTACGATAAATCGTTTTGAAGGTTTAGCGCTTCTTCGAGTTTCACTGAAAATTCATCTGAAGTACCAGCAACTAGTACACCATCATAGCGCAGACTCTCACGCATGGGCGTGATTAATATAGGTTTTCCACCAGCCATATACTCAAACAGCTTGATTGGCGATGTTGCATGAGTTATTTCATTAACGATAAATGGGATTATTGCAACATCAAAACTTGCGAGATAAGCAGGCAGTTCTGAATAAGGCTTGCGGTTCAACCAAAAAATATTAGAAACACCAAGCAAGCCGCTGGAAGTTAAGCTGCCATTGCTTTCAGGGCCAATTAAAACGAAACACCAATCGGGTTTTTTCTCAGCTACCTGGCGTAACAAGGTGTAATCAAACCACTTCGCTAAGACTCCATAATACCCGGCAATAGGTTTGCCAGTATCCAGGATTTTCATCAAATCAACAGGTACAGAATATTTTTTGGGCGAGAAGTGATCGTAATCCACCCCGTTGGGGCATAAGAGGGCATCTGGACGCTGATTGATGACAAGTTCATGCAGCTTTTCTGATGTTGCCAAAATCAATGTCGCATTAAGCAATAATTCAGTATGATTTTTTTCCAACTGGGTGCGTGAGCCTTGGAAAACATCCAAATCATCTACAAAATCATAAATTAATCGCGGCTCAAGAAAAAAGCTGGCATATTTTTTATTCCAGGTAAAAGTGTGAACCCAAAGGCCAAGAAGATGGCCAAAAACGGTCAGCGGCACGTGACATAAATATAAATTTTTTGATTCTTCACGAAAACCGGATGGGCTATCACTCTCTTCTGGTTCCACATAGAAAACCAAAATACCCTGCCTTGCCAAGGATAAAGCCAAATGTTGCGGCCGCTGGAATAATTGGGTTTGCCAATCCAAACCAGGAGGGAAAACAATCACCTGTTTAGCTGATCCATGCTGCGACAGAATAAATGCCAATTGTTGGCGATGTTTGTTGATAAGAAAAAGCTGAAACACCCGCCAAACTCTAACCTTCAAGGCAGCAAGCAAACGCAAGATATAGGGACGAATATTCTCCAACTACAAAATTTCCTTCGTAATCTCACGCGCGCAGCGCACAAAATCGAGTACGGTCGGCACATTACGCATCATCACCGCCATATTGCCTTTCACATCCAGTTTGCGGGTTAGCATGGCCTGCATCGGGTCGAGTTTGCCGGTCAAAACCCCGGCAAAATTGCCATAACCCGCCCTCAGGGAAAAAGCCGGATTGTATTTGGCAATATCATCGACAATTTCCACCCGACGGCATTCGCCATGCCACAAGTCAAGGTACATCACCATTTGTTCTTGCAGATTACCTTCCGGCTCAATTACAAAGTACATATCCCCTTCCCACATCTTGGCAACCTGGGAATAACGCTGGTCACTGTTCAATTTATCCTTAAAGGCATCCAACCACTCAACAGACGGGAAAATAGCAGCCATTTTTGCTCCTGTTCTTATCATTTTGCTCATGGATATGCCTTATTTTACCATCGCCAAACCGGCAGAAATTTATAAAGACATGCTAAAAATTTCTTCATTCGGGTTGTCTTTTAAACCCAATTGCAATAACGTTAAGACTGCCAAAAATAAGCCGCAAAGCTGCGGCGAATCGTCAAAGGAGAGAGAAAAATGAAGAAAACCTTTTTGCTTTTAAGTCTGTTGGCTGTGTTGAGTCTGGCATTGGCCGCCTGCGGCGGCAGCGCAGAACCGGCCCCAACAAACGGTGGCGGAACCGCCCAGGAGGGCTTGCCCGACCTTGGCGGCAAGACCATCACGGTAGCGGTGGAAAACGCTTATCCCCCCTTCAACAGCATCGACGAAGCCTCCGGCCAGGGTGTCGGCTGGGACTATGACACCGTCAATGAAATCTGCAAACGCATCAACTGCGTAGCGGAGTTCAAACAGGCTGCCTGGGATGGCATTTTCCCGGCTATGGCCGCCAATGAGTACGATGTCCTGGCCGATGGCGTCACCTTTACCGCTGAACGCGACGAAACGGTCGATTTCTCAACCCCCTACGTTACCGTGGGGCAAGTTCTCCTGACTCGCGCCGGTGAAACCCGCGACCTGGAAGCCTTCAAAGCTGACGCGGAAGCCCTGGTTGGAACCCAGATCGGGACCACCAACGCCATCGTCGCTGAAGAAACTTTCCCCGACAAAACCATCCAATCGTTTGAAGATTTCGGCGCAGCCGTCCTGGCCCTGATCAGCGGCGATATTGACGCCGTGGTCATCGACAATGTGACCGCTTCCGGTTACATGGGCGAGAACGAGGGCAAGCTCAAAATTGCCGGGCAGATTACCTCGGATGAGCAACTGGCCTTCGTTTTTCCTCCCGGATCAGAATTGGTAGCGCCCTTTAATGCCGCGCTCGAGGCGATGAAGACCGATGGCACCCTCGACAATCTCAACAAAAAATGGGGCCTGACCCAGTAAAACCCTAGATTCAATCCAGGCCGGACGGGGACAAACGCCCCGTCCGGCCTGCGCTTTTCCTGTGCCCGGTAAAAACCGGGCAACTTCCAATCTGCGGGAGGAAAAATGGAATCGACAGAAAAAATGCCCCAGCGCCCAACCCTGCTCCCCGGGGTGGATGCATCCAAATGGCCGTGGTGGGCCATTGCGCTAGCCCTGCTTGGGTTGGCCGTTTCCATGCTGATTATCGGATCGGAAAATTACCGCGAAACGTTCATCTATTTATTGGATGGGATTGCCACCACCCTGCGCATCACCCTGCTTTCCTTTATTTTTGCCACAATCCTGGGGCTGCTGACCGGACTGGCGCGCGTATCGAAAAACGTTTTCTTTTACAACCTTTCAACCCTGTACGTTGAGGTGGTACGCGGCATCCCATTGATTGTGCTCATCATCTACATCGCTTTTGGAATTGTCCCAGCCCTGGTGGAACTACTCAACGGAGCCGGCATTACAGTCTCAATCCGCGATTGGCCGATGGAAATGCGCGCAATCGTCGCCCTGGCGATTGGTTACGGCGCTTATGAGGGCGAAGTTTTCCGCGCCGGGATCCAATCCATCAGCAAAGGCCAGATGGAAGCAGCCAAATCACTGGGGATGAACTATATGCAGGCCATGCGCTTCGTTATCCTGCCGCAGGCGGTCCGGCGCGTCCTGCCGCCGCTCGGCAACGATTTCATCTCCCTGCTGAAAGACTCATCGCTGGTAACCGTCCTGGCCGTTGATGAATTGACCCAGTTGGGCCGCCTGCGACGCGCTTCAACCTTCCGTTTTCTGGAAACCTTCAATGTAGTTGCGTTCCTGTACCTATCGATGACCCTGATGCTCTCCAGCATTGTCCGCTGGCTGGAGCATAAGTTAAAAATACAGGAATAGTTGAAATAGGATAAGAAAAGAGCCGCTCAGTTTGAGCGGCTCTTTTTTGGTGCCCCCACGGGGATTCGAACCCCGGTCGTAGCCTTGAAAGGGCTGCGTCCTAGTCCACTAGACGATGGGGGCAATCTTTTTGTCGAGCGGGCTGTATTCTATCACCCACTTTTCCAACGGTCAAGCATTTTTAAGGGCGGTTTTTAAAACTCATGGCTCGTCAAGATGAGCGCTTTTCAAGGCCAGCAAATCGACATGCTTGCGGTTGAACAAAATTGCCGGGCTATCCACCTTCAGCGCAGGGATTAAAATCGCCGTAAGCAGGCCATTGTAGATCGGCACAAATTCGCGCGTCCCTTCAGCCATAATAACCGAGAAATCGAAGCGGCCCGACCATTCGATGGTGCCAGCCAGATCGTAAATTGGCGTCGTCACCCGAATTGGATATTCATTTACCCGCACATAGCCGCCGCGCGCAATCGCCTGCGGGCCAAGGTCTTCGCGCCGCGCCAGGCAAATAGCAAACAACTGTGACTTCACCACCCGCACAGATTGGTAATGGTCAACCAATTTGGTTGGCATGTGCAAGCGCGCCAGGCGCGCATCGTTGATCTCGGCAAACGAGTTGTTCGGGTCACTCAACAAGCCCATCAAACCAGTCGATGGCACGGCGATTTTGCCCACAATGCGGTAACTGGGCGTAAAAAAATCAGCAGAGATGAAGCGATTGGTGCCGGTTGGCGGATCAAGGGTCATGGGAAACTCGCTATTTTTCAGAAGGCGGCGCAAGATGATCTGTGCGGCGGCGAGGTCTCGGTCGCAAGGCGCGTGGCCGACGCGCAGCCTGCCCGGTGTTCGGGCTAAGCAAAGTTGTCAACCAGTTCACCGCCCGGCCATCATACTCACGTTTGCCACACACATCACATACCCAGGCCGGGAAATTCGGCACAGTGACCAGTTCTTCGTCCAACCAAGTGAAGTAGGTAATGAACTGCAAATTCATCACCCCGGCCTGGCACTGGTTGCAGGTAAAAGACGGCGGGCGAACTACTTTGGACTCTTCGCTCATCGCGCAGCAGCCTCCTGCAGGATGGAAATGCCGGCGCTGGCGCCCAGGCGGTTGGCTCCGGCGCGAATCATCGCCAGGGCATCATCCAGAGTGCGGATGCCGCCAGCAGCCTTAACGCCAACATCCGGCCCAACTACCCGGCGCATCAGGGAAACATCATCCACGGTCGCGCCGGAGGGGCCGAACCCGGTCGAGGTTTTGACAAAATCGGCCCCAGCCGCTTTCGAGATCAAACAGCCCGCAATCTTCTGGCGCTGGTCGAGGTAACACATCTCCAGGATAACCTTGACATGCACCTGATGAGCGTGGCTGGCCTCAACCACGGCCTTGACATCTTCATAAACCAATTCAAACGCATTGGCCTTCAATGCGCCAATGTTGATAACCATATCGATTTCAGTCGCGCCGGCTTCAATCGCCATTTTGGTTTCAACCGCCTTGAACGAAGGCAGGTGCGCCCCCAGCGGGAAAGAAATCACCGAGCAAATCCCAACCTGGGTATCGCGCAGGACGCCCGCCGCCAGCGGAACATAGCCCGGGTTGACGCACACCGTGGCAAACCGATGTTCACGCGCTTCCTGGCACAGCTTCATCACCTGCTGAGCAGTTATCTCAGCTTTCAGCGCAGTGTGATCGATCCAGCCGGCCAGCTCGGCAGCAACCGGCAAGGCCAACGCCGGTGGAGCCGGCGGCAATTCACTCAGGTAAGAATCCGTTTGGGCAAGGATATTCTTTAAGTCAATCATTGGCTCGCCTTTATCAAATCAACATGATTTAGTATCGTTAAACGCTCAAAGGGCCAGTAAACCAATACCGCCTTCCCGACCACCTTGTCAGCAGGCAACATACCCCAGGAATGTGAATCTGAAGAATCGTTACGGTTATCGCCCAAGACAAAGAAATTATCCGAAGGCACCACCCAGGAACCGTTGTACGCAGGTACGGCGGCAATATAATCCTCGACCAATCCAACCCCGTTAACATAGACAACACCGTTTTCGATCCGCACTTCATCGCCGGGCAGGCCAATGACACGCTTAATCAAATCCTGGCGGGTCAGGTCGAAGTGAAAAACGATAATATCGCCGCGCTGCGGCTCGCCAAACCGATAGGCCAGACGGTTAACCAGGACAAAATTCCCATCTTCGAGGGTAGGCAACATGCTGAAGCCATCCACCCGTACCCGTGCCGTCAGAGCATTGATTACCAGGAATAGCGCCGCCGAAAGAAGAACTGTCTCTAAAATATCGTATAAAAGTTGATACCAACCCGCCCGGCCTTCTTTCTGGGGTTCATTCTCGGCTTCCGGGGCGGGAGCAGATGTCTCAATTGTCAAATCTTCCAAAACTGCCTCCAAATGATGGGCAGATTATACCGCATCCGCCATCAAACCCGCCCCCAGGCATAAAAGGTTGGCACAAATAAAACCCGGCTGCCCTGCCGGCGCGCCTGGGCATCCAACTCTTTCATATGCTGGATGTCGTCCGCCGGGACCTGCCCCGCCAAATCGGCCTCCAGCACCGCCCATTCCATTTCCGTTTCAGGGGGTGTGGGAGCGTTCCACCCGCCGCCGATCACGCCGTTTTCGACCAGCCGGATACCCGCCCTGGCGAATACTCCGGCCAACTCGCGGCCCATCTGCGGATTAACTCCCTGGCGCTGTAATGCCCCTGTCTGCCATTCACCAAGCCGCCTGAGCGCGGCGGGATGGTCGATGCGGGCGGCATGATCCGGTTCGGCCAGGGCCAGGATGGCCCCACCGGGGCGCGTCACCCGCGCCATTTCGCGCAGAACCTGCTCCGGTTTTTGCACCCAAAGCAAAAGGTAGTGACAAAAAACCAGGTCAAAACACGCCTGCGGGTAAGGCAGATGCTCCCCAACAGCGTTCACCACGCGCAACGCAGGGGCGTTGCCGCTAGCCTGTTGAACGGCGGCCAGGCTCAGGTCGAGTCCGTGGCGCGCTGCGCCGGGAGGGACTGGGAAATCTTCCCATAACGCGCCGCTGCCACAGCCGACTTCCAAAATCCGTTTGGCGGAAGCCAGCCCGGTGCGTTGAAACAAATAATCCCGCGTGTTTTTTGTCCAGCGGGCTTGTTGTTGATAGCGAGCATGCCAATCCATGTTGTGATTATACGCCGGGAGCGGGCCAGTTGCGGATAAATTCGACCTGTTCGCGGGTTTCGGGGGAATGCGGGTGGAGCGCCGACTTGGGAACGCCGCGCCACCATTCGGCCAGTTGAGCCAGGGCCGCCTCGCCGTTCAGCCCCTGCTGAACGAGGTAGCAGCCAACCACTGTGCCGGTGCGGCCAATGCCGCCCTGGCAATGCAGGTAGGTTTTGCGCCCCTGCTGGCGAGCCTGTTCGAGGTAGACCAGGATGGCCCGCATCTGCTCGGGGCTGGGCAGGCCGTAATCGCCAATCGGGAAGCGCCGGTAGTGGGCGGACAGGCCAAACTCGGCCGCTTCCTGCATCAGGAGCGATTCGTAAGAGGCGATTTCATCCGGATGGGTCAGGTCGACAAAGCTGTTAAACCCGTTTTTCAGCAGGCTGATGAGGCGCTGGCGCGCGCGTTCGGGGCTGTAAGCAGTGGCAGGATATTCCCCCGCCAGGATTTGTTCCGGGACCACCCAGTAGGACTCAGGTATGGGCCGTATGGGCTGCATTGGCTTTACATTCCATCTGTCAGGAAGTTGGGATTCGGCGGATAATGGGGCATGTCACGGCGGAATTCATAGGCATCGATCATCTCATCGATGATTTTGGCCTGTTCGGCAGTGACCGTGCCAAACTGGAAGCCAATGTTATAGAAAGCCGGATCAATATCGGGCTGGCACCAGGCCACCCTGGCGCGCAAATTCAAATGGTCGGTGGAAAACAGCGGCGGGTCGGGCAGGTCAAAACGCAGCGAAAGAATGCTTCCTTCGATCAGCGGGTCATCGCTGATAATCATCGCTCCCATCAGGTTCAAGTCAGAGAGGTAGCCGAGGACTTTGCCAGTCTCACGGTCGAAAACTCGCGAATAAACCATCAAATACTTGCGGGGAATTTGCCTGCGCTCGTCCATTTTCTCTCTCCATTCTGTAAGATCGCTTTTTATAAGTGTACCAAAATCCGACCGCTTTTCAATTACAAAAGCGTGGGGCAGGCCGGGAACTGTCAAAACCGGTGATTGACGGGCTGGCTGGCCTTTGGTAAAATCACAGCCCAAGAGCGTTGTACCCTTCGCTCTAATTTTTTTGCCACGAAAGGGCTAGAAAAAAATGAAAGTACTTTTGATCAAGGACGTTTACAAACTTGGCCGCGCAGGCGATATCAAGAAAGTCGCCGACGGCTATGGCCGCAATTTCCTGCTGCCGCAGGGAATGGCTGTGCTGGCCACCCCCGGCGCCCTGCGCCAGGCTGACAAGATCCGCCAGGAAGCCACCAAGCGCCGCGCCGCCCTCAACCATGAAATGAGCGCCGTCGCCGAAGTGTTGAAGGGCGTTGCCCTGGCTTTCGCCGTCAAAGCTGGCGAGACCGGCAAACTGTATGGTTCGATCACCAGCCAGGATGTCGCTGACGCCCTCAAGGCCAAGACCGGCGTCGATGTCAAGCGCCAGCAAATCGATTTGCAATCGGTGCGCGAACTCGGTGAACACACCGCCTCGATCCGCCTGACGGTCGATCTGATTCCCGAAATCACGGTGATCGCCTATCGCGAAGGCGAAGCCAACCCGCTCGAAGAAGAAGCGCCCAAGGCCGAAGAAGTCAAGGAAGAACCCAAGACTGAAGAAGCCCCGGCAGAAGGCTAATCTTTCCCCAGTCAGAGCCACATCACCGATACAACCCGGCAAAGCAGGGGGCATCGGTGATGTCTTTTTAAGCAGTTATGCCCACAAACGGCGAACAACTCCGCGCGGCGCGTGAAGCCCGCAAACTCAGCATTGCCCAGGTTGTCCAGGCGACTCGCATCCGCAGCTACTACATCGAAGCTATGGAGTCGGATGACCTTTCAAACATGCCGTCTGCCGTGCAGGCGCGCGGGTTTTTGCGCGCCTATGCCGAGTTCCTGGGGCTGGATGCAAATGCCATCTTAAATCCGAGCCAGGCAACAGTTGCGACGGCTGTTGCAGAAGAAGTCGAATCACCTGCGCCGGCCAGCGAGCCTGAACCCCAGCCCGAGCCTGAGCCGGAACCAGAACCGATCCAAGCTGTAATCAGCCTCCAAGAGGCCAGTCCAGCCCCGGCAGCGGACAATGAATCCGCCAGCGAACTGCCCCAGCCCTCGGACATCATCTTCCGCCAGATTGGGTTGTCTTTACAGCAGCGTCGCGAATTGCTCGGCCTGACCCTGGAAGAAATCGAGCGACATACCCATGTGCGCCTGGCCAACCTGCAATTGATCGAGCAGGGTAACTTTGACAGTCTGCCCTCACCCGTCCAGGCGCGCGGATTGCTCAATACTTATGCCAACTTCCTCGATATGAATGGGGATGCCATGCTGCTGCGCTTTGCCGAGGGGTTACAGGCCCGGCGCGTCGAGCGCCAAGTCGTCCCGGTGGCAACACCGCGGCGGAGTTGGAGCTGGCCACTGTGGATGCGCCGCCTGATCAGCCCGGATCTGATTTTCGGCACGGTGATGATTGTCAGTATTACCGGATTGGTGATCTGGGGCGCGCTGCGCATCATCTCCTCGCAGGAGGCGGAAGAGGAACAAGCGCCCTCGATTTCAGATGTACTGCTGGCCAGCCCGGAATTTGTGGTCACCGATACACCTGAAAGCCTGCCAACCAGCCAGGAAGAACTGGGCGTAGCGCTGCCCTCCCTGGAAGAAGAAGCCACCCCAACCTTTGAACCCACTGCGCCGCTGCCCGGCTCGATCCTGCAAGTGACCCTGCTGGTGCGTGAACGCGTTTTCATCCGCGTTATCGTCGATGGGGAAATTCAACAGGAGGGCCGGGTGGCTCCCGGCGCAGCCCTGGTGTTTGACGGCCAGGAACGAATCGAGGTTTTAACCGGCAACGGCAACGCTATCCAGGTTATTTACAATCAGTTCGATTTTGGAACGCTGGGCAATCCCGGCGAAGTGGTCAACCGCATCTATACCCTGGACGGCATCCAGACCCCGACGCCAACCGTCAGCCCGACAGCGACCAACACGCCCAGGTTCCAGCCCAGCCCAACCCCGACCTTTACCAGTATCCCTCTCATAACGGAAGTGCCTTAAATCCATGAATCGTAAAACTTTTCACCTTGTCTCGCTCGGGTGCGCCAAAAACACGGTCGACTCAGACTCGATGGCGCAACTGCTCAACCAGGACGGCTATCGCAGCGTCGAAAAACCGTCCCAGGCCAGCGTGTTGATTGTCAACACCTGTGGCTTTATCGGCCCGGCCAAGGAAGAATCCTTCCAGGTCTTGCGCGAGTTGGCGCGCGGCAAACGGCGCGACCAGTTGCTGATCGCCGCCGGATGCCTGACCCAACGCTACGGCGTCGAAGTGGCCCAAAAAGTCCCCGGCATCGACGGGGTGCTCGGCACCCGGCGCTGGATGGACATTGTGCAGGTGGTCAAGCAACTGCGCAAAAGTCCACATCCCGGTACGCTCTACCACCTGCCCGAAGCGCCGACCGTTGGCCGCGACGAAGGCGAAACCCTGCGCGTCTCGGTCGCCGGAGCCAGCGCCTACCTGAAAGTCGCCGACGGCTGTCGTCGCCCGTGCGCCTTTTGCGCCATCCCGCTGATCAAGGGCACAGCAGTCAGCCGCCCGATTGAGAGCATCGTTCACGAGGCAAAAATCCTGCGCGACAATGGCGTGCGAGAGTTGATCCTGATCGCGCAGGACACTACCGATTACGGTCACGATCTGGGGCTGAAAGACGGCCTGGCAGCCCTGCTCGAGCAATTGACCGATTCGGTGCCGGATATGGACTGGATCCGGGTCATGTACGCATACCCCGGCTACGTCACCGACCGCTTAATCGAGGTCATGGCCAGCCGCAAGCAGATTTTGCCCTACCTCGACATCCCCCTGCAACACGCCGACCCGAAGACGCTCTACCGCATGAAACGGCCATCCAACATCGAGTGGGTTCACAAGACCCTCGACAAGATGCGGGCCGCTTTCAGCGACAAACCCCAACGATTGGCCATCCGCACCACCTTCATTGTCGGCTACCCCGGTGAAACGGATGAGGAGTTCCAGGCCTTGTACGATTTTGTCGCGCAGACCCGCTTTGACCGGGTCGGGACGTTCAAATTCTCCTTCGAGCCGGGGACAACTTCCGAGCCGCTTGGCGACCCGGTGCCTGCCGAGGTCAAAGAAGAACGCTGGAACCGGCTGATGGAGTTGCAACAAGGTATTTCACTCCAGATTAACCAGGAATATGTCGGCAAAACGCTGGATGTGCTGGTCGAGGGTTACAACGACGGCATCTCAATTGGACGCTCGTACCGCGACGCGCCCGAAATCGACGGGCTGGTGCTGGTCGAGGGCGAACTGCCCCTGGGCGAGATTGCCCCAATCCGCATCAGCGGGGCGATGGCTTACGACCTGACCGGCGTTCCCGCCGGGTTAAAAATCATGCAACTTTAATTCTCTACCGGAAAAACTTCATGAGTTTGTCATTTCGAGCGTGGTGGTCAAGCGGCAAAGCCGTATCGAGACCCAGCGACATCGTGCCCGTAGGGTAGAAATCTTCGCTTATATGTATAGGATTTCTCCCCGCTACGCGGCTCGAAATGACAAGAATAAGCGATAAATTAAAGTTCTGCCATAGCATAAACAAAAAAGACACCCGGACACAAAGATTTCATCTTCGCGCCCGGGTGTCTTTGTGATTTAAGCACTTACCCCGCTCTTTGGCGTGGGGCGAGCAACTCGATCACCGCCTGCGGAATGGGCAAAGGCCGCCCGCTGCGCGTATCGACAAAAACCCAATCAGTCTCGCCGCGCACCAACAAGGCCTCATCTGCCTTGCGCACAAATTCATACTTGCGCAGCGAACGCACCCGACGCGCATCCTCGACCCAGGTGCGAATTTCGATTTCCTGCCCGGCAAAAGCCGGTTGCAAGTATTCAACTTTGTGTTCGCGCACCACCCAGGTGGCATTCTCTCCCTGAGCCGTCACACCGCCCGAACTGGCGTAATGCTCCACAGCAATATCCTGCATCCACTGAACGTAGACAACATTGTTGACATGCCCGTTCTCGTCAATGGCGGCGGGCGGGATAGTGATAGTTTTGGTATAAGCAGGTAAAGTGGGCATAGTATTTATTCAGATGAACTCAAATACAACTATCGATAATCGCTTTGGTGTTTTATCAATAACTTGAGCTTGTGTCAACACAATCATATAGAGAATTGCTTGGCGTTCGTACCTGAACAGGATAACTCTTTTTAATCTTATAACCGCTCAATTCATCATCTAAATCATCTAAAATTCTTTTTGCTGTCCATCTCGAAAAATCAAAAGACTGCCAATCATCTAAATCCGTATTGTTTAGCTGCGCAAAATGTTGCTGGCACAAAAGAGCAGCCCCGATACCCTCATGTACAGATGTCGGTAATGACAAATCTTGATAACCTTCTGCCAATGCCGGAACTGCATCCAAAGAAAGAGAAGCAAGATATGATGGATTAAAATGTTTTCCTTGGGATGCGCGCAAAATATTATGACGCACAATGGAATTATCAACATTAAAAACAGTCAGAGATACGGCAAAGCCCATTGCCGCAATCACAATTGCAAGCGTGAAATATCTTTCATGGCGTGAAGCTTCGAGAACAGTGATAGCGATAAGCAATATCCCTATCCAAACTAAAAACACTTGTGGATATACGCGCAGTCGCGAGAATCCATGCCAATCAACAGCCAACAAAAGACGCTGAAAGGCTGAAACCAAAATCACCATAACAAGCAACAAGATTGCTACAGCAAATCCAGAAAAGATACGCTTTTCTTTTTCGCTTTCGCGCCGGGTAATTGTGCTAAATCCAAGAATCATCAATAGGCTTAGGAAGGCAACTGTAACCAGTTCATTAAATCCCTGGCGCGCATATTGGGAATATGTGAAACCACCAATGCCAATATTTAGATCCCCGCCAAAGAAATAACGAAACTGGACAATAACAAAGAGTAAGAAAAGTGTCGAGACACTACCAAGCACAATAACTGCTTCGATAAAACCAATAAATGGTTTTATAAAATCTTGTTCCATACCGATTAACTTTTCATCATGGCTTTTGGTTGCTGCATACAAAAAAGTCCCCGCCAGAACATAAGCCCAAAACAAGATAATAAAAAATCGAAGAAAATATTCAGTTCCGCGCTCGAAACTAAAAAGTTCGAAAAAATCTGCAAGTTTCTTACTAAAAACCATATCCGCCGATGCAAAAAGGTAGGCGAAACATGCCACAATTGGAAGAGCAATCAAAATACCTCGAAATATCGGGACAACGGGTATCTTTTTGCTATCTTTTTCCTGTTCGACTTGTTCGCTGCGCACCTGAGTAAAAAATCCAATAGGGCCGGTCAGCAATCCTGAAAAAAGATGAATAAATTTTTGAATGTAATCTGGCAAACTGTACTCTGTCCAACGTCCGCCCATGTATGTTACGGCAAAAACGCCCAAACAAAACAAAGAAAATAGATAAGCAAGGAAGAGCGTCAGAGGTTCCCTTCGAAAAAACGAAACAAACGCAAATAAAACAAATGGGATAAGAATGAACAGGCTTTTTCGAGAAGGTTTTTGGCCGTTTGCAAGAAGCAAATACAAGCCGCCAAGAAGAACTAAAGATGTAAATATTGCGTAGTTAACCCCAACGGTTGTTTGGCGCCAAAAAAGGATATCAAAAGCCAACCCGAGCAATAATACAACCACCCAAAGCTGATTAGGGTTTTTATTCATCTCAAACCTCCGTCAAATACTTCTCGCGATTTGCCGAGCGGGCCGTTTTGCCGCTGGATGTTTTCACAATCCATTTTGGCCCGACCAGATGCACATAACGCAAGACAATCGCCGAATTCTGGCTGACATGCCGGCGCAGCGCATCGGCAATCTCCTGACGCTCGGCGGGAGCCTCCGTATCGACCTCGGCCACAATCACCACTTCTTCCGTGCCAGCCTTCTCGTCCTCAACGCCAAACGCCACCGCCCGCCCGGCATGGATTCCCGGCACTTCGTAGGCCAGGCTCTCCAAATCCTGCGGGTAAACGTTCTTGCCGCCGACGATAATCATATCCTTCTTGCGCCCCGAGACAAAAATCTCGCCGTCCAGGCTGTAGCCATAGTCGCCGGTCAGGTACCAGCCGTCACGCAGGGCCGCTGCCGTCGCATCCGGGCGATTGTAGTAGCCGGTCAACATGCAATCGCTTTGCAGGGCAATTTCGCCAATCACGCGGTCAGGCAAATCCTGCCCTTCTGGATTCAGGATGCGGATGCGGGTGTTGGGCAGGACGCGCCCCGAGGACATCATCTTAAGCACAGTTTTTCCCGCCAACGGCTCGCGCGCCACCCGATCATGGATATACGCTTCGCGGTCGATTTCATCCACCTTTGGCAGTGTGCCGGACGGGGTCTGGGTGACGCCAAAAACGTTCTCGGCCATGGCATAACTGCAATTCAAGACTTCCTCGCGCAGTCCATAGGCCTTGAATTTCTCATAAAAAGCCTGGTGGCTTTCCCATTTGACCGGCTCGGAGCAATTGGTCAGGATGCGCAGGCTCGATAAATCGATGCCCGCCATATCGCGCTCGCGGACTTTCTGGGCGCAAAAGTTGTATGAAAAATTGGGCAGCCAGGCCAACGTGCCGCGATATTTGCTGACCGCCTGGAAAAGTTTATACGGCGCGCGAACCCAATCGAAAGGCGACATCAACATCAGGGTATTTTCGTTCAGCACCGGCATCAGGAAACCGGCAATCAGACCCATGTCGTGATAAAGCGGCAGCCATGAGACGACAATATCGTCCTCACGCAGGTCGATGGCCTGACGATAGGCCGCCAACTGGTTGAGCACCGCCCGGTGCGAGAGCGCAACCCCCTTTTGCAGACCGGTCGTACCAGATGAGTGCTGGAGCAGGACAATTTCTTCCGGGTTGCGCTGCTCAAGGACGAGATGTTCCCAATCTGGGACCGCTTCGACTTCCAATTGGTCCGTCAGCAGGACAGTTCGCACCGACCCCTCGGGCGAGAGCGCAGCCCGGACCTCGGATTCAAACTCAGGCGTGGTGACGATGGCGGCTGGCCGTGTGACCGAGAGCAGGGCCGCCAGGTCGGCGCGGTAGCGCTCCGGGGACAGTTTCTCCGTCAAAAACGGCATGATCGATGGGATGGCCCCGTACAAAATCGCGCCCCAGAACGAGAAAACCAAATCCGCGCCATGATTGAGAATCAGGATGACTACCTCGCCCGGCTGGATGCCCGCTCTCTGGTAAGCGCGGGCGTAACGATACGAACCGCCCACTAGGTCTTTGTAAGATAAGAGCAAATCATCCTGCCCGGCATGCTGCAGGACAATGGCGGTTTTATCAGGGTTATTCTGGTAGTTTTTGCGAATCAGGTGCGGGAGGGTTGTCATGAGAGAAGGCAGGATTTAGATTGCAGAATGAAGAATGCCCTTCGGCTGCGCTCGCCTATCGGTTCGCTCCGCTCAGGGCTAAGCGCTGATCACTGGGAACTGAATACTGATTACTGCCGCGACTGAATCAGCGCGGCAAGTTGCTCAAGGCTATCGAAGGTATCGGCGTTGAGTTCGGTGTCCTCTATGCGCACGCCAAAGGTGTCTTCAATGAACAAGCCCAAGTCAACCAGGCTAAACGAATCAACCAACCCGCTGGAGATGAGTTTCTCATCTGGGGTAATAACGCGCTTGGGTTGGCGCAGGATTTCTTTGGCAATATAGGCGTTTAATTTTTGGATAATTTCATTCATATCGGGCCTCACTGGAAATT
>JAEWVF010000028.1 GCA_023459215.1 Chloroflexota bacterium
CAGCCGCGCGCACCCAGGGATCGAAGACCCGGATACCGTTTTGTGAAACAGCCGGCTCACTGGTGGCCGTGATTGCCGCGCAGGCAGCCAGCCCGGAAACAACAAGCAACAAGGCCAGGAAACTGAATATTTTTTGCATTTTCATATGCTTACTCCATGATAAATGTGGGCAAAACCAGGAGAACATTGTGATAAATCTCGCAAACTGGAAAAATTATACCAATCCGGGTCTCTCAACCTCTCTCGCATTGAACGGGTTATCTTTATTCAGCGTTTTGGTCAAAAATAAGCGTGGGATTTCAAGGCATTCACCCTGAAATCCCACGCTGGTTTCTTACTTCCAACCCACCTGTTCCAAGCGATAGAAGCGCACTCCAAAAACTATAACCACCTCGGGTTTACCCTATGGCATCTTCACAGGAACTTCCAGCGAAATATCACCGGCATTCTGAAAGGTTAGCACGATGGTAACGGTATCGCCTACCTTGAGTTCCTGTTTCAGGCCAATCAGCATCACATGGTAGCCGCCGGGCTTCAACTCAGTCACGCCATCTGCCGGAATTTTCACGCCCGGCACTTCAGCCATCGACATGACACCATCTGCCATGGTTGTCTCATGAATCTGAACATCCATTGCGACATCGCTGCTGGCGCTGATGAGCATATCATCCTGGCTGCCGGTGTTTTTGATCAGCATAAACGCGCCGGTAACGGCTCCGCCGTGCATATCGCCCTGATTATCATCTTGCATTCCTTCGCCCATGTCCTCCTTCATGGCCGCCGCGCGAACCCAGGGATCAGAAACCTCGATGCCGTTTTGCGAAACGATCGGCTCAGAACTGACTGCCGCCGGAGCGCAAGCCGCCAGGATGAAAACCACCATAAAACTCAAACCAAAAACCTTTTTCATTCCGCCTTCTCCTTGATTTTTTGAGAAAATATGAGAAAATTTGAGAAACCGCGATAATTATATCTACCAAAGCACAGACAACAAGGGAAGCTCGGATGAAAAATTTATCACCCCGCCAGCATGATATTTTTAACCTTTTAGCAAGCAAGGGCTATCTCAAAGCCGAGGAAATCCAGAATGCCTGTAAGGTTTCACTGGCAACTGCCTACAGGGAAATGGATGCCCTGACCCGCAAGGGCTTTGCGGCCAAAATCCCGGGCGGGATCGGAAAGATTGAGCAGGAAAACCACGGGCGCTGTGTGCTATGCAAACGCGAAATCAAACCAAACCTGGCCTTTATCTTGCACACCGAAAGTGGTCAGCGGTTCGATGCGTGCTGTCCGCACTGCGGGCTGATGGCGCTTCAATTACATACCGGCGCGAGCGCGGTGACAACCGATTTCTTTTACGGGACAGTAATCAACGCCGTCCAGGCCTGGTACGTGCTTGAAAGCCAGATCAGCCCCTGTTGCAGTCCATCCGTGTTGACTTTTGCCAGCCAGGAAACAGCCCAGCATTTTGCCCAGGCCTTTAACGGAAAACTGGCGGACTTTTCGCAAGCCCGCCAGCAAAACCATCACTTGATGCATCACGCTTGATTTACTACTTCCACTCCACCTGTTCGGAGCGATAGAAGCGCACCCCCAGGCCGGCCAGGCGTTTGCCGTGTTCCGCCAGGCGCAGACGGTACGATTCCCAATCGCGGCTTTCGCGCGGCGACCAACCAATTTCGGCGTAGCCGCACAGGCGCGGGAAAACCATGAAATCGAGATTGCCCTGGGTAAAGATGGTTTCCGTCCAGAGGGCCGACTCCACGCCCAGGATCGCTTCCGGCGGAACACCTTCGAGCAGTTCAACCGGTTCCCACTCATAAGCGTCGCGGACTTCGGTGTAGGAACCAGTCCACTGCAAGCCGATGGTGGTATGGTCATGATATTTCATGTCCATGTAAGCCCGCGCTGCCGGGGAGGCGATAATCCCGGCTCCCTGGGCAGCCGCCTTGGCGGTCACATCCTTGTTCCACCAGTGCTGGGCAACGGTATCGGCACTCAGCCGGGTTTTGCCAATTTCCTCCCAGCCAATCATACGCTTGCCGTGCTTGCGGACGATTTCCTGAACGCGTTCAATGAAATAAATATAATCTTCTTCGGGGGTCGAGAGGGTTTCATCGCCGCCGATGTGGAAATATGCCCCGGGAGTCATGGCCGCAATTTCGCGGACGACATCGTCGACAAACTGGTAGGTAATTTCCTTGTGTACCGCCAGCGAACTGAAGCCGACCTTGATGCCGGTATACAGGCTGGGCGAAATGTCGTTGACGTTCAAGGCTTCATAAGAGGCCAGAGCGGCGTTGGTGTGGCCGGGCATATCGATTTCAGGCACAATCGTAATGTAGCGCTGGGCGGCATAGGCGACAATTTCGCGGTATTGATCCTGGGTATAAAAGCCGCCAGGGTCGCCATTGGTGGCCGTCGAACCGCCATGCAGGGCCAGCCAGGGCCAGGACTCGATCATAATGCGCCAGCCCTGGTCATCGCTCAGGTGCAAGTGCAGGGTATTGATTTTGTGAAAAGCGAGCAGGTCGATCAGACGCTTGACGGTTTCAACGCCAAAGAAGTGGCGGCCCAGGTCGAGCATCATGCTGCGCCAGGCATAGCGCGGCACATCGCGCACCGTTCCACAGGGCACCCACCAATCCAGGCCGGGCTGCTCGACTGCGCTTTCGATCTCAGCCGGGAACATCTGGCGCAGGGTCTGGACAGCGTAAAACAGGCCGGCAGCCGCAGAGGCGCGCAGCGTAACCTGCTCAGGCGTAGCCGAAAGCCGGTAGCCCTCCAGGCCAAGCTGCGGGTCGTCCGCCGTCAACGCCAGGGAAATATCCCCTGCCCCCGGCTCGATCCCGCCCAAGACCGGCAGGGCAAATCCGGTCGCCGGGCGCAGGCGCGCCGCAAGGAAGGAAGCAATCCAAAAAACTTCAGCCGCATCGCCCGAAACGATAATCCTTGTCTCAGGGGTCAAGCTGAAGCGTCGTTCATCGAACTGAAAATGTGCGGGAATGGGAATGATGGCCGTCAAAGCTGGATTCTCCTCTTATGTAACCGCTTACATTAATGATACTACAGCTTGATTGGGCTGTCCATTGTCAAAAATGCAAGTAGCCGGTTAGCCCGGCTACTGCTTGGAGGAAAAGTGAAACGGTTCAGCGCCATTTCACCCTGCCAGCCATCCAACCCGGCCGCGCGACCGGCTGATGGGCTGAAAGCTGACTTCCCCATTTTACTGCCTTTCGGCTGATTTTGTGCAATCCGGCAAGTCAGATAGACAACATCCTGCGAGGCTAAAGAATACGCAGGTTTTTTAGCTCATAAAAAGACCAGCGCCCGATCAATTCTTCGGCGAAAATCAGCAGGAAGATGGGAGCGGAGAGCCACATCTGGGCCGCAGGCGGGAGTACGGGCAAAAAGCCCACCGCAAGCATCGCCAGCGTGAGGCAGACTCCCCGGAGCTTGCCGGCCGTTTCGTGGGCGGCAGGCTCGCCGAAGAGGGCCAGGAACGCCTCGGCAGCCAGCAGCGCCCAGAGCGGAAACCAGATCTGCGCCAGTCCCAACCCGAGAGCGATGCCGGTTAAACCGAGCACCCCGGCGCTGAGGAAGAAAGCCGCATTCGTCCACCAGGTGTTCCAGGCCGGGACCGCTTTGATGCGATAAACCTGGGCCATGGCGTAAACCAGGCCGAGACCGGCCAGGGCCAGGGGGGCCTTTCCCATGCCCGGAAAAGCCAGCGCCAGCAGCCAGGCCAACCCAAACAAGCCAAACAGCAAGATCTCTCGGCTCAACCATGATTTTTTGAGATGGTTGAGCGCCCGCCAGGCGTTCAGGGGTGTTCCCAGATGCAAAAAGGAGGCCATCCCGCCCAGGCCGATCAGGATGGCAATCAGGGTCAGGGCAAAGGGCGTCAACGGCCCGTCCAATAAGGCAAAAAAGGCCATGCCCGCCGCCATCTGGCCGCACAGGGTGAAAATGATCAGGGGCAATTCCCCAAAGTCAGGAGACTTTGGAGTCCAAAATCTCCCGATTTTGGGTGTTGGCGGTTTAATTTCCTCCTGGTTAGAGATCGCTTTCTCCAATCCATTGCCCATCGCCGCGTGCGGCTTGAGCGCCAGGTGCGGCTGGGTGCGCGAAAAAGTCGGCAGCGGGAAGGGATGTTCGGCTCCTGAAACTTCCCAGAGTGGGATACCCCTCGTTTCTGCGAACTCGTTGCTTGTTACTTCAGCGAAGTCCAGTACCCGCAGCGGACAGGCGGCCACGCAGGCCGGAGGCAGTCCGGCATCGAGGTTGTCGTAGCAGAAATTGCACTTGGTCATGTGACGCAGTTCGGGGTTGTACTGCGGCGCAGAGTACGGACAGGCCCAGGCGCAATAGCCGCAGCCCATGCACTTGCTCTCGTCGATGTAAACAATCCCATCGGGGCGCACCACATACGCATCGGTTGGGCAAACGCCGGCGCATTTGGGGTGGATGCAGTGATTGCAGGCAATCGACAGGTTGTAGGCGAACACGTTGCTTGTCCAGGCTTCACCCTGTCGCTGCCAGGATCCGCCCGAAATTTCATAGACCCGCCGCCAGAGCACGCCGGTCGGCAGGTTGTTTTTGTCTTTGCAGGCAATCTGGCAGGCCTTGCAGCCCGAGCAGGCCGAGGCGTCGAAGGTGAAGGCGTAAGTCATTCTTGTTCTCCGGCCTTCCGGTTGTTTGGTTTTCCGGTTGAACTGGAGAACGGGTCAACCGGGGAACCGGAGACCAATGCGACTTGAACCATGATCGTGTGCTGGGCCGTGCCGAAGGCGTAAGGCGTCCATTTTTCGGAAGTCAGGACGTTGACACAACCGCCGAAATCGACTCCGTTCTCGTTGGGTGCCCACCATGCGCCCTGGGGAATATCGACCACGCCGGGCAGGATGCGCGGAGTGACGCGGGCAGGAATCACCAGTTCGCCGCGCTCGTTCCAGGCGCGGACCAGGTCGCCGTCGTGGATGCCACGCTCAGATGCGTCTATCGGGTTGATGAAGATGCGCTGCGGGAAGGCTTCGCCCAGCCAGTCGTTGTTGTCGTGGGTCGAGTGGACGCGGTGGAGGGTGTGGTGGCCGATGGCCTGGAGAGGAAACCCATCCTGAGCGGAGGACTGAGCGCCCTTGGCAAAGTCCGTAGTCGAAGGGCGTTGTCCTGAGCCTGTCGAAGGGTGGGTGGGCTTCGACTTCGCCGCCAAGTGCGGGCGGCTCCGCTCAGCCCGATGGTGATTGAAGGGGGATTCCCATTCCTGAATATATTTCGGAATGGGCGGGATTTCGGCAGGATTGTGGCGGTTGTAGAGTTGTTCGGAGAAGATTTCGATTTTGCCAGATGGCGTTTTTAACGGGAATTGCTCGGGGTCGCGGCGGAAGTCTTCAAAGGCGATGGCGGGTTTGGTGACGGGGTTGCTCCACGCGCCGAGATTCTTTTCGATAAACTCATCCAAAGTGGGTAAATCTGGAAAACGGGTTGACCGCCAAACCGATAAACAATACTCCACCCAGGCTTTTTCATCGCGGCCTTCGGTGTAGGCGTCGGCAAAACCCAGGCGGGCGGCGATTTCGGCGCAGATCTGGTAGTCGGATTTGCATTCGCCAGGAGGGTCAACCAGTTTGGGCTGGAGGATGACTTCGTCGGAGTATTTCCAGCCGTCCTCGACGCCCCAGGTTTCGAATTGGGTGCAGGCGGGCAGGATGATGTCGGCAAATTTGGCGGTGGGGGTCAGGAAGTTGTCCTGGACGACGAGGAATTCGACTTTTGACTCGTCGCGCAGGATTTCGGCGGAGCGGTTGACGTTGGCGTGTTGATTAATCAGGCAGTTGGTGGCGACGGCGTAGATGAGTTTGATGTCGTTGTCGAGGTGCGGGACGCCGGTGACACCGTCAGCCTGGGTCATCTCTTTTCCACGGAGGCAGGCTTCGGTCCAGAGAAAGACAGGGATGGCCGCTTTAACGGGATTCTGCCCGGTTGGGAAAACTGTCCACATGCCGCCGCCATCCGGGGCTTGTAATCCTAATCCACTGGCCCAGCCGCCCGACAAGCCGAAATTGCCGGTGATGGCAGAGAGAACTGCGCCGGCGCGGACAACCTGTTCGCCATAGGCGCGGCGCTGCATGCCGTAGCCCTGGTAGAGCACGGCGGGGGTCAGGGTGGCGTATTCGCGGGCGAGGCGGGCGATGGTTTCTGATGGCACAGCGGTGATGGCGGCGGCCCAATCGGGGGTTTTGGGTGTGCCGTCGCGGATGCCTAGCAGGTAGTCGGTGTAACTTTCGTCGCTTTCGTGGCCGGGGGGCATGTGCGCGGAATCCCAGCCGAGGCAGTAGCGGTTGATGAAGGGGATGTCGAGCAGGCCTTCGCTGAGCAGCACGTAGGCCATGGCGGTCATCATGGCCGCGTCGGTGCCAGGGCGGATGGGGATCCACTCATCGGCCAGGGCGGCAGCCGAGAGCGAGTGGCGCGGGTCAATGCAGACGACGCGGGCGCCATTTTGGCGGGCGAGTTTGATGAAGTAGTCGGAGTTGGTGCCGTCGCGCATTTCGGCGGGGTTCCAACCCCACATGAGGATGTAACGGCTGTTGAGCCAGTCCTGGCGCTGGTTGCCGGTGACGAGCGTGCCCCAGACGGTGGGCGTGGCGGCGTTGATGGCGGCCCACGAGTAGGAGTTGTAGTGGCCGAGACAGCCGCCATAGAGGTTCAGCAGGCGGCGGGCGGTGTGCGAGCCGTTGAGTTGGTTGCAGGAGCCGGTGCCGTAGGGGACAAACAGGCTCTCGTTGCCGTATTTGGCTTTGACGCGCTCGAATTGGGCGGCGAGGGTATCGAGGGCTTCGTCCCAGGAAATGCGTTCAAAGTTCCCGGTTCCCCGTTTTCCGGTTCTCCGCAGCGGATGGAGCAGCCGGTCGGGGTGGTATTGGCGGCGCAGATAGGCGCGTCCGCGCGGGCAGGCGCGCAGTTGGGGCGCGGCGAGGCTATCCGGGCGGTCGTCCGTGTCGAGGCGGGTGATGCGTCCGTTTTCGACATGGGCGATGAGCAGGCAGCGTCCGCCGCAGTTGTGGGCGGGACAGCCGACACGGATTTTTTCGACATTTGTAGGGGCAAAGTACCCCGTAAGGGCACGGCGGGACGATTGATCGTTAAAATCCGCGATACCCTCCGCCGTGCCCTTACGAGTGCGAGATGAAAAAAGGCTCATATCCCTAAGTGTAGAGGATATGAGCCGGGATGGGTAGTGATGGATGTAATGAAGTTGGTCAGGATGATTCTGCGCTCAGGCGGCTGGTTTGTTTCATCAACTTATCAGCCGTGCCCTTACGAGCATGAGATGAAATAACGTCCGCCGCAGTTGTGGGCAGGACAGCCAACGCGAACGATGGTCGGTAGGCAGTGGATGATTGAGTCATGGGTTAAGTGTAGATGATTTCCAGCGCAGTGGCAGTGATGGAGGTCATGAGTTTCCCAAGGTGCTATAATTTCTCTATGGCATCCTGTTAACGTTCTCAGAGAGGAGATGTGAACATTGCATACTATTGATTTATTCATGTGGGGATATCAACCCCATTTTCAAATATCTGCAAAAGCTGATGCAAAGGAAATCTTTGCGAAGTTAGATCAAAATCTTGCTCCAAATGTATTTCTTTTGGGAATTTTGGTTCAGGATAGAAAAGACCGACACCCCATATGTTTGGAGCCAGAGGATTGTGGCTATGATGTTCAAAGATTTTCAGATGTTATGGAACGTGCCAGTCATTTAGAGGCCGTGGATGAAGAACAGAATATTATTCATTCTCACCCGCTTGTTCAAGAAAACTATGCTCGAAGAAGAAAATCTAAGGCTCTAAAAAATGCTGCACAACAATTATTAAGTTTAGATGATGAGTATCGAGATGTAGTTTCGTTTTGCTCATATCCTGTTTTGGTGGAAGGATTTAAAGTTATTGTTGTTTTACAACTCAATCGGAAAGCATATTTTTCGCATTACTCACTTGGGTTAATTAAAAGGGATAGGTTCAAAATTTCAACATCCTTGATTGAGGCTACCGTAGATGAATTCCTTGGAGAATGTGCAAATGCGTTAAGCCGGCCCAATCCGGGCGCTAGTTTGGGAGTTGTAGAACGAGAGCATGATGAGATCATTCGCGCTGCTGGAAAACAGTTGATGTACACACCCGCTATTGCATGCAAAGAATTTGAGGGGTGGCATGGGCTTTTTGAGTCTTGCAATACAATTTCATCTTTAAGATATGAAGGTGCTGAAGGTATTGGGGTTATGTTACTTTCAAGGAGAGGGCATCCTAACATAGACATTATGCTTTCCTTGGTTGAGCCTGTGCAAATACATGATTATCGTGCAGTCAGAAAACTTCTTGAAATGACGTCCAGTGATGTTTGTCTGCTTAGTGACTCTGGTTTTATATATGGATTGGGAAAAACCACAGGTATATACGATCAAAGAAACGAAGATTTATTCACTGTGCGCTTTACAAAACATTACTCATGGAAATTGTTCCATGCTGAGCATTTAATGATGCAAGTGAACTATGGACAACCTGAACTTCCCAGAATGAGAATTAATAAGGACAAATTTGAAACTGATGTAAAGAGAATTTTTAAACAAATTCATCCTCGTGAGTTGGCATATTTATGGGATTTGATCATTGAAGCCAGCGAACAGAAACATGGAACCATGGTGGTTGTTTCATCAGGAGCAGAAATTGAAGCCAACAGATTACAGAATCAGGCTACAGTAATAGAACCGATAAAACTGACGCGACAAGTTATGAGGTCAATAACAGCCATTGATGGTGCTGTACTAATTGACGCTACCTCGAATTGTTATGCAATTGGCGTGATTTTGGATGGTTTGGCTTCGAAAAAAGGAACTTCAGCCAGAGGCGCGAGATACAACTCTGCTATTCGATATGTAGAAACCAGCAAATACCCATGTATCGCAATAGTGATTTCTGAAGATGGCACTATAGATTTAATTCCCGATTTAAAGCCGCAAATTTCACGGTCTGCCGTATTAAAAGAGATTGAGGAATTGCGAAAACTAAATGATGAGAAGAATTTCGACTTCAAAAAGTTTAATGAGACGATGTCTTGGCTAAAAGATCATCAATTTTATTTATCACCAGAGATGTGTTTTACGATTAATAGTTTAAGACATGAGATTGAAAACGTTATGGATAAAGCAGTTGAGTCCGCTACAATTCGAATTGTTTATGCTGAGCTGGTACCTAACGAAGAAATGAATGAAACTTATTTTTTAGAATGAACAAATAGAGATGGAATTTGAGCAGGGACAATAAAACGCCCTGCGCCCCTTTGGGGCAAGTCCGCGGGGCGGGGTGGGTGGTCAGCGGACTCTATCACGGACTCACGGAGGGGAACGGACGAGAAAACGCCCTGCGTCACTTTGGAAAAGTCCGCGGGGCGGGGTGGGCGGTCAGCGGACTCTGTCACGGACTCACGGATGGGAACGGATAAGAAAACGCCCTGCGTCACTTTGGAAAAGTCCGCGGGGCGTTTTTGGGTTATTTTTCGGCTTCGAATTCGCTCACGATACGCCGGATTTGGGCGGCAGAGATGTCCGCTTGCTCGGTTTTGGAGTAAATCGTGACGAGGATAATGTCCGCTTGCGTTTGCAGGTAGTAAATCACACGATAGCCCCCGCTTTTACCCCGTTGAACATCCCGGTTAGGCACACGCACTTTGAAAATAGTGAAACTTGTCCCTGTCACCTGGTCGCCGGGCAGTTCGCCGTTTTGCAAGGATGTAACCAATGGTTCAACATCATCGCGAATATGACGATACTTCTTGGCAAGAATGCGCAGGTTGCGCTTAAATTCCGGCGTGAAAGCGATATTAACGGACATAAACTATTCGGCGGCGTCCAGATTTGTCCACAACTCGGAAATGGGCAGAATTTCACCTTTGAACGCTTCCTTCCAGCCCTGGCGAAAACTTTCATCCGCAGGTTTGAGCGCCACACTCTGGCGGAACAGACGCACCATTTCGAGCAACATGGGCAAGTATTCGTCCGGGGTTTTCTGGATTTCCTGTTCGATTTTTTCAGTATAAAGAGTCTGGTAAACGGTCATTTTCTGGCTCCTGATTGAATACCGATACTGTCGCTAAAAGTATAGCATGTTTCGATGGGAAGGCAGCAAAATCTATGGATAAAAAGCACCCTGCGCCCCTTTGGGGCAAGTCCGCGGGGCGGGGTGGACGGTCAGCGGACTCTGTCACGGACTCACGGACGGGAACGGATAAGAAAACGCCCTGCGGAGCAAGTCCGCGGGGCGTTTTGGGTTATTTTTTTTCAGCTATTTGTCGCTGCGCCGTTCTCTGGGTGTATTTCCCCTTGGCGGCGGGTTGACTTTCTGCGATTTTTTGTTGCAGCCACAAATTGACCAGCGTTTCCACGCTCACGCCGCGCTGGTGGGCCTGTTTTTCGATTTGGGCAAACAGGTCAATTTCCACGGGCACGGCACAGGTCACATCGAATTTGACATCCGGGGCATTGGTGTCAAATTCGGTGAAATCGCGGGTGTCCCAAAATTCGCCCATTTTTTTTAGTGAATCGGCTTTTGAAAGGGAACTGGTCTTTTTATTTGCGTCCATAGGCTTTGCGCTCTTTCTGGCTCATCTCGCGGGCACTGATAATAATGGCGGTTTTGTTATCGGGTTTGTAAACGAAAAATACGGAGAGATAACGGTTGCCGAAAGTTTGTCCAAAGGCGGCGTAGACATTTTCGCCTTCGATATATCCATTTTCGGCAAAGCGAATGCGTGGATTGTTGAGCAAAACCTGCCGCGCTTCCTGCTCACTAACATTATGCTTGCGGGCAAGTTTCTCAATGATTTCATCCGGGCAGGTGATGAAGTCGATGCGCATGAAAAAAGTATATCACTTTTAGGGGATAAGAAAACGCCCTTTGGGGCAAGTCCGCGGGGCGTTTTGGTTTGGCAAGGCAACCCACCCTGCAAATTTGCCCGCGTCGGGTAAAATATTTCCAGCGGAACAGCCCATCTCTTCCCCGCACAAAAAACACGGAGGCAGAATGACGTTTAGTTTTGATCGTATCCCCGCCGGCATCTGCAACTGCTACCTGCTGCGCGGCGAAAAAAACATCCTGGTCGACGGCGGCGCGCCGGGCGGACTGGGCGAATTCAAGCAAGGCTTGCAGCGCCTGGGCGTCGATCCGCGCGAGATCGAGCTCATCCTCCTGACCCACGGCCACGCCGACCACATCGCCTGCCTGAGCGCCATCCAGCAGATGAGCGGGGCGCGGGTAGCCGTTCACCAGAACGACCGCGCCTGGGTCGAGAGCGGCCGTCCGGCCCTGCCGCCGGGTCAAACAACCTGGGGCAAAATTATGATTGGGCTGGCCAAGCCGCTCTTCAAACCGGCGATTGCCCCGGTCAAGGTGGATATGGCCTTCGGTGACGAGGGCTTTTCGCTGGCCGAATACGGTATCCCGGGCCAAGTGCTGGCCACGCCGGGACACTCTCCCGGTTCGGCCTGTATCCTGCTCGAAAGCGGCGACGTTTTTGTCGGCGATTCGGCCATGAACGCCTGGTTCCTGCGCCTGACGCCCGGCCTGCCGGTGCTGGCCGAAGATATGGAACAGGTGATCGCCGCCTGGGAGAAACTGCTGGCTCTGGGCGTCAAAACCGTCCACCCGGCGCACGGCGATTCCTTCCCGGCAGAAGTCATCCGCCGCGAGATCAAGCAGCGCAAGGCCGCCTGAAACGCGCCTAAAAGACAGACAACCCGTCATTAACGGGGATTTCACCACTGAGACACGGAATCCACAGAGAAAACAACACTAAAAACTCCGCGCTCTCAGTGTCCCCGTGGTTCTCTTTCATTAATCAAAGCCCTTTCCCGTCAAAAACAAACAAAATCCCGCTCGAAAAGCGGGATTTTGTTTTAAGGGAGCGCGCATCGGCGGGCTAGAGCCTCTTCTCATAAACCATAAACTCGCGCAGCACTTCGGGCACGATCCAGGCATATTCTTCGCGCAAGGCGCCGCTCAAGCGCGAAATCGTCCGCCGCCAGGAGAGCGTCTTGACAATCGCCGCAACCGGCTTCGAGAGCCGGTAAGCTGCCAGCAGCTGCTCGCGCGGGGCGAAAACCTGCCAGGGTTGCAGGTAAAGCTCGAGCAAATCCGCCATCTCAGGGGTGAAGGCGTAATCGTCCAGTTCGAGGGCAATCTCGATACTGACGAAAAAGGTGCGCAGGGAAACAAACGGATGCGTCAAACTGGCATCGCCCCAATCGAAAAAGGTGATGCGCTCCCCGCGCAGCAGGATGTTGCCATCGTGAAAATCGCCATGATCGAGAGAAGTTGGCAGGCCATAGGCCGCCAGGTCGGCGCAAATCCGGGCAAAACGCGGCGCGAGGGATTGCAATTGGGCAAACTCGTCCGCGCTCAGGCCTTTTTCCTGGCCCACCATCAGGCTGTCGGCTTCATTCAGCAGTTGCGCATACAGCCCCGGCAGAGCCTCCAACCGGCAATCCGGGATGCCCAGCGCCAGGATTGCGGGAACGCGCCCGGCCAGGTCGATCTGCAGTTCGGCGTAACGGCGGATGACCGGCTGCCAGGGGCGGATATCCTTCGTCGGACGGATGGAGGCGCGCAGTTGCTGGCCGCCGTCGCGCATCAACATCCAACCCCGCGATTCGTCCAGGGCGAGCAGTTCGGGCAGGCAAGCGGGCTGCCATTCTGCCAGGGCGCGCGTCAGCGAGGCTTCGTAAACCGTCTCAGGCGAAGTAGCCTTGAAGAACAGCCAGCCGGCGTCCGAGCGAACGCGCATCACCGTAGACCAGGCGTAAGCGTGCGGCTGCTCGATCTCGCCTTCCAGTCGGATGGCGTTCCGGGCAGCCTGGGAACGAATCCAGCCCCGAGCCTGTTCCTGCCAATCGGGATCGTGCCAGCGCAGAGAGTCGGAGGCGGTCATCTGGCCCACTCGCGATGACGGAAATGATAGCGCTCGAGCAGGGCGTCGATGATTTTGGCCTGTTCGGGCGAAACCTCGTCGAATTCAAAACCGATGTCAAATTCACGCGTGCTTTCCTCGTCGGGAACGCAGCGCGCCACACGGGCCGAAATTGTCAATTTGCGCGCCGCGCTGCCGGGTAACTCATCCGGGAATTCGAGCACCAGGGTGATGTGCTGGTTAATCTCAAGCGCCTTTTCGCCAATCAGCATCGCGCCTTGCAGGGTGATGTTGCCCAGGTAGCCCAGGATTTTGCCATGCTGGTCATGCACCAGGGTAAAAGCCATCAGTTTTTTGCGGGTTTCCTTCCTGCGATCATCCATAGCCGGCCTCCTTTCCCTGAGTATATATCAATTCTTTGACATTACAAAACAATTTCGTTTTGCCATCGGGGAGCGCGTGCAGGCAAAGAGAGAGTACAATCAAATCAAGCTCCCGTGAACAGCATCACCCCAACGGGCGCCGGAATTTCCCGGCGCACAAAGCAAAGTGGGACTGATTCTCATCACCCCATGACACATCTCTGGAAAAACGTTTCCCTGCGCACCAAAATCGCTGGACTGCTCAGTTTCCTGACCGTCTCGGCCATTTTTATTTTAACCATCGCCTCGATCCAACTCGAAAAATACTATTTCCGCCAGGAACTGGAGGAACAGGCCGACTTGCTGCTGGAAACGACCGCGCTCAGCCTGCGCGATCCGCTCTACCATTTGCAAATCGATGAGCTTTCCGGCCTGGCCAGCGCCCTGAGCGACAACCAGGATGTCACTTTTTTCATCGCCTACGACGCCGAGGGCAAAATCCTGGCCGATTCGCGCCAACCGGAACTGCAATTCTCGCAGGAAGTTGACCCGCTCGGCAAAAAGCTGGTGGGAATGGATGCCGGCCAGGTTTACAAGATTTGGCTCAGTGACCAGTATATCTCCGGCCGCCCGGTGATCGTCGGCAACCAGACCATCGGCGCAATCGCCGCCAGCCTGTCGACGCTCTCGCTCGAAGACAAAATCGCAGACCTGGCGCTCGAAAGTGTTTACCTGGGGCTGGTCATCGGCCTGGCCAGCGCGCTGCTGGGTTTCTGGTTCGCCCGCCAAATCACCAATCCATTGAGCGAGCTGGCTCACGGGGCCGACGAGATGTCGAAGGGCAACCTCGGCGTGCGGGTGAAATCCAACTCGAACGATGAGATCGGCCAATTGGCGCGGGTCTTCAACCAGATGGCGGCCTCGATCCAGGAGCGCGAAAACGAACTGCGCGAGCTGGCCGCCGGGCTGGAGCGCACGGTCGATGAGCGCACGGCGACCCTGCGCGAGCAAACCGTGATGCTCGAACAAATGGCCATCACCGATCCGCTCACCAAAATCTACAATCGCGGCCATTTCTTCAGCCTGGCCGAAAAAGAGATGGAAAAGGCCATCCACCAGCAGCGCCCGCTGTCGGTCATCCTGATCGATACGGATTATTTCAAGCGCATCAACGACGCCTACGGGCATCCCTTCGGCGACCAAATCCTGATCAGCGTCACCCAGTTAATCCAGGCCAATATCCGCGCGATGGACATCTTCGCCCGCTACGGCGGCGAGGAATTCGTCCTGTTGATGCCCGATACGAATGAGCATTCAGCTCTGGGAACTGCCGAGCGCCTGCGCAAAACCGTCGACGACAACCCGCAGAGATATGAAGACAAGCAAGTTCACCTGTCAATCAGCCTGGGCGTGGCCTGCTGGGACGGGCAAGCCGAAACCGACATCACCGCCCTGGTTGCGCGCGCCGACCAGGCCTTGTACGAATCCAAACGCAAGGGCCGCAACATGACGACCCTGTGGGAGTTTTCCGATCCACTCAGCGCCTGAACCTGCTCCCCTCGCCGGATAGAATCTGCAAGCCGTCGCAACGTTGCGATGGCTTTTTTGTTGGCCACGTCCAGATCGCCCGAAAGCCGATTATTAATTTTATAAATATTCAAGTAAATATATTTAATATTTTCTTTTAAATTTGTGATAAAATGAAACAAGATAGTAATTTTATTTTAGATGACAAATTTTATCCTGACTGATACCTGCCTGATAGCCAGTCCACAGGCAACAAAACAGCGCCAGGATTATCATCAGGAAAATTCTTACAAGGAGTATGCATATGTCTGAATGGGCGATTGAAGCTGAAAACCTGGTCAAAAAATTCCCGCAGCGCACCCCGCCAGCCGAGAAGGGCGAAGCCAGGAAAAAATCTTTCTGGCCGTTCGGCCGCAAGGAACCCCAGGCCATGTTCACCGCCGTGGACGGCGTCAACCTGCAAATCAAGCGCGGCGAAATCTTCGGCCTGCTCGGGCCGAACGGCGCGGGAAAATCCACCACCATCCGCATGTTATGCACCCTGCTCGAGCCGACCGGCGGCATGGCCCACGTCAATGGCTTCGATATCGTCAAACAGGCCAACGATGTCCGCCGCAGCCTGGGGACGCTGCTGGCCGGGGAACGCTCGATTTACTGGAAACTCTCCGGGCGCGAGAACCTGGAATATTTCGCAGCCTTGAACCACATCCCGCCAACGGTAGCCAGGCAGCGGGTCGAAGAGCTGATCGAGCGGATGGAAATCAAAGAGCGGGCCAACGAACTCGTCGAAAAATACTCGACAGGCATGCGACAGCGTATCGCCATCGCCAAGGCGCTGATTGCCCGCCCGCCCATCCTGCTGCTGGATGAACCCACCCTCGGGTTGGACCCGCAAGCCGCGCGCAACCTGCGCGAACTGATTCTCGACCTGCAAAAGGAAGGCCACACCATCCTGCTGACCACCCATTATATGGAAGAGGCCGACCTGCTCTCAGACCGCATCGGCATCATCGACACCGGCAAAATCATCGCGCTCGATACACCCGATGGATTAAAAAAGCGCATCGACCAGAACGATGTGGTGCGCCTGGAGGTGTCCGGCTGGCAGGACAAGGTCGGCGACAAGCTGCGGGCGCTGTCCGGCGTGCAGAACCTGGCTGCGCACAAGCTGGAAGGCGACGACCAGTGGGAAGTCAGCCTGCAAACGCCCGATTCACGCGCCATCCTGCCCGGTGTAGTGGAAACGGTCAATTACAACGGCACACGGTTGCTCAACATGAACGTCGTCCGCCCAAGCCTGGAGGATGTTTTTATCAACCTGACCGGCAAGGCCTTGCGGGATTAAGGAAACAGCCATGAGCACAACCTCCCTGACCCAACCCGGTCCGGCGGCTGACCTGCGCGCCCTGTGGGCCGTTATCAGCCGCGAGTGGACCATCTTCCGGCGCTATCCAAGCTGGATCATCTCGCTGATCATCTGGCCGCTGATTTTCCCGATGGCCTACCTGCTGACCGCCCGGGCGCTATCCGGCCCGGACGGCAGCGGCCTGACCCTGTTCCAGCAAGCGACTGGCATCTCCGACTATATCAGCTACATCGTGGTCGGCACCATGATCTGGATGTGGCAAAACGTGGTGCTGTGGAACGTGGGCTACGCCCTGCGCAACGAACAGATGCGCGGCACACTCGAATCGAACTGGCTCTCGCCCACCTGGCGCTTTGCCTACCTGCTGGGCAGTAGTGTGCCGCAGTTAATCTCGATGCTGCTGATGCTGCTCGTTTCGGCCCTGGAATATGCCTTGTTCTTCGGGGTGCGCTTCGAAGGCAGCCTGTGGCTGACCCTGTTGGTCATCCTGGCTTCGATCCCCTCCATTTATGGGCTGGGATTCGCCTTCGCCAGCGTGGTTATTACCGCCCGCGAAGCCAATGCGTTTGTCTTCCTGCTGCGCGGGATCGTGATGATTTTCTGCGGCATCACCTACCCAATCGCCATGCTGCCCGAGTGGATGCAAGTCATCACCGCCTGGCTGCCGCAAACCTACATCATCCACGCCGTGCGCTCGGCGGCGCTCTCGAACGCGGGATTCGCTGCCATCCAAAACGACTTAATCGCCCTGGCTTTGTTCGGCGCTTTTTGGCTGGCCGTTGGCTACGGCCTCTTCAACTGGATGGAACGCCGCGCCCGCCAAACCGGGGCCATCGGCCAATATTAATTCAAGGAAAGCCTCATGGATAATCAATTCAACCTTTCCCAGCCCGGCTACGCATCCAACCTGCGCGCCTTGTTTGCCATCGCGCGCAAGGATTGGAAACAATACTGGCGCTATCCACTTAACGCAGTCTCTTCCATCTTCCATCCGCTGATCTGGCTGGCGCCGGTCTACTTTATGGGCAAGGCCTTCAGCGTCAACGGCCAGGCCGAGGGGTTTGCCCAGTACAGCGGCACCGCCGATTTCATGTCGTTTATCCTGCTCGGCACAATCCTGACCAACTTCATCAATTCGGTTTTCTGGGGCATGGGTTTCGCCCTGAAAGAAGATATGGATTCGGGTGTGATGGAATCGAACTGGCTGACCCCGATTCCGCGCCTGTTGATCCTGACCGGTCACTCGCTGGCAAACCTGACCGTGACCACCATCACCTCGTCGGGAATGCTCGTGGCCGCCTCGCTGCTGTTCGGCTTTCGCGCCAGCGGCGATGTGCTGCAAGCCTTTATCCCGGTTATCCCGATGATGATCGGCCTGTATGGATTCGGTTTTGCCTTCGCGGCGCTGGTGCTGATCATGCGCGAGGCCAACACGATGGTGGATGTCAGCAGCTTCCTGGTGCAGATTTTCTCGGGAGCAAATTTCCCGGTCAATGCCCTGCCAAAGTGGCTGCTGCCCGTCTCCCTGGCGCTGCCGCTGACCTACGGCCTGGATGCCGTGCGCGGATTCCTACTCAAGACCCCCACCATCCTGCCAATCCATTGGGAATTGATCCTGCTGGTGGTTTTTATGGCGCTGATGCTCTGGCTGGGTTCCTGGGCCTTCAACTCGCTCGAACGCCGGGTGCGCAAACTGGGCACGCTCGGGCAGCACTAACTCCTAGCGTTGAATCGAAAAGACAGCCTGCGCGGGCTGTCTTTTTTTGCTTTTCATGCGGGAACTACCCGGCAGCCGCAAAGGAACTTTCGCGGTATTCCCTGGGCGTTACCCCGGACCACTTCTTAAACGCCTTACGAAAAACGCTCGGCTCTGAAAATCCCAGCAAATAGGTGATTTGCTCGACGGTGTAATTCTCACGCAGGTATTTCTTGGCCAGACGCTGACGCACTTCGCGCAGCAGGTCACTGAAAACCACGCCTTCATCTTCGAGGCGCTTTTGCAGGGTGCGCACACTGACCGCCATCTCGCGCGCTACCGTATCGATGGAAAGCGCTTCATCGTCCAGGCGGGCCAGGATGATTTTGGTCACGGTGCGGGTGGTCTGGTCGTTGCGTTCCATTTCAGCCAGGAAATTTTGGGCATATTGCTCGAACTGCTCCAACAGCAGCGGGTTCGCCATACGGATGGGCAGGCTGGCAATGCTCAACGGCAGGGTCATCGAGTTGTGTTTCTGCCCAAAGCGCACCGGACAGCGGAAGACGCGCTCGTACTCGGCGCGCGATTCTGGCTCCGGGTAGATAAAAGTCACCTCGAGCGGGTTCAGGTCGACGCCAGAAAGCGTCCGCATCATGCGCACGCTGCTCGAAAAAGTCGATTCGAAACAGTGGCGCGACATTTTCGGGGCATGCGGCGGGGTAAAGAAAACAATCCTGACCTTGTTGAAGCCCAATTCCGGGCGCGCCTCGATCAGGTTGCCGATGATGCGCGAGTACTTCCCCGATTTCTCGAAGGCCTCGCCCAGGGTTTTGCAGTTCATCATCAAATAGCCCAGGATCGACCAACTGCCAGCCTCGGCGAACTCACCCATGTGCAGGCCAAAATTCGGGTCGCGGACATATTCGGCAGCGCCATCCTGGATGTGCAAATAGGTTTCTATCGGCAAGCGCGTATCGGGAGATTTGACCGCATCCGGCTCGACGCCCAGGCTGCGCAACATGGTCTCGATATCCACCTTCAGGGAATGAAGGTAGAGGAACATCTGCGAAAGGACGGTTATGGACACGGTGATGGGTTCGGGGGAAGCGCTCATAGGCCAATCATAACGAATTCGGGGAAGCTGTCAACGATTATTCTACGCCTGATTCCGCGTAAAGTGTCACATTTTATGCAGGAAAAGTCATATACGCCTGGGGCAAACGGTTCTATGATTAGGCTGACCGGAGGTATGCAATGGAAATGCTCTCAAAAGTCACAATTCCTGGTGTTTTGTTCCTGTTCACGCTCGTTTTTGGGTTCTGGTTGAGCGCCAGCGGAAAGCCGTATCATGGTTTGCTCTTCAATCTCCACAAGTTGATTGCGCTGGGCGGCGTGGTACTTGCGATTGTGCAGCTTTCCAAAATCTTTAAGGCTGGCGATGTGACTATATGGCTTATACTCTTGCTGGCAGCCGGGGCATTGAGTATTCTGGCGCTTTTTGTCAGCGGGGCGCTGATGAGCGCCGGCAAACTGGATTACGCTGTGATGCTGACCATCCACCGCATTGCGCCCATCGTTTTATTCCTGGCGGCGAGCAGAGTCCTGACGATCCTGCAAAAAGGAGGCTTGAAATGAACCCGATCTTCCCTGACTTGGAAAACCAAAACTGGAAAAATCTCTACAAAATCGGCGGGGCGGCGGCTTTGCTGCAACTGACCGCCATCCTGGCTTACAGCGTCGTCGCCGGTGTGCTTGGCCCCAAACCGGCCAGACCGCAGGAATATTTCGAACTGTTACAGGCCAACCGATTGGCTTTTTTCCTGCGCGGCGATTTCTTGTTCCTCTTTTTGATTGGCGCTTACCTGGGAACTTTCCCCGCGTTGTATGCCGCCCTGCGCAAACTCAGCCCGGCAACAGTCTTTTTCGCCACCCTGTTCACCTTCATTGCGGTTACAATCTGCTTTGCATCTGAATCGACCTTTGCCCTGTACCACCTGGGCGAGCAATATGCCGCCGCCAACGAAATACAACGCGTCCAGCTCCTGGCGGCAGGCGAAGCGATAATCGCTTCAGATTTCTGGAACAGTTCCGGCGCTTATGCATCCGGGCTGCTGCTCCAGGGCGGCGGGGTGCTCATTTCGCTGGTCATGCTGCGCAGCAAGGATTTCAGCAAAGTGACCGCCATCGCCGGGCTGCTGGGAAACGCGCTCGATCTGGTTCAGCACCTGCTGCATCCCTTTACGCCCGGATTCTCGGCGACGGTACAGATGCTGATGGGACCTTTCTACCTGGTCTGGTTCCCCATGCTGGCGCGGGATTTCTTCCGCCTGGCGCGCCGCGAAAATCAAGGATAGGAGTTCTGAATGTCACCTAAAATCCTGGTCACATACGCCACCTGCACCGGCTCAACAGTCGGCGTGGCCGAGACCATCGGCCAGACCCTGGCTGAAAACGGGGCCGAAGTGCAGGTTTTGCCGATGGGCGAAGTCAAAGACCTGGGCCAATACGATGCCGTTGTGGCGGGCAGCGCCATCCAAGGCAAGCAATGGCTGCCGGAAGCGCAACAATTCGTGGAAAAGAACCGCGCCGAACTGACGCGCAAACCGTTTGCAACCTTCCTGGTATGCATGACACTCGCCATGCGCAACGGTGAACAGTATCGCAAGTTTGTCGCCGATTTTCTCGCGCCGGTGCGGGCGCTCGTCCGCCCGGTCAGCGAAGGCGCGTTTGCCGGCGCGTTGGACATTTCCAAAATCCCAAACCCGCGCGACCGGATGATGTTCCGCATGAGCGTGCTCTTCGGCGTCTGGCAGGAGGGCGACCACCGCGACTGGAAAGCCATCCGCGCCTGGGCAGAATCGCTTCCCCAAAAGCTCAACCACTAACAAGCAAAAACTCCCGCCGAAACGGGAGTTTTTTATTCAGCAAACAAAATTCGGCTAACGCCCAGGCAAGGGGAATTCCCCTTCCATGCAATCGGTAAAAAAATTACCCCCACCCGCCGTAGGCAACAGGCAGGACATGACAAACCCATCTTCGAAGCGAACGGTCAACTCCATCGCGCCGATAGCCAGGTTCGAGCGGCGGACGTAGAACCTGTAATCCGCGCCAAAGTGCTGCTCAAGCGCCGGAACCTGTCGCAGGGGCAGACGAGGCCAAATCGAGGCATCCTCCGGCGCAGTCTGCAAGAGTTCATGGAATTGGGCCAGGGTGCGCTCCGTGGGGTAATCCATGCGGCCCAGAATTCCCAGAATCAGGCCGACGGACAAAACCAGGAGAATGTGGGTTGCCAGTTTCCTTGGGCGCAGTTCGGCGGATTCCTTATGGAGGATTTCGTGATGACGACGGGCCGCCCAACGCAAAGCCCCGGCAATAAGCATGCTCACCCCAAACAGCGGAATCGCCATCAAAATGGATTGCGTTGTCAGCCCAATGTTATCTGCGCCGAGTTGAAACAGGAAAGCAATTGCCAACAAGGCTGTAATCAAGGCCCCACCACCGGCAATCCCGGCGTATTCATTCGTGAACCAACCCGCAATAATCCCGATTGCAGCAAACGCCAGGCTATAAACCACAGCCTGGCCCAAAACAGGCAGCCAATCAACCGCCAACGGCAACCCCAAAAACGTATAGACATTGACCAGGGCCAGCGTCAGAACAAAAGCAACTGCCGCAAGCGCCCCATACAACGCTGCCGGGAACATCCGCTCGCCGCGTTCCGGCAAGGTCTCCTGGCGAAGCGTTTCTGCAAGGCTATTTTTTAGAGAATCCAACATTTTTCACCCGGTTTCGAAAGTTTTTTGAAATTGCTGGGGAATTGTATTCGATTTTTGGGTTGTTTTCAAAAGCCAAGGATGAAAACGATCAGGAGATTATTTCTCCACACATCAGGGTGTGACCGGCAAACTGCCATTCAAAACTACAATCACAGGAAGTTGATAGGGCAGAGCGGTCCAGGCTTGAAACAAGCTCCCATTTTTGTAACGATAGATGTCATCCGCTCCCAACATCAAGATACGCATATCAACCAGTTGAAATGATCGAACACCAACAGCCAACTCCAACCACTCCGCACGCAAATTTCCTTCTTTCACCAACAACTTGCCATCCGCATCAATCAATCCAAGCCGTCGATTTGTCGCCTGGAAAGCCAGCGGATTTTTCGCTACAGGCTGATATTCAGCATCCAATCGACCTTCATTAACCCAAAGAACATTATCCTCATCAAGGAAAGCTACCCGGTTCTCGGTCAATTGAAACGCGCGCACCTGACCGCGCTCAAAAAGCTGGGTGCCATCAGCATCATTTTGTTCTATATGAAGGCCGCCATCCACAGTTAAGTAGCCAACCCGAGTCTCGGCAAGAGAGAATCGCGCCACCCCTGTAGCCAGCAATCTCCAAGAATCGCCAACCGACAAATCCTTTAGCAACAATTCTCCAGAAGAATTCATCATGGCTATGCGCTCTCCAACAATTTGGAAATCCAGAACCTGTTCGGCAATCTTCTCCCAGCCAGATAAATTACCAAAATCAGCAGCAGTCAAATGCTTATCCCCAAGAAACAAATTTCCAGATGCATCCAGAAAGCCGATTTGGTTCCCCCACACTCCAACCTTGCGAATGCCATCAACGCCGGCCAGATGAAGAGCAGCGCCATCAACTGCTTCAATCCCGATTTCACTTTCAGCATAAAAAATCAATCGCTGGAATTCGGGATCAGGATTCAGGCACAACGATTGGTTTTCCCACAAGCAGCCCAGCCAGGGAGCTACATCTTCACCCCAAGGATTAACAAAATTGGCGTAACTGCGCCGTTCCCGGCCAACTTCAAAATGCAGATGGGAGTTTATCGATTGGTCAAAAATTTTCCCGAGAACAGCGCCCTGGGCTACAGGCAAATTCTCCTGCAAGAATTCTGAGGCGGGAACAAGATGCATGTAGGTTGTGTACCACTGTTGACCGCCAGAACAGGCATGATTTTTATCCCATTGCCCAAACAAACAGTGCTTCAGAACAATCATGCTGTTCAAACCTGTCAATCGCCACTCCATAACCAGTCCATCGGCAGATGCCAAAACAGGAGTTCCGGGAAGAGCCTTGATGTCAGTTCCTTCATGTCCATCCGGCGAACCGATACTGCCATCTGTAGAATAGCAAGCGACCATCTCGAAATTGTGCGGGTCGGCCTGGGCCTTATCTTGCGTTTCCGGAATAGTCGAGTCCCGCCAATAGGGCCAAGAGCCAACATTAAGCAAATAGCCAAACATCGGCGGACATTCATAGCCGGGATTCAATCCCAGGAAATTCCAGCTCCAGGCCGAGTTCGGGAATTGTGAGATACGCGCCAAGCCAACATGAGCCGGTAACGGCCAGGCCAAAAAAACTGGTCGCTCAGTATCTTCCGAGAAACTTGTAGGTTGCAATAAGGCAGGAGGAGTGTTAACGGGGGTACTCGTGCCTTCGGCTGGAAGCATAGTTCCAGACTTGGCAACAGGCGTTGGCAAATCAACCGGTGAAGCAGAAGACAATGGCTGTCCACATCCAACCATCACAACAAATAACAAAACAAGAAGCACATTCCTGGCATAATAAAAAACCCCGAAATTTCTGAGCATCGGATACTTTGCCAACCTTCCAGATATGAACACTTCTCGCCCGTAGGCCGATTCAAAAGCGCTCAACATAAAATTTTGCAGCGCTTATTTTACAGCCAAAACAGAGGACATCTCGCAAAATTGGCACTCCTTCGCTGGCAAAATATTAAATCCCGTTTAGAAAAACCTAACAAAATGCTCATTCTGAAACAATCGTTTCAGAAACATGCTATACTTGCGCCATGTCACCCAGAGCAAAAGAATTCGACCAGGCAGCTGTGATCGAACAGGCCATGATCCTGTTTTGCGAGAAAGGTTATGCCGCCACCTCCATCCGCGACCTGGTAACGCACCTAGGCATCAGCAGCAGCAGCCTGTATGCCACCTTCGGCGACAAGGACGCCATCTTCCTGCTGGCGCTCAAACGCCACAGCCGCATGGAACGCGAAATGCTACGCCAGGTGCTCAGCCAGCCTGGCGATCATCCGAAAGCCCTGTTGTTGCAAATGTTCCAGGAATTAATTGACAGTCTGCTGACCAACCAACTACCTGGCGGTTCCCTGACCCTGAAAGCCTCGGTGGAACTGGAAAACCGCAAACCGGACGTCAGCGCCGTGATCGCTGAACATACCGAGGAAGCGGCCAGCATGTTCGCCGAATTTCTCGGACGCGCCGCCCAATCCGGCCAGATCCGCTTGCGCCAACCCGCCCGCCAGGTGGCCGATTACATCCTGTTCAATTTTTTCAACCTGAATTTCCTGGCCAAGGTCAACCTTGATCGCGCCTGCCTGGAAAATTACGTTCAACTGGCCCTTTCGGTACTGGATTAACCCACCCGCGCCGAAGCACCCGCTTGCGCGCATTTTTTTTCGCTCTCAAACTGAAACGCTCGTTCCAAATACAATATCCCAATAATCTGCACAAGAGGCTGTTATGTCCAAGATTTACGATTTCAACGCAGAAGATGCCCAGGGAAATCAACATCCCCTAGCCCAATACAAAGGCAAGGTGCTGCTGGTGGTTAATACAGCCAGCCAGTGCGGCTACACGCCACAATATCAGGGGTTGCAAGCGCTCTACGAGCAATGGCGCGAGAAAGGGCTGGAAATCCTGGCTTTTCCCTGCAACCAGTTCGGCGGGCAGGAACCCGAAGGCAACAGCGCAATTCAACAATTCTGCCAGCGCAACTACAAAGTGACCTTTCCGGTTTTTGCCAAGGTCAACGTCAACGGCCCTGATGCACACCCGCTCTACAAATACTTGCGTTCACAGAAGAAAAACATTTTGGGCGACAATATCCCCTGGAATTTCACCAAGTTCCTGATCGATCAGGAAGGGAATGTAATCCAGCGCTACGATCCCGCTTTTGAGCCGGAAAAACTTGGCAGGGAGATCGAAAAACTCCTTGCCGCAAAATAATTCATCCGTTCGATATATGGAGAAAGACCCATGCCTCGCGTATCCTTAGACCAAACCGCTCCCGATTTCAGCCTGCTTGATTTCAACGGCAAACCCTTTCAGTTAACCCAGTTACGCAACCAAAAGAACGTGCTGTTGGTTTTCAACCGCACTTTTGCCTGACCCTTCTGCCAAAAGCATATGGCGCAGTTGCGTCAAGACTATCAACAATTTGTTATCCGTGACGTTGAAGTTATCGTGGTTGGCCCGGAAGATGCCACAGCCTTTGCCGCCTATTTCGAAAAAGAATCCCTGCCCTTCATCGGCCTGCCCGACCCAAAAGCCAGCGTCTTAAAACTCTACGGACAGGAAGTCAACCTGTTCAAACTGGGCCGCATGCCCGCCCAGGTATTGATCGACAAAACCGGCGTGGCGCGTTTCGTTCATTACGGCCACAACATGAGCGACATTCCTGCCAACGAGGAAATCCTGGCCCTGGCCGACCAGTTGAACGCTGAACTCATCGCCTGAACCCAAATTCGTCAACAAAACCGGGCTGACAATGTATTGATATTGTCAGCCCGGTTTTATATCCTTGTGACATTTATCACAGAAATTATTGCGCCTTTGTGGATAATTAAGGTAGGATATAAATTATTCACAAAAGGAACCCCCTTATGAGCGAAATCATCAACAACCGCCAACAGCGCGTCGAAATCATGAAGAGTCTCGTGCGCCAACTGCACAACGGCGTCAGCGAAGAACAGGTCAAGCACCAACTCGAAACCATGCTGGATGAAGCCGATTACAGCGATGTTTTCCTGATGGAAGTCCAACTGGTGCAAGAGGGCATCCCGGCGGAGAAAATCCAGGAGTTGTGCGACACCCATACGCGGGTGTTGAAAAAGCATCTCGACTTAAGCGAAACGCCCGAAACGGTGGCCGGGCACCCGGTCAACACCTTTGTTCAGGAAAACCGCGAGCTGATGAAAACCACCGGCCAGATCCGCCTGCTGATGAAAAAGCTGGAGGCCCTGCCCAATGAACAGGATGCGACCGACCCGATGCGCGCCATCCAGGCCCAGCTCAACAACCTGATGGACGTGGACAAGCATTACCGCCGCAAGGAATACCTGCTCTTTCCGTTCTTCGAGAAAAACAACCTGCCCGGCCCGCCGATGGTGATGTGGGGCAAGCACGATGAGGCCCGCAACCTGCTCAAGGAAACCATCGCTGGCCTGCAGCAAGTCGAATCGATGAGCGCCGCCGAGGCCAAAGCTTACAACCTGTTCACCGTCACCCCGGCCATCGAGGCGATTGACGACATGATTTACAAGGAAGAGAAAATCATGTTCCCGACCGCGCTCAACCTGCTGACCGAGCAGGACTGGTACGAAATCTACCTGCAAAGCGACGAGTACGGCTACTGCCTGTTCGCCCCACAGTTCGAGTGGACGCCCGAGGGCGGAATCCACAAGGAGATACGGAAACCGGCTGCGGCGGGTGGGCGCGTCCAGATGCCGACCGGCAGCTTCTCGCTTGAGGAGTTAATCGCCACTTTCAGCAGCCTGCCCTTCGACCTGACCTTTGTCGACAAAGATGATACGGTGCGCTATTTCAGCCCCGGAAAGGAGCGCATTTTCGATCGCTCGCGCGCCATTTTGGGCCGCAAAGTGCAGTATTGCCACCCGCCCAAGAGCGTCCACATCGTCAACCAGATTGTCAAGGATTTCAAGGCTGGCAATCAGGAACAGGCCCGCTTCTGGATCAACATGGGCGGCAAGCTGATTTATATCTGCTACTACGCTGTGCGCGACACCGCTGGCGGCTATCTGGGAACGCTCGAAGTGACCCAGGATTTGACCGAAGTCCGCTCCCTGGAAGGCGAGCGCCGCCTGTTGAAGTACGATTCGGCGGAGTAAGCGATGGAAATCACCTCCCAGAGCAAACTTTTCGACGTGCTCGAAGCCTACCCGGAACTCGAGGCGCAAATCATCAACATTGCCCCGCCCTTCCAGAACCTGAAAAAACCGGTACTGCGCCGCACTGTAGGCAAAATCGCCACGCTGGAAAAAGTGGCCCAGGTCGGCGGAATGGATGCCGGGAAGCTGGTCAACACCCTGCGCCGGGCAGTGGGCCAGGCCGAAATAAGCGCGGAAGCGGCGGCCAGTTTCACGATTGAAATTCCGCGGGTGGAAAATGACCCGCGGTGGATGGCCGGGGAGCCGCAGTTCACCGTCAACGGCAGCGAACTGCTCCAGCGCGGCGAAGTGCCGCTGGGCCGGGTCAATGAACTGCTGGGGAAACTCGAAACGGGAGGCTATCTCCTGCTGGTGACCAACTTCGAACCGTCACCCATCCTCGACGCCATGCAAAAACAAAATCGGACGGTCTTTCACAAGACCGCCGCTGGCGAGCAACACCTGACTTTTATTCGCTAAACAACTGTTGGGATTTTGAGTAGAAAAACACCGCTGGCCCGCCAACCCCCTTGGCCGGCCAGCGGAAGTTTTATTATACACCTTGTTAATAACTATCCAAACAAAGCACGCGCAGCTATCGAACAACGCCAGCACTCAGGCAACACGGATATCTTCCTTCAAAATAGCATACTCACAAGAATCAGTCCACAGCGGAGAGCCATCCGGTTGTGTATGGAAGAAAACATTCTTCCTGAAATATCCTTCCCGCTTCATCCCGATTTTTTCCAGCACTTTCCAGGAAGTAATATTTTCCGGGTTACAGTGCGCAATCACCCTGTGAATTCCGAGATGTTCAAATCCATACCTGATGAGCGCATCGGCTGACTCGGTTGCATAGCCCTGACCCTGGAAAGCAGGATTGAAGATATAACCCAATTCCCAGGTTAGGAACTCTTTGGGTTCGATCTGCTTGAAAAACAAATGCCCCACCAGTTTTTGGGTATCCTCGAGAATAACAGCCAAGAAGTCTGCTCCCTGCGATCTTTCCAAAGTTAACGCTCTTGCTTTCTCAAGCGAAATTGGTTCGCCCGGCTCGAAGCGATAGATGACCGGGTTTGAGAGATATTCAAAAAGGGAGGCGTAATCCTGTTCTTGAAATTGGCGAATCAACAGTCTTGGAGTATAAATTTTCAACACTTTTCATGCTCCCATAACAAAATACCCTGCCAGACGCCAATGATCACGCCAAACAATAAGGCCAATCCTTCCATCTCCGGGAAGAGATAAACAAACCAAGATGCGATTCCTGCCAAGAGATAGAACCCACTCAAAGGTTGAGGAAAGAAACGGGATGACCAGTTGGCCGAGCCGAGCAGCACGAATGTCCAGCCCAGAAAGTGGAAACCCAGCGCGTTCAGCCCGGCAACAAGCGTAGTCCAAACAACCAGGACCGTTTCAGCGTTCTCCAGGCCCAATTCGGGATGCGCAAGGTGATACTGCCGATTCGAAGCGCGGATAAAAGCAACAGCCGCCATCCCTGCTGCGGCAACAACCGCCGCCAGGAGCGCCATATCCGTGCGGCGAATGGCTCCCTTGCCAAAGCGTTCGCGCAACACATAGACTACGGCAACCAAACTGGCTGACAAAACCGGCCCATAAAGAAAGTCGGCCAGAGCATAGGCAAACACCCCGATGCTATCGCGCACACTTCCAGTTAAATAGAGAAAGGGCGCAACAACAAACGATATTGCCGATAAAAACGAGGCGAGAGCGCCCCACCGGTTGATGGTCATCGTCCTTACTCCTTCGCGGAAACCCGAACTAACAGTTATCCACCAATTGAGCTACGGCCTCGAGTTGGTCTTTCTCTCCGATAAAACCAACCCGATCTCCGACTTCGAAAACCGTGATGGATTTTGGGTTGGCAATCAACTGCTCACCCCGGAGCAAGGCTACCATCGAGGCGCCAGTGCGCGCGCGGATGTTTGCATCTGCCAAAGATTTGCCAGCCAGGAAACTATTCTCACAAAGGGTTAGCCAAACGATCTCGATCCCCTGGAATGCTGCCAGGAGTTCGCGCAGGGAGCGATGTTCTTCATCTGTTGTGATGCTGAGATTATAACGATCCTGGCGAACTGCATCCGAGTAACGATGAACTTCCTGCAACGGATAGCCCAGCCGAAGCAAAGTGTGATGCACCATCTCCAGACCTCCCTCAAGTTCGGGATGAATGGCGTGATTCGCACCCAGTTTCGCCAACATCCTGACCCCATCTTCCGTTGCCGCCCGGGCGATGATGGGCAGGTCAGGATTCAGACTCCGGGCGGCGGCAACGATGAGTTCCGCCGAAGTTTCATTTGGAATGGTAACAACCAGCACACTTGCCCGATCCAGATGGGCATGATCGATTACTTCAGAATTACCGGCATCCCCATAAAGGGTAGGAATCTTCCTTCGGTTCAACTGGGTGATGCGCTCTGCATCGGCCTCAATGACCAGCATGGGCACGGATAGTTTCTCCAACACATCCACCATGTGTTTCCCGACCCGGCCATAACCAATAATGACAACATGATCAATCAGTTTTTCCTTTTTGATTTCCAGGATTTGGGTATTTGCATCCAGCTTTTTCCAAAACCCCGGAATTTTGCGCAACTGTCTCTCCAGCCAGGGCAGCAACTTATACATGAACGGATTCAGAGTGATCGAGATCAAGGCCGCCGCAAGGATCAACGAGTATTGGTTTCCATCCAGTAAATTCAAAGACAGGGCGCCCTGACCGAGAATAAATGAAAATTCACCCACCTGACTCAAGCCAACGGCTACAACAAGAAAGGTGCGCGCCGGTCTCGGGAACAAAAATCCGAGCAGCAGGACAATGGCAGCTTTGCCGACAACAACCAGCAAGGTCAGGGAGACCACCTGGCTCATGTTTTCCCACAAAAAGATGGGATTGACCAGCATGCCGACTGAAACAAAGAACAGAACCGAAAATGTTTCGCGAAACGAGAATAAATCCGCGCCGACCTGGTGACTCAGGTGCGACTGGCTGATGATGGCGCCGGCAACAAAAGCGCCCAGCGCCAACGAAACGCCAAATAACTCGGAGGCGCTCATCGCCGTTCCGAGGGTAATCGCCAATATGGCCAGGATGAACAGTTCCCGTGAACGAGTGTGAGCAATCTTTTCAAGCAGCCAGGGCAACAGGCGCGTACCGGCAAAAAACATGATCGCCACAAATGCAACGGCTTTCAAGAAGGTAATAACCAAATCCTGCCAGTGAAAGGAACCCGAGCTTGTTGACAGGATTGGCATGAGTACCAGGATCGCGACAGAAAGGATATCTTCCATCACCAGCCAGCCGACCGCAGCCTGCCCATGAGAAGTATTCAGCAACGAATTGTCCATCAGTCCGCGCAACAGCACAACCGTGCTGGCAACCGAAATAGCCAGCCCCAACATCAAGCCCGATAAAAGCGTCCAGCCCCAGAACTGGCTCATGATGATACCCAAAACAGTAGCAAAGGCGGTCTGAATCAAGGCTCCAGGAACAGCAATATCACGAACATTCCACAAATCCTGGAACGAAAAATGCAGTCCCACCCCGAACATAAGAAAAATAACGCCCATCTCCGCCAATTGTTGAATGGTGTCAATATCGCCGACAAAACCTGGCGTGAAAGGGCCAATTGCAATGCCTGCCAACAAATAGCCGACAATTGTCGGCAATCCAATGCGGCGGGCGGCCACGCCCCCGAGAAAAGCAACGATTAACGCCAGGGTTATATTGATGAGCAAAGGCACTTCATGCATGATAAAAACCTCCCCGCCTCACTTTTTAGTTACGAACTATGCACAAAGCCTGGCGAATTTCACCCAGGTGATATGCAGTATGCGCGATAATGGCGATTGCGCCCCCGATTGACGCCTCGTCCTGCCAGACCGGCGCGGCCTTGAGCAAACTCTTAATGCCGTTGTAATTGACCCGCAGTTCATCTTGAATGGCCCGCCACTCCTGTGGCGTAACAGAATCCACGCTGCGCCAAATTTCGCCCCAATCCACCTTTGGATAATTTGGATCCCGCACAGACTTCTCAATAACATCGAGATAAAAAGCAACATGCTTAACCTGGGCTGCCAACGTTGCACATTTACCGCCAACGGGGATCGACGCCTCCTCAGCCGTAATATTGGCAAGCGTTTCGAACAGGGAAGTATTTTTGTCGAGAAAGTAACCGTGAACATGATCGAAAGTCTCGTCAAGCAAAACGAAAAGGGCGTTCGTGAAATGTTCCGACTGGATTGAACTCATCTTGATTTCCTTCTTTCATTCGTGTGTGGCACGGAAAAGACTCTGCCTATGGTCAGCAGTACACCCATCAAACAGATGACAACCTGTTGCGCACACTGTTGCGCGCACGTTGGTGGCGCATTTTTACCTTATTATTGCATACATATAAACGTCAGCAATACTTTTTCCTAGCGGGTATTTTCTTAACAGCCCTTCTTTCTCAAAACCAGCTTTCATGAGAACTTTTTCCGAAGAGATGTTTCGAATATCGACAATCGCCCGGATTCTTTCCAGGTTCAAATGCTCGAAACCAAACGCAACAACACTTTTTAAGGCCTCGACAGCAAAACCGTTGCCCCAATATTTCTCCCACACATAATAGGATACTTCGCCGACTTTGCCGTTCGTAAATCCCCCTAGATCGATCCTGCCGATGCTTTCTGTTACCCTGGCTCTATGAACCATCAACCAGGTAAATACAATTTTCTTTTTCACCAACCTGTCATTGATGTTGCGCAGCCAATTCTGCGCATCCTTCTCGTCATTTTTCAATATTAGCACGCCGCCCAGGTACTTCTGAACAGATTCATTCACAAACTCTTTGCGGTAAGAGGGGATATCGGCCAGGGAAAAGGCGCGCAGGATTAATCTTTCGGTGTTGAGAACCGGAACATGGGAAAATTTTTCAGAGGACATAGCAGGAAGAGTGTAGCATGAAGCAAGTTCGGATGGCAAGATATTCCCCGCACATTAAGTAAAAAATACGGACAGAATGCCCGGAGCAAGGCGTTTAAACCTTAACCGCCCCATTATTTTCTGTGGCGGTTTTCAGTTCGATAGGTGTATACTAATTTCAAACACCTCGTCACATTTTCATGATAAGGCATCTATGACCCCCTATGCAGACCTGGAAATCAGCCTTCACAAGCGCTCAGATGACGTTTACACCGTCGAAGGGCGCTTTACCTCACCCGATAACTCCGCTGAAATCAGCCTGGGAGCCAAAGAACCAATCACCCTGCCCCTGGATTTGATCCAGTTGCAGGATTGCCTGCCCGACATGCAGGCCTATGGCAAGTTGCTTGGCCAGGCGCTTTTTGTCCCCGAAGTAAACAAACTCTTCTTATATGCCCAGGCGGCTGCCGGAGCGGAGCCGCTCCGCTTTCGATTAATGATTGGCCCAACGGCTCCCGAACTGCATGGCCTGCATTGGGAAACCCTGGTTCACCCCCTCGATGGCACTCTCCTGGCCGCCAACCAGAACATCCTGTTTTCCCGCTACCTGTCCGGGGAAAATTGGACAGCCGTGGAACTGACTCCCCGCAAGCAAGTTCGGGCGCTGGTGGCAATTTCCGGGCCTGAAAACCTGGCCGATTACAAACTTTCTACCATTGATGTTGAACGCGAAACCGAACTGGCCCGCGCCAGCCTGCGCGGAATCGAAACGACTTTTCTCCCATCCGAGGGTCGGCGGTGCAGCCTGGTGAACCTGGCCGAGCGATTGCGCGAGGATTACGATATTCTTTACCTGGTCGCGCACGGCAGCCTGGTGAATGGTATTCCCTATCTCTGGCTGGAAGATGAGGCCGGCCAGGTTCAGCGCGTGACAGGCAAGGAACTGGCCGAGCAGGTTCGCGGGGTAAGCATCCAGCCGCGGCTCGTGATTTTGGCCTCCTGCGAAAGCGCGGGCAAAGCGGCTGAAGACAGCAACGATAGCCAGGCCTTGTCGGCCTTGGGGCCGTTGCTGGCCGGGGCCGGGGTTCCGGCAGTGATTGCCATGCAAGGCAAAATTTCAATGGCAAGCGTCAGCCGCATGATGCCCGTATTCTTCGATGAGTTGCTCGAAGACGGCCTCGTCGACCGCGCCCTGGCAGCGGCGCGTTGCGTTTTGCTCGCAGACGAGGCGCACGACATCTGGATGCCCGTCCTTTTTTCACGTTTGCAAACCGGCGCACTCTGGCGCGAGAAAATCGAAAAACAATTGGATGCAGTTCACGAAACCAGCCGCAGCAGCCTGAAACTGCAATGGTTTTGGTTCCCGCTGCTTTTTGCTGCCATTATCGGGGTGGGGCTGGGGCTTTATTTTGCCTTGCGCCCACGCCAACCGGCCGTAATGAGCGGGGATTTTCGAATTGCGGTTGCCTCTTTTGTTGTGGATGAAGAGATACAGGATGCCGCCAACCTCGGCTACGACCTGGCCGACAGCGTTCGCCTGCGCCTGGAACAGGATGTGGACGAAATCAACCCCGGGCTTGTAATCACCATCTGGGGGCCGGATCTGGCCGGGGCGGTGTCCGGTCAAACTGCCGAACTGCGCGCCGCCTCCGCCGAGGCGCTGGCGGAAAAAATCCACGCTGATTTGGTCATTTACGGTGTTGTCCAGCCTTCCGGGGAGCGCTGGCAGGTGACCCCTGAGTTTTATATTGCTGCTGAAAATTTCTACGAAGCGCGCGAAGTTGTTGGCCCGCATGACCTGGGAACCCCGCTCGACCTGCCGGGAACTATCTCAAATTCGGCCTGGCGTTTTGAATTTGGCAAACAAATGCTGGCGCGAGGCAAAGCCCTCTCCGCGCTGTCGGTTGGATTGGGATATATGGCCTTGCACGAATACGAACCGGCCCTCGAGCATTTCGAGAGCGGGCTTTCCGTTTCCAACCGGGATGATTTACAAGGTCAGAAAGTGTTGTATATGCTGGCCGGGAACGCCGCCGCCAAGATCGGCGAGAAAAACGTTCAGTCGAAGAGCTTCGAAGAAGCGCAAGCTGCCTTTCTACACAGCCAGGAACTGCTGGAAAAAGCTGTCTCCATCGACCCTGAATATGCCCGGCCTTATATTACTTTATCTGGCCTGGCTTACATGCGGGCCTTGATGCCCGCGCTGCTATCGGGACAATATGATGATGTCGGCTTGCCAGAACTGCAAACCTGCTTCGACCTGCTGCAAAAGGCCGAAAACGCCGCGGACAAACCTCCGATGGCAGATGTGGACGCCAAAGCTCATTATTCTCGCGGACAATGTCTTTTACTGCAAGCCCTGGCTGCATCCCCCGATTCGTACGCCCTGGCCCGCACCGAATATCTTGCGGTGATCGAGGCTTATGCAGATGGCCAAAACCCACGCTTGAAAGAAGTGACCGCCGAATCCCATGCCCGGCTGGGTGCGATTTACCTGGTCGAAGGCGAGAAATTACAGGCCGTCGAAGAATATCAGATTGCGATTAACCTGCTTGCCGATTATCCCGAACGGAGCCAGGTTTACGAAGAACGCATCCAGTCGCTCCTGCTAACTTTGACCCCAGCCCCCTAATAAAAATTCGCGGAGACGCACAAATGAAATTAAAAAAAGTGTTGCAGCTGGGTATGCAAATTGGGTTATGCTGCTGGTTGTCCGCTTGCAGCCTGCCCGCAGCAACACCCGATCCTTCTTCTGGCTCAAATATAGAAATCCCACGGGTTAGCCCGACTCAAACCCGTCAAGCGAGTCAATCGATCTTGCCAAGCGCAACCCCGCTGCCGGGCATCCTGCCTGCTGACGAGGTCACTTCAGACAGCCTGGACGAAACGCCCCCAGACGGAATCCTGGAGGAAATCGCCAACCTCGGCATAGGCGGCGGAGGCGACCAGTATTGCAATTCGATCTACCCGGCCCCTGAAATTGCTTCAGACCCCGAAGATACCGAGCTGATGAAACCGGCTGAGTTTGTGACTTGCGGCTGGCCGGCCGGAGAAACGCTATCCTACAAGGTGACTTTCCCCAATGGGCGTACCCTTGCAGGGCGGACTACCGCCACAAATAGCGACGGAGGCGCATTCTCCTATGCGCCAGGTCTGGATGACCCACAAGGACTTTATCTTTTTGAAATCTCTGCTCTCCAGCAGCGCTTTTCTTCCAATGTGTTTTTTGCAAAACCAGTTGCGCCCCGTTTTTACAAACCAGACCCCGATCATTTTCTTTTTATCAACTTTCAACCCAACGAAACCCTGAAACTTTTTGTCTATGAGTTAGGCGACGATCAATATGTTTTTCGCGGCTGGCAGCCACTTCGTGTCGACGATTCCGGGCGGTTGCTGCTTAAGGTTTCGTCCGCAGATGGCCTTTTCTTTGCCAGAACTGCCGCCGGGCTTGATGTGCCACTAACGAGCGAGGATAAAAGTCAGATCATCTTTGAGATTAATCGCAAAGCGGCTTTTGCAAACCAGCCAATTGTGGATACATCCTATTTTGACACCCTGACCTGCCCAACCGGGCTTGAAAGCCAACTGGATTTTGCAGGGAAGAATACCCTTCAAGTGAGTCTGGCGAAACCGGGCTGGCTATACGCCAATCCACGCACAAATTCACGCCAGGTGGTTAAGCTGACGGCCGGGCAGGTTGTAGAGGTCACCACGTTTTACCCAACAGTCTGCAACGGAGGCCAGGCCTGGCGAAAAATTTTTCTGAACGTCAAAACCGCGAACGGCTCCAGATTTTATAGCGGCTACCTGGTCGAAATCGACGAAGCAAAAACCCAATTGCTTGTGTCGAAACTGACCCAACCGGCAACGGCAACCCCGGTCGTTTGCCCCGGTTCCCTGAAAAGCCGGCTGACGCCCGAGGCGCGGGCCAGGGTGGCGTTTACAGATGGAACCAACATGCGCATCCGGGCCGAGGCCGGGTTTACCCAAAAAACGATAGCGAGTGTCCCAGAAGGCACGCTCCTGACCGTCCAGGGTGGGCCAATGTGCGTCGATTCTGTAACCTGGTGGCGGATTCGGATAAAAGATGGCCAGGAAGGCTGGATGGCAGAGTACCAGAACGAAGTTTATCTACTGGAGCCTTATTCCTGGTAATTTTAGGAAAACGATCTTCCTCGAAATCCAAAAAATTTAAAGCGGGGAATCTGCCCAACAGGGCTTCAAAACCTTCACTAAGAAAAAGGCCTCACATCTTTTCCCAGATGCGAGGCCTTTTTCTTCCGCTTTTTTGGCTCGTTCATCCACATGCTATTAATCCGTGGGCAGGTTTTCTGAAATAAACCGATAAAAAATCAATGCGTTTCGACAAACACCCGCATACCAGCTTGCTGGACAACATGAAAAGCACGAGAGGCGCGAAACATCACAAACCTATTGAAAAAAATCTCATATCCGGCTCAATCTTTAGCTGTTATAGCTTGTCAAAATGTTCGATAAAAAGTTGAACAACATCAGGATCGAAATGTACCCCGGATTGGGCCAGGATATATTCACGCGCTTCGCTGGCGCTCATTCCCTGCCGATAAGGCCGGTCAGATGTCAACGCATCCCAAACATCAACAACGGCAAATAAACGCGCCGCCAGGGGAATTTCTGTGCCTTTCAGCCCACGCGGGTAGCCAGTCCCATCCCATTTTTCGTGATGGCAGTAAGGAATGTCCAGCGCAGATTCGAGATAAGGGATATCGGAAAGCCATTCGTAGGCGTGAACCGGGTGACGCCGCATAACTTCCCACTCATCCGAGGTTAGCTTGCCGGGTTTGAGCAGGATCGCATCGGGAATGCCCAGCTTGCCGACATCGTGCAAAAGCGCCCCACGTCGGATATGTTGCAATTGCTCTTCATCCATACCCGCCAAACGCGCCAGCGCAATTGTCTTTTCAGTTACACGCAGGGTGTGTCCTTCCGTTTCTTCATCTCTCAAATCAAGGGCATGCGACCAGCCCTCGATGGTTTTGTCATAAGAGACGAGCAATTCCTGGTGCAAGGCCTCCAATTCGCGGCGCTGATCGGCAATATGCCGATAGCGATTAAGGCGGATGATGCCGTGCAAGCGGGCCAGCAACTCGATCCCATCAAAAGGCTTGGTAAGGAAATCGTCAGCCCCGGCGCGCAACCCCTCAATACGGGAATCCCTGTCATCGAGAGCGGTTATCAAAATAATTGGCACTTCTCTGAGGGCATAGGTGCTGCGGATGGCGCGGCAAACGTCGAAGCCGCTCATCTCCGGCATCATCACATCCAGGAGAATAACATCCGGCATGAGTTCCTGGGCTTCGGCCAAACCCTGCTTGCCATTTTCGGAAAAATGTAAAATATATGGCTCACCAGACAACAAGGCCTCGATAACAGCGCGTGCCATCGGCTCATCATCGATGATTAAGATTTTTGATGAATCAGACATATTACCTCCTCGAATCGTTCATCTGCAAATTATTTATGCCCCGAAAAGCGCGATAACATTTCCTGGATGGTTTCCAACAACTGCTTTAACTGGACAGGCTTGGCCATATACTCGTTTGCTCCCGCACTTAAGCACATTTCACGGTCGCCTGGCATCGCCAGGGCGGTCAAGGCAATAACAGGGATGCCAGCAACCTGGGAATCCTTATTTGAGCGAAGACGGCGGGTGGTTTCCAGTCCATCCAGCCCCGGCATCTGAATATCCATCAAAATCAGGTCGGGATAAAGCTGGGCAGCCTGTTCGAGCGCCTCCATTCCGCTGCGCGCCTTTGCAACCTTGAATTTTTGCGCGCCAAGAAAATCAGAGATGGTTTCAAGCGTAACCTCGTTATCATCGACAACCATAATGAGCGGGGTGGCATGGCGGGTGGCAATCGTCAAGACCGATTCGTGAAGGTTATGCTCAGAGGCCACCTTCTCCAACTCAGCTCGCAGTTCGTGCAAAGTAAATGGTTTTACCAAATACCCGCTTGCGCCCAACGCCAGGGCATCCTTACGGCTTTCCTCCACCGAACAGATAATAACCGGGATATCGCGTGTGCGCGGATCCGCCTTGAGCGCCGACAGCACATCAAATCCTGGCATATCGGGCAAATGCAAGTCGAGCAGGACGACACTCGGCTTCAAGCGGGCAGCAATCTCGACGGCTCCCTGGCCATGCGGGTGAACCACGTTGTTAATCCCAAAATGGCGCAAATAGCGGGTAATATGCTCGGCATCGATCTCGCTATCATCCACGGTCAGGGAATGACGCAAGGTGTCTGTCGTCCGGTTTATTTTTTGGATAGGCTGGGTCGATTCCGGAGACCAGGGGAGCACAACGGTAAACTGGCTGCCCTGCCCCAAGGCGCTCTCCACCCGAACGCTGCCGCCGTGCATTTCAGTCATCCGCTGAACCAGCGAAAGGCCAAGCCCGGTGCCGGAATGCAGCCTGGCCAGGCTGCTGTCCAACTGAACAAAGGGCTTGAACAGTCGTTTCAGGTTTTCTGCCGAAATACCAACGCCATTGTCCGAAACAGTCATTTCAACAGTCCCGGCATTCTTATCGGCGCGAACATCCAAGTCAATCGAGCCGTTCTCTTGCGTAAACTTAATCGCATTGCCAAGCAGGTTCACCAACATCTGTTTGAGCCGACGGGCATCAGCCCGGACAACAATGGTCGCAGGATCGATGGAAAAACTGATATGTTGTCGCTTCTTGTTGGCCATGCCTTTGGTCAGTTGCAAACTCGCCTGGCAGACATCTCCCAAAGAGCAAGGGGCAAATTCCATCTCAAATTTACCGGCTTCGATTTTCGACAAATCAAGAATGTCATTGATTAATTCCAACAGGTGCCGTCCGCTGGTTTCGATATGCTGGAGCGACTTCATCTGCCGCTCATTGAGCTCGCCATAAGTTTTCATTTGCAAAGCTTCAGAAAGCCCCAAGATACCGGTTAAAGGTGTGCGCAGTTCGTGACTCATACTGGCCAGGAATTCATCTTTCATGCGCATCGCGCGCTCCAGTTCAAGATTGGCGCGCCGCAAAACTTGTTCAACTTTTTTGCGCTCAGAGATGTCGCGAACCACACTTTGAATAAGCCGGGGATGGCCCTGCCCATCGCGGATCAAGGATAGGTTTATCTCTGCTTCGATCCGGCGGCCATCAAGGCGAATAAAAGTGCGTTCGTAAGGCTGGACACGTTCGCCCCTCATCAGGTTTTGGAAGCTGGCGTCGGCTTGCTCCATTTCCGCGGGATCGATGAACTCCTCGCTTTTGTGGCCCATCAATTCATCCGGCGATTCAAACCCTAATAGCTCAGCTCCTCGCGGGTTAATGCGCAAGTATTGCTTATCCGTCCCAATCAAAAAGATGGCGTCGTTCGCGTTTTCGAACAAAGCGCGATAAGTCGCCTCGCTTTCTTGCAAAGCCTGTTGTGCTTTCTTTTGCACATCAATGTTGGTGGAGTACCCGATTATCTCAAGCGGATTCCCTGCCTCATCGCGGATCATGCTGACCCCATTCGAAACCCAACGATATTCTCCATCCGCACAGCGAACACGACTCTCCCAAACAGCCCGCCCAGACTCGATCAATTCTTGCAGGGCTTTCACGCCGCTTTCGCGATCTTCAGGATGAACGCTTTCCCGCCAAAAACCCGGGACTTCCAGGTATTGTTGCGGCTCATATCCAAAAACGTTTCGCACCGATTCGCTGATAAATGTGATCGGAAGGTCACGGGAGATGTCGATTGTGAAGATAACCGCCGGGGTTTTGGAAAGCAGGAAGTTCAGGCGCGCCTCTGATGCGCGCAAGGCATTTTCGGCCAGCTTTCGCTCGGTATTATCGAAAACCGTCGAACGGCTCATCAGAAAGTTTCCAGCGTCATCGCGGATGGCGGTCGCATTGACAAGCACCGGCATTATGGAGCCATCTTTGCGCACCAGGTCAAACTCCAGGTCTCTGGCCCAGCCACGTTGAACAAAAAGAACGAAATTAACCTTAAATCTCTCCAGACTCTCCGGCGTAAGAAATTCAGGAAAATACCGTCCAATCACTTCTTCTCGGGCGTAACCGAGCCAGTTCAACTCGGTTTGGTTGATCATCGCAAATCTACCGTTGGCGTCAATAGAGTGATAACCGGTCGGCGCGTTCTCGTACAGATCCCGAACCTCCGCGGTTCGTTCCCGGATGCGCTGCTCAAGGGAAGTGTGCAAACGGGCATTCTCGATAGCCAGGCCGGCATAGCCAGCAAAGAGCTGCAGGGCTTCCAACTCGATCACAGTAATCGCCCGGCCTGAAATCACATTATCAACCGTCAGCAAGGCAACCGGCTCGTCCCCCGCCCAGGCGGCCAGGGTAACATGTTGTTTGACCCCGTACATTTCACTCTCCGGTAACGGATTACGAACAGATTGATAATCTTCGGTAAAGGCAATCCCCGATGGACTCTGCAGGGCAATCTGCCAGTCGCTGTCATCCAGAATAAACTCTTCAAACCAATCATTATTTTGGTGCTCTCCGGCCCGACTGGTGCCATGCACACCATGAATGATTTGCCGGTCGGCATCATAGAGGAATAAACCAACCCGGTCAAAACCCAGTTCGCGGCGAACACTATTATAGATTTCGCGCAGGCAAGGCTCCAGGTCGTTGATGGCGGTAACATTTTTGCCCGCCTGAATAACTTTTTCCAAGAATTCCTGGCGATAAATGGTTTCAGCTTCCGCCTTTTTACGCTCGGTGATGTCCTGGGCAATCCCGGCAAGGTAAAGCACCTGGCCGGCTTCATCCTTGACCGGATAACCCCGGCCCCAAATCCAGCGCTGTTCACCGTCCGGCCGAATGATGCGATATTCACGCGAGAAAGGCCGGGCATTCTCCCTGCTCTGGAAATCAGCAATAATGCGCTGGCGATCAGCAGGATGAATTGCCTCGACAAAAGTATCCGGGTTGGCATACAGGCTTTGCAGGGTACGGCCCCAGACACGCTCATAACTCGGGCTGGCATAAAGCATCGTATCGAAAGTTGTATCCGCCATCCAGAAGATTTCATCGATCGATTCGGCGATGCGCCTGAAACGCTCCTCTGATTCGCGCAGGCGGGCGCCAGATTCCACTTCAATCGTCATATCATGGGCGATCCCAACCACCCGCACGACGCGGCCGTTCTCGTCAAAAACCGGATTGCCCTTGTCGCGAATCCAGCACAGGCTGCCATCGGGGCGCCGAATGCGGTACTGAATGTCAGTTGGCATCCCGCTTTGTTCCTGTTCGCGCGCCGCGATCAGAATAGGACGGTCTTCGGGCAACAGCAAATCCAAAAATTGGCCGGGTAATCGAAAAACTTCTTCCGGGCTGAGGCCGGTAATTGTCTCAAAAGCAGGGCTGACATAGATATTCTGCCGGGTCGCCGGATCAGACATCCAGAAGATGTCATCGATATTTTCTGCCAGTTGCACAAAACGTTCATTCGATTGTCGCAGTTCACGCTCAGCCTGTTTTCGCTCGGTAATATCCTGAGCCACAACCAGGACGGCATCAACACCCTCCACCTCAATAGTATGGGAGGTAATCTCCACATCGATCACTTCGCCATCCTTTAACTTGTGCCGCCAATCATCAGAATATTGCAAAGAAGAACGCTTTTGGTTCAAGTCCTCCATCAGGCGAGCAACATCTTCTGCCGGGCGAATATCCACAAGGGTCATATCCAAAAACTCGGCGCGGGTATAACCATATTTGTTGATTGCAGCCTCGTTCACGGCCAGGAATTTCAGCGTCTCCCGATCGTAAGCCCACATCGGATGCGGGTTGTTCTCGAACAGATAACGATAACGCTCTTCGCTCCGACGCAACTTTTCCTGGGCCTGTCGTTGCACGGTAATATCGCGCGCGATACCAAAGACAGCCGGAAGCCCGTGATAAAGGATGACACTGGCGCGAATATCAAACCAGATTTTCTCCCCCGAACGGTGCAAGAACTGCACCTGGTAGTTGGGCGGCGGATTTTTGCCTGCCAGGCGTTGACGAAAACGGGTTGTCCATTTATTTAGGTATTCGGGCGCTATCACTTGCGCAAAAGGCAGGTTTTCAAACTCTTCAAGAGAGTACCCCAGGATAGCTGGCAAGGTGGGGTTGGCAAACACAAATCTCTCATCTTGGGCAACATAGACTCCATCCGTTGTGGAGTTGATCAACGTGCGATATTTAGCCTCACTCTCCAGCAGGGCTTCTTCAGCCAACTTTCGTTCGGTAATATCAATGATCGATGAAATCCAACACGGCAAACCCATCCACGAAATTGGCTCTATTGCCAGAATAATCGTGCGAATATCGCCGGATCTCACTCGCGTACGGACTTCCCGCGGGAGAAGATGGCCGGTACGAGTCAATTCATCCACCACAGACTGCTGTTCATCAGGATTTTGCCATAAGTTCAGTTTGCCGGTCCCTGCCCCAACCAATTCATCACGACGATAGCCGAACAGGCGGCAACAGGCATCATTGACCGCCATGATCTCACTCTCCTGCTGGGACAGGATGGATTGCGAAACCGGGCTGGAATAGAAAGCGGTGGCAAACTGATCCTTGCTCTCGCGGAGTTCCGCTTCAGCCCGCTTGCGCTCGCTGATGTCGCGCAGGAAACAAATCATCTGGCCGCTTTCCCGATCCAACAAGTTGACGCTGACCTCGGCATCGAAAACACTACCGTCTTTACGGCGGTGCTTGGTTTCAAAGCGATCCCAGCCCTTGGCCAGCACCTTGCGCACACGCGCTTCAGTCTCCGCAAGGTTTTCCAGCGCATCTACATCCTGAATATACATGTTCAGGAATTCTTCGCGCGTATAGCCGGTCATCACGCAGTAAGCGGGATTAACATCCTGGAACTTCCGGTCAGCGCCCACGATCCAAAACCCGTCAGAGGTTGTTTCCAGGGTTAACCGCAAACGTTTCTCGCTCTCCTGCAAACGATGTTCAGCTTGCTTGCGAGCCGTAATGACTTCCGAGAAGAAAATCAGGCCGCCGATTTCCCCGTCGGTTTCCCTCCACGGGAGCAGTTCGTAGCGCACCCAATCCGTGGAACCTTCAGCCCGCGGAAGAGGGTCTTCATCGCACCGAACCGTTTCCCCGGCCAGGCAGCGCCTGTGGATTTCCTTGCGCTCGCCATCCAACTCGGGAAAAACATCATAGTGCGAACGGCCAACCAGGTTTTGCTCACCCAATCGATAATCATCCATAAAGCGCCGGCTGGCGATAAGATAGCGCATCTCTCTGTCAAACATGGCAATTGCGGCGGGCGAATGCACCACAAACAATTTCAGAATATGTTCATTCCTACGCAGGGCGTCATCCGTCCGCTTCCACTCGGTGATATCGGTAAAGGTTGTATAAACCTGGTAGGGCTGGGTTTCATCAGCGCGAAATTCAGGCACAGCATTAATTAAAAGCCAACGATATGCTGATTCCTGCGGATGAAAGATGCCCATAATAACGTTATTGACCGGTTTCCCGCTTTGGAGAGCCTGCATGGCCGGGTGTTCTTCACCAGGAAAAGCCGTTCCATCCTCATGAATGGCATGCCAGCGCGGATCGATGGAGGTGCGGTGCTGCATCTCATCCAGCGACAGACCCAGAATTCGCTCGGCAGCCGGGTTCGCCAAAATAATTTCCCCATTGGCGCTCTGGTAAACCACCCCCTGCGCCATTGTCTCAAACAAAGAATGAAAACGCCCACTGCTCTTCGTAAGAATCTCGGTGGCGACTTCGCGCGCATTAATATTGTAGGCAAGCCTCTTCTCTAAATCCAACACTTGCTGGTGTAAAGCTTCGTTTTCGGTCTGAAGGTCGCTTCTGCTTTTCATAGAATCCATCCCTATCGGGTAAGACGATGCAAAGTTAAAGGGACATCAAAAAAATGTTCCCAATTATCTTTATAAAGGTTTTTCGTCTCATTTTCTATAGGTAAAAATACTAATATTTCTATAAAAGTTCTCAGTGTAAAATGTCAATATGGATACTCATAAAATTTTGATTGTCGACGATGATGCCATCGTGCGCGAATCGTTTGGAGCACATCTCGAAAATCTTGATGCTTTGCTATTTTTTGCAGAAAACGGCGCCGAAGCGTTGAGCAAAGCAGCCGAATTACTCCCGGACGTGATTCTTTTGGATGTGATGATGCCGGGCATGGATGGCTTCGAGGTTTGCCGCCTGTTGCGAGCCAGCCCGACCCTGGCAGAAGTGCCAATCTTGATGATCACCGCACTCGATGATCGCGCCTCGCTCTTGCTCGGCCTGGAAGCGGGCGCCGACGATTTCTTGGGAAAACCAATCGATCATATCGAACTGCGCACCCGTATCCAAACCATCCTGCGCCTTAATCGCTATCGCAAACTGATGGAGGAACGCATCCATCACAACCAGGAATTGGAAGCAAAAAACTGCCAACTGCGCGAGCTCTCCCAACACCTGGCCAATGTGCAGGAAACCGAACGGCGCTTCATCGCCGCCGAACTACACGATGATATTGGCCAGCTATTGACGGGGCTAAAGCTGATGATCGAAATGGCCACGGCGCAAGATGGCGAGGCAAAGCGAAAAACGCTTGAACTTGCGAAGAAATCGGTCAGCGAGCTTTCGGCGCGGGTTCGCAACCTGTCGCTTGACTTGCGTCCGGCCATGCTCGACGATTTCGGTTTGTTTTCCGCCCTGGAATGGTTGTTCGAACGCTTTACAAAGCAAACCGGGGTACTGGTTCAGCACAACTTCAACTTCATGGAAGAGCGTCGTTTCCCCAAGCAAATTGAAACAGCCGCGTTCCGCATCATCCAGGAATCTCTGACCAATGTGGCCCGTCATGCTGAAGTAAAAAATGTCGATGTTAACATTTTTGTCAATGGCAGGCTAGATGTCGAGATCCGCGACCAGGGCCGGGGTTTCGATCCGGCCAACTTAAACTCGGTTTCCCGTCAGACCGGGGGCATTTCCGGGATGCGCGAGCGGGTCTCCTGGCTGGGAGGCTCTCTGTCGGTTATCTCATCGTCCGGCGCCGGGACAACCATCCTGGCCAGTTTTACATTGGAAGGAGATGCAGAACATGGACAAAATTAAAGTTCTGCTGGCCGACGATCACCAGGTAGTGCGGCAAGCAATGAGCGCCCTGCTCAATGCCCAGCCGGATATCGAGGTTATCGGCGAAGCAACCGACGGGTATGAGTTGGTCCGCCAGGTTATGCTGCTGCACCCGGATGTTGTCATCAGTGATATTGTCATGCCCAATTTAAATGGGATCGAAGCCACCGAACAGATTCACAAACAATCCCCCGATGTACGCATTATCATCCTATCGATGTATACATCTTCCGCTTATGTAATCCGCGCCTTGCGAATTGGCGCACTGGGCTATGTTCTGAAGGATGATGATATTGAAGTTGTAATTCAGGCTATTCATACCGTATCCAAAGGCAGCCGCTTTTTGAGCGCGCAAGTCTCGGAACACGTTCTGGATGTTTTCCTCTCGGGAAAAGAAATCGTTCTGGATTGGGAAAAACGCATCACAAAACGCGAACGTGAAACCTTGCAGTTAATCGGCGAGAGCAATACCAACGCTCAAATTGCCCAGAAATTGGATATCAGCCCGCGCACGGTGGAAAAACATCGCGCCAGCCTGATGTTGAAGTTGGGGCTTGCCTCTCACGCCGACGTAGTACGCTTCGCCATACAGCAGGGATTGGTAAATTTGCAGGAATAAGTACCACGCCAAGCTCTGGTTGGCAGTTGCTACATAAACTCACCGGCATCCGGGTCGAAAGCATACACCCGGCCAAGCCGCTCAGCTGATTCGATAATAAAGATGAATTCGTTGAAGTGAGACATGCTCGGATCTTCATCGCTGGAGACTTCAAAACGCGCGCGACACTGCCCTATCCGGTCGCGCGCGTTGTGCTTTTGGGCAAATTTTTCAGCGATTTCACCAGATTCGGCCAACACATGCGCACCGTCTGCATAGCGAACACGAAAAGTGAAGTTCGGCCAGGAAAGCCTGAGTTCATCGTTCGCGATTTCTACGGTTACACGCTTAATTAGCGAGCCAGTGAAAACCTGCCGGATCTTGTTTTTCAAGCCGGCCAGAGTTGCCTGGGTTTCGGGATCGATCAAGATAAGGGCAGTATACATATCGCAGCAATCCTCCCTATCGGCTGAAAAAGCAGATTATGCGTATGGCTCGCTCGGCGGTTTGATACCCATCATAACCAGGTAGATGCCCATAGAAACCGTAACATAGAAGGCCAAAGAAATATTATAGATAACAATTGCCGCAAAAAAAGGGGCTGAAATCTCTACAAAAAAGATGAACGGCAAAAGCATTACTATCGCTAAAACCAGAGAACTGGCCATCAAAAGAGAAAAGCGGCTGTGCAAGCGCACTCCCTGTAAAGGGTCAGGAAGATGCCGAGCAGTAAAACGATAGTAAAAACCCCCCATAAATCTTCAATAACCCGGCCGGCTGTCTCAGGATCAACAATTGCATAAAAAGACATCAGGCCAGGAAAAAGCAATACCAGCAAGGTTTGCCGCCAGTTATGCATAAAATGTTTGCTGGCAGCGTCAAGCATGGCCTTCGCCGTCTCATAAATATGTTCGCGCTGGTCGCGGTCAAGTGAGTTGTAGTGCCTGCGCCATTCATCCATTTGTAAGGTACAGCTCCTCTGCAATGAAGATATTGATGAGACAATAATATCGAATTTCAAAGGGCAATTCAAGGGGAAGCCAGATTATTCTTTCCGGTTTTCACTCATTACCACAACAGCAACACCGATAGCCAAACCAATTTCAGTAAATCACAGATTGAGGTGAATAGGCTGTAGGAATAGCAGAAATTGTGCCGTAAATCTTTTCGATGGAACGAATTAAGAGCCTGGAGAAGCGGTGCAGTCGGAAGAGTGTTTCATTGGCTCGGCGAGGGCCAGTGGATTGCAAGCGAGCGAATTCCCAGCGTAGGAAGACCCAAACATTGGTCAAAATCAATCCCAGACTCAACAAGAAAAATCGTAAGGCTGGGTTACGCGAGGTGGTTGTGGCGCGCAAGCGACGCAGGATGCGATAGCTGCATTCGATGCCAAAGCGGCGACGATATTCATCGAAGACTTTGTCAGCGGACCAATCGAGCAAAATAACGATAAAAGCCAACCATTTGCGACGTTTTTTGCCGGTCTTATCGGGAACCA
>JAEWVF010000029.1 GCA_023459215.1 Chloroflexota bacterium
CAAGCCCCGCGCCTGGACGGTCATCTATCTGGCAAGCGCGTCGCCGCGCCGCTCAAGCAGTCTACCCGGGACTGGCTTCCTGAACAGGAAGCACATGAGGAAACGAGCACATTTCCCGATGGTCCGCGGACCACTTCGTCCCTGCTTGACCTTGCTCCCGGCGGGGGTTACCAGGCCGCCCGTATTACTACGGACACCGGTGGTCTCTTACACCACCTTTTCACTATCACCCTCTTGCGAAGGCTACCTGTTTTCTGTGGCCCTGTCCGGCAGGTTGGCCCCCCAAAGATGAGGGATCGCCCCGCCCCGGGTATTATCCGACGCCGTGCTCTGTGGAGTGCGGACTTTCCTCGACCACGCATCGCGGGCCGCGACCGTCCGACCGACCTGAGGCGGTTAGATAATACCATAAACTCAATCCCGTTGTTTGGCTGGAGTCAGATGGTGATGGATGTTTTGGCGCTAGGAAAACAAAAACATCCCGAAAATGGGATGTTTTTGGGTGCTGGGGGCAATGGATTCGAACCACTACTAACTGATCCAGAGTCAGTCCGAAACAAACGCAACCCAGCTTTTTAGTTGTTTTTTGAACAAATAGCGCAAATTTGTTGCCTTAATTGTGCCATTTATGTTCAATATCGTCAATATTTTTTATGTGTTGCACAGGCATCGCACAGGTGCAACCTAAACCCTAACCGTAGGATGTGACCATTCTGCAATCAGAAATCAGATATTACCTTATTTTTTGTCATCCTGTTCATCCAGCAATACCTGTAGAAATTTTTCAATCATTTTTTTCCCTGAAGGATTTAACTGGTTTATTTTATGAAGTAACTCATCTGCCCACGGATCATTTGACGTTTTAGGTAGTAGGCCGGCAGCACGGAAAACATTCTCGGGGGGCATATTAAATGCTTTTGCAATTTTTCGCAAGGCTTGATCATCCGGCACACGGCCATTTACATAATTTGAAACAGCCCCTCTAGTTAAGCCAGAACGGCGGGCTAGGTCAGCTTGGGACCAACCCTTTTCCTTTAGTTTTTCTAGTAACCATATGTTGAACATTTGTATACGATTGTCGCACGCTTTTTGATTACAAGCGTATTATGTAGAGTTTTTTGTTGTTGACAAAAATTGACAGGCAAGTATAATGCATACAAATGTAATCCTTTTGTATACAATCTATTGCGAAATACTATAGGAGATATAAATATGTAACGATAGTTCAAATCACCAACATCTTAATATCGAAAACGAGCACCCTACAGCCTGGCAGCCCGGACGCTCGTTACCCGCAGAACACTCGGACGTTGTTGACGCTCGCGTGCCGCTATTTGCATTCTACCAGACCTGACCATGACCGTCACTACCCTGCAAAAATTGCTCTTAACCACTCAAAAGGCCTTGAAACTGATTGTCCAGTTCCTAGCGATCTTGATTCTGGGAATGTTGGCTGCCCTGTTGTATGCGATCCCCTGGTTGATACGAATGGCAGCGATCCTGGTCTGGCTGGTAGGAATGGCAGTAGCCATCGAGGCAGTCGAGATCCTGTATCGGTCGCACTCCCCCGCTGGCGCGGTAATGGCATTGCAATTTGTGATCATCTTCCTAATGGTGGCATGGGTCGGTGTTGTCATCCAACTCCAGCCACTGCACATCTGGGGAGCATTGGTAATCAGCGGCGCAACCATGTTTGTAACCGTACTGGCGGGCATCCCCTGGCTGCAAAACAACTGGCAACATACTGATCTGTTCTTTCGGGTTCTGCCCCCTGCTCTGTTCACCAGTCTGATGCTCTACACAACCATCCGACTGCGCCTCTTGCGAGAGGCTAAGCACCTGCACCCGGCACGCCCAGCTTTCTCTTGGCTGCCACAACTCTATTCAAAACTACGAGGTAACCATGAGCGAAACAACTCACAGCAATAACATGATTGACACCTTGCTTGGCCGCGATGTCCAAACCGATCACGGCGGGTTGTCCCTGGGCGATGTAATCGTCCTGATTTTGGATGCCGTCCTGCTGATCTATACCGGCTGGCGGAGCTATGACTTCCTAACCACCTCTGTTCCGGAAGGCTATGAGCTGCTGGCCCTGGTCGGACTGTGGGGTCTGGATATCGGCGCAATCGCCTGGTCCCTGGTCTGGATTTTTGGCTCCAGTACCAAGTACCAGGATTGGGTGGCGATGTTTTTCTTCGTCTTTGACCTGACCGGCGTAATCCTGACATCTCTCGCAGACAGCCTCATGCACGGCCAGGCAGATGGGCCGCTGACCGAGATGATCGGCAACATTGCCGTATTGGTCGTCCCGCTAATTGTCGTCGCTAACGCGGTCGCCGGTTTCATTTACCACATGACCAGCCCACAGACCAAGCATCGCCGCGACGCTCGCCGGGCAGAAAATGAATTCCAGGAAAAAATGGCCGAAATCACAAAGATCGAGCGTGACCTGGCGTATGCCGAGGCTTATGTCCTGGCCCGACAAGAAATGCTCGATAAGTCGCTGGTCCTGGCTGAAATCAAAAAGTCTCAGGATCGCATCGAGCGCGACACTCGCCTGGCCCTACGGGATCAGACCGGTATTCACGGCTTGTCAGCCCCGGTAAGCAACGACAACCACAATGACGGGGTCAACCGGCTGGACAGCCTGCGCCAGCAGGTTCAACGGATTGCCCGCCCGGCGGACCCAGTACCAACGCTCAATCACAACGGGCACCATTCGGAATCGCCGGATTTTCACTAGGCCTGCCGGAATGCCCACAACGGCTGAACGCCGACGCCATCCAGGCCCGCCAGCCCGCAGGAGATGCGCGCCCCCTACGCCATCACGAGGCAGCGTATCTCCTACTCCAGGCACTGGCGGCGTTCAACCGGCAGGCCGATGTAATGGTCACGAATGGCTTCATCCACGGGCGGGCGGCCGCCCTGGCCATTATTCCTGGTATCACATTCACTCCTGATAATAACGGAAAAACCACGTTGAGAAAGGTCTCTCATGAACAAAAATAATCTGATCGCCCTGATTTTATTTACAGCCATTGGCGCGGCAATTGCGGGCGGGTTCGCGCTGCAGTATCACGGGGTCGATTTGCTCAACTCAGTTGAACTCGTTTTACCCACCCCCATCCCCACCATACAGGAAATCTCCACATTACCCCCATCTCCAGTGACTGTTGCTAAAAATCTATCCACTCCTACGCCTGGCCTGTATGTATGCACTGGAATTGCCGATGGGCACCTGAATGTACGAATCCGTCCTGGGCACGAGGCATCTGTCGTAGGCATCCTGTCCGAAGCTGTATCTATCTCTCCCACCGGTCAACGCGATGACGATTGGCTCGAGATTAGCAATCCATTGGCCGGCTGGGTTAATGCCAACTTCATCTGTGAGGAAATTCAACCATGACCACTATCATTACCATTTCAAACCATAAGGGCGGAGTGGGTAAAACCACCACAGCTGCCCATCTCGGTCAGGCTTTGGCTAACCTGGGGAAAAATGTTCTGTTGATCGATTTTGATCCGCAGGCAAATCTCACCATACTGTTTGGCGCGCAATGTTCAGATGCCGCATCCTACCTGCTCACACTTGGCCTTGGACAGGCAGAAACCAGTCTGATACAAAACCTGGTTGTTCCGGTACGAGAACGCCTGTCGCTTTTGCCCGCCAGCGCCGGGTTGTCCGGGGCCCAGGCCCAGATCAACGCTTCCGGCCGGGGCATCGACTGGGTACGCCAGGTGCTCCAGCGCTTCCTACGCCATGACCTGCACTACATCATTATCGACACCAATCCATCTGCGTCTGGTATCCAGGAACGCGCGATCTGGGCCGCGGACTTACTCATCATCCCTACCCAGGCTGAGGGGCTCAGCGTCAGCGGGGTGAGCTCAATGCTCAGGCTTGCACGTACCCTGAATACGCAATATGCCTGGCAAGGCCTTGTATTTGGGGTTTTGCCCACGATGGTTCGAGCAGACGGGAGTAATGTCATGCCCCGCGAACATCGCGCAGCCCTGGATGAGATGCGCGATGCGTTTGGCAATTTGCTGCTGCAGGGTATCCCGGATCGGGCAGCCGTAAAGGAGTGTGCAGCTTTCACCAGAACCCTGTTTGAATTCGCATCAGATAACGCCGCAGCACAGGCCTATTTGCAGCTTGCAAAGAAAATTCGGAGCGCTACCCAATGACAAATCACCGTCAAAAATTCCTCAATAACCTGCCCCCTGCTCCGCAGGAGCATGTCCACCATATCCCGGGTACATCCACGGCGATGCCAGTTGAGCCCAAACGCCCAGGTCGCCAGCCTGCCCATCGGCGCAAACGTGGCTGGGAACAGATGCACCGCCCAGTTACGTTTGTGGGCGTGCCACAGGAAATTCGCGAGGCCATTTGTGACCTGGCCGCCTACTACCGTGAGCAGTTTGGCATGGTTGGTGGCGTGGATGCTGTAGCTCGTGAATTGCTGCGTTATTCATTGGCCGAGTATGGCGCGAGACGACTAAAGATACCTTTGGTTGGTAACAAGACTCACGCCTACCTGACCGCATATCCGGGATGGGGTGATCAGAAGAAACCCATTCCTGCGCGAAAGTCGAAACCCAAAAAGTCAAAGCCGATAACTGCACCCTACCGCCTTCCCGATGAACAGCTCCGCGCGATCCGTGCTATTCCAGAATTGGAGGCCGAAAGAGCGGCCCCGAGAGTTATTCATCTCCCCCTCGGGCAGGTTGTAACCTGTCTTTTGGAACACGCCCTGACCGCCTATCGGGAAGGTCGCTGGGTACTGGAAACTGTCCCGGAAATGACAGTTCAGGGGCTGAGAGGAGAGACTCCTTGATGTCAAAAATGAGCTTTTCCACCGAATGTGGCTTGAAGTTTGGAAGGGTGAAAATCGTATTTGCGGCAGACGCAAATATGCCGCAAACATGGCCGCATATTTGCCGCATATTTGCCGCATATTTGCCGCAAAGTTGCCGCAAATATGGACGCAAACCCAGCGTCGACAGGATGGCCTGTGAGCCAGCCAATCTGCCAAAAACGATCACTGATATGCCTGTCAAAAATGTGCCGCCACAGGCCCTCCTGGCCAGTTTTTTACGAGGTGCGATATGCACCCAGATGATCAATCCTTTGCCACTTTTTTAGCCTGGGAGCGGTCATCCCGCGATGTGCTGGATGTCAAACGAATTTACATCGACATGGCTGGAGATGTTATGCCCGGCATCCTGCTAAGCGAATTGGTGTATTGGCATCTGCCCAATAAATCCGGTCAGACGAAATTGCGTATCGAACGGGATGGCTACCTTTGGATTGCGGTTCAGCGCAACGAGTGGTGGGAGCGCATCCGATTCACGCCCAATCAGGCGGACTACGCCATTCGCAAACTGGCCGAACGCGGATTGATAGTTCGGGCACTCTATAAATTTTCCGGAGTACCAACCGTACATCTGCGCCTCGATCTGGATGTATTCCTCCAACGGTTCCATGATGAGTTAAGGCGTTCTGCACAGGGCTCAGACCGGTTAGGTGACCATTCGCCAGAAACATCTGAAATCCATTTCGGAAATTTCCGAAATCCATTTCAGAATAATCCGAAATCCATTTCGGAAATTTATCCGAGTCCATTAACAAAGACTACCAACAGCCAGACTCCAACTCCGCCTGCGCAAGGAGAATCATCGAATGGTTTGGTAGAGCAACTCTATTTGCTTGTGCGAACAGGACAGATCGCAATGCCGCGAACGGACCGATTCAGTGATGCCTGCAAAATCCTGTCGCGATATCTGGAGCGTGCCGACTCACTCGATGCTGCAGTTGCCCAGTTGCGTCCATTTGCAGCTGAGGCGGATGCTCGCCAGATCAGCCCTACAAACCTGTGTTGGTTGACCGAATGGGCTGCTGCCGGGCAGATCCCACCCCAACGCAAAAAACAGAACCGAGCAAGCTCAAAACCGATGCATCCACCTTTGTCTCCTGAGACAGAGGCCCAGCGCGATCAGATCAAACAAACCGTTAGCCACACGCTCAGGCAACGTCTGGCAAGAAGAAAGGAATAACCCATATGCAATCCATTACCCGCATTACCCAAAACCTGGCTGGTGCGAAGATGACACATCAGCCTCGCCCTACACCTCCTCCGCCATCGGGCGATTGCGACATGGATTGCCCGTACTGCAAAGGGACGGGCTATTTCCGGTATGACGTGCCATTGGGACATCCGCAGTTTGGAAAAATCAATCGTTGTCCCACTGCCTACGCTAAAAACCTGAAAAATTCTTTGCAGCAGGGCACAATTGATCCTCGTTTTGGTTTGACAGCAGATGAAGCAGGCAATCTGTCCTGGGAACTGGTGATCGAAGGCATTAACCAGGCTGATCGCGCTCGCAATGTCACCCGAAAGGCGTTCGAGTCTGGTCACGGGCTGGTGTTCCTACACGGTGGCTACGGACAGGGCAAAAGCCTACTCCTGAAAATTGTGGCAGCCACCGCTTTGCGGGCCGGGAAACGCGCCGCCTATGCAAACCTGGCCACAGTGCTCGATGATATCCGCGCAGCCTACGATGAGAGGGAAAACAAAATGACCGAGCTGATCCGGCGTATGGAGTGGTGGACATCCCTGGATGTATTGGCCATCGATGAACTCGATAAAGTCGGGAAAACCGATTGGGCGCAGGAGCGCATTTTCCAACTGCTGGATGCCCGTTATCAATGCGCTGTTCGGCAGCAGTCCCTAACCATTATCGCATCCAACCACAGTTCTCTCGATGAGCTTTCCGGTTATTTGCGCAGCCGCATCGAAGACAACCGCTTTGTCAGCCACGGGTATGTCATCCACCTGGCCGGCGAAGATGGCCGCCGGATAATGCCCGATGATTACCATTACTAGACTGCCAGGCAACATCAAACAGGAGATACCAACATGCCCTTCTTCACCGACGAAACCAAACTGAAACGCCAGATTCTGCTCGACTTCCTGCGCGGCCTGCCGCCCGATCTGCCTGGCGTCGCCGCCGCACAAGATGCGGTGGTGGCGGGTGGTGGTTCAGATCCGGCCAGCCTCATCCGGGTGGCCTGGGAACGCACCAGGCAGCAGGAACTGGATCGTGAACGAGCGCAACTGGCTGCACTCGAATTCGAGTTGGGCGATTTGCGCCACACGGTGGAACTGTATCGTAGCGGCCCGATGGTGATTGAACTGACCTACCTGCGCAAAATCGTTGAGGAACTCTCCGCCCGCGCCGATGCCGCCGAACAGAATCTGGCCAGCCTGCAGGAGACCCATGCCCGGAAAACGGCATACGCCGAGCAGGAAATCGGTCGCCTGCAAACCCTGGTGGCCGAGCAGAACCGGATCATCGCCAAACAGCACCTGCAGTTGCAGGGTCAGGCCGGAAACGAGCAGGCGTGATGGATGGCTGTTATCGAATGCTGTTATTGATAGAGAGTCGGCCTCCCAAGAACGCCTATTCAATAACACACAACCGGAGAACCCATGAACGATAAGCTCACCAAAAACCAGACCCAAACCCTGCTGGATCAGCTCCGCCGTGACCTGTCCGGCAACCCCTGGCAGGAACTCCTTGAAACGTTCGCCATCACCGGCGTCGCAGACATGGAACACTTGCGCGAAGTCAGCGCCTATGAGCGCATGAAACTGCGCCGCCTGCTCGAAAAGCTGGAAAACTTATCCGGCCAACATCCGCCCATCCTGACCCGCGCCAGGCAGAAAATCCAGCGCATGGGCCGCAAGGGCGGCGTACCCATGGTCTTCCTGCTCGGCGAAAGCGGGGCCGCGCTCCTGCGCCAACTCGGCCACGCCAATGCGCATACCAGCGGCCTGACTGACGAAACCGCCATCGCCCACGCCCTGGCGATGGTGGATATCCACCTGGCGGCCCGGCGCGCCGGGGTACAGGTGGTCACAGATCGTACGATCTCGTATGCCAACGGGGAAATCCTGCGCCCGGACCACCAGGTCAACCTGCCAGGCAGGAAAACCCTGCTCTTTGAAATCGAGCAGGCGGCCAGCAGCGAAACCCTGCGCCGGGTGCTGGCCAGCCTCAGCCGCAAACGGGCCTTCTTCGAAAGCCGCGAGAGCGGACGTTTCGAACGCAGTGTTCAGATCCTGTTCCAGGTTCCCAACAAAACCGCCCGGGAAAAGACCCTGATCACCTGGGCGCGCGCAGCCCAGATGAACGCCCAGGAAGCGGGAAAGCCGCTCAACTTCAACCTGCGGGCGATGTCCCTGGCCGAGTTCCTGGGAAACCCGGACTGGCATGCCAACCACCCGCAGCGCTGGAGCGACTTGGCCCAGGCCCAACAGGCCAATGCGCTGTCTATTAACAAAGCGCCCGAGGAACTCATCCAGCGCACGGCCCGCGAAGATCGCCTGGTGATGGCTGCCCTCTGGCAGGATTTCATCGAGAACACCGGGAAGTGCCTGGGTGAGTACTCCCGGCCCGATCCCGAATTCCTGTACACCATGCGCCTGATCTACGCCGCTTCGCACGATCCGGCCTTGCCGCCCCTGGTCCAGGCGGCCGTGCCGTATGCATCGCTCTACCTGCTCAACCATTACCTGCGTTTGCACGGCATCGACCAACGCCTGCACGTGGCCCTCAACAAGGGCCGCAACAGCCTGCGCTGGAACCCGACCACCATCCTGCACCGCATGCAAACTGTGATTGACGCCTTCCTCGGCCTGCACGGCTGGCAGTCTTCCGGCCCCTTGAGCGCTGTCTCTGCCACCCCGGATTGGAACACGCTCGATTCGCAAACCTTCCGGGTTGCGGTCAGGGTTCGCGATCCGCAAATCCTGCTGCCCGAAGGGGAAACCCTGCTGCCCAGCCGTGATGAAATCACCCAGACCGAACGAGCCCTGGCCTGGGTGCTGCGGGCGTTGTTCGCCTACAGCTCCGAACTCAACCTCGGCTCCCCCGAATTCTGGTAACAACAAGGAGAAAAACCCATGCAACTCTTACAACAATTCCAGGATTACCTGACCCAACAGGATCGTTCGCCCGCCACCGTGCGCGGATACATCACCGATCTTAACGTGTTCGCCCGCTGGCTGGAACGCGATCTTGCCACCCTTGGGCCTGTGGATGTGCGCGAATATCGCGCGCTGCTGCTGAAGAATGGCGCCGCCGCCCAGACCGTGAACCGCAAGTTGGCCGCCATCGCCGCCTTCGGCAGTTGGGCCGTCCAAGCCGGGGTTCTGAGCGTCAATCCGGCCATCCACATTCGCAGTGTCGAGACGGTGCCGCTGGCGCCCAAGTGGCTGGACAAGAAGCAGCGCAGCGCCTTCACCCTGGCCATGCGCGATGATCTGCAGAAGGCCAAGCTGCGCTATCCGCGCCTGTGGCTGCTGCGCCTGCGCGATGCCGCGGTGATCACCCTGCTTCTGCACACCGGTTTGCGCGTGTCCGAAGCAGCCAACCTGCGCCTCGCCGATCTGTTGCTCTCGGAGCGCAAAGCCGTCCTGACGGTGCGGGCGGGCAAGGGCGGCAAGCAGCGCCAGGTGCCGATCAACAGCGAAGCCCGCCGGCTGCTCGAAGAGTGGCTCTCGGTCCGCCCGGAAGTGGGCAGCGAGATGCTCTTCATCGGCCAGCGCGGTGAACCGATGCAGGTGCGCTCAGTGCAGTTGGGCGTGGCCCGTGTTGCCGACCTGGCCGGGCTGCAGGAGGTCACTCCGCACACCCTGCGCCACACCTTCGCCAAGTCGCTGCTCGATAACGGCGTCTCGCTGGAGAAGGTGGCCGCCCTGCTCGGTCACGAGAGCCTCGACACCACCCGGCTGTATGTAACCCCCGGCGAAAAAGATTTGCAAGAGGCCGTGGCCGGGCTGGTGGAGTAATGTTTTTGGCAGCGATCACGCCCCGGTATCCGTTGGGGTGTGATCGCTGCCAGGAAAGGCGATGAAACCTGCCATGAAACAAGATTTGAATCACAATCTTGAAGCCTGCCCCCATGGCTATCGCTGCCGGGTCTGCGGCAAAACCTGGCGCGGCAAGCCGCAATCGGCTTGTCCCGGGATGCCCTGGTACGAACCTGGCCAGGCGCCAGAACACCTGTTGACGCGCAGGCAGCTGCGCCAACGTGACTTGAAACCTGGCGGCGAGTGTTTGGCTGTGGTGGGTTTTCTGACAACCGAATTGTATGATTTGGCCGAGGCCGTGTCGATCAGCGCAGCGGACCGGCAAGCCGAACGCCTTGCGCGCTGGGAGAAAAATCATCCGCGCTGCGGGATTTGTCTTGAGAGCGTGCCCTTGAAGCAGTATCTGGTTTCCAAAGATTGCTGCAAGAAGTGCCACCGCGAGGGATTGCGGAAGATGCGGGAGTATCGGGATGCTTTGGAAGAGGAAGCCCGGCGGGAGCTTGATCTGTCCATTCGGGAGAGCCGGGATAACGCCATTCAGCAGGCTCGGGACTGGCTTGCCTTGGGCGAGAACGCGCTGATTCTCGATACGGAAACCACCGGCCTGGATGTGGATCAGGACGAACCGGTTGCCCTGGCGGTGATCGACCTGGAGGGCAGGGTGCTGTTCGATACGCTGCTTGATCCTGGCCGGGAAATCCCGGCAGAGGCGACCCGCATTCATGGGATCGACCGTGGCCGGGTGGCTGGCACTCCCAGCTTTGCCGATATCCACGGGCGATTATCGGTGCTCCTGCAAGGCAGGACGGTGATTGTCTACAACGCGGAGTATGACCGCAGCTTGCTGCGCTCCACCTGCCAGCGATATGGCTTGGCTGAGATCGCGGCTGAGTGGGTTTGCGCCATGCAGGCCTACGCCAGGTACTATGGGGAGTGGTCTGACCATTGGGGGTCGTTCCGCTGGCAGAAGTTGAACGGTGGGCACACCGCCGTTGGCGATTGCCTAGCCACCCTCAAGCTGATCCGCGAGATGGCTTCTGCCAGGAAATCTGCCGAGATGACAGGTAAGTGATATATAACAACGGACACCTTATGAATAATCAATACTCGATGCAACGAAGATGTGAGCATTTTTGCTTAAGTTTGTTTACCCACCTTTGTTGGATGATGATGCATCTTGGCTTATCGCCCCCAGATGCCAATTGGTGTTTGCCAGCATCAATCCCTCGGTTGGGATGCGGTGGTTTCAGACATGGCGTAGTTGCTCGGCAGGTGGCTCCAAACGGAGTTTCAATCCCTCGGTTGGGATGGGGTGGTTTCAGACACGGGTGCGAGGTTACAAGCAAATGACTGAGGGCGTGTTTCAATCCCTCGGTTGGGATGGGGTGGTTTCAGACCGGTGGGCGGTACGGGTTATGCCGCGTTCGCTGGTGTTTCAATCCCTCGGTTGGGATGGGGT
>JAEWVF010000030.1 GCA_023459215.1 Chloroflexota bacterium
TCGGCCTGTTCGCCATGAACTCGATTGGCATTCAGGGCGCAATTTTACAAATGATTAACCACGGCCTGAGCACCGGCGCGTTGTTCCTCCTGGTCGGCATGATTTACGAACAGACCCACACCCGCGACCTTTCGGTCTATGGCGGTCTGTGGAAGATTACCCCCGTCTTCGGCACCCTGACCTTGATTGTGGCGCTCTCCTCGATGGGCCTGCCCGGCCTGAACGGTTTCGTCGGCGAGTTCACCATCCTGCTCGGGGCCTGGGGCGCTGGCAGCGGAGTCTACGGCTCGGTCTGGTTCGCAGCCCTTTCGGCGGTTGGCGTTATCCTGGCCGCCATCTACATGCTCTACATGTTCCAGAAGATGTTCCTCGGCCCGGCAGGAGAAATTACCAAGCATCACCAACTGCGCGACCTGAACTGGCGCGAAATCACCACCCTGTTGCCCCTGCTGGTGCTCATTTTCTGGATTGGCCTGTATCCCAAGCCCTTCTTTGACCTTTTAGCCCCCAGCGTCGACCAACTGGTCGCCCTGCTCTCGGCGGCGATGCCCTAGGCCTCTGCCTGGCGGCTGCGCGATGCGTATCGCCGGGCTGACGGAGCGTTTATGACCCAACTTGATTTTTACGTAATTCTCCCGGTTCTCGTCCTGGCGGCCTGGGCCTCCCTGCTTCTGCTGGCGGATTTATTCATCCCGCGCGAGCGCAAAGGCCTGACGGTCCTGCTGGCCGCCCTTGGCCTGTTGCTCACCCTGGGCGTCAGCCTGAGCCAGTTCGGGCGCGAAGCGGTCGGTTTTGGCGGCATGGTCATGCTCGACGGTTTCTCGACCTTCCTGACCAGCCTGTTGGCCCTGAGCGGCCTGCTCGGAATCGGGGTTGCCTACAGTTACCTCAAGCGCATAGACATCGAGCGCGGCGAATACTACGCCCTGCTGCTCTTCTCGGTGGTCGGCATGATGCTGATGGCTCAGGCCTCCGATCTGATTGTGACCTTCATCGCCCTTGAACTGCTCTCCATCCCGCTCTACGTTATGGCCGCGATTGCCTATCCCAAAACAGATTCGGAAGAAGCGGGCCTCAAGTACTTCCTGCTCGGCGCTTTCGCCAGCGGATTTGTGGTCTACGGCATTGCCCTGGTCTTCGGCGCAACCGGTTCGACCGCTCTCAGCCAAATCCTGTCCGCCGTTTCGACGGGAGCCGCCAACCTGCCGCTGCTCCTGGCCGGGGCTGGCCTGATTCTGGTCGGCTTTGGCTTCAAAGTGGCAGCCGTCCCCTTCCACATGTGGACGCCGGACGTTTACCAGGGCGCGCCCACCCCGGTGACGGCTTTCATGGCCGCCGGGGCAAAAATCGCCGGTTTCGCCGCCCTGTTGCGCATCTTCGCCCTCGGCCTGCCCGCCCTGGCTGCCGACCTAACCCAGGTGCTGGTCGTCCTTTCGGCGCTTTCGATGCTGGTCGGTAACTTTGTCGCCATCGCCCAGACCGACATCAAACGCATGCTGGCCTATTCCAGCATTGCCCAGGCGGGCTACATCCTGATGGCTTTTGTCCCGTATGCCAACCCCGACGTGCGCGAACTCTCGGTCGCTGCTGCGCTCTTTTACCTGGCCGCCTACACCCTGACCTCCTTCGGCGCCTGGGGCGTGGTCATCGCCCTCGAAAAAGCCGACGGCAGCGGCCTGAAAATCGACGATTACGCCGGGCTGGGACGCCGCCAGCCGCTCCTGGCCACCGCCATGACCGTTTTCATGCTCTCGCTGATTGGCCTGCCGCCGACCCTTGGCCTGGTCGGCAAGATTTACCTGTTCCGGGCCGTTATCGCTGGCGGCTTTTACCCGCTGGCGGTCGTTGGCGTGCTGACTTCGATGCTCTCGGCCTTTTACTACCTGCGGGTTGTCGTGAAAATGTACATGCAGGACGGCGAACCGGTCGTTACCCGCGAGCGCTGGCTCGATCTCACTATTGCCGCAATGGCGATCCTGACCGTCATCGTCAGCCTGTTCCCGGCCCCGCTTTTCGATTGGGCCAGCCGCGCAGTTCTGGCGCTGTTCTAAAAAATCCCCTGTTCCTTCAAGTCCGCGCCACTTGGTGCGGACTTTTTCTTTGGTACAATCGCGCCCATGATAAAAGCCCTGCTCTTTGACTTTGATGGCCTGGTGCTCGACACCGAAACCCCCGAATACCTGGCCTGGCAAAACGTATATGCCGATTTCAACCAGACCCTGACTCTTGAAGATTGGGGACAGATCGTCGGCGGGTCAGCCGCTTCCGATTTTCACCCGGTCAGCCACCTCGAAGCGTTGACCGGCCGTTCGCTCGCCGATTTTGGCCTGGAAGCGCGCGTCCAGGCCGAATCCATGCGGACGATTCTCGCCGCCAAACCTCGCCCCGGCGTGCTGGAGACCATCGAAACGGCCCGACGCCTCGGCCTGCGCCTGGCGGTTGCCTCCAGTTCGCCGCACAGCTGGGTCGACAGCCACCTGCAACGCCTGGGACTGTTCGAACACTTCGAAACGGTCCAATGCCGCGAGGATGTCGCCCGCACCAAGCCTGAGCCGGAACTCTTCCTCGCCGCCAAAAACAGGCTCGGGGTGGAAGCGTCCCAATCCCTCGTTTTCGAAGATTCCCCCAACGGCGTGCTGGCGGCCAACCGCGCCGGGATGCATGTGGTCGCCATCCCCAATCCCGTTACCCAATCCCTGCCATTTCCCCCGGCCAGCCTCAGGCTCAAGGAAATGTCTGACCTGCCGCTCGAAGAATTGTTAGAAAAATTGGCCTGACTTTGCAAGCCGTCTTCAGGCGGCTTGGCAGGATTAGCCGGGGGTTTCTAATCCCCAGCGGGTCTGATAGCATTTGGCAGGACTCATCCTTATGATGAGTCCTGTTTTTCTTTAA
>JAEWVF010000031.1 GCA_023459215.1 Chloroflexota bacterium
CCGCGCGCCCGTAGGGCAGTCCGTCCAATCCGCGTAATCCGTGTCCAGATTTTGGTTTTTAAGCGCCCATTGAGCCAAGATTCCTGCTTTGCCAGACTCGTAAAAACGAACTCTAAAGTCAAGTTAATGAGTGAAAGTAACAAGTTGCCTTTTGGCCTTATTCCCTTGTCCACTTTTTTGCTTCGCAACTTTTTGCTACTTTTTTGCTAAATTCTTAATCGCCCGCGCCGGCACCCCAACTACCAGCGTATCTTCAGGCACGTTCTTCGTCACCACCGCCCCGGCGCCGGTGCGTGAGCGCGCGCCAATTTCAAGCGGAGCCACCAGCATCGTATCCGAACCAATAAAAACATCCTCGCCAATCGTGGTCGGGTGTTTTTTCGCCCCATCATAATTACAGGTAATCGTGCCGGCGCCAATATTGGTATTTGCGCCAATTTCAGCATTGCCGATATACGAAAAATGGCCCATTTTGACGCCTTCGGCCAGGTGCGAATCCTTGACCTCGCCAAAATTGCCCATATGAACGTGATTGCCCAAATGCGCGCCCTTTCTCAGCCGCGCAAACGGCCCCATATCGACATCGTTTTCGAGCAGCGCGCCGTCCAGGTCGGCCATCAGCACCTTGCAGCGGTCGCCAATCGTGGTATTGCGGATGATGGTATTCGGTCCGATGGCGCAATCTTCGCCGATGGATGTTTTGCCGTGCAAGTAGGTATTCGGCCACAGGATCGTATCACGCCCGATCCTGACTCCCGCTTCGATGTAGGTTGTCTCAGGCTGGATCATGGTCACGCCGTTGAGCATGTGGCCGTTATTGATGCGTTTGCGCATGGCGGCTTCGGCCTCCGCCAGGTGGATGCGGCTGTTGACGCCAATCGTCTCGACCATATCGTCCATCACGATGGCCTGTACCGGCAGGTTTTGCTCGACCGCCAGGGCAACGGTATCGGTCAGGTAATACTCACCCTTGGGCGAAAGCGGAATCCGTTTCAGCGCCGCCCACAGCCACTCGGAGCGGAAACAATATGCGCCCACGTTGAGTTCCTTGATCGCCAACTGGGCAGAATCGGCCTGGGCCTCCTCCACAATCGCGGCAACGGTACCATCCGCCTTACGGACAATCCGCCCAAACCCGCGCGGGTCTTCAGCGATGACGGTCAGCAGGGTTAGCGGGCCGGGGTTGGCCTGCTGGGCAGACACCAGTTTCTGGACAGTTTCAGCGCGCAACAGCGGCATATCGCCGTAGGTGACGAGCACCAGGTCGGTCTGACCGCTGAGCAGGCTTTCGGCCTGCATGACGGCATGTCCGGTGCCGAGCTGCTCGGCCTGGACAACAAAGCGCGCCGCATCCCCGACCGCCGTCTGGACTGCATCCGCGCCGTGACCGATTACCATGACCGGGGTCTCGGTGCTGGCCGCGCGGGCGGCATCCAGGGCATAGAAAACCATCGGCTGACCGCAGATTTTGTGCAGCATTTTGGGCAATTTTGATTTCATGCGTGTGCCCTGGCCGGCTGCCAGGATGACGGGGGTTATTCTGGTCATGGGAACTCCGGTGTTAGTAATCGTCTAGAATGCAGAATGCAGAATGCAGAATGCAGAATTTTTCATTCCACATTCTGCATTCTGCATTTCAGTCATGGCTGGGGCGCCTGGATTCGAACCAAGATCCACGGCTCCAAAGGCCGGTGTGCTGCCATTGCACCACGCCCCAGTGAGCGGGCAATATTGTATCACAGGGCTTGAGAGCGCGCAACAGCGCAACCTTGATTCAATTTTTCTTTTCGTCTTTGGGCGCCAGGCCCAGTTGGGCGGCCTGCTCGTAGGTGAGTTTGTCCGGCTCGGTATATTGTGGGCCTTGTTCGATGGCCTGATCCCAGAAGGCATTGGCGTCCACCTTGGTTTCAGAAGCTTTTCTCAACAGTTCATCAAACTCAATCGGAATGGTGGCCGATTCAAGATAGGCCGGGATGCCCTGCTGAACCGGTTCTTCAACCACTTCGGCAACGCCGATTTGCGATAGGCTTTCAAGGATTTCGGCTTTACTGGCGTTGAGAATATCCAGAGTTGCAGAGATGGCAGTCAGGTCGGCAAGGTTATGGCCAACCACCCACAAAACATGCGCCTGTCCGAGCGGGACAAATACCAAATCATGGTCATCGCAATCGAACAGATGCAGGTGGAACTTGTTTTTGCCCAGCAAACTGGCAACTTTTTGGGCCGCATTGTGCATCCCCATCAGGGAGGAGATCAGCGAAACCCGGTGATTGGTATCGGGCAGCTCGCCCGCTTCGGCCTGGACATGCCCAAGGCTGTCGAGCAGGAAAACCGCATCAGCCGAAAGCGACTTGCGCAAGCCGGCCAGGTAATCGGCCAGGCCTTTGCGCTCTTCTTTTTCCTGTTCAGCGGGGGCTTGCAGGATGGTACGCGCCAGTCCCAGGCAGCGCTCGACCGCATCCAGAAAATCTGCCATGGGAACGGGCTTGGTAAAAAAGGCATCCGCCCCGGCTTTCTCGATTTCCGCGCGTGTCTTTGGCTCGGAAACCCCGGAAATGATGATAATCTTCATGTTTGGGTAGCGCGCGCGCATCTTCTGCATCAACTCGGTGCCGCTCATCCCCGGCAGGCGATAATCCACCACCAGTAAATCCACTGAGACGCGCGAAGCCTCCAGCAAGGCTTCTTCGCCTGAAGGCGCCTCGCTTACGGCCAGTCCCTGCTCAATGGTTTCCAACGCAGAACGCAGCAAACGGCTTACTTCGCGCTGGTCATCCACAATCAAAATCCGATTCGCCATTTTGATCACCTGAATTTAGGAATAAAACTATTATAAATCAAAACTTCCCCCCGCTTTCAGCAGAAAACGAGGGGAAGCGCGGTTATTAATACAGCCAGCAGGCAACCCAATGGTCAAGACCAACTTCCTTGAATACAGGTTCTTCCTGCGAACAAATATCCTTGGCGACAGGGCAGCGCGGATGGAAACGGCAGCCCTTGGGCGGGTTAAGCGGACTGGGCACATCCCCTTTCAGGATGGTGCGTTCGCGCTTCAAGGTCGGGTCCGGGATCGGGATGGCCGACATCAAGGCCCTGGTATAGGGATGCAGCGGATTGGCGAACAATTCTTCACGCGCGGTCAGTTCGACCATTTTTCCCAAATACATGACAGCAACCCGGTTCGAGATATGCTCGACCACACTCAGGTTGTGGGCAATGAAAAGGTAGGTCAGGCCAAACTCCGCCTGCAAATCTTTCAGGATGTTGAGCACCTGCGACTGGATCGAAACATCCAGCGCGGAAACCGGCTCATCGCAAACGATAAACTTTGGTCGCAGGGCTAGGGCGCGGGCAATGCCAATGCGCTGGCGCTGTCCGCCCGAAAACTCGTGCGGGTAACGCCGGGCATGGTAATCTTCGAGACCCACTTTTTTGAGCGTATCGATCATCATCTCGAAACGCTCCTGGCGCGAGCCGATATTGTGGATGTTCAGGCCTTCCATCACCGATTCGCCAATCGGCATACGCGGATCGAGCGAGGCATACGGGTCCTGGAAGATAATCTGCATATTGCGGCGCATCTGCTTCAACTCTGCCCCGCGCAATTTCAAGACATCCTGCCCGTCAAAGGTGACGTTGCCTGAAGTCGGTTCAATCAAGCGTAACATGGAACGGCCCACGGTGGTTTTGCCACAGCCCGACTCGCCAACCATGCCAAGGGTTTCACCTTCGCGCACCGTGAACGAGACCTTATCCACGGCCTGCACATAGGCCACAACCCGCTGCAATAAACCGGCTCTGACCGGGAAATACTTAACCAGATTTTCAACCTTGACCAATTCCCTGGATTTCAACTTGTCACCAGATTCATTCTGCATTTCGAGCTTCTCTGTCATGGTTCAATAATCTCCGGGCGCTCAGGCAACTTGATGAACAGAAAGCGGAGCGCGATGATTCTCGGCGTCTTGATACAGCCAACAGCGCACTTTGTGGCCATTACTGTCCACCTGCATCAATTCCGGGGATTGCGCTGTACAAACAGCCAACTGGTACTGCTCGCGGGCGCGGCAGCGCGGAGCAAAGCGGCAGCCAGGCGGCAGGTTAACCAGGTTGGGCACGGAGCCGGGAATTACCTCCAGGCGATCCTTGAGCTTGCCCAAAACCGGGATGGAGCCAATCAGCCCCTGCGTGTAAGGGTGCAGCGGACGAGCAAAAATGGTCTGAACGTCAGCCTGTTCAACAATCTGGCCAGCGTACATGACCGCCACTCGCTCGCACATTTCAGAAACAACGCCCAAGTCGTGCGTGATCAGGATAATCGCCGTGCCGATATTCTCGCGCAGGTTGCGCATCAAATCCAAAATCTGGGCCTGGATGGTGACATCCAGGGCGGTGGTCGGCTCGTCAGCAATCAGCAGGTTCGGCACGCAAGCCAGGCCCATCGCAATCATGACACGCTGGGCCATCCCGCCGGAAAGCTCATGCGGATACGCTTCCGCGCGTCTTTCCGGCTCCGGAATCCCAACCATTTGCAGCAACTCAATCGCGCGCGCCAGTCCAGCTTCCTTGCTCATCCCCTGGTGAATGCTGAGCACCTCGGCAATCTGATCGCCAACCTTGAAAACGGGATTGAGCGCTGTCTGCGGCTGTTGGAAAATCATGGAAACGCGGTTGCCGCGCACCTGAATCATTTCATCTTCGCTGGCCTGAACCAGGTCTTTTCCTTCGAAAAAAATCTGGCCCTCGACAATTTTCCCCGGAGCGCTGATCAAACGCATGATCGAAAGGGATGTGACACTTTTGCCGCAACCAGATTCCCCGACCAGGCCAAGCACCTCGCCAGGTTTTACATAGAAATCAACACCGTCGACCGCTTTAACCACACCGTCTTCGGTATAAAAGTAAGTTTTCAGGTTGCGCACGTCAAGCAAAAGTTGACCACTGTCACTCATACAATAACTCTCCCTGCCTCATGGATATTTGCAGCAAACAAAAAAGGATGATGGGATTTTCGTTTCCCATCATCCTGGTCTATCAGTTATCACGGTCGCGATGATCGCGCACAAAACCTGCCGACCAAATCAACGCCAAGGCTACGCCGATCACTGAGCCCATATAGGAGGCAAAAAGGACGAACAGGTTCGATGGAATGACTTTGATTATTGTCAGGAAAGGAACAGCAACGCCAGCCAAAACCAGCAAAAAACCGATAATCAGTAAGCGGTAATAGCGCAAACGGGCCATGTTCTGCGATTATTTATACAACCAGCAAGCCGCCATGTGCTCCGGGGCCGGCTCAAACTCAGGCGGAACCTGGACTTCGCACATTCCCTTGATCGCCTGCGAACAACGCGGGTGGAAGCGACAACCGGCAGGCGGATTGACAAGGCTCGGCGGCTCACCGGGGGGCAGTTCACGGTAAGTCAACGCATTGCGCGCGTCCGGGTCGGATGTCGCTTCGAGCAAGGCCTGGGTATAGGGATGGCGCGGGTCCTGCACCAGAGATTCGATGCGGCTGCGCTCGACCAGTTTGCCGGCGTACATGACAAAGATGCGCTCAGAGAAATAACGGACGGTCGAGAGGTCATGGGTGATGTAAATCACGGCCAGGTTGTGCTTTTCCTGCAAATTACGCAACAACTTCAGGATTTCAACGCGCACCGAAGCGTCCAGCATGGAAACAGGCTCGTCAGCAACCAAAAGTTTTGGCTCAAGAATCATGGCCCTGGCAATAACAACGCGCTGCTGTTGCCCGCCGCTCAACATATGCGGGAATTTTTGCAGGAAGTCATCCGGCGGACTCATCTTGACTTCTTCCATCACCTTGCGGATGCGGTCGAGACGCTCCGCTTTGCTCTTGACGCCATTGATGATCAGCGGCTCTTCAAGGATGCGCTCCACGGTCATGAAGGGGGCCAAGGCCCCGTATGGGTCCTGCTGGACATAACCAACCAGTGAGCGATACGATTTCAACTCTTTGCGATCCATTTTGCTCAAATTGCGCCCCTGGAAGACAATATCACCCTTGGTTGGGGTATTGATTCCCAAGATGGTCTTCATCAAACTGGATTTTCCACAACCGCTCTCGCCGACAACTGCGGTCGATTCGCCATATTTCAAGTTAAAGTTGACCCCATCCACAGCGCGGACATAGCCTGCGTGGCCGAAGCCCCAACGTTTCAATTCAAACCAGACATGCAAATCTTCCACAGAGAGCAGAATATCACCAGCCTGCGCTGCGGGAGCATCTGTTTTCAAGTCGACATTTAAAGCCATGCGATTACTCCTCAGTTCCTGTATGCGATCTATTCGTACAACCAGCACTTAACCAGCCGTTCCTGCTTTTCAAAAACGGTCGGTTCCTGGTCGCACTTCTCAAAACGATGCGGACAGCGGTCGGCAAAACGGCAGCCAGTCGGCGGGTTAAGCAGGCTGGGCGGCTGGCCGGTGATGAAATGAGGTTCTTTATCGCCACGCAAACGCGGGACACTGGCCATCAACATCTGTGAATAGGGATGCAACGGTTCGGTAAAGAAGCGCATGGCATCGCTGGACTCGATAATCTGGCCTGCATACATTACCGCAACGCGATCTGCCAGCTCACTGGAGGTGGCGATATCATGTGTGATCAGGATAAAGCTGATTTCAAGCTCTTTCTTGATACGCTTCAAAACATTGAAGATATTGGCCTGGGTCAAAACATCCAGCGCGGAGGTCGGTTCATCAAGAACAATCAGGCTTGGGGCGGTCACCAGGGACATCGCAATCGCCACGCGCTGGCGCATGCCACCGCTCAACTCAAAAGCATAGCGCGTCAGGAAATCAACCGGCACGCCAACGTGTTGGAACATCTTTTTGGCCTGTTCAAGCGCTTCTTCCTTCTTGACGCCATGATGAACCATCATCGGCTCGGCAACCTGATCCCCCACCCGCAATACCGGGTTGAGAGAGTTCATAGCCGCCTGCGGAACCAGGGACATGCGCACCCAACGAATCTGCTGGCGATATTCTTCATCGCTCAACGCCATCGTATCCTGGCCATCCAGGATAATCTGACCAGAATAGGATTCGATGTTGCGGGGCAACAGGCGCAGCAACGCTTTGGCAAGCGAAGTCTTGCCGCAACCCGATTCGCCCAAAACCACAACAGCTTCCTTGAAGCCTAATTCGAAGTTAACTTTGTCCACTGCCTTGACAGCGCCTCTGGCTGTGCGAAAATACAAAACCAAATCCTTAATGGTGAGTAATTTTTTATCAGCCATGAGATTACATGCCTCGCAAGCGGGGATTGAAGATACGGTCAAGGGCAAAGCCCAACATTGCAAAACCCAAGCCAGTAAGCATTAGCAAAATTGCTGGCTCCAAAATCCAATAGTAATATCCTTTATACAACGCGCCATTCGCTTGGGCATCATTGATAATCTTGCCCCAGGTGGGCAAAACGGGGTCGCCCAGACCAAGTAACGCAAGAGATGCCTCCAGAAAAACGAACGCAGGCACAGAAGAAACCAGACCAGGAATGAGCAGCGGGATCATGCGCGGGATCAAGTAAACAAAGATTATGCGGGTACTTGAAGCACCATAAGCCCGAGCAGCTTCAATATAAGTGGACTCTCTGGTCTGCAAGAATATCGCCCGATACCCTTTGATCGAACCAGTGAAAATACTGAGCAAAATTGTCACCCCCAAAATAACCCAAATACTACGCGAGTAAAATGTGCCAACCATAATCAATATCGACAAGAAAGGAAGAACCAAGTTAACCTCGGTAATACGCTGGATGAGTTCATCCACCCAGCCACCATACCAAGCGCCTATCGCCGCAATTATCATGGTCAGCACAGAAGTTCCCAGGGAAGCTATCAAACCAAAAGCCAGCGCAACCGGGACACCCCACAACAGCGGCAAGGTTAAATCTCGACGAGCATGGTCTGTTCCAGCCCAGCCATATACCTGTCCATGAAATACAAACTCAGCATCCAATTCTGAACCTTTTTCAAATGCGATACCAGTAATAACAAGCTGGTAAGTTCCTTTGACAGGCACAAGCTTATCTTTAATCTCAGGGTTAGCAAACAAACCCTCAACGGGATTTTGATCCCCCAAGCGACGTCTCAACTTTTCATCTTGAGAGAAGCGATAAGTCATCTGCCTTCCCACGCCAAAATCTGCCACGCGTAGTTCGCGGCCATCAGGTGTAATCAGTTTCATAGAAACAAAAGGTTGCTTGGCATCGTAATTGGAGCTAAAGTAAAGCAACATCTCTTGGGGAAAAACATCAAAATCGTAATCAAAAGTATAAGTAATATTGACTTTGGATGTGTCGTCGTCACCAGGTATCACCTCTCGCGTAGCCCCGCTATCAGATGATTTTATCGTAAAAGACTCTGTTAACTTTTGATCAGTAAAATTATTGAACCAGGCAGGTGGCGCAAATTTCGGATTCATGTACCAAACATCCTCGCCCCCGCGCCATAACTTGATCGCGGTATCATAAGGTATCGTAATCAGTACATAAATGGACACGGCCACTAACAAAATAATCACAACCAAACCCGCAATGGCAGACGGGTATTGTAACAAATCCTTGAATGTTCTTTTGAGCGTATTCATAATTTATTAATTCCCACTGCCGACTTTTACTCTGGGGTCAACCAAAGCATAAATAAAATCAAGTAAAAAGACCGTGATAGCGAGTAAGTAAGCATAAATGATGGTCGAGCCTACAATCACAGGAGTGTCATACAAACCTATTGCCTGATACAAGGTTCGGCCAAGCCCCGGCCACAAAAAAACAGTTTCAGTGATGATAGCTCCCGTCCATAAACCAATCAACATAAGCGCAAAATTAGTAATAATAATTGGCATAGTAGGGCGCAAAACATAACGTCGCTCAATATCCCGAGAAAGCAACCCCTTAGCTTTTGCTAGCTCTACATAATCTTCACTAGAATAAATCAAAAAGAAAGTCCGATAGTTGTAAACGCTAATAAAAATAGCGCTAAGTATCAGGGATGATGCGGGCAAAATAAGATGCTGAAGTAGACTGAGCGTATACTCCATTATATTATCGGGAGGCGGAGCGGATACCATGCCGCCAAAAGGTAAAACCTTCCATATCGCGGCAAAGAGTAAAATAAGAAAGATGCCATAAAACCAAGGGGGAGCAGCCGAAGTTGGTGAAAGTGCAACTACCAGCTTATCCCAAAAACTGCCATAGTTTCTAGAAAGTGAAAGTGCAAGAAAGAGGCTCACAAAAAATAGAATCAGGTTGGATGAACCCATAAGCAATAATGTAGCAGGTAGGCGCTCTAAAATAATTAAACGTACCTGCCTAGAGCCACTATCACTAGACATATTAATAGCACGCCCCAAGTTCATTTGCAAAGCATTTGTCAGATACCTAAAATTTCGAATCGCAACAGGAGTATCCAACCCCATACGTTTCTCCTGCAACCTAATCATATCCTCTATAAGTTGTCGCCTCACATCAGTGGACATATTTTTGTTAGCAGGATTAGCCATAACCTGAGCTGTAACACTTTCACGGATTTCTGATCGCATGATTTGATCAACGTAACCACCCATATTTGCAATATTAATCGTCAGATAAACACCGATCACAATAGTTACAAATAGAGTTAACAATCTTACAACGGTGTAACGCGCGACGCGTGCAAAGGTGCTCGACGAAGATTTAACTATAGGTACTGAACCTGATGACTGACTCATGCTTTTTCCTCATAAAACTAAGGGATTGATAGGGACAAGGGATATTAACCCTTGTCCCTATCGACTTTCAGTTACAGTTACAAAACGCCGAGGTCAGAAATTACGGAGCAGTTACAAATTCCATACTCGCAAAAGCGGGAACGCTAACGAGTACGGGGATAACCGCAACCTCAACCTTGTTGGAGCCCGCTTCAAGATCGGCAGAAACATCAGCCGGAAGAACAACCTTGTACTGGCCTTCAGCAACAAGTTCTGCATCGCCAACTAAGGCTACTTCTCCCTTAGCATTGTAAAACAGGAACTTAACCTGTTTTATTTCCGCCGAAGGGTAAGGTTCGCCCTGGAAGTTTACAAAAACATCAAAGGTAGCTTCTTCACCAATCGTAACGAGAGCAGAACCATCAAGTTCAGCCTCAGCTAGCTTAGGTTCTCCAAAAGAAGACCAGCGATCAGCCAAGTCCGGATAATCCGGATAGTTCACCAGAGTTAGCGACTTCTCGGTAAGGAAGACCTCATCCAAGACATACGGGCCGGTGCCAACGATCATATGCTTATGATCAGCATAGAAATTGGACAAGTTGTCGTATCGAGCCTTAGCTTCATCAGGTGTAACGTACTGACCCATAGTGGGAGCGTAGGGGATGAAAGATTCAGCAGCAGCCTGATCGAGGTATTTTTTCAAAATCTCCAAGCTCGGGCCACCAACATAGCTGGTCCATTCGACCTGTGCCGCAGTAGCCTTATCGGTGGAATAAGCCAATTCACCAGCAGCTTCAGCCAAGTTACCAATAGCAATGGCATCCCATTTGGATTCGCCAAAACCATAGTTCGGCCACAGAGAAATCGCCATATTCTCAGCATCAGGCTGGGTTAAATCGGTGTAATACTCAACAACCAAGGGGTCAGTGGATACTATTTTGACACCCTTGAAGGAAGACATGAAAGACTCAAATACAGGAACAGCGGCCTCATCATAAATAGCACTTTCGGGTTTGGCGCGATCAAAGGTCAAGATTAAACCCATAATCACATCAGCAGCACTGAAGTTGCTGCCATCGTGCCATTTAACGCTTGTATACAAATCGGCCGGGTAGGTTACAACAGATTTGACCTTAGCAGTTGTCCCTTCAGCAACAGGGATAAAGGTCTGAGTTTCGGCATCCCAATCAGCCCAGGCATCAGTAGGCACAAGAATTTCAGATGCGGTGGTTAGAGTAACCCATTCCAGAGTTTTATTGGTGGGAGGCAGGCTATCGAGAACGGTAATTTCTGCCGATTCAGCTCGCAGAGGCCAGACCAAACCGGTATAAGGATCGTTCATGAAACCGGCACTGGCAGTAGCCCGCAGCGCGCCCTGATCAAAGGTCCAGTTGCCGCCGGCAATCGGGTTCCACGGATCAGCAAAAAGGTTTTGGGTAGCCCACTTTAATTGACCGCCTTCTTGGCCTTTAAAGCGCAGGGTGAAAGGATAAATCTGAGCACTTTCAATACCAGCAGCCAAGTCAGAAGTTGCTTGAACGCCACTCTTATATGGAGTGTAATTCTTGCCGTCGATCAGGAAAACCTGCAAGGAATCTTCCAAGCTCAACTGCAAAGCGCGGGCAAACATTTCACGACGTTCTTCCAACGTGGTGAAAACACCATTATTCAGATCATCACCAAGCTTCTGGAATTCAGGATCAGAAACATTGGCTTGGAAAACAGGCATACCCTGAACGCTGGTGCTCAAGTACATCTGTTGGAACATGTTCTTTTCATCGCGGCTAATAGCAGTAGAACTCCACGCCGCAGTGTATGCACCCCACAAGCAATCGGCTGGCTCACTCTGAATCCAGAGCGGCGATGCCTCGGAACCAGTCTTGTATTGACGGTCAACAGTGAAACCGACTTGTTCAAGCTGGCTAGAAACATAATCGCCAATCGGAATACGAGTACGATCGCTATCATTACGAATCAAATGAATGATCGTAACGGGTTGATCTTTGAACATCCATTTGCCATCGGCGCCCAAGGTTGCGCCCATAGCTTCCATCTCGGCCGTGATAATTTCCTTAGCCTTTTCGGGATTGTAAGCATACTTGGACTCAAGGGCGCGAGCAACATCGGCAAGGTCAGCATAATCTGGCCCATTCGTCTGAATAGCAAAAAACTTCACTAAACCACCACCCGCATAAACTTCCTGGTTGATGTAATTGCGGTCATACAAGTAGTTGGTGGCTTCGCGAATCTTGCGGTTAGAGAACGGATTCAGAACGTTCTCATCGGTACAAATAGCCGGGTTATAAAGCTGGTCGTAGTACAAGCCATTTGAATCGGAAAAGCTTAAGCCAGCTTCCTTGATGGCAGGCAAATCCTTGGAAGAAAGGCCATTGGCATAGATGTCAATAGCACCAGCTTGTAATTGTGTAATAGCCGAGTCGGAAGCGACAACCGACATAACAATCTGGTCAAGCCAACCGCCCTTGCGGGTGGTGCGCGGAACATCAGTCGGTTCGGGAACAGCGGTCGGTTCAGCAGTCGGTTCTTCGGCAGCTGGTTCTTCAACGGGGGCAGCCGGTTCTTCAGCGGGGGCAGCGGGAGTGGCAGCCGGGCCGCAGGCGGCGAGGACCATGCTGGCGATAAGCAGCAGGCCAAAGACGAACATCAAACGGTTCTTAAGCATTGTATTTCTCCTCCTGAGAAATTTAAAACGGGTTAAGTGGATACATCAAACTGGTTGGGTTAGTAAGTATCTTGCCGTTAATCACCTCCTTCTCAGAGGGGTTCTTCCTTATACCAGTTTTCACAAGTGTAAGGATGGGTAGGACATCACTATAGCACAAGGATTTTACAGAGTCAAGAAAAAGGCCTCGTGGAAAGACCCGCTTTCATTTGATTTTAATCATCTACGCCAATGTAAACGGTTACGGGGCCACGCAGAGCGGATCAATATCCAACTCTTCGATATTCCACAAATCAAAAAGGATGGTTGGGGTCAATTCAAAATTGCACAAATCCGGGCGGAAAGCGGCGGCTTTGACGCGCACATAAAGCGGGATGGACGGCAAATCGTTGGCAAAAATCGTTTGCATTTGGGCATAGGTGGATTGATAAGCAGGCTGGTCGGGCAGGTTGCGCTCGGCCTGTTGGCATAAAGCATCAAAATCAGGATTTTTGTAGCCCATGATGTTGGTGCCAATCCAGCTATTGGCCTGGGCCGGGATTTCGGCCTCGGTATAGCTGAAACAGGCCGGTTCCGTGCCCGTTGCGCCAACCGCATAAACACCCAGGTCAAATTGACGGCCAAACAGAGGCCCGTCCGGGCCGGCAGCATACAGGTCACTGACCGGGATATACCTGATTTCAACGCCGATTCCGCATTCGTTCAGGGAGGCTGCCAGAATTTCAGCCGTCTGGCGGCGCTGCAAAGCCTCGCTGGTCTGGTAGGTAACCGACAGCTTGATCCCATCCGGCAGGCCGGTTGCCCCGCTGGAGGTGCGCGGCGTGGCCGGGTCTTTGTCGGTGTCGACCCAGCCAGCCTGTTCGAGCAAGGCAATGCCCTTGTTCGGGTCGAAAGGATAAGCGGCAGTATCGGCGCCATAAGCCGGGTGCGAAGGCAAGACAAAAGTGGAGGGGACAGTGGTCAGCCCCGAAAGGACCTGATCGACAACCGCCTGGCGGTTAAGACAATAAGCAATGGCCTGGCGGATGCGGACATCGGCCAGCAGGTTCGGGCGATCATTCAAATCGAGGCCATCATCATACGAGGCCGGCTGAATGCCAAAATCGAGTCTTTCCATTATATTGGTTTGGGTAATGGCCGTCCTGATGGATTGATTGCCTTCCAGTTCACGCAACAACTCAACCTGGCCTTCCAGGCGCAGGCTGGAATCGAGCAAGTCACATTCACCGGAGGTCAGGGCGCTGATTCCGCTCTCGGTATCACGCAAAAAGCGGAAGGTGAGAATCGAAAAAGTGGGGAAGCCCTCCTCGGCGCGGAAATAGCCTGGATTCTTGCGCAGGCGGATCGACTCGCCGCGCGTCCAGGTTTCGAAAACGTAAGCGCCCCAGCCCAGCGGCGGCAGGGATTCGACCTCAGCGCGGGCCAGTTCGCTGGCCGGGAAACGCTCCCAGGCGTGCTGCGGCAGCGGAGTCCAGAAATTATCGGCATAGGTTGGGTCAAGGAATCCGGGCCGGCCCCACCACTGGACGGTCAGTTCATCGACTTCTTCATAGGTTTGGGTGCGATCCACCAGGAATTTGGAGGCCGGGGTTTCGGCATCGGAGGCAATCCGAAAAGCAAAAATGGAATCGCGGGCCGTCAGCGGCTGGCCATCCGACCAGAGAATGTCCGGTTTAATGCGGAACGTAACCACCATCTGATCCATTTCGATTTCATCGGTGCCGTTATAGCGCTGGGCGCAGGCCAGGTCATTACAACCGGGCGGGAAAAAGTTCACCCCCGCATCCAACAGCACCACTTCGCCAGCGGTGTTCATCACCAGGTCGCCGCGCTTGGCCTTGGCCGGCACAATCTGGGCATCGCCGTTCTCGATGGAGGGAATTGTCTCCAAAATCACCGGTTGATAACCGTCCAGAAAAACATCGATCGGGCCGTCGTAAATGGCGGCCAGCACGCTGCGCGCGGCCTGGTTGGGCTGTCCATACGGATAAAGTGTGTTGGGTTCCTGGCCCAAACAAATGGTCAGGTACTCCGGCTCAGGTTCAGGGGTGGCCGTTGCCGCGGAGGCCGGCGTGGCCGTTGGCGCGTCGCCAGCCTGCTGCGGAGTGGCCGTCGGCTGGTCGCCGCCCAAAATATCCAGGGGCAGGTTACAGGCCGTAAGTAAAAAAGCCATCGCCATTAAAGCCAGGCTGCGTCTGATCAGGTGATTCTTCATAAATAACTCCTATGGCGAAAGGGAAATCTTCGCAATTCGGGCGAAATATAACACAAGAAAGCGGGTTCTGCCCACAGGGTTAATTCACCAGCCGCCCGCGCCAAGCGACAAAAAACAGGCTCTAAGGTACAATCGAAACCGGTGCATCTCAAAAAAAGCACTTGTTCACCCAATCAGCCAATATTTTTTCGACCCATCACTCATTCAACAGGAGGTTTTTCATGCTCAAAGAATTTCGTGATTTCGCCATGCGCGGCAACGTGATCGACCTGGCGGTCGGTGTCATCATCGGCGGCGCCTTTGGCAAGATCGTGGCATCGCTCGTCAACGATGTCCTGATGCCGCTCGTCGGCCTGGCCCTGGGCGGAATCAACTTCTCAGAACAGGCCTTCACCGTAGGGGCAGCGGTCATCAAGTGGGGCGCATTCGTGCAAACCGTGATCGACTTTGTGATTATCGCCTTCGTCATCTTCCTGATCGTCAAAGCCGCCAACAAGGCCAAAAAGGATGAACCCGCCCCGGCCCCAGCCGAGCCGACCAGCAAAACCTGCCCGCATTGCTGTACGGAAATCCCGATCAAGGCCACGCGCTGCCCGAACTGCACCTCGCAACTGTAATTTCAATCTTTCTATAGGGGCGAGCCGACGGCTCGCCCCTATGTTTTTGCCGGGACGGGTATAATCAGCCCGCTATGGATTTTCTCGATAAACTCAACCCCGCCCAACGCCAGGCTGTCACCGCCGGCGAAGGTCCCGTGCTGGTCATGGCCGGACCTGGCTCTGGCAAAACCCGCGTACTGACCCAGCGCATTGCCTACCTGATCGCTTACGAGGGTGTGCGGCCCTACCAGATGATGGCCGTCACCTTCACCAACAAAGCCGCCCGCGAGATGGGCCACCGCGTGGCCGACCTGCTGGGCGCAGAGATGACCAGCGGTCTGTTCCTGGGCACTTTCCACTCGATCTGCGCCCGCCTGCTGCGCCGCGAAGCCGACAAGCTGCCGGTTTCGTCCGATTTTGTCATCTTCGATGCCGACGACCAGCAGAGCATCGTCAAACGCGCCATAAAAGAACTCAACCTGAACGACAAGCTCTACCGCCCGGTTGTCGTTCACTCGGCCATCAGCAAAGCCAAAAATGAACTGATCGAACCGGATGCCTTCCCGGTTGTCACCTACCGCGATGAAGCTGTCAAACGCATCTACAAACGCTACCAGGAACTGTTGCGCGACTCGAACGCTGTCGATTTCGACGACCTGCTGCTAATGACCGCCAACCTGCTGGCTGACCATCCTGATGTGCGCGACAAATACGCCCAGCGCTTCCGGCACGTGCTCGTGGACGAATTCCAGGATACCAACCAGGCCCAGTATGCGCTCATCAAGCACCTTTGCTCGGCGCACGGCAACATCTTCTGCGTGGGCGATGGCGACCAGTGCTTCCCGACCGGAACGCCTATCTGCACCCCAGATGGGGAAAAAGCCATCGAATCCCTGCAACCTGGCGATCTGGTCATTGCCGCCAGCGGACGCGGCTCAACCCTGGCATCAAAAATCAATCACATTGGCAAGCGTCCCTTCAATGGCGAACTCGTTCGCGTGGTGACAAAAAGCGGACACACCTTCGCGGTCACCCCCAATCATATTATTTTTGCCCGTTTGGGGCTGAACCCTGGCTTGCACTATGTTTACTTGATGTATCGCAAGGATAAGGGCTACAGGATCGGTATCGCATCACATGCCCGAAGTGATGGCAGGCGAACAGAGCCACACATCGGCTTGCAAGTACGCGGCAACCAGGAAAACGCCGACAAAATCTGGGTACTGAATGTTTGCAACAGCCGTGAAGATGCACAATACTGGGAATCACTTTATGCATTCAAATACGGCATCCCCACAACCGTCTTTCATGTACGGGGACGCCGTATGAGCATGTCACAAGAAAAAATCGACCGTCTCTACTCCGAAATCGACACCCGTACCAACACCGCGCACCTGTTCGATGATTTGGAAATGGACTTTAAATATCCTCACTATGTTCCGCAGGGCACTTATCGTAATGTTGTCAACCTGCGCTATTTTGGCGATGGCCGCATCACAAAAGAATCCCCATGGCACGCCCATCGGGTTGACTTGTGGAGTAGTGACAAGACCCTGGCAGAGAACCTGCGAAATCAAAACTACAATCCGCGCATTCGCAGTCGCGAAAACTGGCGAATTGGCATCAACCGCCTGCAATATTTTGACATTCAGAGAGCCGCCGAAGAATTAAGCCAGCGGGCTGGAAACGCTGAAATTGTTGTCGGCGCTTTCCTAACCGAAAAACAGGGGACAGCCCTCGCTCCGCGCTATAACCTGATGCCCGCCAGCCACCTGCACCCCTCCATGATGGTTGCGGTTGAAAAAGACGGCAAAATTATCGAAGACGAAATTATTGAAATCCGGCGCGAGCCATACCAGGGCGATGTGTACGATTTTGAAGTCGACAACCTACATAATTACCTGGCGGGTGGCGTAGTTGTTCATAACTCGATTTACGCCTGGCGCGGGGCCGATTATCGCAACATCCAGCGTTTCGAGCAGGATTTTCCCGGCGCGCGAGTTATCCTTTTGGAGCAAAACTACCGCTCCAAACAAATCATCCTGGATGCCGCCATGGCCGTCATCGACAAAGCCCGCAACCGGCGCAAGAAAAAACTGTTCAGCGACCGCGGCCAGGGTGAACGCATCAGCTATTACGAAGCCCTCGACGATTACGGCGAAGCCAGTTTCGTGGTCGACAGCATCGCCCAACTGGTTGCCAGCAAACGCTTCGACCCCGGCGAATGCGCAGTAATGTATCGCACCAACGCCCAATCACGCCTGATCGAAGAAGCCTTCCTGGCCGCGCGCCTGCCCTACAAACTGGTCGGGGCGCAGCGCTTCTATGGCCGCCGCGAAGTCAAGGACGTGATCGCCTTCCTGCGCCTGGTGCACAACCCTGCCGACGAAGTCTCGCTCGACCGGGTCATCAATATTCCGCCGCGCGGGATCGGAGAAAAGTCGCTGCTGGCGCTGCATACCGTTGCCCGCGGCGCTGGCGTCAGCCCCGGCTCTGTCCTGCTCGACCTGGCCCGCGGATCAGACTCACCTTATTTTGCCCAGTTTGCCGGACGGGCCGCCCTGCCCCTGGCCGATTTTGGCGCCAGCCTTTCGGCCTGGCGCGGCACCGCCATGGCCTTTACCGTCCCAGAGCTTTTCGACAAAATCCTGGGCGACATCAACTACAAAGACCACCTGGATGACGGCACCGAAGAAGGCAAGGAACGCTGGGAAAACGTGCTCGAACTGCGCCGCCTGGCCCAGGAATACGAAGCCCGCACCCTGTCTGAATTCCTGGAAAATGTGGCCCTGATCTCGGATCAGGATACCCTCAGCGAGAATCAGAACGCCCCGACCCTGCTGACCCTGCACGCCGCCAAGGGCCTGGAGTTCGGCTCAGTCTTCATCGTCGGCCTGGATGACGGCACCCTGCCGCACAGCCGCTCGTTCGATGAACCCGAACAGATGGAAGAAGAACGCCGCCTGTTCTATGTCGGCATGACCCGCGCCAAGGATGCGCTCTACCTCGTCCGCGCCCTGCAACGCGGCGGACGAGGCTACGCCGAAAGCACGATCCCCTCGCGCTTTTTGGAAGATGTTCCGGGTGAGCTATTAAACGGAAAAAGCCGCGCCGGCGGCGGGAGCCGTCGAAGCAGCGGCAGTTCGGGCTACAATCCGCGCCGCGATACGTGGACGCTGCCCAGCCCATCGCGCCCGGCCCCCATCATCGAACCCAAATTCCGGGCCGGGATGCGCGTCAGCCATCCCACCTGGGAGGAAGGCATCGTTCTCGACAGCCGCATCCAGCAGGATGACGAAATTGTGGATGTGGTCTTTGAGAGTGTCGGCATCAAACGCCTTTCAGCCACCCTGGCGCATTTGACCATTTTGAAGTAAACCACGCCCTGAGCGGAGCATTGAGCGATAGCGAAGTGTGTAGTCGAAGGGCATTTTCGCGAGAACCGCCCTTCGACTACGGGTCTCGATACGTCCTTCGTTACCACTCAGGACTACTCGACCCTCCGCTCAGGGCTTGAATAATCAATGGAGGACACCTTGACCCAAACCCTGAAAATCGTCATCCCGATGGCCGGTTGGGGCACGCGCATGCGCCCGCATACCTGGAGCAAGCCCAAGCCGCTGGTCAGCGTGGCCGGGCGGACTTCGTTCGATCACCTGATGCACATGTTCGACAGCCTGCCCGCCGATATGGAGTTGGAGTACATCTTCATCATCGGGCCGTACCTGGGCGAACAAATTCCGGTTTATGTCAAGAAGAATTACCCCGAAATTAAAGCCAGCTATGTGGTGCAGGAAGAAATGAAGGGCCAATCGCACGCGCTCTGGCTGGCGCGCCACTCGCTGCACGGGCCGACCATCATGGTTTTTTCAGATACGCTGATCGAAACCGATTTCGGCTTTATCGCCAACGAAGCCCTGGACGGAGTCGCCTGGGTCAAGCCGGTTCCCGACCCGCGCCGGTTCGGGGTGGCCGAAGTGAACGGGGGCGGACGTGTTGCCCGCCTGATCGAAAAACCGCAGAGCATGGAAAACAACCTGGTGCTGGTCGGCTGCTACTACTTCAAAAAAGGCGAAGCGCTGGTGGCTGCCATTGACGAGCAAATCAAGCGCAACGTGCAACTCAAGGGCGAGTACTTCCTGGCCGATGCCATCAACATCATGCTCGAACATGGCGCGCAAATGCGCCCCGAGAAAGTGGATGTCTGGCTGGACACCGGCACGATTGAAGCCACCCTTGAAACCAACGTTTACATGCTCGAGCACGGACGCGATAACTCCGCCGAGGCCGCCCAACGCGAAGAAGTAAAAATCATCCCGCCGGTTTTCATCCACCCAAGCGCCAAAGTCACGCGCGCCGTGATTGGCCCGCATGTTTCAATCGGGGCCGGCTGCGAAGTGGACGATTGCATCATCCACAACAGCATCCTCGATGAGGGCGCAGTTGCCACCCAATCGGTGCTGACCGGGGCCTTCATCGGCCGCCAGGCGCGGGTCGAAGGCCGCGCGCGCACGGTGAACATCGGCGACAACAGCAGTATTCAGTTTTAGGCATACATTTGTCATTTCGAAGGAGCCGCTTTTTGGCGACTGGGAAATCTTGCCCGCGATGGTTAAGATTTCTCGCTGCTACGCAGCTCGAAATGACAATTTCAAGCAACATCTTTATTAGTGAACTTCTATCGCCCGAAAACGTGACATCCGACCCTGCCTTTTTCGCAGGCGGGCTTTTACAATAAGAGCGGTACCCACTCTCACCCATTTGGAGGATTCATGCAGGCAAATGTCCAAAAGAGTTACTTATCGAAACGCGCCGCCGACCTGAAACCGAGCGGCATTCGCAAGTTTTTCGATATTGCCGCCACAATGAAGGATGTCATCTCGCTCGGCATCGGCGAGCCGGACTTTACCACGCCCAAGCCGATCCTGGATGCCGGTATTCGCTCGCTCGAAAAAGGCGAAACGCACTACACATCCAATTCGGGCAAAATGGAACTGCGCCAGGGCATTGCAGACAACCTGATGCGGCTTTACAACGTCAAATACGACCCTGCCACCGAAATCATCGCCACTGTTGGCGTTTCAGAAGCCCTCTACCTGACCTTTACCGCCCTGCTCGACCCCGGCGATGAGGTCATCATCCCGACCCCATGTTTCGTCTCGTACCAGGCCGAAGTCTACCTTGCGGGAGGCATTCCGGTTGAGATTCCCAGTCGCCGCGAGAACAACTTCTCGGTCGACCCGGCTGACATCCGCAAAGCGATCACCCCGCGCACCAAAGTCATCTTCATCGGCTATCCCAGCAACCCGACCGGGGCCGTCGCCGAACGCGAGACGATGATCGAGATTGCCAAAATCGCCGAAGAATTCGACCTGATGGTTGTTTCGGACGAGATTTACGACCGGCTGGTCTACAACTTCCAGCACGTCTGCTTCCCGGCCCTGGGCGAAAGCCTCAAGCGCCGCACCGTGCTGCTGGGCGGATTTTCCAAGAGCCACGCTATGACCGGCTGGCGCATCGGCTACGCCGCCGCCCCGGCAGAAATCATCTCCGGGCTGGTGCGCATCCACCAGTACACCATCATGTCCGCGCCGACCACCGCCCAGGATGCCGCCATCGAAGCCCTGAAAAGCGGTGAGCCGCATGTGGCCGATATGGTCGCCGAATATGACCGCCGCCGCAGGCTGATTGTGGGCGGGCTGAACCGGCTCGGACTGGACACCTTCGAGCCGCGCGGCGCGTTCTACGCCTTTCCCAACATCAAAGCCAGTGGAATGGACGATGAAACCTTCGCCGAAAAACTACTACACGAAGAGCATGTCGCCGTTGTGCCGGGCAACGCCTTCGGCCTGGGTGGGCAGGGCTTTGTGCGCTGCTCCTACGCCACCGCTTACGAGAAAATCGAAGAAGCCTTGCGCCGCATGGAAAAATTCATGGAACGGCACGGTTAATTTTTCCCCAAAAATTTATCGTAAGGGCGAGCCGACGGCTCGCCCTTACGGTTTTAACCACCACAGCCCGGTAAACTCGGGCAAAATCTCGCTTTCGATCGCCTGCGCCATCGACTCGCCGAAGAAAAAGCCGACCAGTTCGCGGGCTTCGGCCAGGCTCTCGAAGCGATAATCGGTCGAAATCTGGCGGCTGGCAAAGCCTTTCTCCTCGAGCCAGGCGTAATAATCGCTGAGATGTTCGAGGCGGATTGGGGCCGGGTGGCCGGTTCCGAGCGACTCAATCAAAATGACCGTACCGCCAGGACGCAGGACGCGCATAATCTCACCCCAGCCGGCTTCCAATTGTGAACGGTCGCCCCAGACCGAGAGATAGCTGAAGCTCCAGCCGGAAACCACTAAATCGGCGCTGGCATCGGCTGCGGGGAGTTGGCGATGGTCGGCAACCTGCACCTGCCAGTTGGCCAGGCCCAACTCCCGCAGCGACTCAGCCGCTACATCCAGCATCGTCGCTGAAGCGTCGAATGCGCGCAAAGTGCGGGCGCGCGGAGCCAGCATGCGCGCCAACCGTCCGCTGCCGCTGCCCAGGTCGATGATGTCGAGGCCGTCCGTTGGCAGAATCTCAGCAATGGCCGCGGGCAGGTTGGCCTGGTAATCCTCGCGCCGAATCAGGCGGTCGTACAGACCGGCGTGTTGTTCGTAAACTTCCTTTTCACTGGGCATGACTCATTTTCCTTTTTCGTAACGTTTGCGCATTTCAGCCCCGACCAGGCGCACCGCCGCCGGGCGCGACATCAGGCGGGTGGTAATGAACATCGCCAGGCGGTTTTGCGCGCCGGGGTAAAAGCTGGGAGTCTGGCCGAGCGCGGCCAGCGTTTCGCGGACGGTATCTTCGGCGCGCATGACCGGCGGCCAGGTCTTGGCCTGCGGGTCGGGGATTTCGGCGCGCCAGCCGGGCGTATCGGTCGCGCCGACCACGCTGGCCAGCACATCAACGCCAAACGGATGCAGTTCCTGCCACAGGGCCTCGCCCAGGTTGAGATTAAAGGCTTTGCTGGCCGAATAGGCGCTGACGTAACTCGTCCCGACCATGGCCGAAGCGGATGAGACGAAAATAATCCCGCCGCGCCGCCGTGCGCGCATTTTCTGGCCAAAGTGATGGGCCAGGGTCAACGGGGCGCGGGTGTTCAACGCGAGGATGCGCTGGTGTTTTTCGAGCGGCACATCCAGGAAGTGGCCGAGAGCCGACACCCCGGCGTTGTTGACCAGCAGACCCACTTCCAGAGTGGCGGCGGCCTCGATCACGGCGGCCAGGCCGGCGGGGGTGGCGAGATCGCAAACCAGCGGTCGCAACTCCACGCCGCTTTGGGCCGAAATCGCCGCGGATGTGGCGTTCAGCGCCTCGGACTGGACATCCACCAGAACTAAATTCAAGCCGCGCGCGGCCAACTGGCGGGCGAATTCTGCGCCGAGGCCCATCGCCGCGCCGCTGACCAATGCCCAGGGGCCGTATTGAGAGAGAAAGGGAGTGGTTTGCATGGGCGAATCTTAGCACGGTAGGCTGGTTTTGGGCGAGGATTCCAAGCCATCCGAATCTGAAAAATGAAACAGGGTCTCTGTTTCAGAGACCCCGCCTTGGAAAACGCTGTATTGTTCCAGTACTAGTGCTGGAACTTTATAAAAATGTAGGGTGAAAACGGCGAATTTCAGCCGTTTTCACCCTACAAAATCGGAAAGTTCCAGTACTAGCCAACTTTTGTGCCACACTCCGGGCAGAACTTGGCGCCGTTGGTGGCCGTGCCGCACTTTGGGCAATTCGCCGGTGCAACTTCGACCCTTGCGCCGCATTCGGGGCAAAATTTTGCGCCCATGGTTGGCTTGCCGCACTGCGGACAATTGGCTGTCGCCGGTTGAATCATGGCTGTGCCACACTCGGGACAAAATTTCGTTCCGGGCGCAGCCAAAACGCCATCGTTCGGGCAGCGGGCGGCTTGGCTCATAGCCGATTGGGCCGAAGCATTGGCACTTTTAACCGCTTCCCCAACCTGCTTAAAAGCCTGGTCGATACCGAATGCGGCAGCCAGGCCTTTTACCACATGGCCAGCCTGCTCGGCCCTGGCTTCAGCCATTTCGTTCTTGCGTGGGCTGTCATCCTGGCAAAAACCGCTTTGTTCGTCGAAATCAGAAAGACAAACAACTTCAAGGCAAGTTGGGCACTCGCGAAAACGATTTTTCATCTGTTCCCAGGCATCATTTAATTGGGCCGGGGTCAGGCTGTAAACATGGCGCGGATCTTGTCCGACCACGTTTTCGGCTACTGCGCCTCCCACCAGCGGGATTTTTCGCAGCAGGCCGCCTACCGCCTGGCGTCCAATATCGTTGGCGAGGGTGCTGCTGACATTCGGCTGGCTGCGATATTCGCGATTACAACGATCGCAATAGAAAACTGCATAGGGTCCCATGCCATCATTGCGGACATCGTAGCGAGGCATCTTGCTGGGCATTGACATGAAAGTTTCCTCCAAAATTCTGCGCGAAAGGCTTGTGTAAAACAGATTTCCAAATTTCATCACTTATTTGTGATGATACGCACAAATTATACGCGCGATACCGATTTTTAGGAAATATAGGGGATGCAAAAGCAAGACAGCGAGAGTCGCTCGGACTTTCGCTGTCTTGCTTTTTTGAGACTTTGCCCGGCAAGGATGGGCTTTTTACTGGCCGCGGCTGTGGGGATAGATATCCCAGTCGCAGATGTTGATGCCCGAAGTTGTCTGGCCGCCATTGACGACAAACGACTTCATCGTCCGCTCGGGGTGGACGTAAGCGCCCTCCAGGTTGTAATTGGGAGCCCAGGCGCGCACATAATAGGTGCCATTCGGCAGCAGAAAGCTGAAGTTCATGTGGTTTTCAGGGATGCTGAACTGGATAACTTCGCTGTTGTCGGCTTTCTCGAAGTAAATCGTCAGCGGCGGGTTGAATTCACTCGGGTAACAGAGACTGCCCGTGACCGTGCCATGTGGGTACTGTTCTTTGGTGTAAATATCCACGTAGAAGGCTTTGTCGGCATTGTCGCCGGAGCCGAATAAAACTCCGGCAGGATTACGCAAAATCCAGTAGCCAATATGGTGGCCTGAAGTGACAGGAGCGGTCAACGTCACCGAGACATCCACCGTCTGGCCGGGGGCGACATAAGCGGACAAACGCACGGCGGTTGTGCCGCCCATTTGCGCTCCGCTGTTAAAAACCAGCATGTAGTCGGGTGTCCAGGTGCAGGTGCCACGGTTGCTCAGACGCCAGGTTTTGGTGAAGGTCTCTCCCGCGACGAGGGCTGTCCCATCAGGCATGGTGACATCTTTGACAAATGACGCCCAATCGCAGATCGAAACAGGGGTCGGGCTGGGAAGCGGCGTATGGGTCGGCGGAATGGTGGTCGGTGTGGGCGGAAGCAGCGTTTCAGTCGGCGGAGCCTGGGTTACTGGGAGCGTAGTTGGGGTCGCCATGGCTTGAACCGTTGCCACCACATCGATAGCGGAGTCCGAGCGTGTTGAGAGCATATTCGCCGCCACGATAGAAAGCGGGATGCAAGCCAGAAACACCAAAGCCAGGATTCCGATGACAATAATGATTGTGTTGGTAGTAAGTTTCATAGAACATCTCCTAGATAAAATAAACACCCAAAGGAGACGTCTGTGAATTTGAAAATGTTCCGGAGAATTTGGATAATTTTAGGGTTTTTACCGGCAAATAAAAAGGCGGGATATCCCTTTGAGAGATCCCGCCCCGTTTAGCATTTTTTACTTCCTGCGACGCAGCACGATGCTGTAGACCGCCAGTCCCAAAGCCAGCGCGGAGGCGGCCCAGGCGCTGTTCGCCACCAGCGGGAATTCGGCCTGTTTGACGGCGATTCCGATAAAGGACCAGAGCAGCACGAACAGGTAACCCGAATCGCGGCGGGTAAGCGCCATCAGCAGCCCGAGCAGGCTGGCGACCGCGATCATGATGGCGGCCCAGACCTGGGCCGGGATGCCGAACCCGCTCCAATTGATCGAATACAGATAGCTGGTGATATTGGCAACCGTCGCGACGGTGATCCAGCCGAGATAAACGCTGAAGGGGACATCCACACACCAGCGTTCGGCGGCGCTGACGGCGGTCCGCCCCACATCCAGTTTGAGATAGCTGAAGATCAACGTGCCGAGCAGGGCCAGCATGACCAGCACGCTCAAGCCGAACTGGTTGTAGTGCCAGCAAAACAGCCAGGCGGCATTGAAAACCCCGCTCAGGGCGAACAGGTAGCCCAGGTTTTGCAAGCGCGGGCTTTCCTGCTGTTTGGGCAGGAACTGGAAGACGGCGAAGGCGATCCAGCCGATGTAGATGATGCCCCAGATTGCAAAGACATATCCCGCTGGGACGAAATAGACCTGAAAACGGTCTGAAATTTCGCCGGTATTCTGCCCGTTGAGCGGCAAGGTGCTGGCAAGGATGTTAACAGTGATCGCAAGCGCCACGGAGAGGGCGTTGGCGAGTTGGCGTAATAGGTTTTTGGACATGGTTGCTCCATTCTGTAAAAAAAGAACGATGTTCAGAGTTCATTGTAGCGCGGCGCGCTTGCGAAATCTATCAGGAGTTGTTTTCTTGATTTTGCTCATCAATACCGCCACAGCAAATACCTGCTCGAATTTCAATGCCAACCCGGTTCGAATTCGCGCCTGAAATGTGGGATAATGAACTCAATTTATTTTTAAAAATTCCCCAAGAACAGGAACGTCCCTTGCCTACCATCAACTACAAACACGAGAAACGCCAAAAAGAACTGGACAAAAAGAAGAAAAAAGAACAGAAAATCAAGAAGAAGCAGTCGAAAAAAGAGAATCCGCCGGCTGAAAGCCCGGTCAAGACTGTCCAGGAATAGAGAAGGCGTCCCCAGCGGGACGCCTTCTCTATTTTCATGGCTGAGTCATCAAGTTTAGGGGGTCGGACTGGCAAAGACCGCGCCCGGCTCCAGGGTCGGGACGGGGGTGCCTTCACCCGCAACCGCAATCTGCACGCTGACGAATTCGCCGAACGTTTCGCCGCGGCCATTGGCCAGCCGCCAGATGGCGGCGTAATCGCCCGGCGTGAACGGCGCGTACAGGCGCACGGTGACATCGACCTGGCCCTGCGGCTCGACCGCCTGGCCGATTTCGCGGGTATTGCCCTGCATCAGATCGCCGCTGATGAAGACGATGGTGTAGCCGGGTTTCCAGGTGCAGGTACCGGTGTTTTTCAGGGTCCAGGTTTTTAAGAAGACCTGTCCGGGCGCAACGATTGTGCCGTCGGGGATGGTGACATCGGCGACAAAGGCCGAATTGTCGCAGTAATCGTTCTCGACCGGGGTCGGGCTGGGAAACGGGGTGGAGGAGGGCGTCTCGGTGATGGTGGCGCTGGCGGTCGGGGAGGCGGTGTAGGTCGCGCTGGGCAGCGGAGTGGAAGTCGCGGTGGCCTGGGCGGCGATGGTTTCGGCAATGGCCGCCTCGACCTGGGCGGTGGCTTCTTCGGCAGTGGTGACGCTGATCGGGCCGCAAGCGCCCAGCAGCAGGGTCAATAAAACAAACAGGATTTTTGGGTTTGGTTTCAACATGGGTTCATTCCTCGAACGTTGGATCAGGAAGCACCCATTCTAACACCATCTTGTCCTGGCCCCACCCGGCGCGGGCACGCCCGAAAAAGTCGCCTTCAGGTGGCTTCGCAAGAGTAGCCCCGACGTTCACGTCCGGGGCGGGGCCGCAGGAACGAAAAAACCGATTAACCGGCAAAATTTCCCAGCGCGGACGAACCAACCCACAAAATCCCCCGTTTAACAAATGCGACCTGTCCGCCGCGTTCGCCCGGCGGTAAACCGCGCGGGCTATTCCTACAAAGCCCTTCGGACTGGTACCCATCCCGGCGCGGGCACGCCCGAAAAAGTCGCCTTCAGGTGGCTTCGCAAGAGTAGCCCCGACGTTCACGTCCGGGGCGGGGCCGCAGGGAGGAAAAAACCGATTAACCGGCAGATTTCCCAGCGCGGACGAACCAACCCGCAAAATCCCCCGTTTAACAAACGCGACCTGTCCGTCGCACTCGCCCGGCGGTAAACTGCGCGGGCTATTTCTACAAAGTTCTTTGGACTGATACCCGTTCCGCGCGGACACGCCCGAAAAAGTCGCCTTCAGGCGGATTTGTAAAAATAGCCCCGACGTTCACGTCCGGGGCGGGGCCGCAGGGACGAAAAAACCGATTAAACGGCAAAATTTCCCAGCGCGGACGAACGAACCAGCCCGCAAAATTCCCCGTTTAACAAACGCGACCTGTCCGCCGCATCCGCCCGGCGCTGGAACCGCACGGGCTATTCCTACAAAGCCCTTTGGACTGGTATTCATCCCAGCGCGGGCACGCCCGAAAAAGTCGCTCTCAAGCGGCTTCGTAAGAATAGCCCCGATGCCTGCCCTGAGCCTGTCGAAGGGTTCATGTCCGGGGCGGGGCCGCAGGGACGAAAAACCCGATTAACCGGCAAAATTTCCCAGCGCGGACGAACCAACCCGCAAAATCCCCCGTTTAACAAACGCAACCTGCCCGCCGCATCCGCCCGGCGCTGGAACCGCCGGGCTATTCCTGCAAAGTCCTTTGGACTGATACCCGTCCCGGCGCGGACACGCCTAAAACGGGACAGCACTCCCTCATAGAGCGTTCACACCTCGTGTGGGCAACGATTATCCGCCAACACGATTTAGCGAGAAATAGTCTCATTATAGAACACATACACACACTACAGGTGTGTATATGTTGACTTTCAGTTATACTATTGACACTCACAGTATGTTATGCTATCATTTTCTTAGATGGGCGATGTCGCCCTTTGTACCTTGACAACCACCTATATCTGTAGTGCTGTGGCATAGACGCATCTCCGCATGTGGGCGATAACAAACCCACATTGCTCCCGTGAGGGAGCCTAAAACGGCATTAGTATCGCCGTTTCGCAGCTACGCGGTAGCGGCATCGCAATAGCGCATGTTTACCGGCGACCGTTTTGTATTCGGGCTTGCCGATGGCTTCTGTGATGTCTTTCCGGGTTGTGCTGTAAGCAATGTGAATTGCGTTTTTCTAAGGATGAGTCCGGGGTTCTTAACCCCGTCCAACATGAATTTGTCAAGAAAGGAGATGAAAACCTATGTCAACCCCCAAACAGCACTCACTGGATAAGGTGGTGGAGTTGATCTCTGAACTTATTGCTGTGTCAAAACAGCATTTGTTGATGGGAGAAACTTCCTCTACTGAACAGTTGGTGCTCAGAGCCCAGCAGATTAAGGCTCTTGATCGGTTAGAGAAGTTAGCCGTAAAAGAGTTGAAATCTGCAAAAGGTAGCAGTGAGCGTGTGTGGCAAGTTGTTAACCTTGTCGTTGCTACTGTTACTCGTTATGCACTGGATAGACTGAGTGACTCCATCCGATACATACATCGCCGTCAGCATTGGAAAGGTTTTACCCAATTGCTGACGGCTTAATTTCCCCAAAGGGTATTACTATGATTGGTAAAACTATTAAATTTTTGAGAGTTGCCAAGGGGATTAAACAAGGGGAATTAGCTGAAAGAATCAAAGTTTCTACAAATTACATATCTCTGGTTGAAAATGATAAACGTGAACCAAGTCTATCGTTTATAAAAGAACTTGCAAATGTTCTTGATGTTCCTATTGGTTTATTATTTTTAGAACTCGATATGAGTAAAAACGAAGTTAGCCCTCAAGAAAGAGATTTATTGATGAGGATGAGGGATTTGATGGTACAGATAGAAACAATTAGATTACAAAATAGCAGAACATAAACATGGAACTCAAGAACTACCAAGATTTAGAAGCTGTTTTGGGCGTTCCCATGGGTGAATTAATCTATCTGGCAGCATCCATAGACGAACAAGTGGATGTTTTTTATAAAAAGATTTGCTACCGTACATTTGAAATAAAGGGTCAGTCATAAGGTACACTTTTGCGGCGACCAAACCAAAAAAGTGGAGACAAATGACTGACCGCTACAAAGTATACACAAAAGTTTTGAAAGTGCTG
>JAEWVF010000032.1 GCA_023459215.1 Chloroflexota bacterium
AATTCGCCAATCGGAACCGGAATGCGTTCTTCCGAGTCCCCGCCGATGTCGCCGATTTTGCGCGGCGAGGTGCGCCCGGTCAGACCGCGGGCGGCGTTCGGACTTTTGGCCGGGCCGGCTTCCTGGACGATTTCCTCGACCATACTGCTGAACGAGCCGCACTGCGGACATTTGCCCATATAAGAAGCGGAAACGCGCCCGCACTGCTGGCAAACAAAACGACTGATGGATTTTGCCATAATCACTCCTGTATGGGCCTAGTATAGCAGAATTTATGTTCTAGGGCGAAGGCGGGCGGTCACAAACGGGTATAATTCAAGGGCTATGTCGTTAATCACCGTCTCATCCCTGACCAAGTCCTACGGACACATCGATATTTTCAGCAACCTGACCTTCGGCATCGCCAAGGGCGCGCGTTTGGGCATCGTCGGGCCAAACGGCGTCGGCAAGACGACGCTTTTGCGCATCCTGGCCGGGGTGGATGAAGCCTCCTCCGGCGCGGTACACAAGTCGCGGGGAGTCCGCATCGGCTACCTTTCGCAGGAGGCCGATTTCCAGATGACGGGAACGCTCTGGGACGCCTGCGAAAGCGTCTTCGCCGACATCATCCGCAAACAGGAGGAACTGAACCGTCTCGAACACCAGATGTCGAGCGGCGATGAAGCCATCCTGGCGCGCTACGGCGAGTTGCAGCACGATTTCGAGCGGCGCGGCGGCTACACCTACCAGACGCGCATCAAACAGGTTTTAAGCGGCCTGGGATTTGAAGCCACGGACTACCCGATGTCGCTCGACCACCTTTCGGGCGGACAGCGCACCCGCGCTTTTCTCGCCCAACTGCTGCTCTCAGACCCGGACATCCTACTGCTCGACGAACCGACCAACCACCTCGACATGAAAGCGGTCGAGTGGCTCGAAGGCTACCTGAGCCAGTGGGAAGGCGCGGCCATCATCGTTTCGCACGACCGCTATTTTCTCGATAAGGCCACCAACGGCATTCTCGAAATGACCGCCGCCGGGGTGGAAGAGTATCGCGGCAATTACAGCCATTACCTGCAACAACGCCAGGAACGCTGGGAACGCCGGCAGGAAGTCTTTGACACGGAAAAAGAAAAACTGGTCAAAGAGATGGAATACATCAAGAAAAACATCGCCGGGCAGAACACCTTGCAGGCCAAAGGCAAGCTGAAACGCCTGACGCGCGTGGTCCAGGCCATCGAGCAGGTCGGCATGGAGGCGGTGATGAACGCCAACTGGAGCCAGTTGGATGTGGAAACAAGCACCAGCCCCTTCGGCGTGGAAGAAGCCGAAAAGCGGGTGCGCGCCCTGCGCCTGCCGGATGCGCGTCCGCCGCAGTTGCACCTGCACCTGCGCAGCGGATTCCGCTCGGGCGAGATGGTCATCCGCACCCACGACATCCGGGTCGGCTGGCCCGACAAGCCGCTTTTCTACGCTCCGGATATTGAGCTGCGCCGCGGCGATTGCGCCGCACTGATTGGCCCAAACGGAGCCGGGAAAAGCACCTTCCTGAAAACCATCCTCGGGCAGCTCGAACCGTTGGAAGGCGAAGTCCTGTTGGGAGCCAGTCTGCACATCGGCTATTTTGCCCAGGCGCATGAGGGACTCAACCCAAACCATACGCTCATCCAGGAGATTCAGAGCGCCGCGCCGAATATGCTGCCCGCCGATGCGCGTCAGTACCTGGGCAAGTTCCTGTTCAGCGGCGATGATGCCTTCAAAAAAGTGGATGTGCTCTCCGGCGGCGAGCGCGGGCGGCTGGCGCTGGCCAAGCTGGCGCTCGAAGATACCAATCTGCTGCTGCTCGATGAGCCAACCAACCATCTCGACATCCCCTCCCAGGAAATCCTGGAGCAGGTGCTGGAAGCCTACAAAGGCACGATCCTGCTGGTTACCCACGACCGCTACCTGGTCGATGCGCTCGCCAGCCAAATCTGGGAAATCACCCAGACCGATGATGCGCCCGCCGTGCTGGATATCTTCAACGGAACCTATTCACAGCGCCGCGAGGAGCGTGAACGCCTGGCCTGGCTCGCAGCCACTGAAACGGAAGCTGTCAAAGCTGCCAACACCGGTCAACGCCGCGAAGCCGCCCAAAATCAAAAGGAAGAACGCAAGAAGAAAGCCCGCTTGCAGGAAATCGAAAATCAGATTGCCATTCTCGAAGCCAAACTGGCTGAAATCAGCCGCAAGCTCGAAAATCCGCCGGCTGACCCGGTTGAAGTCCAAAAACTCGGCCAGGAGTACAACAACATCCAGCAAGAGATGGATGAGAAATTGAACGACTGGGAATTGTTGCAAGCATAAGCAATAGAACGCGGATAACACAGATTTAGCGAATTCTCGCGGAAAAATCTAAAAAATCTGTGAGAATCTGCCCAATCCGAAAAATCCGCGTTCCATTTCCCGCCCAAACAGGAAAGAACCATGCTTCACGAAACGCTGACATCCGACATTCTCAATGCCTTTTATCAGGTTTACAACACTCTGGGTTATGGA
>JAEWVF010000033.1 GCA_023459215.1 Chloroflexota bacterium
TTTAGGCGTATCCTTTGGGATGGCTCTTGTGCCATTCCCAGGCCGAACCCAGGATATCGAGCATGTTATCGTGCTGGGGCTTCCAGCCCAACTCACGGCGGATTTTTTCGGACGAGGCCACCAGTCGGGCCGAATCGCCGGGACGGCGCGGGCCTTCGACCACTTTGATGTCGACGCCGCTAACCTGTTTGGTTGCTTCGATCACTTCGCGCACCGAATAGCCGTTGCCCGAGCCGATGTTGTAAACCAGTTTATCCTTTTCGCCGAGGGCCTCCAGCGCCAGAAGGTGGGCCGAAACCAGGTCCAGGATGTGGATGTAATCGCGGATGCAGGTTCCGTCGGGGGTCGGGTAATCCGTCCCATAGATGTAGGCCGCGTCGGCCTGGCCGAGCGCTACCTGGATAACGCGCGGAATCAGGTGCGATTCGGGCTGGTGGGCTTCACCGTGGCCTTTGCGCGCGCCGCAAGCATTGAAATAACGCAGGGCGGCGAAATGCAGCCCGTGAATCTGGCGGTACCAATCCAGCGACTGCTCGACGGCCAGTTTGGTATAACCGTAAGTGTTGGTCGGGCCGATTGGCGAGTCCTCGCTCAACGGCTCCTCGCTCGATTGGTAAACCGCTGCTGTCGAGGAGAGCACAAAGCGCTTCACCCCGGCGCGGACGGCCATATCCATCAGCGAAAGCGAGTTGACCACGTTGTTCCTAAAGAACTTGCCGGGGTCTTTCATGCTCTCGCCCGCTTCGATGAAGGCCGCAAAGTGCATCACCGCGTCGAATTTTTTGGCGGTCAAGGCCAAGGCCAGTGAATGGCTGTCGCCCAGGTCGGCCTGGATGAAGTCTGCGCCGGCCGGAACCGCCTCGCGGTGCCCGGTGACGAGCGAATCGTAAACGGTGACACTGTGGCCTGCGGCCAGTAAGGCTTCCGCGGTGGCCGAACCGATATATCCGGCTCCACCGGTGACAAAAATATTCATGAATGCTCCTTCGTGGCGCAAAATACTATTTTGCGCTACAACTCCACTTTTTTCAAATGCCAATCCGTTGCCTGCTGGTAGGCGTGCGCCGTGCGCAGCAGGCCGGCCTCGCCAAAATGCGGGCCCATCAACTGCATCCCAATCGGCAGCCCGGCCCGGTCGAACCCGACCGGGAAGGCCAGTCCCGGCACACCTGCCAGGTTGGCCGGCAGGGTAAAAACATCTTCCAGGTACATCGCCAGCGGGTCGTCGCCGTGCGCGCCGATTTTAAAGGCGGTCGTCGGCGCTACCGGGCAGGCAATCGCGGCCACCTGCTCAAAAACCTGCTCAAAATCGCGCTTGATCAGCGTGCGCACCTTCTGGGCCTGGCCGTAAAAGGCATCGTAATAGCCTGCCGAAAGCGCGTACGTTCCGAGCATGATCCGCCGGGTGGCTTCGTCGCCAAATTTCTCACCGCGCGTCTTATAGAACACATCCCACATCGAATTGCCGCTCACCCGCGGCCCATAGCGGACGCCGTCGAAGCGCGCCAGGTTGGCCGAAGCCTCCGCCGGGGCAATCAGGTAATAGACCGGCAGCGCGAATTCGGTGTGCGGCAGGCTGACGGGGCGAATCTCCGCGCCCAGGCTTTCCATTTGGCGGATGGCGTCTCGCACGGCGCTCTCCACCTCGGCCTGGATACCGTCAATAAAATATTCTTTTGGCACGCCGATGCGCAGTCCGTTCAGGGGCCGTTCGCCGTTTAATCGCCAATCCAGCATCGGGAGCGGAACGTTCTGCGAGGTTGCGTCCAGCGGATCGTGCCCGGCCATCGCTGCGAACAGTTCCCCCACCTCCCGGGCTGAATGCCCGAAAGCCCCGACACAATCCAGCGACGAGCCGTAGGCCACCAGCCCGTAGCGCGAAACGCGCCCGTAGGTTGGCTTCAACCCGGTCACGCCGCAGAACGAAGCCGGCTGGCGGACGCTGCCGCCCGTATCCGAGCCGAGCGCCAGCGGAGCCATGTGCGCTGCCACCGCCGCCGCCGACCCGCCCGACGATCCGCCGGGAACATGCGCGAGGTTCCAGGGATTGTGGGTCACACCGTAAGCTGAGTTCTCGGTGCTGGAGCCCATCGCAAATTCGTCGGTGTTGGTCTTGCCCAGGATGACCATGCCGGCCTCCTTGAGCTTTTGCACGGCTGTCGCCGTAAAAGGCGGGCGGTAGCCTTCGAGAATCTTTGAGCCGCAGGTACAGGGCAGCCCCTCGACCGTCAGCACATCTTTCACGGCCAGCGGAATGCCATGCAGGGGCGTAATCGGTTGCGTCCCCATGCGCCGTGTGCGATCCGCTTCATCGGCCTGTTTCAGCGCTCCTTCGGTATCGACATGCAGGAAGGCGTGTATCGCCCCGTCCAGCGCGGCGATACGCTCCAGGGCCGCCTCGGTTAGTTCGCGGCTGGACAGTTCGCCTTTTTGCAACAGGCTTTGGGCTTCGATCAGGGAAAGGTCAGTCAGAGACATAAGGATATCAGGTGCGAGGGTTCAGGTGTCAGGTCTGCCAGTTTTCCCTGACACTTGACACCTGATACTTGACACAATTATTCAAACACCGGCGGAATCTTAAATTGGCCCTTTTCCTGCTCCGGCGCGTTCTGGAGCAAGGCCTCAGGCTTCAGGCCGGGCCGGGATTGGTCAGCGCGCAGCGGGCTATCGCCGCCCAAGACGGATGTTGTCGGTGGGATGCTTGCCGTATCCAACTTTTGCAGTTGGGCCACATGCTCAAGGATGGCCGAGAGTTGAGCGCGGTAACGCTCCTTCTCTTCTTCGGTCAATTCCAGCCGGGCCAGTTTGGCGATATGTTCAACTTCTTGCAGGGATAAAGACATGCGGGCGATTATACCCGAAACCCGTTGCCGCTTTTCCATGGACTGAACGGATCAGGTTCATATGGATTTTCGATTTTGGATTTTTGATTTCCGATTGTGCTGTCAGCCAGGGCAGCCGCTATTAGCGCTTCGATGGGAACCTCCGCTGGCTGCCAGTTAAACTCGGTTTCGACCCAGCGGGTGTGGATTTTGCCTTCTGCGAAGGCCGGGTGGGCCAGGATGGCCTGTAAAAAGTCGAGGTTGGATGTGACGCCGTGTAAAACGGTTTCGCGCAGGGCAGCGCGCATCCGGCGCAGGGCCGCCTCGCGGTTTTCGGCGCTGACGATGAGTTTGGCCAGCAGCGGGTCGTAGAAGTGGGACACCTCCGAACCGGTGGTAATCCCGGAATCCACGCGAATGCCGGGGCCGCGTGGCTCGACAAACTGCAAAATCCTGCCGGTCGAGGGTAGGAAACCGCCCGCTGCATCCTCGGCATATAAGCGGCATTCAATGGCGTGTCCGCGCTGGGTCAGGTCACTTTGTTTAAACGGGAACGGCTCACCTGCCGCGACGCGAATCTGCCACTGGGCCAGGTCGAGGCCGCTGACCAATTCGGTGACCGGGTGTTCGACTTGCAGGCGGGTGTTCATTTCTAGAAAGTAGAAAGTAGAAAGTCGAGGATCATAAATGAATTCAATGGTTCCGGCATTGTAATAACCCACGGCGCGGGCGGCTTTGACAGCAGCTTCTCCCATTTTGGCGCGGATTTCAGGAGTTAACAATGGTGACGGGGACTCTTCGATGATTTTCTGGTGGCGGCGCTGGACGGAACATTCGCGCTCAAACAGGTGCACCAAATTGCCGTGCTGGTCGCCAAAAACCTGGAATTCGATGTGATGGGCATGTTCGATGTATTTTTCAATCAGCAAACGCTCATCGCCAAAGGCATTTTGGGATTCGCGCCGGGCGGCGGCCAACGCTTCGGGCATTTCCCGCGCGGAACGGACGACCCGCATCCCTTTGCCGCCGCCCCCGGCCGCTGCCTTCACCAAAACAGGATACCCGATTCGTTCCGCCGCTTCGATAAATTCGGCTTCACCCGTCAGGTTCTCCGCGCCGGGAACGGTTGGCACACCTGCGGCTTTCATCGTAATTTTCGACTCGGCTTTGTCACCCATGGCGCGGATGGCGGCAGCGGGCGGGCCGATGAAGGTTAATCCAGCGGCGGAAACGGCCTCAGCGAAGGCGGCGTTCTCGGACAGGAAACCGTAACCAGGGTGGATGGCTTCTGCGCCGGTGGCTTTGGCCGCCTGGAGCACCTTCGGGATGTTGAGATACGACTCGCGCGGCGCAGAATCCCCAATTTCCACGGCTTCATCGGCAAAACGGACGTGCAGGGCGTCTTTATCCGCTGCCGAATAGACCGCAACGGTTTTGATGCCCAGTTCACAGCAGGCGTGCAGGATGCGAATGGCGATTTCGCCGCGGTTGGCAACTAAAACCTTGCTAAAGGGAGGTTTTGGGGTCATTTGAAAAGTGATGAGTGAAACGTGAATTAAGGGAGCGGAATTTGCTCGAGATGGAGCGGGCTGATGAGATAAGGCTTGGTTTCCTCGCGGATGGCCGTGCCGCGCTGTTGGGGAACCATGGTCAGGAGAAGTTTGATGACTTGGGTCAGCAGGGAAATCCGGTGCAAAACCACTTGTTCCCAGAGAATATGGTGGGCCTTGTAATACCAATCGCGGCTTTCGCGGGCCGAGCCGAGCGCATACTGATAAAACTGGGCGCGAGATTTGCCAGTATGATGAGAATAACCTTCCGCCAAATTGGCACTGACCGACCCCAGGGAACGATAAAGCTGGTCGGCCAGTCCCTGGGTGCGGCGGTCTTTCATCAACTCAGTGACATCGTGCCAACCAATTTCGGTGGCAAATAATGCCAGCCGGTAGGCCTCCATTTTCCAAAGCGAATCGCCTTTGATCTCATCTGGCAACCCGGCCACCCATTCATCAAATGTCATTGCGAGGACTCCTCACGTTTCACTTTTCACTCATCAATTTCAGTAGTTCCGCTTCCCTCTCCGCCGTCAGCCCGGCGCGCCAGGGATGGTCGGATGGGCGGGTAGCGGCCCAGGCCAGGGTATCGCGGATGGTTTCGGCCAGCGGGCGGAAGGTGAGACCGGCGGCGATGGCTTTGGAAACATCCACTTTGGAGAAACCGGCCTCCTCGGGGGTATCGGGCACCCAGACGGGCATGTCGCTCCAGGCAGCGACCTTGTTCTGGCTGAGGAACTCGACCGAGGCCCAACGGAAAATGGCATCAGACCCGCTGAACTGTTTGCATGCTTCGAGCATCGTCCCGAGGGTCAGGGCGTAATCGGGGCCGGTGGCGTTGTACGGGCCGGTCGCTTTTTGTTCGATGAGTTTGAGCGTGAATTCGGCCAGGTCGCGCCCATCGATGATTTGGACCGGGACTTCCGGTTTTTCGGGGGCGAGCACTTCGCCGCCGCCCGCGATGCGGAAGGGCCAGTAGGTGAAACGGTCGGTCGGGTCGTGCGGGCCGACGATCAGGCCGGGGCGGATGATCAGCGCCCGGCCGGGGAATTCGGCCTCGACGGCTTTTTCGCACAAGACTTTGAGCGGGCCGTACGTTTCCCCAGTGATTTCTTCCACCGTTTCATCGGGTATGGTGGCCAGCGGGGAGGCTTCGGTGATGCCGACCTGCGAGAAATCGGCATAGGCCGAGATGCTGGAGATGAAAACGTAAGCGCCCACGTTGTCTTTGAGCGCCTGCGCCGACAAACGGACGATGCGCGGAAGATAGCCGCAGGTGTCGATGACGGCATCAAAGTGACGACCGGCCAGTTTGTTCAAATCCGTTTCACGGTCGCCGAGGATGGCTTCGATTTGTGGGTAAATTCCCGGATTGGATTTCCCTCGATTGAAAAGGGTGATTTGATGTCCGCGCGATAAGGCCGAATCAACGAGGTGTCGACCGAGGAAACGGGTGCCGCCGAGGATAAGAATATTCATAGGTCTCCCAAGAAAGACGAAAGATGAAAGATGTGTTAAGGTAGTGGAACATCCGCAGCAAGAAGGTCCGATGCTGGATTAACGTGATATTCAGCCTGTGCTTCACGGATCGCGTTCTTGCGTTGATGTTGAATCATCGGCGTGAGCATGCCGATAATGTGGGTCATCAATTTAAGTCGGTGCTGGATGATTTTCTCTGACAGGCTGTGGCGACTCTTGTAGTACCAGTCGCGGCTTTCGCGGGCAGAACCGAGCGCATATTCGATGAAGCGAGCCCGATCCAGGCCTTTGCTGCGTGAATATCCCTCGGTCAGGTTGGCGCTGATTGAGCCGAGAGCACGCTGAAGTTGGTCTGAAATACTGAAGGTGAGTGGATTTTTGGAAAGCGCGACCACATCATGCCAGCCAATGTCGCCTGCAAATAAAGCCAATCGATAAACTTCCAATTTCCAGATCGGATCATTCGTAATTTCAGAAGGGACTGCATCCAGCCACTCAGAATATTTCATGCCGACCAACCTTTCTTTCCTCTTTCATCTTTTCTTCAATCACATCCTGAAAACCCCAAACCCACCATCTTCTCTCGGCGCATTCAACACCACCGGCAGCGCCAACCCTAAAACTTGCCTGGTATCTGCCGGATCGATGACACCATCATCCCACAATCTCGCTGTCGAATGATAAGGATTGCCTTCATTCTCGTATTTCTCCAAAATCGGACGCTTAAACTCATCGGCTTGTTCACTCGTCAACTGGGGTTTGCCTTCGCGGGCAAGTTGATCCTGTTTGACGGTCAATAGGACATTGGCAGCCTGTTCGCCGCCCATGACGCTGATGCGAGCGTTCGGCCACATCCACAGGAAGCGCGGATTGTAGGCCCGGCCGCACATGCCGTAGTTCCCGGCCCCGAACGAGCCGCCGATGACAACAGTTAACTTCGGTATCCGGGCCGTCGCCACCGCATGGACGAGCTTCGCGCCATCCTTGGCGATGCCACCCGCTTCGTATTCCTTCCCGACCATGAAACCGGTGATATTTTGCAAAAACAAGAGCGGAATGCCGCGCTGCTGGCACAACTCGATGAAATGCGCGCCTTTGAGCGCCGATTTACTGAACAAAACGCCATTGTTCGCCAAAATCCCAACCGGATAGCCGTGAATCCGGGCGAAACCGGTCACCAGCGTCGTGCCGTAGCGCGCCTTGAACTCGCGGAAGCGGCTCCCATCGACCAGCCGGGCGATGATCTCGCGGACATCGTAAGCCTCGCGGAAGGAACGGGGGATGATGCCATAAATTTCTTCGGCGGGATAGAGTGGTTCTTCGGGGGTAGAAAGTGGAAAGTAGAATGGATCGCCGCTGCTTTCCACTTTCCACTTTCCATACGGCAGCGTCTCCACAATCTCGCGCAAAATCTCAAGCGCGTGTTCATCATCTTCCGCAAAATGATCGGCTACGCCGCTTTTGCGGGTATGCACCTCCGCGCCGCCCAGTTCTTCGGCAGTCACATCCTCGCCCGTGGCGGCCTTGACCAGCGGCGGGCCACCCAGGAAAATTGTCCCGGCGCCTTTGACGATGATCGCCTCGTCGCTCATCGCCGGGACGTACGCGCCACCCGCCGTGCAACTGCCCATCACCGCCGCAATCTGCGGAATCCCCTTAGCGCTCATCTGCGCCTGGTTGTAGAAAATCCGCCCGAAGTGGTTGGCGTCAGGAAAAACTTCATCCTGGAGCGGCAAAAAAGCCCCGCCCGAATCGACCAGATACAGGCAGGGCAGGTGATTTTCTTCGGCAATCTGCTGGGCGCGCAGGTGCTTTTTGACCGTCATCGGGAAGTACGTCCCGCCTTTGACGGTGGCATCGTTGGCGACGATCAGCACTTCGCGGCCTGAAACCCGCCCGATGCCGGTCACGATCCCCGCGCCGGGAGCTTCGTTCCCGTACATATCATCCGCGGCCAACGCCGAAAGCTCCAGAAAGGGCGAACCGGGGTCGAGCAGGTGTTCGATACGTTCACGGACGAACAGCTTGCCCTGCTCTTCCTGGCGGCGGCGATATTTCTCGCCTCCACCCTGGCGGACAAGTTCGAGCCGCTGGCGCAAATCGGCAGCCAGGGCGCAGTGATATTCGGCATTGGCAAGGAATTCGGGCGATTGGGTAGAGATTTGTGAGTGGAGGATATCCATGGGAATCAAAAGTAGAAAGTGGATAGGATGTCTCTAGTTTAGCACATCTGTTTTCCGCTTTCTACTTTTTGATGGGCAGAGGGTTTGTTGAGCTATCCCTGCAAGGGAGGCGCATCTTTATCGTATACCTGAACCTGAATATCGAACCCTTCGTTGTTGAGCAGATCCATGGCGGGCATAAAGGTGGCATCTTTGATTGGCTGGATGTCGCCGACAGGGGCCAGTACGGTAATCCGCGCTTCCTCGTCCGACATTTTGACAATCTTCATCTGGGCGCTGGCGCTTGCAGCGCTGATTTTGGCTTGCATCTCTTTAATCGCATCATCCAGGGTCATGGCGCTCTCCTTCACACTCGTGTAGCAAAATTATAGCCTGAATTTTTCCCCGATGGTACTCATGGATGGTAAAATTTTTACATGAATTTCTCTCAAATTACTCCTGATTTATTTATTGGTCCGATGCCGACCGTGGCGGATTATGACCGCCTGTATGAGTTGGGCGTGCGCCTGGTATTGAATATGCGTTTTGCCAGCCGCCTGCCTGAAGGGATTGTCCAACCGCCTATTGAAGTGCTCTGGCTGCGTACGTTTGATAGTCCTTTTACACCGATGCCGCTCAAAACCATTCTGAAGGGCACACATCGCGCCCTGGATGTGATTCGCGATGGCGGCAAAATCTACAGCCATTGCGCCAAGGGCCGTCACCGCAGTGTCGTTATGGGCGCAGCCATCCTGATTGCCCAGGGGCACTCCCCGGACGAGGCCATGCGCTTGATCAAAGAAAAACGCCCGATCTCTGATCCGGGCGTGTTCTACATCAGGAAACGTATTTTCGATTTTGCGCGCCACTGGCACAAACACCAGGCCAGGGCATAATTGAAAAGACGCAGTCGCAAGGGCTGCGTCTTTTTCGTTTAATCCTTGACCATTTTCGCTACCGTCACGCCGTCGCCGCCTTCACTCTCAAGGCCAATCTCGAAGGTCGCCACCTGCGGATTGGTTTTCAGCGCGGCGCGCACTTCCTGACGCAGTTTGCCGGTGCCCTTGCCGTGAATGATGCGCACAAACGGCATGCCTGAAAGGTAAGCCTTGTCGAGATAGTCATCGAGTTTTGCCAGGGCATCCTCGGCCATCATCCCGCGCAGGTCAATCTCCATGCCGGGCGAGGCTGCCAGCGTAGTCGAAGCCGATTTTCCAGAGTCTTTGGATTTGGTCGGACTCTTGCCCTTGGGTGCTGGGCTATCGAGGGGCGCTTCCTCATCTGTTTTGCGCTGGATGTCGCCTAGCTTCGCCCTCACCCGCAGACTGCCAATTTGCACTTCGGCCTCGCTCTCGCTCAGGGCGGTGATGATACCCTGTGAGCCGAGTGTGCGCAGGATTACTTTTTCGCCCAGCTTGAGCGGGGAAAACACATCCGGGGCTTTTTTCTCTTCCCTGGTTTTTCTCTCGACCGGGGCAACCACTTTCTCTTCAGCTTGTTCCAGCTTTTCTTCGAGTTTTGTCAGCGCTTCCACCGGCTGCTTGACCTTTTGCATCTGCCGTTTTAGCGCATTCAGGTTGCGCTTCAAGATTTCGACTTCGAGTTCGCCTTCGGCGCGCGCCTTGGCCAGCACTTCGCGGCGTTCATCCTCGATTTTTTCCAGGCGCTCATCCAACTCACGGCGCAGCTTATGCGCTTCGGCGCGCGCTTTTTCGGCTTTCTGGCGTTCCTTGTGAGCCAGGTTGCGCTGGCGCTTGATATCATCGAGCATATTGTCGGCGCGCAGCGATTCGGGATTGACCTCGCTCCTCGCCACAGCCAGAATGGAATCGGGGAGTCCGAGTCTCTGGGCAATTGCAATCGCGTTTGAACGTCCCGGAATCCCGATGGTTAGCTGGTAGGTCGGGCGCAGCGTGCGCAGGTCAAATTCCACGCTGGCGTTGACGATACCGGGCGCGCTATGGGCGTAGGCTTTTAGCTCGGGGTGGTGAGTCGTGACCAGGGTGGTGATGCGTCGTTCCATCAGGTGGGCCAGGATGGCCCTCGCCAGGGCCGCGCCCTCTTGCGGGTCGGTGCCGGCCCCCAGTTCATCCAGGATAACCAGAGCCTGCTCATCGGCAGCCTTCAGGATGCGGATGATATTGGTGATGTGGCCCGAAAAAGTGCTCAGCGACTGCTCGATGGATTGTTCATCGCCAATATCGGCCCACAGCGCCTCGAAGATGCTTAACGATGAACCGCTCTGGGCCGGGATGTGCAAGCCGCTCTGCGCCATCAGGATCAACAAACCAACGGTTTTGAGCGCGACGGTCTTTCCACCGGTGTTTGGCCCGGTGATGATGACCGCGCGAGTCTGATGCGGCATGGTGAAATCGGTCGGGACGACAGTTTTCGGATCGAGCAGTGGGTGGCGGGCGTGAATCAGGTTGATCGTGGGATAATGCTCTTCGACCGGGCTGGCTTCGGCTTCTTCTTGTGTCGGCTTCCTGCGCGGACGCTCGATTTTGGGCTTTTCAACGAAAACCGGTTCTGCCGCGCGAATTTCATCGGCGTATTTGGCGCGCGCAAACGAAAAATCGATCAGCGCCAGGGCTTCGACACCCCAGATGAGCGGTTCAGCGTGTTCAGCAATTTGCAGGCAGAGCGCAGCCAGCACGCGCCGGATTTCGTCTCGTTCGGCCAATTGCAGTTCGCGCCATTTGTTGTTCAATTCCACCACCGCCAGCGGCTCGATGAACAGGGTTGCCCCGGAGGCAGACTGGTCGTGAACGATGGATTTGATGCGTCCTTTGAATTCCGAGCGCAAGGGAATCACATAGCGCCCGTCGCGCTGGGTGATGAGCGCATCCTGCAGCATCGAGACGGTCGACGAATCGCTGATATATTTTTGCAGGCGGCTCATCAGCCGGTCATGAGCCACGCGGATTTCGCCGCGTAGCGAGGCCAGTTTGGGCGAAGCCCCGTCCAGCACATCGCCGCGATCTGAGATGGTGCGCGAGATGGCATCCACCAGCCCGGAGGGCGTGGGCAGCGCCGTGGCAATATCCGCCAGGCGTGGGAAGTCGGCAGCGCGCTTTTCGAGCAGTTTTTTGAGTTCACGGGCCGAGATCAGCGTCGATTTGATGTCAAGAATGTCGACCGGCTCGAGCACCCCGCCGCGCCGCGCCAATTCGACCTTGGGGCGGATATCGTGCGCCCCGCCGATGGTGGCGTCGCTGGTGACGAGCAACATCCGCGCTTCGGTCACTTCCTGTTGGCGCTGACGGATCTCAAGCAGGCTGGTGGATGGTTGCAGGCCAAGGGCCAGTTCTTTGGATGCTGAGAAACCGCACTGGGCGGCCAGGCGGTCAAGGACTTTGGGATATTCGAGAACGTGCAGGGTTTTGGAATCCATAAAACTGCTTTCAGTGATGAACGGCACAGAGCTTCTATTTTACACCTTTGCACTGCTACGCGGATTGAATTTTTTCTCGAGACAATGTGATCATGATTTCTTATTCAGGCCAAAAAGCCTCGATGATTTCATTTTTAATTTTGCCTGCTGTTTTGTCGTTTTTTATCTGATAGAAGCCGTAAAAAGCCGAAATTCTGCGCGTATAATTGCGGCATGTCCATTTACGAACGCCTTGTTTATGCCCGAAAAAGCCGCCTGTTCGGCAAAATTGCTTATTTTTTGTTAAAACTGCTGGGAGTGGAAATTCCCGTTTCGGTGGCGGTCGGCCCCGGTTTTTTGCTCCATCATGGCGGGGTGGGAGTCGTCATCCACCCGAAGACGGTCATCGGCGCGCGGGTCGGAATCTACCCCGGAGTCACGCTTGGGCGCGCGGATGTTTACCGTCCGGCGTCTGAGTCGGCTTTCGAAGGCATCCTCGTTGAGGAGGATGTCATTCTCGGCTCCGGCGCAAAGATTTTGGGCGATAACGGCATCCTGCGCGTTGGGCGCGGAACCATCCTCGGCGCGAATGCCGTCCTGACTGAGGCTACCGGCGAAAACGAAATTTGGGCGGGCATCCCGGCCAGGAAAATCGGCCCAAGGCCGGGGAGTGGGTTGAATCAGTGACGGAACGGATTTGCATTGTCCCAAAAGTTCATGGCGTGGGGGGCATGGTTTCATTTCTCCACAAGTTTTCGGCGGCTGTGGAGAAACGCGGGGTGCAGGTTGCGTTTGACTTGGCGGATGCGCCTTATAGCGCCGTGCTGGTCATTGGCGGGTCGCGCCAACTCCTTTCGCTTTTTCGCGCCCGGCAGCGGGTTGTCCAGCGCCTGGATGGGATCAACTGGATTCACCGCCGCAAGCCGGTTTCGCTGAAGCACTCCCTGCGCTCCGAGTATGGCAACCTGGTCCTGAGCCTGATCCGTCGTTTTGTAGCCGATCGAATTGTCTACCAGAGCGCTTTTTCGCGTGACTGGTGGAACGACTGGTATGGCGAATTGAAAACGCCGTTTTGGGTGGCGCATAACGGGGTCGATTTGGATGTTTACAAGCCCGTAGCGCGAATTACCCATTCGCGCCACAGGTTGCTGGTGGTCGAAGGTTCGCTGGGCGGCGGCTATGAGGGCGGGCTGGCGAATGCCGTTAGGCTGGCGGAGGCGGCCTCGGGGCTGGTGTCAAAGCCCCTCGAGCTGGTGGTGGTTGGGGATGTGGACGAGTCGCTCAAGGCGGAGTGGCAAGCCCGCAGCGCGGTAGCGATCTCGTGGGTCGGCAAAGTCGCGCGGGAGCGCATCCCGCAGTTGATGAACGAGGCCGATGCGTTATTTTCCGCGGATGTATACCCGGCCTGCCCGAATTCGGTCATTGAGGCGCTGGCTTGCGGCTTGCCGGTGGTTGCTTATGATACTGGCTCGCTCTCGGAACTGGTGCCGGCTTCGGCGGGGTTGATCGCAGCCTACGGGACGAATCCCTGGAAGCTGGAGACTCCCGTGGTGGAACCGCTGGCGCGTGGTCTGGTGCAGGTGCTCGAAAATCAAGAAAAATTCCGCGCTGGCGCAAGGGCGCAGGCGGAACTGGCGTTTGGAATCGAGGCGATGACGGAAAAGTATCTGGCGGCGCTGCTGGGTTAGCTGCTGCCGGTCATTCAAACAGGTGGTTTGCCAGGGGGATGATGTTTATCAGCGGTTCTTCGTAAGGGTGGACGTTTTTGACGGCCTGGATGGCCTGCTTGACCAGTTCACGCTGACAGTTAACCTCGATCTTGTATTCCGTTACGGTGCTGAGTTTGCCGATTTTTCCTTCGAACGGGTTTGCGCCTTCCAGCGGACGGAAAGAACCTGTAACCTGGGTGGTGGCCATGCAGTGGTCGTAATTGCCGATGACGCCGGCCCCAATTTGCGCCAGGGCCTCGCGCACCTGGCTTACGTGTCCTTGCGGCACGAAGATTTCGAGTTTGACTTGGCTAAAGTTATCCATCCCGGGTTTCCTGATGTGTTTTTGACTCGATAAACCGCCCGATTTCTTCAATCGCGGCTTTGCTCTCGGGGACGAATTCGCCGAGCACATGCCAGACGTGCCACATGCCTGTCCAGATTGTGAGCGTAACATCGACCCCGGCGACGCGGGCTTTTTCTGCGGCCATTTGGGCGTCGTCCAGCAAAATTTCTTCGCTGCCGACCTGAATCAGCAGCGGAGGAAAACCGCGATAATCGGCATAAGCCGGTGAGATGAGCGGATTGGCCGGGTTTTCTGTCCCTGTATAAAAACCGGCCCACTCGCGCAGCCCTTTGCTGGTCAGCATGGCTTCGCTTTTGGCTTTGGTCTGGTGCGCCTGGCCGCTTAAGGTCAGGTCGGTCCAGGGTGAGATGCAGACTACTGCCCCTGGGAGCGGCGTTCCACTCTCGCGCAGGGCCAGGACAGTTGCCAGGCTCAATCCGCCGCCAGCGGAATCGCCCGCGATAACGATGTTCTCAGGACGGTAGCCCTGTTCGAGCAGCCAGCGATGGGCCATTTGGGCATCTTCCAGCGCCGCCGGGAAGGGATGCTCCGGGGCCAGGCGGTATTCGGGGATCAGCAGATTGGTTTTCAACACCCCGGCCATCTGACCACACAACATGCGGTAGCTGTCGATACTGCCGACAACGTATCCGCCGCCGTGCAGGAACAGGATGGCCCGTTCCGGGGCGGCTTGAGGCGAGCGCATCCAGGCTGCGGGCAGGCCGTTGAGATTTATCCGTTCAAACTCGACGCCCTCGGGGGTGCGATTCATCCAAACCGCATTCCGGGCTGTCCGCTCACGGTCTTCTGCGACGGTTAATCGTTGGTTCTTGAAGGTGGCGCGCAACAGGAAATACCAGAAACGCGCGCGCAGGCTGATGGGCATCAATGTCTCACATTCCGACCAAAACCCGGCTGAGCCAGGATTTGACCATCGCGATAGGTTTCCTGTCCGCGCAGGACGACGCGGGTCACGCGTCCCTTGACCTGCCAGCCTTCGAAGGGCGTCCAGCCGCAGCGTGAGTGCATCTCGCTGGCGCGGATTTCATATTTGGCGTTCTCATCCACTTCGACCCAGGTTTCGGGCTGTTCGGGCAGTTGGAAGATTTTACGCGGGTTGATCACCGATTTTTGGATAATCTCGTCAAGGGTCAGACGGCCTTCGCTGACGGCGGTCAGCAGAAGCGGCAACAGCGTTTCTAGGCCGGGGAAACCGGGCGGGGGATTTTCGCCATCCTTCTCGCTCAGAGTGTGTGGGGCGTGATCGGTGGCGAAACAGTCGATATAATCCATGTTTTCCCAGAGCGCGTCCACATCGGCTTTGGTGGCCAGGCGCGGGCGGACTTCAGCCCGTCCGCCGGGCAGGCCGCCGGAACAGCAATCGCAGCCAGCCAGGGCAAGCGGGATGCCGCCATCGGCCAGAAACAGGTGATGCGGGCAAACCTCGCAGGTGACTTTGATTCCGCGCTGTTTGGCTTCTTTAATTAGCAGGATTTCCTCGCGCAGGGAAATGTGGGCAATGTGGATCGGTTTGTCGAACATCTGCGCCATCCAGATGGCGGCGGCCATGCTGCGGCTTTCGGAGTGAGTCACAATCGGAGTTTGGCCCGGCCATTGGCGGAAGTGTTCCAGCCAGAGGCTCATGTCGTCAAGGCGCAGTTGGCCGAAAGTCGAGTCGAGGTACATCTTCAGCGCGGCGGCTTTTGGGGCCAGCCGGGCGGCTTCGGCGGCATTATCCGGCCCGGCACCGAGATACTGGGCATAGTCGCAGCGGGCTTTGGTTTTTGCCGTCGCCAGCACGTCGCTGAGGGTGGTCTCGTCGAAGATGGGCGGTTTGGTATTGGGCATGGCCAGCACCATTGTCACCCCGCCGGCCAGGGCCGAGGCGGTGCCGGTGTCGTAATCTTCCTTATGGGTTGCGCCGGGTTCTCGCAGGTGGACATGCGGGTCGATTAAGCCGGGAAGTTTGATCATGCGCTAGGCCCTCATCCCCAACACCTGGCCGTGTTTTGAGATTGGGTGGCTGAGAAAGATGAGCCAGAGCGACCAGCCCATGCGCAAGCCGGGAACCATTTCCCCGTTTTCAGCGCGGCGATAATCCTGGTCGGTGGCTTCCAGTTTCTCTGCGCTCAGCAGGTTGGGGCGGGTAAACAAAATGGCGAACTGTTCCCAGGCGGCAATGTGACCGACCAGTTGCGATATGCTGCGTGGGTCGGTTTCAGAAACAATCTGGGCGGCGCGCTCCGGGGTGATGGCCGCCAGGGCGGCCAGGTAGTTTTCCAGAACGGTGGTATGCAAAGCGCGCAGCGCCGCATGGCGCTCTTGCGCCGCCAGGGGGATCGAAGCATATAGCTGTTTTTCAAACTCTTTGATTTCCATACCAACTTCTCGCCGAAAAAAGATGAGTTCCTTGTAGTATACAAGAAAACAGGTACTCAGGGGTATTCCTGGTACCTGTTTTCCAAATTTGCAAACAACCGAAATGGTGATTATTCAGCCGGTTTGAAGATGACAAAAATCAGGCTGACGAGAATGCCGCAGATGGCGGCAAAAACGATGGCCGGGATGCCGGCTGGGAAGAGCACCGGGATTTGGAAGGGGAACAGCCCATCGGGCAAGGCCAGGTTGCCGCCGATGCCGGTGACAAGGATGATCGCGCCAATCGCCAGGTTTTTCGGGTCGAACAGGTTGACCTTTTCGGACTGGATGAGCGCCACACCCTGCATACCGATCACGCCGAACAGGTAGATGGCCAGGCCGCCTGTCACCGCGACCGGAATGCTGTTGACGATGCCGGCCAGTTTACCGACAAAACCGAGCAGGACGGCGATCACACCGGCGGTCATCAGCACTGGCACGGAGTAGTTGCGGGTGATGGCCATCAGTGAGTTGTTTTCGCCGTAGTTGGTGCCAGCTGCGCCGCCCAGGAAGCCGACGATCACGTCATCGGTGCCATCAGCGACCAGGTTCAAGCCAATCAGTTCTTTGATATTGAGCGGTTTTTTGCCGAGTTCGTGGGCCAGTTCATCGATGTACAGACTCATCTGGTACAGGTGGGCGGTGCTTTCGGGGATGGTGGCGATGGCAATCAGGGCGATACTGACCACCAGACCCCAGGCGTTCGGGTCGGTAAAGGCTGGGAAGGTGATGGCCGGCATCCGGATCCAATCGGCATTGGTGATGGCGCTATAGTCGATGATGCCCAACGCCGCTGAAACGGCATAGCCAACCAGCGCGCCGAACAGGATCGGCAACATGCCCAACAGGCCTTTGCCGCGCAGGTAAACCGAGAACAGGATGGTGGCAATCAGGGTAACGAAGGCAACCAGCCAGTTCGCCCCGGCCATGTTGAGCGCTGCCCCTGAGAGGGCCACGCCGATAACAACCGCCATCGAGCCGGTCACGATGGGCGGCAGGACACGGTCGAGAGCGGCTTTGCCCAGGCGCATAATCAGCAAACCGACCAGGATGTTGACGATACCGGTGCCGATGATGCCGACCTGTACCAGGCGAACACCTTCGGGGCAGTAGACGGTTTCCGGGTTGCTGAAGCAATCCCCGGCGTACAGGCTCATTGCCGTTACAACCACGGCAATATACGAGAAGGACGAGCCATAATACATCGGGATTTTGCGCTGCGAAACCAGCAGGGCGATGATGGTTCCAATCCCGCTCGCCAGCAGGGTGACGCCGACATCGAACTTGGTCAGGATGGCGACCAGCACGGTGGCTGGGAACATGGTCAACACCTGCTGGAAGCCGAGGCTGATCATGGCTCCCAAAGGCGGAGTGTCGGCGGGCAGGAAGCCCATAACATTGGATTTTGTTGCTTTGGACATGGCATTCTCCTTGAAAAAACTTGTTGATAATGATGACCGGCAAACAGGCAAAAAAAGAGAGCCGCTAAAAGCGACTCTCTGATTTCCGTAAAGTAGAAACACTTTTCCCGACAAATTTGCAAAAAATCAATTCTCGAAAGTAGTGTTGTGTAGACATTGCGCCCAATTTTAAGCCGTTTGGGCTTTCTGTCAAGGATGAATTAAGCCGTAAAAAGCGGCAGGTGTCCCAGGGAGATAATGTCCCGCCACTTCGACTTTTCGCCCTCGGTCATGATTGCCGTTTCGGCGGCCACGCTGGCCCCGGCCTTTTCCAGGATCAGGCGCACGCCTTGCAGGGTCGAGCCGGTGCTGATGACATCATCCACCACGACAACTTTTTTGCCCTGTATCAGGTGGCGGTCTTTCTCGTCCAGGATCAGGGTTTGCGGCTGGCCGGTGGTAATGGAAAGCGTCTCGGCTTTCAGGGCGTCACCCATATACGGTTTATAGGATTTGCGCAGGACGATATAGGGCATGCCGGTTTCCACCGAGAGCGCATAAGCCAGCGGGATGGATTTGGCTTCAGCCGTCACCAACACATCATATTCAATCGTCTTCAACTTCTCGGCCAGCGCCTTTGCCGCGGCCTGGGTCAGTTCGGTATCGCCCAGGATGTTGAGTATGGCGATTCTTAAGCCGGGCGCAACTTCGAAGAGGCGCAAATTGCGTTTGAGACCGGCAATTTCAACCGGATAAAATTCCTGCTCTTTCATCTTCTTTCCTCCGCAAAAGGTTCAAACCAGGCCATAGTTTATCACAACCGCTCGTTACGGTATAATCCTGACGGGAAGAAAACGAAAATGTTAACCGATTTGCAACTTAATACGGTTGTCAAATTAAGAAAACCACATCCCTGCGGCGGCTATGAGTGGACGGTAACTCGCCTGGGTGCGGATATTGGCTTGGAATGTAACACCTGTCATCATCGTGTTTTGCTGACCCGGCGCGAACTTGCTCGCCGGCTCAAGACAATTGTTTCGCTTCCACTTAAAAACGACTGAGATTTGAGAGCCTAATGGATAAAAAACCACACATTCTTTTTCTTTTTTCAGATACGGGTGGGGGGCATCGTTCTGCCGCCGAAGCGATTATCGAAGCGGTTCGTTTGCAATATGGTGATTCTGTCACCACCGAAATGGTGGATATTTTCAAAGATTATGCGCCCCGGCCGCTTAATCGCATGCCCGATTGGTATCCGTATATGGTCAAAGCGCCGGATTTGTGGGGAGCCAGCTTCCGCATTACCGATGGCCGCGCCCGCGCCCGCGCCATTACGGCAACGATGTGGCCGGTCGCTGCCCGTTATGCCCGGCGCATCATCAACCAGCATCCCAGCGACCTGGTTGTGACGGTCCATCCGTTTGGCAATTCTTTCATCCTGAAAGCCCTGGGGAATAACCGCCCCCCATTTATCACGGTTGTGACCGACATGGTTACGACTCACGCCCTTTGGTTTGACAATCGCGCCGATGTGATTTGTGTCCCGACCGAAACGGCCCGAAACCGCGCCATTGAATATTCCATGTCGCCCGAAAAGGTGGTGGTGGTGGGTCAGCCGATTGCGGCCAAATACTGCGCGCCAGTGGGCGACAAGCTGGCCTTGCGGCGCGCCCTTGGCTGGCCGGAAGATAAATTCACCGTGGTGGCGGTCGGCGGCGGGGACGGCATGGGGCCGCTGGCCCAGACTGCCCGCGCCATTGGCGAATCGGGCCTGGATGTCAGCCTGGTGGTGGTTGCCGGACGCAATGAACGCCTCAAGAACAGCCTGCAAAAGATGAACTGGTCTATCCCGGCCTTCATCTATGGGTTTACCCGCGACTTGCCCGATTTTATGCGCGCAGCGGATGTCCTGGTGACCAAGGCCGGGCCGGGAACGATAGCAGAATCCCTGGCCGCGCATTTGCCTCTCATCTTGTATGCCCGCCTGCCCGGGCAGGAGGACGGCAACGTCACCTTTGTCCGCCAGACTGGAACGGGAGTTTGGGCGCCCACGCCCCAGCGCGTCGTCGCGACCCTGCGCCGCTGGTACGATTACCCCGAAGAGCGGCAAAAGGTGGTCGAAGCCTGCATCCGCGCTGCTCGTCCGGACGCCTCGAACTCAATCGCCCGCATCATCGGCAAGCAATTGGACTTAAGTCCTATCCAGCAATAAACTCTAACGCCTGTTCTATATTTTATGCTATACTTTTTGTAATATGGATTCGTTCCGCTCCTTTTGGCCTGCCTGGCTTGGTTCTTTACAACAGAAGAAGTTGAACTTGTGGGTTGCCTGGGTTTTGGATGCCGCTGGGCCGTTGAATTTGCTTGGCGCGCAGTTCGTTCACCTGGCTGCCCCATTTTTGGGGAATACGGAACAGTCCAAGGCGTTGGCGTGCATTCTGGAAGAAGAAACTGAAACACGCGCGTTTATCTCTTTCCTGAGGGAACATTCGTGAATCCGACCGCCCTGATCTCCCTGATAACAGTTATCGTGGCTGCGCTGATGATGGCGGTCTTTGCTTTCCTGGCCCGCAAGGCGCGCTTTGCTTTCCGGGACATTGACGCATTCAAGTTTATCCGCCGTTCGGTCGGCATGGTGGTCGAAGACGGTTCACGGCTGCACGTTTCACTCGGACGCGGCAGTCTGCTTACACCCTTCGGATCGGCTGCGCTGGCCGGGCTGGCGATGCTCCGTCGGCTGGCTGAGATCACCTCGACCAGCGACCGACCTCCGATCGCCACCTCCGGCGATGGCGTGGTCAACCTGCTGGCCCAGGAAACCATGCGCACCGCGCACGAAGTAATCCAAAAAGACAAACCTTTTGACGCGACCCAGGCCCGCATGACCGGGGTGACTCCCTTCTCTTATGCCGCCGGGGCCATGCCTTACCTTCGGGATGATGAGGTTTCCACCAATGTCTTGATCGGCAATTACGGGGTCGAGATTGGCCTGCTAACCGAGGCTTCCGAACGCGAAGGCGCGGCCTTTATTGCCGCCAGCGACCATTTACCTGCCCAGGCGGTTCTCTATGCCGCCTCCCCTGATTCTCTGATCGGTGAAGAGCTTTTTGCGTCAGGCGCTTATAACCAGGCCGGGAATTTTCATACCGCCAGCCTGGTTGTGCAGGATATTTTGCGCTGGATCATCATCATCGTTATCCTGGTTGGCATTGTCGTGAAGTTATCCGGAGGGCTGTGAAACGAATCGCTTCTGCCTTCTATGCTGTCATCGCCATTAGCGTTGGCGTCTTGGTTTTGCTCGGCTATTTTGTGCCGCAGGTTGCTCCTTTCCAGGCCTTGTTGCTCGATTGGGCGATCATCCTGGCCGGGATTGCCCTGCTGGTTGGCGTAGGCAACCTGTTCTCCGTTCATTTTTCCAGAATTAAGGCGCGCAGCAAGGGTTACGTTTACAGCCTGGTTACCCTGGTTTCCCTGCTGGCAGTCTTGGCCCTGGGGGTTTTTGGTGTTAAAGATGCCACCGCCTTCACCTTGAATGCCATCCTGATTCCCATCGAAATAAGTTTGATGGCGGTTCTTGCTGTTACCCTGGTTTACGCCAGCATTCGCCTTTTTCGCAATCGGGTGGATGCGAAAACCATCGTTTTTCTGGTAACCGCCTTGCTGGTTTTATCCGGCACCATCTCGTTGCCGGTTTTATTGCAGATTCCGCTGCTTGGCGATGAAATCTTGCCGATGGTAGCGCAAATTATCTCCCAGGTTCTGGCGGCAGGCGGCGCGCGCGGCTTATTGATTGGGATTGCTCTGGGCGCGTTGACAACTGGCTTGCGCATTTTGTTTGGCGCTGACCGGCCCTACGGAGGCAAATAATGGCTGACATTAGATGCCCGATGTGTTCAAAAGCCAACAAGCCTGACGCTGAAATTTGCGAGTTTTGCGGCGCGCGGATTACTCCCGTCACTGCTCCCCTGGAAACCATCAAGCCGGGCGAAACCCCGACCCCTAAAAAGACTTCTGACCTTGAAAGAACCCTTCCGGGCTGGCTGCGCGATGTGCGCAAAGCCGCCCAGGACGATGATGCCGGGGCGAACGATGCTGGCGACGAAAACCAGGAAGCCTTCGACCTGGAAATACCGGATTTCTTGAAATCCGAACCGGAACCGGCAGCTCCTCCCGCGCCAGCCGCGCAAAAACCCTCTTCCCCGCTCGATTTGCTGGCCGGATTGGCTGCCAGCGGCGAGGAAGAGGAAGATGTTCCCGATTGGCTCTCCAGCCTGCGCGCAGAGCAGCCCGAAGAAAAATCAGCGCCATCGGCCGCTGAAGGCGGCAGCTTGCAGGATTTGCTGGCATCCATCGATGCGCCGCGCGAACAGCCTGTTCAAAAAGCGCCTCAGGAAGAATCCTGGGGATTTGAAGAGCAGAAATTCAACTTTAATGAGGATGCCGAGGAGTCGGCTTTTAATTTCGAAGCGGAAACTCCCGACTGGCTGGCTGCGCTCAAGGGTCAGCAGGATTCTCCTTCGCCCCAGGCAACCCCGCAGGCAGAAAATCTGGATGCAAGCCCGGCTCAAAGCGGGGATTTACCTTCCTGGCTCGATGACCTGGCTGGCGGCGACTCTGCCGGAGCCTTCTCCCCGGAGCCTGCCTCCGCTTCTCAGCCGAATGCCGCCGCCCCCGAGGCGGAAACCCCCGATTGGTTGGCCTCGCTTTCGGCTGAAACGCCTGCACCTGCCCAGCCAACTCCGTCTCAGGCCGACGATACTCCCGACTGGCTCGCCTCGCTTGCCTCAGATGCGCCGGCCGCCAGCCAGCCTCCTGTGGATGATACCCCTGATTGGTTGTCAGCGCTCTCCGCAGAATCTCCCGCTTTGAGCGAGGAACCGGCCCAGGCTGCCCAGCCCGCAGACGATACGCCGGATTGGTTATCTTCTCTCTCGGCAGATGCTCCCTCTTTGGGAGACGATGAGCCAGTTGTTCCAACGGCGCAGGTGGCTGACGATACCCCCGATTGGCTTTCCTCGCTCTCCGCAGACACTCCTGTATCCGCTCCGGCCCAGGCGGAGGCTGAAACCTCCGACTGGCTGGCCTCCCTATCTGGCGATGCTCCGGCTGTTCAGTCCGAACCTGCCCCGGCTGTGCCAGCGGATGACACTCCCGATTGGTTGGCTTCCCTTTCGGCGGATGTCCCGTCCGCCCAGGCGGAAGATGCCTCTGCAACTCTGGCGGATGACACGCCTGATTGGCTTTCCTCGCTTTCAGAACAGGCCCCGGCTTCACAGCTCGAGGCGGCTCCCGCTGCGCAAGCGGAGGATGCCCCTGATTGGCTGGCCTCGCTCTCTACGGACGTTCCCGCAACTGCGCCGGAACCCGTCGCGGATGATATGCCAGACTGGTTATCCTCGCTTTCTGCCGATGTTCCGGGGGTAACTGAAGCCCCCGCGGAAGAAAAGCCCGAAGAAGTTCCGGCTGGGGATATGCCGGGCTGGTTATCCGGCGTGATGGGAGAAGCTGCCCAGCCGGAAGTTGCTGAAGATGTTGAGCCGAAGAAAGCCAAGGCTTTCCAGACCGGCTCTTTGGAAGAAGTTCGCCTGGAAGAAACCCCCGATTGGCTGGCGGGGTTGGATGGCGGCGCGGAGACGAGCCGTGATTCGGAGCTTGAAGAGGCCCCGCTTCCCGAAAGTTCTGGCGTTTTTGCTTCGGCGGACGCCCAACCGTTTGCGGTGCCTGAGGCCGAACAGAATCTTGATTCCATCCTTTCCATGGATGTGCCGGATTGGTTGGCGGGCTTTACCCCTGGTGAGCTTGAACCGTCTTCTGCCCAGAAACAGGAAGCGCTGACTTCCTCCTCTATTGATGACGATTTGGCCCCGGCCAATTTGCCCTCCTGGGTTCAAGCGTTGCGTCCGGTCGAGTCGGTGGTGTCAGATGCCAGCTTGGGCGAAGAAGAACAGGTAATCGAGAAAATCGGGCCATTGGCGGGCTTCCGCGCAGTTTTGCCGTTCTCGGCGGGCCTGGTTGCTGGCCGGAAATCAGCCCCCGTTTCGATTAAGTTACAGGCGGATCGTACCCAGCAGGAGCAGGCCACCCTTTTGGACGCGCTTGTCCATGCAGAGGGGACTCCCCGGCCTGTGACGGAACGGCGCAAGACGGCCTCCGATCGCTTGTTGCGTTGGTTGGTTGCGGCTGTTTTGTTGCTCTCCATTCTGCTCCCCTCCATTCTGGGAACACAACTCCTACCTATCTCTACCAAGGCTACCAGTAATCTCAATAACTTTATTTCAACCATCTATGGGCTGGATTCAGATGCACCTGTGCTGATTGTCATGGATTATCAGCCTGCCATGGCTGGCGAAATGGAAGCAGCGCTTTCCCCGGTGCTGAACGATTTGATGATTCGCGGGAAGCATATGGGTTTTGTGAGCACTTTGCCCACCGGCTCGTTTATGGCCTCGCGCATCATGGCGCAGATGCAATCCCGTTATGGGCATGTTTACCAGCCCGGTTCGCAGTATGTTGACCTGGGATATTTGCCGGGCGATGCAGCCGGCATTCGCGCTTTTGCCACCCAGCCTCGGGGCGTGGCCGGCGTCAGTGGGTTTGATGTCAATCTGTGGGACCTGCCGCTTTTGTCCGGCATCAACCATTTGGATGATTTCTCTGCGCTGATTGTTGTAACCGATAACCCGGATAATGGGCGTATTTGGGTTGAGCAGGCTGGCGCTGTGCTCAACGATAAGCCCATGTTGATGGTTATCAGCGCCCAGGCGGAGCCGATGCTGATCCCATATTATGACTCGGGCCAGGTGAGCGGTATATTAACCGGCCTCAGCGGTGGGGCGATTTACGAAAGCATTCGTGAGCAGCCCGGTTTGGCGCGAACCTATTGGGATTCGTATGGGTTTGGCTTGGTGGCCGCCCAGGTTTTAATCATGGTTGGCAGCTTGTGGAGTCTTGTCATGGGAATCCGCGCTCGCCGTCAAAAACAGGAACAGGAAGAGGCCTAAAAATGCTTCCCGTTGCAATGACCGACTTCCTCGCGGGTTTAATTGGCTTTTTGTTCACCTTGATGATTTTTAGTTACATCGTGGGCGATAACCCACTCTTTCGCTTGGCGATCCATGTTTTTGTCGGCGCGACAGCCGGGTATGTTGCGGCAGTGGTCTGGCAGCAGGTAATTATCAATAAGCTGGCAATCCCCATGTTAAGCGGGGATTTGTTGAAAATTTCGCTGCTAAGCGTACCCTTAATCATGTCCCTGTTCCTTCTGATGAAACTTTCCCCCCGCTATCAGTTCCTGGGACGCTGGGTGGTGGCTTTCCTGGTGGGAGTTGGAGCTGCAGCGGCCATTGCCGGAGCGTTAATGGGCACCTTACTGCCGCAAGCTTGGGCCTCAATAAACTTGTTTGACCTGGGCGCTTTTGCTCCCGGTACCAGTGCGGAAAAAATCACCGAGGGCATCTTTATCCTGTTGGGCACGATTTCCACCCTGGCTTATTTCCAGTTTAGCGTCCGGGAAAATTCCTTGAAAACCGGTCGGCGCGGCATTTTCATGCGCATTATTTCCTTTGTCGGTGAAATCTTTTTGGCAATCACGTTTGGCGCTCTCTTCGCCGGCGTACTTTCATCTGCGCTGACCGCTATGGTGGACAGAATGCAATCCATTGTCAATTTTTTTGTGTCACTTTTCTTCTAAAATTAACTTATGCCTGTCTCTCTGGTCGAAGGAAACTCCATCCTGGCAATTGACATCGGTTCGGTTACCACCCGCGCTGCGTACTTTGATGTGGTGGAGGGTCAATACCGGTTTATTGGCATGGGCCAATCGCCTACAACGATAAATGCGCCGGCGCAGAATATCGCTTTCGGTGTGCAGGCGGCGATTGAAGCCTTGCAATTTGTGATTGGCAAGTCGCTGGCCGATGAGAATGGCCAGCTTCAGATGCCTTCGCAGCCAGATGGGACCGGGGTGGACGGTTTGTGCGCCACGGTTTCTGCCGGGAGCGTGTTGCGAACAGTCCTGGTCGGCCTCCTGCCTGATGTTTCTCTGAAAAGCGTCGAAAAATTGGCCCAGGGTGCAGATATTGAGATAATCGACTCTTTTCATGTGAATGACCCTCGCAGCATGAATGAGCAGTTGGAGGCTTTCCTCAAGGGAAAGCCGGATTTGGTGTTGATTGCAGGGGGCACAGATGGCGGCGCGACTCATTCCATTCAAAAAGTATTGGAACTGGTTGGGTTGGCATCCTACCTGCTGCCCGAATCCAACCGCCCGGCTTTGATGTTTGCCGGCAACAAGAATATGCAGAAGCAGGTTTTTTCTTCCATGAAAAACCTGATGTCAAATGTTTCGCTTGCGCCCAACGTCCGGCCCCTGGCGGCTATCGAAGATTTAGGCCCCGCCCGACGCGAGCTTGCCAGCCAGATTATCAAGCAGCGCCAGCGCCAAATGCCAGAGTTGGAAGATTTGGCCGCGCTGGCTGGCAGTACGGTGCTGCCTGCGGCCTACAATCAGGGCCGCATGGTGCGCTTCCTTTCGCGCTACTTCGATACCGGGCGCGGCGTTCTTTCTGTGGATGTAGGCGCTGCTTCCCTGTCGCTTGCGATGGCATTTGGCGATGATCTTTATCTGAATACCTTTAGCCAATACGGGGTTGGAGAGCCGCTCAGCGGTTTGTTGGCACACACCACGCTTGATGAATTGTCCCGCTGGCTGCCCGTGAACCTTCCGGCGGAGGTTATGCGCGATTACCTTTACCAGAAATCGCTCTATCCGGCATTCGTCCCGGCAACAGCAGAAGAATTGGCGCTGGAACAGGCCATAGTCCGGCACTTGCTCCAGCTTGCTTCGCGCGCAGCGGTTGCCCAACTCCCGGCCAGGTATCGCCCTCGCAGCGGCTTGTTGCCATCTGTCCAGCCCATCCTGGCTTCGGGCGCTTCCCTGACAGAGGCAGCTACGCTTGGTCAAAAATTGCTAATGTTGCTGGATGGCCTCCAGCCGGTAGGGATCACCACCCTGGCCATGGATCAAAATAATCTCCTGTCGATGCTTGGGGCAATTGCTGAACAAAACAGCCTGTTGCCGGTCCAGGTTATCGATTCTGGGGTATTGGCTTACCTGGCAACCGTGATCGCCCCGGTGATTAATAACGTCAATTATGGCACGCCCATTGTGCGGGCAAAATTAATCCGCAGCGATGGTACCGAAAGCGAAACGGAAGTGAAGATGGGCGCCCTGCAAATATTGCCGCTGGAGAGTGGCCAGACTGCCCGACTACAGTTGCGGCCCTTGCTCCGCGCTGATGTTGGCCTGGGCCCTGGCCGCGCGGGCGAGGTGGATGTCATCGGCAGCTCCCTGGGAGTTGTGATCGATGCGCGCGGCCGCCCGATTCGGTTGCCTGTGGAAGCCGACCGTCGCAGGGAGCTACTCAATTTGTGGCAAAACAGGATGGGAGGCTAATAGCCATGCGCGCATCTTCTATCCAAATCCTGCCTTTTGGAACGATTACCCGTTCCAGGTTATTGCCTTTCCCCGGCCGTGTTTTGGTGCGGGTTGGGCAGAAAGTCTCCCCATCTGATGTAATTGCAGAAACATCCATCAGCCGCAAACAAGTTATTGTGGATTTGGCCGGGCAGTTGCAGCTTCCCGCTTCCAAGCTGGATGCGCATGTCAAGGTCAAGCGCGGCCAGAAGGTTGCCAAGGGCGATATGCTGGCTGAGATCGGCGGTGTTTTTGGCCGGGAAGTTCTTTCGCCGGTGGACGGGCGGGTTTCAGCCCTGGGCGGCGGAAAACTTGTCCTGGAAACGAGTCGCTCGGCGATTGAAATTACTGCCGGGCTGGTTGGCACCGTTACCGAAGTCATTGAGGAACGTGGGGCCGTGATTCGCGCCTCCGGTGCGGTTGTCCAGGGTGTTTGGGGCAACGGGAAAATGGATGCCGGTGTTCTGCTAAATCTTTTGGAGAAGCCGGATGACGTTCTGGCGCCTTCCCGCCTGGAGGTCAGCCTGCGCGGTTCGGTGATCCTGGCTGGTCATGTAGCCGATGCCGCGGCCTTGAAGAATGCAGCGGAACTGCCTGTCCGTGGCCTGGTACTTTCGAGCATGTCCCCCGCTCTCGTTTCGGTGGCCCGGCAGATGCCCTATCCGATTTTGTTGATAGATGGTTTTGGGCGTCGGCCGTTGAACGATGCCGCTTTCAAGCTCTTGAGTACCAGTGTCAAAAGAGATGCAGCCGTTAATGCTGCCCTGGTAAACAAAAGACAGGGGATTATCCCCGAAATATTCTTATCGCTGCCCATTGCCCAGGAACCGCCGGAAGTCCCCGCCATCGAAACTTATCTGCCGGGCCAGGTGGTGCGTATTGTTTCCATGCTGCAACCGGGTCGTATCGGCACGATTGTTTCATTGCCGGAAGGGTTATCCTTAATTCCGAACGGCATCCGGGCGCAGTCTGCCCAGGTCCGCCTGGAGTCGGGCGAGGATATCCTTGTTCCGCTCTCCAATCTTGAAGTACTGGGGTAAAATAGTTCCATTAACACGAGGAGAAGCAACCATGTCCAATGTCTTCAGTTTTGACGATGATGAAGAAACCCCTTCGTTCGATGACCAATCAAACGATGCGCCGGTGCAGGATGAAGAATCCGAAGAGTCGGAAGGCGGCGAGTCAAATAACCGCACCTTTATTATCGGCGCAATCGTGCTTGGGGTATTGCTCCTGTGTACATTGGTTGCCGGGGCCGTCTATGCATTGATGATTTTGCCCGGTCAGCAGACTGCCCGCTTAAGCGCCGAGGGAACCATGGAAGCGGTCAATACGGAAGCGGCCATTGCGGTTGCCCAGACCCAGGAAGTTTTGAACTACACCCCGACCCTGCCTCCCACGGAAACCCCGACCCCGGTGCCGACCTTTACCCCCGTCCTGGTGGACCCCGCCACCGAGACTCCCGGCGCGGGTATCGTTGCGCGTGATGCCAATGCGGATGCTACTGCCACAGTTGAAGCGCTCAACACAAAACTGGCCAGCGCCCAGTTGACTGTCACGGTGATGCCGACGGTCACAGCCTTATCCAACACTGGCTTTGCCGATGATATTGGCTTGCCAGGGCTGTTTGTCGGCGCGCTGGTGCTGGTTGCGATTATCCTGCTCGTCCGCCGTTTGCGCGAAGCGCCGGCCATGCGCCAGTAAAAAACTCTTTTCTTGAATAAAAAATCCCCGTGAGGGGATTTTTTATTGCTATACAACGCTTGCGGCGATTTGTTGACCGTAATCCAGCAGGCTCTTGACCATTTGCTGGGAGCGTCCTTCGGCATAAACCCGCAAGACCGGTTCCGTACCCGATGGGCGGATCAGCAGCCAGGAATCGTCTGCCATGATGTATTTGACGCCGTCCTTCTTGGAAACATCCACAACTTTTTCTTCGCCGATACTGGCGGGAGCCTTTTTGACGAGAAAATCGGTCATCTCAGCTTTTGCCACGGGCCGGCTTAGGCGCAGGTCGGCGCGCTCATAATAGGCTGGGCCGACATCCTTGAGCAAATCTTCGACGAGTTCGTTCAGGGTCTTGCGCGATTCGGAAATCAATTCGACCAGCAGCAAGCCCATGATCGGGCCGTCGCCTTCGGGGATGTGGCCTTTAAAGGAAATGCCTCCCGATTCTTCGCCGCCGATCAAAACATCCTCGCTCATCATATAGTCAGCAATGTGATTGAAGCCAACCGGCGTCTCATATACCGGCAACCCGTAGCGGGTGGCCAGGCGGTTGATCATGCGGGTGGTGGATACTGTTTTGACCACTGCGCCGCTCATGCCGCGCTTTTCCACCAGGTAGCGCAGCGCCAGGGCCATGATCTTGTGCGGGTCGACAAAATTACCCCGTTCATCCATTGCGCCGATGCGGTCGGCATCGCCATCGGTTGCCAGCCCGAAGTTGCCCAGCCCGGCGCCAATGGCGCCTTTGAGCGATCCCAGGTAGCGGTCAATCGGTTCGGGATGAACACCGCCGAAACCAGGGTTCATTTCACCGCGAATCTCGGTGATTTCGCAGCCGGTGCCGTGCAGGAAGGATTTAATTGTGCCGCGGCCAGAGCCAAACATCGAATCGACCACGAAATTTTGCGGATTTTCGGCGATTACATCGGTATTAATCAGCTTGCGCAGGTGATCGAAGTAGATGGGCAACGGATTAAATTTTTGGATCAAACCCAGTTCGCGGGCCTTGTCGAAATCCATCAGGTTCGGGCCGCGCGCCCGTTCCTCGTTGTCGGTGATATAGACTTCGACACGCCGACAGTGTTCGGGCAGGGCTGACCCACCGTAGGCGGCTTTGAGCTTGATCCCGTTATAGCGCGGGGCATTGTGCGAGGCTGTGATCATCACCCCGCCGGCCGCATGAAGGTGTTTAACCGCATACGAAATTGCCGGAGTGGGAGAGTCCGCTTGGGCCAGGTGAACAGTGAATCCGTTACCGGCCAGAACGCGGGCAACATCCGCCGCGTAGCGGTCTGACAGAAAGCGGGTGTCAAACCCGACAACAAACTTTTTCGGGTCGACGCCGTTTTCTTTTTGCCAGTGTTCGGATGCAGCAGCATCAGCAATCGCCTGGGCCACCATGCGCAGGTTGGCGAAAGTGAACGAGTCAGAGATGACAGCTCTCCAGCCGTCAGTCCCAAAGTGAATTGGCATTCTTTAAATCTCCATTTTGAGAATAATATCAGGGTTCCGGCGAAGGAATTGCCACCAGGCTTTGTAAAACCCAGCCTTCGATAGCGCGCGTGGCGGTGGTAACTTTAACGCGAATCCAAACGCTGCCGTCTTCCAGCGTAACGGGTTCGTCTGGCAGGATTTCAACCACATATCCGTTCAGGACAGTGGTAATGGCGTTGCCCCCTGGGGTGCTGCGGATTGCGGCCCCGTCGCCATCTGCGCGGGATTGAATCCGCCCGAAAGCGGTTGTTGGGATTACCACCGGGGTTGCCGAGGGCTTGAGTGTCGGCGTCACAGGCTGTGTGGTGGCGGTTGGCGGTTCCGGGGTCGAGGTAGGATCAGTTTCTGTAACGGGAGCCAGGCTGGGGGTAATGACGAGCGCCGTGGGGGTGGCGGTCGGCTCCAGTTCGGGCTGCGGCACAGACATCAACGTTCCGAGTCCCGCGAATCCCACCACAATCATCAGGCTGACGAGAATGACTCCTGTTCCCCAGGCATAGCCGATTGGTTCGATGGGCCGAAATCCCATGTAATAGAAAATTGCCAGGCCAAGCACGATGGATAGGGCCATATGAACCAGGAACACGGCCAGCGCCTGCGGCCAAAGCCCCGGCGTGCCGTTTCCGATGCCGAAACCGGCTGCGCCGATTGGCAGGAGCAGCTCATAACTCAAGATTAAGCCGGGAAGGGTGGGTTTTTCGTCTTTTTGGATGAAGAGAATCACCAGCGCGATTGTCCCTATGGCGACTAACAGCAGGTCGGGCCACCACAGGCGGGCGTGCAGGTAGGCTTGATCGAGCACGATCGGCATAAAGATGCGTGACGCCAACCCGGCCAGGATGCCGGTGACGAATACAACCAGGATGGCTGTAAAAAATCCGCCCAGGGTTTGGCCAAAAAAGCGCGATTCGCCGGTCGCAGCGGCCAGTGAAATACCCAGCCAGGGAGCCGGGAATGGCGCCAGGATGATTGCCAGCAATAAAATGGCGGGAGCGTTGAGCAGGTAGCCAATCCCAATCAGTGAACCTGCGATGAGTGCAAAAATGAAGAAGTCAAAAGTTGGCACCGCACGCTGGGCCATGTTTTCCAGGCGGTCTGGAACTTCCTCGTCGGTCAAACGAGTTACCAGCGGTTGGCGTGAGCGGCGGCGGCGAGGCGAGGCAGGGCGCTCGAACTCTGGCAGGGGCGCAAAGCCCAATTCTTCGATATTGGCGCGGGCGTTGGCTTCAAGCGCTGAAAAATCAAATTCAGGCACATCTTCTTTGCTGGTTCCGTTTTCAGCGGCAATTTCGGCCAGGGAAATGTCCAAATCGTCAGGCAGAGATGCCAATATATCTGGCGATTTATCTTGCTGCCCCTCTACGGAAGGGTTCTCCGCATTATCCTGCTGCGGCAATGGGTTTTTTTCGTCTTTGTTCGGGGTCAGGTTTGGTTCTTCAGATGCAGGATTCATTTTCTTAGGCTCGCGATCAAGCGCAGGGGTTTGTCGAACAGGTCAAGGGCAGACAGAATATCGGGCATGAGTAAATCTGAAGCCAGCAGGCTTTCGCTGCTCAACCCTTCCGCGGACATGACACAGATACCGATCATGGCTTCCTTGAGCATAGGGGCATCGTTGGCGCCTTGTCCGATGGCTACGGCATTATCTTTCCCTAATTTGCACACATAATCTGCTTTTTGTGCAGCTTCATTCCCAGGCTGGATGTGAACTGCGCTGAGGCCCAGGCGCTCATCAATGGCGGTTTGATTGCCATGTGTGTTGGCGGTCAGCAGGTGGATGTTCAGCCGGTCTCGAAGCGTTGTTATGCGACGGGCAACGCCATCCAGCAAAACTCCATCTACGGCCAGGGTTCCATTTACATCCATCACCAGGTGATGCAGGCTTATATCGCCGCGCCCAGGAATGTGCAATTCTATCATGCCTCAATTATAACAGGGGATTTAGAATTAGCCCTTGACATGGAACGAATGTTCGTGTATGATTTTATAGAACGGATGAGCGGTTTATGAGCTCAAGGAGAAAACTATGATGGTACGAAAGAGCAAGGGATTGAGTGAACGCCATATAAAAATTCTAAATTTTTTGGGCGAACACCAGGATAAGGGTTATCCCCCCTCCATCCGCGAGATCGGTGAAGAGACAGGGATTACCTCCACCTCAGTGGTCAATTATTATCTCGAACAACTGGAAAAATGGGGCTACATTGAGCGCGACCGGCGAATTTCACGCGGGGTTCGGGTTGTGCCTGAACGGCTGGAAGACGTTGCTCATCGCTTGGGGAACACCGCCCGGGCTTCGGTTGCCCAGGTTGTAAACCTGACCGCCGAACTGCTCAAAATCCCTGTGGCTGGGCGTATCGTTGCCAGCGCTCCTGCCCCAGTGCCAGCTTCCGATTTCGGTTATTACGATCAGGAAGCAAGCGTTGAAATTGCCCGCTCATTGCTGCCTGCAAAAACCAAAACGGAAGATCTGTTTGCCCTGGAAGTCCAGGGAGATTCAATGATCGATGCGATGGTCAACGACGGCGATATTGTGATCATGCGGCGCATGGGCAATAATGCCGAGGCCAAAAACGGAGAAATGGTTGCAGTCTGGCTTCCAGAACGCGATGAGACAACCCTCAAGTATTTCTATAAAGAGCCCAATCGCTATCGGCTTCAACCTGCCAACCCGACCATGGAGCCTATCTACGTTGATAAGCGCGAGAAGCTTGAGATTCGCGGCAAAGTTGTAATGGTCATTCGTAAAGTCGCAACCACCGCCATGTAGGTTGCTCCTTGTACAAAAAAGACGCCCTGTTCCCAGGGCGTCTTTTTTATATTTGTGAAAACTAGGCAACTTCGATGACGGCGCCAGCTTCTTCGAGCTTCTTCTTGGCGTCCATCGCGGCGTCTTTGCCAACACCGGTCAAAACTTTGCCACCGGCGGTTTCGGCAAGGGTCTTGGCTTCGCCGAGGCCCAGGCTGGTCAGTTGGCGGATGACTTTGATGGTCTCGATCTTCTTGGGACCAGCATCCTTGATGACGACATCGAATTCGGTCTTCTCTTCGACGGGTTCAGCGGCAGCGGCAGGGCCACCGGCCACGGCGACCGCGGCGACAGGAGCGGCGGCGGAAACGCCCCACTTCTCTTCGAGCATTTTGACCAGTTCAGCAGCTTCCAAAACGGAAAGCTTGCTCAGTTCTTCAACCAGATTTGCGAGATTTGCAGCCATTGCGTAGTAACTCCTTAAACAATCAGGGAAATTTTGATTTAGTGAAAATAGTGAAAGATCGGCGTAAACTTGTTACGCGGCAGCCTGGGCCTTGTCGGCATAGGCGCGGAATACGGAAGCCAGGGAGCGGGCGGGTTCTGCGATTGTGCGAACCAGTTTGCCTGCCGGGGCCTGCAAAACGCCCAAAAGCTGTGAGCGAACCACGGGCAAGGGGGGCAGTTCTGCCAGGGCTTTAACCTGACTGGTGCTGAGAACTTGCTTCTCGAGTAAACCGCCTTTGAGCTTGATCGCCTCAATGCCCTTGGTTGCTTCTGTCAACGCTTTCGCGGTGGCAGCGGGGTCACTAAAAGCAAAGGCCATCGCCGTGCTCTTTTCGAGCAGTTCCTGGGGCACCTGCACATCTTTTTCGGACAAGATTTTGCGCACCAAGGTGTTTTTGGTGACATGAAGCTCACCGCCGCTCTCGCGAATTTTTGCGCGAATGGCATCGAGCTGCTTGACTGTTACGCCGGTGTATTCCACCAACAACACAGCCTGACTCTTGTCGAACCAAGCCTGATATTGTGCAAGTACCTGGTCTTTTTTCTCTCGTGAAATAGCCAAAGAATATTACCTCCTTTCCTTTAAGAATCTTTGCCTGACAAACGCCAGGCAAAGACCTTTTCCGTGAGGAAAACACCCCAAAGGGTGGGAGAATCTCCAGTAGTCTTCACCTGAGCAGGAAATTAAGCCGGATGGCGCCTGCTGTCATTGGCGAAGTGTTTGTCAGTGCGGTAAACGGGTAAAAAATTACCCGGCAACCTCCATGGATTGGGCAAGGTTCGGGTCGATTTTGACGCCGGGACCCATGCTTGAAGCCAGGGTGACATTCTTGATGTAGGAACCTTTTGCGCCGGAAGGGCGAGCCTTTTTGATCGCGTCCATCAATGTGGCAAGGTTTTCAACCAGTTTCTGCTGGTCAAAGCTGACTTTGCCGAGTTGAACGTGGATATTGGCGGTTTTGTCGAGGCGGAACTCAACACGACCAGCTTTTGCTTCCTGAATGGCGCGCGGCAGGTCATCGCCCGGCACAACGGTACCGGCTTTGGGGTTTGGCATCAAACCGCGCGGGCCGAGTACGCGACCGAGGCGGCCAACTTTACCCATCAGATCAGGGGTCGAAATAGCGACATCAAAGTCTGCCCAACCGGCCTGGATTTTGTTGAAGGTTTCATCGTCATCAGCAACCGTGTCTGCGCCAGAATTGCGGGCGATGGTCGCAGCTTCACCGGCGGCGAATACCAACACGCGGACGGTTTTACCCAACCCGTGTGGGAGAACCACCACGTCGCGAACCTGCTGGTCAGCCTGGCGCGGATCGAGGGTGGTACGAATGTGAATTTCCACCGTCGCATCGAATTTAGTGAACGAGGTGCCCTTGACGAGGGAGAGAGCTTCTTCGGGAGAGTACAGTTGATCCCGATCTATTTTGGCTGCAGCAGCCAGATATTTTTTACCGTGTTTTGCCATTTTTAGCCTCCGTGGTACAAGCGGATTGCGTTAAGCAACCCTCCCATCAGTTAATCTACAATCGAGATGCCCATTGAACGGGCGGTGCCTTCAATCTGCTTCATCGCGCCTTCAATATCGATGGCGTTCAGGTCTTTCATCTTGCTCTCGGCAATTTGCTTGACCTGGGCCCGGGTAATCTTGCCAACCTTGTCCTTGTTCGGGACGCTGGAACCCTTGCCAACGCCAGCCGCTTTGCGGATTAACACAGGGGCCGGGGATGTCTTCAATACGAAGGTGAAAGAACCGTCTGTATAGATGCTGATTTCAGCGGGCAGAATTTCGCCGGGGCGGTTGGAAGTACGGGCATTGTACTCTTTACAAAATGCCATGATGTTGAGACCATGGCCAGCCAGGGCCGGACCAACCGGGGGGGCCGGGTTGGCTTTACCAGCTTCGAGCTGTAAACGGACAACTGCTTTTAGTTTCTTTGCCATTTTTACTCCTTGCGCCAGGGGGACGCCCTTGCGCCTTGTGGTTTTTACGGGTGATTTTGGGGACACCCTCCCACTTTTTTAACGCGTTGCCTGTCAGCAGCGCGGCTTACGCTTTTTCTACCTGCAGGAAATCCAATTCAACGGGCGTTTCACGACCGAAGAAGGAAACCCGCACCCGCACCTTGGTGCGCTCCATATCGATCTCCGAAACGATGCCGCGGAAATCGTTGAAAGGGCCATCGATAATGCGAACCCGTTCGCCAACTTTGTAAGTCACCTTAACGGTCGGCGCTTCGGCTTCCATGCGTTTGATAATCTGATTTACTTCTTCCTGGCGGAGCGGCGTGGGATCGTTGCCCATCCCAACGAAGCCGGTAACCCCCGGGGTGTTTCGTACCACAAACCAGGATTCTTCCGTCAGAACCATGTTTACCAGGACATAACCGGGAAATATGTGGCGCTCCACGGTGCGGCGCTTGCCTTCGCGGACTTCGATTTCTTCCTGGGTCGGAATGACAACATCGAAGATTTTATCCTTCATCCCCATGGTTTCGACGCGTTGTTCCAGGTTGTGCCGAACCTTGTTTTCATACCCCGAATAGCAATGAACTACATACCAGGCCCGACTATCCGTAGTTTCTTCGGGTGCGTTGAAAGACCCGGAAGAAACGTTTTCTTCCGAGACAGGGTTTTCCTCGTTGCTATTTACGGGTTCCATCTGTTCGCGGTCTTGCGCACTCATCATTTGCTCTTTTCTCTCAAAACTACGAGCCCAGGGCCAAACCAATCAGCCAGGAGCCGATAGCATCCAGGCTGCCGAGGTAAATTGCCATGAGCACCAGAACGACGAGCACGATTCTGGTCAAATGCCAGGCTTCCTGACGGGTGGGCCAGCTTACCTTGCGCAACTCACCCACTGTTTCGCGGTAAAAGCGAACCACAGCATTGGGGCGTTTAACGACTTTCTTCTCTTTATCAGACAAGGCAAACTCCTTTACTTTACGGTGAAAACGCCGCCTCTCAAACCTCTGGGGAGGACGGCGCTGGAAAACTCAGGCAGGCCAGGCAGGATTTGAACCCACAACCACTCGTTTTGGAGACGAGAGCTCTACCAATTGAGCTACTGGCCTAGGGAAAAAGGGGCGAACCGAGTTCGCCCCTGCTTGCTTACTTCGTTTCGCGGTGGCCGGTGTGTTTTCGGCAGCGCGGGCAATATTTGCTCAGTTCCATACGCTGGGGGTCATTGCGACGGTTCTTTTCAGTGGTGTAATTGCGTTCTTTGCAATCGTTGCATTGCAGCGTAATGACCGGGCGGATGTCTTTCTTTTTAGAAGCCATGCTAACTTACCAACTTTCAGGAATTATTCGATGATCTTGGTGATGACACCCGCGCCGACGGTCAGGCCGCCTTCACGGATGGCGAACTTGGAACCCTGCTCGAGCGCGACCGGGATGATCAGTTCAACCGTCAGGTTGACATTGTCACCAGGCATGACCATCTCGACCCCTTCGGGCAGCGAAATGTTGCCGGTCACATCCATCGTGCGGATGTAGAACTGCGGGCGATAGCCATTGAAGAACGCCTTGTGCCGACCGCCTTCTTCCTTCTTCAGCACGTACACTTCCGCCA
>JAEWVF010000034.1 GCA_023459215.1 Chloroflexota bacterium
ACCAGATCGCCTTCCTTGAGATCGCCATCGATCACTTCGCTGACCGTATCCGATGAAGAGCCAAGGCGGATATTGGTCATGACCGGCAAACCATCCACCAAAACATACACCACGCGTTGACCATCGATAATGCGCACGGCGCGATTGGGAACCAGGAGCACATCCCTGACTTCCTTTACCAGGATGTTAACCGCTGCCGTCATACCGGGGCGGACATCCGCATCCCCATCTGTCAGTTCAACCGTGACGATGAAGTTTACCGCGCCCTGGACCGAGGCGCCAACCTGGCCCACCTCGACAATCTTACCATTATAGGTTTTGCCCAAAATGGCATCGAAAGTCATGGTTACCGGTTGCCCGACCGCAATCGTGTTGATGTCGATTTCCGAAATCTGAACATCCACCAGTAAGTGTGAAAGGTCATCCAGCCGAAAGGCCTGGGTACCGGGAGAAACCTGGTCGCCGGGCAGAGGGTCGACCTGGGTAATGGTGCCGGCAAAGGGGGCCACAATCCGGGCCAGGTTGAGGGTTGCCTCGGCAGCCGTAATCTGGGCCTGTAAACGGGCCACTTCCAAATCGTCCGGGCCATCCTGGACGCGCTCTAGGCGGCGCTTGGCATCTTCCAATTGCGCTTTGGCAATTTCATAGTTGCTTAATCGCTGCGAAACTTCATTCGCATCCGGACGACCAGTGATGTAATTCAATTCCGCGACTACCTGATCGCGGCGCAACTCCAACGAAGTCAAATTCGACAAAGCGCCAGCCTTGCGCGAATCGCCATCCGGCAATCGGGAGAGCATATTGTACAAGCGGCGCGCCTGGGCAATCTGGTTATCGAGCAAATCCAATTCAGACTGAACGTTTTCAATCTTGGTGTCCGATGCGCGCGCAAAATTAACCCCCTCGTAACGGTTCTGGGCATCTTCAAGGGCTTCTTCTGCCTGGGCTAAGGCCAATTCTGCCTGGGCGCGGGCCGTAGTGGAGGTTTGCAAATCTTCCAGGTTACGCTGGGCGGTCAGCAAATCAACTTCGGCAAGGATAATATTTTGGGAAAGGGAGGTTTTGTCCAACTCGGCCAGGATATCATCCTTTTTAACCCGGTCGCCAACCTTAACGCGAACCGCCTCGACTGAGCCGGTTGCCTGCCAGGTCAACAGGGCTGTCTGGTTCGCGCGCACAGTTCCGGTAGCACCAACCGTTGCTTCAAGGCTGCCGCGCACAGCCGGGGTGGTTTGATACTGGCTTTCAGCGGCAGACTGATTCTGTCCCCAGAAAAAATAACCAGCAGCGGCAACAATGCCGATCACTACAATAGCAATAATCACATTACGAACGTTTTTCATGAGCTGTCTCCGATTGTTTTGACTCCATTTACCTGATTAAAATTTATGCCCTAGGCTCAATAATAACCAGACAATCATAATCTACGACAAAATAACTGGATAGTTTCAGGCGAATCGATTTAATACAACTCATACAGGTTTCTGTAAGTTCGCAGATTGAAGATGTAACCAGAATCAAAAAAGGCCGTCCGGAAAATCGGACGACCTCCCGAAGCATAAGAAGGGCGGTCTACCCACTAAAAGCCAGATTCAATCGCCGCGCCAGCGGCTCCAACTGTTCGCGTACAATCTGGATCGATTCTTTCTGGGGATTGGCGCGGGCTTCATCCATAATTGCGCCCAGCGCCAGGGCCAATTGGTACTCGACCCGCCGCCAGAGCGGAACACTCATATACGGCAACCCACGCCGGGCAGCCAGGAAAACCGCATCATGCAAAGGATGACCGGTCTGGTAAATCTCTTCAAGGGCATCCATGCGAGCCGGCATGCTCTTGACCTCGCGCGCCCAGGTCAACTGATTTTTGCGGCTGTTCAGGAATTGCACCAGCGCTACGGCGGCCTTCTCTTGCTCCGGAACGCCACGGGTGTGGTTCCAGATGACCATATTGCCGCCGCCGCACCAGGGCACCTCGGTCAGGGTGGCAACCCCAAGATTGTCTCGCACCAGGGGCAGCGTATCCGAAGCGAAAAACGAATCGGCGGCGCGAATATCAGCCAGGACGGCAGCCGCCTTTCCGCTGGCGAACAAAGCCAAACCTTCCACCGAGCCAATCCCGGCATGCTCCGGGCGGACTGCGCGATACGTATCCAGCCAGGAGGCCACGCCGCGCACACAGGCGTCGCTGTCGAACACCAGTTTCTTCCCGCTATCGTCCAGGAATTGACCGCCAGACCCCCAAACCCAGGAGGCGGCTGTGTGCAGGTAATCATTGTACGGAGCAACAATCGGGGGATTCAGCCAGGGGATTTCCAGGTCGGAGCGCGATAATTTTTTAATCGTGGCACTCAGGGCTTCCAACGTGCCAAAGGCTGTGCTTTCGTCGATCCCGGCCTGTTTGAGCAAGTCCTTGCGGTAACAGATGACATAGATATAGCCTGTCCATGGAATTGCATAAACCTTATCCGCCTCGCCTTCCAGGTAGGTACTGAGCCAGGTCGGCTGCATGAAAGCAGACGCGCCGCCAATCGCTTCCAATTCGGCAGGCTGGAATGGCCGCAGGGCATTCATCATCACCAGGCTGCTGGTCCAACTGCCGCCAATATGGGAAATATGCGGTCCGCGGCCATGCGAGGCGATGGTCATCAGTTCGGTCCAGGCATTTCCCCAGGTCATTGGGGATAATCGCACATGAACATGGTGCTCCTGACTGAATTCAGCCACCAGGCGCGACAAAACCACCAGGTCGAGGTCAGAATCGGGAATTGTGGAAAACTCAAGCTCAATCATGCCTTCACCCTTAAGAACCTTACTTCATTATAAAGATTAAGGTCTTTTAGAGCAAGCGCGGCTGAGGCGCATCGTCCGGGTAAGCCAAACCAAGGTGTTCATAAGACAAGCGGGTAGCCACACGGCCCTGCGGAGTACGATCCAGAAAGCCCAACTGCAAAAGATAGGGTTCCACCACATCCATAATGGTTTCGGGTTCTTCGCCTATACTTGCGCCGATGGTATTAAGGCCAACCGGGCCGCCACTATATTTTTCGATAATGGTTTTCAGCACACGCCGGTCGACATCGTCCAGGCCGAGCGGGTCGACCTGCAACAAGTCGAGCGCGCCGCAAGCCGCCTCGGATGTAATCACACCGTCCCCGCGCACCTGGGCAAAATCACGGACACGGCGCAACAAGCGCAGGGCAATGCGAGGCGTGCCGCGGGCACGCCGGGCAATTTCGGCAACCCCGGCTTCATCAGATGTGACACCCAAAATCCCGACCGCGCGGCGGACGATGGTCTGCATGGCCGCCTGGTCGTAATAATCGAGCCGGTAAATGGCCCCAAACCGGGCGCGCAAGGGAGCGGTCATCAGCGCCAGGCGGGTGGTGGCCCCGATCACCGAAAAACGCGGCAGCTTGAGCCGGATCGAGCGGGCCGAAGGCCCCTTCCCGATAACAATATCGAGGGCAAAATCTTCCATGGCCGGGTAAAGCACTTCTTCAACAGCCCGACCCAAACGGTGGATTTCATCGATAAAAAGAATGTCCCCCGCGCGCAAATTGGTCAGGATGGCCGCCAAGTCGCCAGCGCGCTCAATCGCCGGGCCAGAAGTAATCTTGATGTTGACATCCATCTCGTTGGCAAGCACATGCGAGAGGGTTGTTTTGCCCAGGCCAGGCGGGCCATAGAAAAGCACATGGTCGAGCGCTTCACCGCGCTGTTTCGCAGCCGCAATCAAAATAGCCAGGTTTTCCTTGACCTGATCCTGGCCGATCAGGTCGGATAACCTTTGTGGGCGCAGGGATTGATCGAGGCGGTCGTCGGGTTTCGGTTCCGGATCCAGCAAGCGCTTATCAGAGTCTGTCATACGGCGATTATACCCGCCGCAACTGCAATTTGTAAAAGGCTGCGCGCAGCTTAGCGGGCCAGGTTCAGGAAGACATCCTCCAGGGTTGGCTCTCCCCTTTGGATGGAGTTAATCTTCACGCCCGCGGCTTCCAGCGCCACACGGAGCGCCTGCTCTCCGCCGCCATTCTGAATCAGCACCCGCAGGTGGTCGCCCGCCAGGCCGGTGCGGAGCACATCCGGGGCTTGTTCCAGCGCGCCCAACCCGGCCAGGAGCGGCTCGGCGTAAATTTCGTACACCTGTCCGGGAACATAACGTTCTTTCAGCGCAAGCGGTGTATCCATGGCCAGCAGTTTGCCATCGCGCATCATCCCCACCCGGTTGCAGTACTCGGCCTCGTCCATATAATGCGTCGTGACCAGGATGGTCACACCCTCGGCGGCCAGGTCATAGATCAAATCCCAGAAAGCGCGGCGCGCATTCGGGTCAACGCCGCTGGTGGGTTCGTCGAGGAAAAGCAGTTTGGGTCGGTGGACGATGGCGATTGCCAGCGCCAATCTCTGCCGCCATCCCGCTGAGAGATCGCGGGTCAGTTCGTTCTCGTGGCCGGTCAGGCCAACGTGCGCCAGCGTCTCAGCCAGCCGCGCGGAATCGTTGATGCCATACACGCCGCCATAAAATGCCAGGTTTTCGAGCACGGTCAGGTCATCGTAAATGGCAAACTTCTGCGACATATATCCGGCGCGGGCGCGCACTTCTTCCGATTGGCGGAATGAATCAAAACCAAGCACCAACGCCTCGCCCGAAGTCGGCGCGAGCAGGCCAAGCAACATGCGGATGGTGGTGGTTTTCCCGCTGCCGTTGGGGCCGAGATAACCTACAATTTCGCCTTCGTTGACTTCGAAGGAAACGCGGTCAACGGCCACGAAATCGCCAAATTTGCGGGTTAATTCATCGACATAAAGAACAGGTAAAGGCATAAGAACTCCGTAAGTGGAGGCCAAAGTCTCCCGACTTTGGGATTTCAAACGTCAGGAGACGTTTGACTCCGAGCTTGACTCCGAGGTTGATTCCAAAACCGATTTCAGGCGCGCCAGGTTGGTTTCCATCTCGCTCTTCACTTTATGAGCCAGAATTCCTTCGGCAAACGCAAATACGCCGCCGGGGTTGCCTTCGGCGTACAGGGATATTTTTGTGCCCGAACCAACCGGTTTAAGCGTAACAACGATATTGACCTGCATTGGCCCGGCGCGGTTGATAAAAGCAAATTTCGCAGGAGGCTCAAGGGCGGTAATTTCCATCAACCCATCAATTTTGCGCCCCATGACCTCGGCAGAAACTTTGTACTTCGTACCAACCTGCGGATTCCCAGGTGTGACCTGCTCGATGTGAGCCACCATGGCCTGCCATTGGGACAGGTTGAGCGGGTTCGAGAGAAAAGCAAACACCTCCGGCATGGGCCGGTCAATCAGCGTGGAAAGTTCTATCGTGATCACGGATTCTCCTAAACATCATCACGCGACAGGGCGATAAAGACATCTTCGAGCGTGGGCGGGAGCGGGCGCAGGGACTGGAGCGTCCCACCCGCCGCCTGGATACGCTCCGAGAGGGCTTTTATAACCGTTTCGGCCTGGCCCCGCCCAACGCGCAGGTGCAGCCGGTCGCCAAACGCCTGGACATCCTCCACCGCCTCGGTTTTCGCCGCCAGGTGACGAATCTCCGCCAGCGGGCTGCCGCGCAGTTCGAGAATTTGGCCATCCAGCATGGAACGCAATTGTCCCGGCGTCCCTTCAGCCACCAGACGGCCTCTCTTCATGAAACCGATGCGGTGGCAGCGAGCGGCCTCATCCATGTAGGGAGTGGAAATGAGAACCGAAACCGCGGCCTCCTGGTTGACCAGTTTCATAATTAGCTGCCAGAAATCCTGGCGCGTGACCGGGTCGACGCCGGTGGTCGGCTCGTCGAGCAGCAAAACCCGCGGACGGGTAACCAGCGCCGAGGCCAGGCCGAGCTTTTGCTTCATCCCGCCTGAAAGCTGACCGGCAAAACGATCCTTGAACGCCGCCAGCCCGACAAATTCCAGGATTTCCAGCGAGCGCGGATACCATTCATCAGACCGCAAACCGCGCACCTCGGCAAAAAAGCGGATATTCTCCAGCACGGTCAGATCTTCATACATCGAAAAACGCTGCGAAAGGTAGCCGATATGCTGGCGGACTTGCTCAATCTGTTTCCTGATGTCATAACCGCAAACAGTCGCCTCGCCAGAGTCCGGCCGCAGCGCTCCGCATAAGAGGCGCATGGTGGTGGTTTTGCCCGCCCCATCTGCGCCAACCAGGCCATAGATTTCGCCGGGGGCAATCGCCAGATTCAAATCAGTCACAGCCAGTAAGTGACCAAATGTTTTTTGTAAGTGTAACGCTTCAATCGATGCCATAATTTCACTCAACTTGGGCGAACGATCACCACAGCCTCGTTCTCGGCCAGTTTCTCCAATTGCGCGCGACTGGGGTGTTTTGGTAAGCCATGCGCCTTTTGCATGATCAAACCAATCATCAGCGGGTGGCGCTGCAAGCGGACTTCAAGGAAATCAGCCATACGCTGCGGGTCGGTGACCACTTCGGCCAGACCGCTGACCCGTTTCGCGCCCACGCGAAGTTCAACGTTCGGATTTGCCTGGAGATTGCGCACCCAATCGGCTTTTAATCCACGCGCCGCACCGAGGTAGTACGCGCCGTCAATCTGCTCGTACTGGAGCGGGGTGATGCGCGGCTGCCCGCTTTTGCGCCCGGTGGTGGTCAAGAGCAGAACAATCCGCCCGATGACCGGCCCCAACCCAATGGCATACAGGAACCGGTGAATTTTCTGCACATTCTTGATCTTGCTCCACTCGAAAGCGGCAATTCCCATCTCACACCTGACTCTCAGCCCGCGAACGGCGGACATACAAAACACCAAACACAATCAATCCCAACCCGGCCAGCGCACCCGGGAAATAACTACGCAGCGCCAGGGCCGCCGCCAAGTGCGCAGAACCGTTCACGATTTCAATGATCGCAATCCAAAAGGCCAGATTCAGCGCCCAGGGACGGCGTTCAAACACGAAGGGAGTCAGCGCCAGCAGGCCGGTTACAATCAACAGGTTCGCAACGGCAAAATTCGTCTCGCCCATGCCCTGCATCACCGGAACCCAATCCAGTTGGCGGTGCCAGGCCTCGCTCACGCGCGGCATCCAGGCCCACAGGCGGGTCAGCACTTCTTCGGTGGAGTGCAAGGCCTGGGCAAGCGCCAGTCCATAATACAGCCAGGGCAAAGACAAATTCTTCATCAAGAAAATCTTATTTGAAGGTTACATCGGCGGGCATGCCGGGTTTGAGTTTACCTTCGGGGTCATCCAAGCGTAATTTGATGGCAAAAACGGTCGTCTTGCGGCCCTCCACCGTCTGAACGTTGCGCGGGGTGAATTCGGCGCGGTCAGAGATGGAAACCACAGTCGCGCTGAAGGTTTCACCAGGGAAAGAGTCTACCGTGACTTCAGCCATTGCACCCAGTGTCACCTCGCCGTAGCGGTCTTCGGGGATGTAAACCGTCAGGGTCAGGTCAGCCAGGTTGGCCAGGGTTAAGATAATGGATCCGGGATTAACCACCTCGCCCGGCTCAACACTGCGGGTCAGCACCACCCCGTCCGCAGGGGCGGCAACGGTCAGCTTCGCAAGCTGGGCATCGAGTACCGCCAAATTGGCTTCCGCCTGGCTGACAGCGGATTGCGCCTGCGCAGCGGCGGCTTCGGCCTGCTCTACGACCTTGAGCGCGGCGGCGACCTTGGGTGAGTCCAATCCGGTCTGCAAGGCGCGCAAGCGGTCGGCGGCGCGGTCAGCGCGTTCCTGCGCTACACGCAACTCGGCGCGGGTGGTCAGGATGTCTTCCGCGCCCTCAGTGGTCAGGGCATCGTCATACTCTTCCTGGGCGTCTTCCAGTTCAGCCAGGGCATCGTCGAAGGCGGTCTGGGATGCATCGCGCAATTCCTGGTCGGCGCTGTTGGTTGAGTCGAGCACATCCTGGGCCACCTCGTAGGCGGCTCGCGCCTGGTTCAGGCGTTTCTCGGATGTTAGGAAATCGCCGCTGGAGGCTTTTTCTTCATAAAAATCCAGGTCATCCTGCGCTTTTTTGAGCGCGTCCTGGGCAGACTGCGCCTCGGCCTCGAATGCGGATAACTGCTCGGCGCGGTCGAAGTACCAGGAAGGCTGGTTGTAATCGGTCGGCTCGTTCAGCTTCCAATCGGCGGTGCGCAGGGAGGCTTCTTCAGCCAGGGCGGCGTTGATGCTCAAATCGTACTGCGCCCGCGCGGAAGCGACCGCGGCTTCAGCGCTGGAGACGGCTGATTTGGCGGTATCCAGGCTGGCAGCGGCGAGCGCGCGCTGCGCTTCAAGCAGGGTACTGTCGAGGCGGAAGAGAACGTCTCCGGCGGCGACCGAATCCCCTTCATCCACCAGCACTTCAATGACTTTGCCGGAGAGTTCGGGAGCAATGGAAACCTGGGCAGACTCGACCGTACCGGAGGCGGTCAACGCGCCATCAACGGGAGCGGCGAACGATTGCCAGATGAAATAACCGGCAGTGCCAAGCACGATGAGCACGACCAGGACAATGACAGGAACAGGCGGGCGATTATGAGACATGGGAAACTCTCCATTCAGTGATTTAATCGAGACGTTTTTTGAAGCGCAGGGCGGCGGCGCCCATGATGATGACGCCAAACAGTGTCAGGGCAATAAAATCGGGAATGATGCTTTCCAAACCAACGCCCTTGAGCAACAGCACGCGAATAATGCTCAAGTAATAGCGCAGAGGCATGGCATACGAAATCCATTGCAGCAGCTTGGGCATGGCCTCCAGCGGGAAGAAAAATCCCGAAAGGAAGATGCTCGGCAACAGGGTCATCCAAACCGTCAGCATGGCTTCCTGCTGAGTGTTGGCAATGGTCGACGAAAACAGCCCAACCCCCAGGCCGGAAAGCAGGAAAATGGCCGAAACAAGAATAATCAGCAGCATAGAACCGCGGATCGGCACGCCAAACCACCAATGGCCGACCAGCAACACTTCGAGGGTATCGAAAAGCGCCAGGATGGTGTAAGGCAGGATTTTGCCGATGACCAACTCCCAGGAACGGATGGGGGTGACGATGAGTTGCTCGATGGTACCGCGTTCGCGCTCGCGGACAATGGCCGAGGCGGTCAGGATGGCGGTGATGGCGTACAAAATCATGCCAATCACGCCGGGAATCATGAAATAAGCCGAAATCAGGTCCGGGTTGTACCAAACGGTCGTGCGCACGTCGACCGGCGGCTGGAGCTTGAGACTCTGTCCCGCGCGGGCCACTTTTTCCGAGAGGATGGATGTGGCATGGTTCTGCCCAATCAGCTTGGCAGCCGAAAGCGAGGTGGCGGCCACCGAGGGATCCGAACCGTCCAGGATGAACATCACCTGGGCCTCGCCTTCTTTCAGGCGGTTGGCGTAATCGGGCGGGATAATCAGCGCGGCGCGCGCCTGGCCGGTCTCAATCAGCGCTTGGATTTCGGACTCTGATCCGGCAGCAAAAGCGATGGAGAAATAATCGGCGGCGCGGTAAGCATCGAGCAGGGCGCGCGATTCGGCGCTGTTGCTCTGGTCGAAAACCGCCAACGGCACATTGCGCACATCGTTGGTAGCGGCGTATCCGAGCAGGAACAACTGCATGATGGGAATCACCAGAATCAGCGCCAGCGTGCGCCGGTCGCGAAAAATCTGGATAAATTCCTTGCGGATGATGGAAAACAAACGAGAATTCATAGGTGCTCCGGGTGGCGCGAAATTAATCTCGCGCTTCTAAAATACCGCGCATAAAGATTTCCATAAAATCTTCCAGCTTCATGTTGTCGATACCGGGCGGCACCGAGGCTTCGCCCACCAGGAAATCAGTCAGGTAAAAAGCCATGATGCTGCCCATAAAGGCGCGAATCAGGTAGGGTGTCGGAATGTCCTGGCGCACACCGCTGCCGGGAGAGATAAAACGTTGGATGAGCGGATAGGCCAGCGGGAAAACAACCTCCAGAACTTTTGGAAAATGCCGGCCATTAAACTCGACGATTTCAATGAACATCAGCTTGATGAAACCAGGCTGCCGGCCCATTTCTGCCTGTACCAGGCGCGAAGCATTGCGAATAAATTCTTCAATCGTTTCACCGGGCGCATCCTGCAAAACCGGCAGGATCTGCATGTAGGGATGCTTATCGATGATTAACGCCTGGAAAATCTCATCCTTACTGGCAAAGTGGTTATAAATGCCGCCCAGGGCTATCCCCGCGCCTTCGGCAATCTGGCGCATCGAAGTGGCGCTGTAACCCTGGCTCAGGAATAATTCGTAGGCCGCATCCAGGATGGCTGCGCGAGTGCGCTCACCCTTGCTGGCAAGATCTTCGGGGGTCATAATCTCTCCAAAATAAAAACGAACGTTCGTTCGTTTTTATTTTAGGCTTTTTCTGTATTTTGTCAAGAGGTTTTGTTTACCGGCAGCAATTCCAAATCTAAAAAATAAAGGCACTTCCAAAAATGGCGAAATCACCCCACCCCCGGCCCCGCCCCTAAAGGGGCGGGGAGATTTCCGCGAAAAGGCCTATTTGGGCGGCATGTGTGCCGCCCAAATAGGCCTTTTCGCGGGTTTTTCCTCTCCCCAACGGAACGTGTGCTATGAATCAGTAACTGGCAGGAGATAAACGATCAGAAATCAGGCTACATCCAGGCCGGTCAGGCGCGTGAGCAGACGGTGCAGCAGCAGGAAAGGCAATATCAGGAATAGATGAATTAACACACTGACCAGCAAGACCAGCGCTGTCCCCCGTAAAAACTCATTCAACGGCGGCGCCATGTTCGCCAGCATCCACGGGCCGGCCCCAGCCAGGAGCAACAAGGCAAAGAAAATCCCAACCACCAACAGGGGCGGAGTCCAGGCGTGCCGGTCCGACTCGGAGGGCATCATTGTGCTGGAAACGGCAAAAGCCAGGTAAAACCAGAGCCAAAAATCGGGCACCTGGGGTAGGACGGACAATCCCAGAAAAAACAATTCCCACTGCTGAAGGCGGAAAACATCCCACATGACCATTAGCTGCAAACGGTCGACCGCCACCCAGGCCAGGAACAGCGTCCCGAACAGGATTGGCGCAGCCCCGACCAGCGAGTCGCGCACCAGGTCGGAGCGTTCCGTCTCGACATAGCCCATCTGCAAGCGCCCATCGGGCATCGGGCTGGGAATCAGGGAAAACTTGCCCGTGCGCACCCCCAAAATCTTGGCCATCAAAAAATGACTCAACTCGTGCAGGAAAACCCCGGGCAGGAAAATCAGGGCAAAAATGGCAATGGTGATTCCCGGCTGGCGGGTAAGAATCAGGAAGACCACCTGAATCTCCTGGTGCATTTTGCGCTGCAAAAACACCAGAGCAACCAGCGCCAGGGTCAACCAAAAAAGGCCATCGAGCGAGGACAGGAAGAGAGGCATCAACCGACTCTCGAAAGCAAATGCCGCAGCCGGGAAAAATCCAGTCCTGGCTGCGGCATTTGCTTGTGCATGATTGAAAAACGACGAGCGAACAGGTCAGGAAACGGCCGCTTCAGACTGCTTGGCGGCTGAGTTTTTCCACAACAAACCGCCCAACGCGCCAAAACCGGCCATCAAAGCAACATTCAACAAGCCGATGCACATCGCGCCGCCCAACTGCGCCAGCCAAATCACCGTCGGGTCAATTGCCTGGCCGCCAAACAACTGTCCGGGGTTAAATTGGGGGTTTTGCAGCACAAAAGCGTTAATCAGGGCGGCTACAAATTGGCCGAAAATGGCAATTCCTCCTGAAATCGCGCCAGCCAACGCGCCGCGCCGCAAGGCATCCTCGGGGGCAGGCTTATCGAAAAATCCCGCCAGGTAACCCGCGCCCAGCCCGGCAAACACCGGGAAACATAAGGCGCACAGCGGGCTGACCACAGAGGCCGAAATCAAAACTAAAAGGAAAAGCGCCGCGCCGACAATCAAACCAGACTTTAACATGGCAAACCTCCTTGGCTTATGCAACCGCTGCCTGGGCAATCAAAATAAAATCATCCTTCAAACTCGCCCCGCCGACCAGCGCGCCGTCGATATCGGGCTGCGAGAAAAACTCAGCCGCGTTTGCGCCGGTCACCGAACCGCCATACAAAATGCGGATTTGGTCGGCCGTTTCCTGGCCGAAAAGCTCCACCAACACCGGGCGAATGACCTGCCCGTGGACATACTGGGCATTCTCACCCGAGGAGGCTTTGCCCGTCCCGATGGCCCAAACCGGCTCGTAGGCAACCACCAGGCCGGGGGCGAATCCCGCTTCGACGCCTTGCAGGGCTGCCAGAGTCTGGCGGCGGACAACTTCCGCCGTTTTGCCGGCTTCGTACTCATCCAGCGTCTCGCCAACGCAGACAATCGGCACAATCCCGTATTTCTGGGCGGCCAGGACGCGCTTGTTGACCGTCTGGTCGGTCTCGCCAAAATACTGGCGGCGTTCGGAATGGCCCAGAATGACATATTTGCAAAATTCCTTGACCATCGCCGGAGCAACTTCGCCGGTAAATGCGCCTTTTTCTTCCCAATGCATATTCTGCGCGCCCAAACCAATATCGGTACCGCCCAACAGGTTGGCAACTGCCAGCAAGGAGGTGAAAGGCGGGCAAATCACTTTTTCAACGCCTTTTACCGTTTTCAGTCCAACACCCATAGTCGAAACCAGTTCGCGCGCTTCGGCAACGGTCTTGTTCATTTTCCAATTTCCAGCAACAAAGGGAGTTCTCATAGTTTCCTCACAAATCAGTGGATTTATCGCCGACTTCGCAGCGTTTTGGGTTCAAAACAGGCATCAGCCCGGGCAAATTATAGCCGAAGATGGTTCAGATTTTGGAATTACCAGAGCAATTCAGGGTAAACCCCATAAACGAACCGTCCCATCCTGCCCGGTAGTAGCCAGAAGGAAACCGTCCGCCGACAGGCTATAGTCCCTGGTGTCATAAGGCAGGTTGTAGAGCACAACTCCGGTTGCAGCATCAACAAAAGTGATGCTAAAAACGGTGTCCATAAGCAGCATTTTGCCCTCAGAGTCAAAAACCAGACTTTCCACTGGGCCGGAATACGCCCAGGAAGAGGTAAAGCGGCGGGCGGATAATTCATATAGGGCAACTTCGCTAGCATTGCCCATGCGCTGGGCCAACCAGGAACCATCCGGGCTGATTGCCAGCGGACCATTGCTACGATCTTCGCGGACTTCAACTTTATCCCCCACTGCCCAGATCAACAGGGTATCGCTGCCGCCAACAGCCGCAGTCTTTCCATCATGGCTAAATACAGCGCTGTAATATCCGGCATACTGGTAAACATTCTCTTTTTTCCCAAGCAGAGTATTGGCGATGCGATCCCAAAGTTCGACATTGCCGTTATCATCAGCCGCCAGGATATAACGACCATCATCACTCACACCTGCAACCAAAGCCGGGATGCCCAACTTCAATACGCCGACCTGCTCGCCGGTTGTAATATCCCAGAAATATACCAGAGGGTCTTCTTCCATATGAAAAGCCAGGGTCTTATTGTCGTTCAAGATGGTAAAGAGTTCATTTGCAGGCGAGCCGCTGCGGTCTGGAATAAAAACATCCTGCCTCAGAGTAGACAGGCTGCGCGTGTCAATGACAGTGCCCCAAAAATCCTGGTAATCTCCTTCAAGATCATATGAAGATTCATATCCCACCACCATCAGGGTATGGTCAGGGCTGATGGCAATGGCTGTGCCCAGCGCGCGCGCCACCGGGATAGCATCACCAAGAGTTTCATTTGTGGCTCGGTCGCGCATCTGCGAACCATCAAAGGTACGATTCAAGTCAGGGCTGGGGTCGCCGTAGCCGCGGTAATCGCCTGCCTCAAGCAGGGTGCCCTGAGGCAGGCTATACCGCCGAATTTCCCGATCCGCAACCATGGTCAGTATTTTTCCATCGGGGCTGACCCCAAGATACGAAATCAATTTAGCGCCAGTATCGACCCGCGTCAGCAATTGGCCACCAGTGCGATAAACCATCACCGGGGTAGCCTTCATGTTGTTTTCAAAATCAAAGTCGCAATAGGCAAAAATGCCTGACGAAAATACTTCCGCCATATGAGAAAACTTCACTTTTGAAATTGTCCCCATGGACTGCCCGTTTAGGTTATGGAAAATGTACTGGTCGCGCCCATAGTCATAACTTAACAACGCGCTGGCATCCGAGGCAATCTCATAATCGCCCGTAGAATGCGAATTAGCCTTCTCGCGCCGATCACTCACGACTCCATTTTTGACGCGGGCAATAATATGGGATAGGGTATTCCCAAAATTATCTTGGGTAACACCCACAAGAATCAGGTCAGCAGCGGGCTGGGGGGCATAGGCCAGGTCGTTGGCAATAAAATCCAAATCCAAACTCAGTTGGCGTTCCCCTGACGGCAGGTTATAAATCACCACCTGCTGTCCAGTTGTTACCGCTAGAGAAAGGCCATCTGGGCTAAAAGCAACCCCCGTAACATTCCCGATAAAATCATTGAAAAGCAGAGAACCATCGCTCGCAGACAGGACAAAAATCCCCGCACCCGTTGCCAGCGCAGCAAACTGGCTGTCAGGAGACCATTCATGAGCGCTATAATTTCCAATCCCCAGGCGCGCCAATTCTTTAAGACCAGCAATACTCTCGCTGGTAATTATCCCGCCAATTTGGAAGACCGGCGTAGGCGTTGGCAAAGGCGGCACGGTCACTGTTGGAACCGGTGAGGAGGTTGCCGTTGGGTCGGACACAACCAACCCGGTATCTTGCTGCGGGTTAGATGGCGGGGCCAGGTTGCCGCCCGGAGAAGAACAAGCGGGAAAAACCAGCAGAAGCGCGAGCAACAGAGTGGAAATACACCGTGTTGGTCTGCTCATAACAACCATCCTTTCTTTTGTTGAGCCAGATAAAACTGTCAAGACTTTTCCGAGCACTTATCCACCAATAAATCGCTCACCCTTAATATCAATCCTAGCATAAATTCATGTGCGCGAGGTGATCTCTTTCAAGAAAAAAGCAAGGCTGTTTTGTTACATCAGAGCCAAATGGCTGAACAGTTACAAAACAGGTATAATTTATTTGGACTAAAACAGGCCGAATAGAACGGAGAAGTTTATGAATGTTCATTTTTACGCCACCCTGCGCCTGATTACCGGCAAAAAAACTGTCTCGCTCGACCTGCCCGAAAATGCGACCGTGCGCGAAATACTGGAAGCCTGTTTCGCGCTTTACCCGCCCCTGCGCAAAGAGTTGATGAACGGCGAGGAGCTGCACGGGCACGTCCACGTTTTCGTTAACGGGCGGGATGTTCCCTACCTGGAAAACACGCTGGAAACGCGCATCTCGGCCAAAGACAAGTTGGATATCTTTCCGGCTGTGGGCGGCGGGTAAAAACAGGTGATGAAAACCATCGTGCGCGAAATGCGCGGCATCCCTTATTTCCTGCTGAAAGAATACCTGCAAGAATTGGGCGGCGTCCCGGTAGCAGAAAACGAAATTGCCGGGGACGGTTGGCATGTGCAACTGGAGAAAATGGAACCGTTCCGGCTCAAATCGCTCTCGGTTGGGCAAACCCGCCTGACCATGAACATTCGCGAAGATGTCTACGATGATTTCATGGCGCGTTTCTCGATGAAAACGCTCAGGGCCGGCGCATAAATTACAAATACAGCAAAAAAGGCGGCAGGTTTACGAACCCGCCGCCTTTTTGTTTCTTTCTTACAGGTTAGACAATCTCCAATTCCTTGAGTTTGGCCTCTGGCACAATGCCATTCTCCCAGCCGCGCACCCTGTAGTATTCCTCGAGCATCAGGTCGAGTTCGCAAACATGACCTTCGGAGCCGGGCATGGTCGAGGGTTCGCTGGTAAAGCGCCTGGGTAGGGTATCCGAACCTTCCCTGAAACCATTCAGGTTATTGAAGTGCCGTTCCAGGTTGTAGATGCGCTCGCCAGTCTTCAACACATCTGCGGCGGTGAACGGAACACCGACCATCGCGGAGTACTGCGCAGCGTACTCATCCGCGCCCTGGGCAAAGGCGCTGAACTTGCACAAATCCATGCTATCCGAGAACGCATGCACATCCTGGAAAATTTTGACCAATTCACCCTTGCCTTTCCACTCAAGCGGATCGACTTTGAGCGAACCAAACGGCATGACGCCCAACTCGGCGGCAGGCGTATAAGCGCGCAGGTGGCAGGCGCCGCGGTTGGAGGTGGCATAGCCCATGCCCATGCCCTTAAGTCCGCGCGGGTCGTAAGCCGGGATGCCCTGGCCCTTGACCGTCATAGCCAGTTCGGGGTGCCCAAAGTAAGCCGCAACGGCGTTGGCCCCATTGGCCAGCACATCCCCAAAGCCCTTACGGAAGGCAATCAACTCGGCAGCCTTGGTCATCCCCTCGGGATCGCCCCAGGCTATCTTGCCGGCGCCGTTGGTGTACCCTTTCTCGCTGGCCTCCATCCAAACCGAAATCGGATGGCCAACTTCGATGGCGTCGAAACCGTAATCGTTGGCCAAGTCTATCATCTTGGCCACCAGGCGGGCATCGCTATTGCCGCAGTTCGCGCCCACCGACCAGCAGGGTTCGTATTCGACCGATTCCATGCGCAGGCCTTTGTAGGGGCCATCCTTGACTTCGACTTCCTTTTTACAGGCCACCGGGCAGGCATGGCAGGTTGGGTCATTGACCAGCAGGTTTTCCTTGACATACTCGCCGGAAATCAACTCGGCCTTGTCGCCGTAAGATGTGAACATGCTGTTGTGGGCCGGCAAAGCGCCAATGCTGTTGGTGATGTTCATCAAAACATTGGTGCCGTAAACCGAAAGGCCGCCCTTGCGCGGACTGGTGATGTTCTCTTCAGCCATGATGCACTCAAGGGCACGCTTCCCGGCAGCTTTCCAGACATCGCGATTCTCAGCCTTGGTAATTTTCTTCTCGGCCTTGATGACAATCGCTTTCAGGTTCTTCGAGCCGCCGACACAACCGGTGCCGCCGCGGCCGCTGGCGCGGTCGTTTTCATTAAGCCAACAGGCAAACTTGACCAGGTTCTCCCCTGCCGGGCCAATCGTAATCACAGTTAAATCTTTTTCCCCGTATTTTTCCTTAAAATGCTTGATGGTGTCATGAACCCCTTTGCCCCAGACTTCGCCCGCATCCAGAATTTCGAACTGGTCATCGTGGATGTAAACATAAACCGGCTTATCGGCCTTGCCCTTGAAGAGCAAACCATCGTAACCGGCCCAGCGCAGGCGCGCCGCGCTCCAGCCGCCATGATGGCTATCGGTAATCGTGCCGGTCAAAGGGGATTTGGTCACGACAGCCATGCGGCCGCTCATGTTGGCTTCCGAGCCGGTCAGCGGGCCGTTCATGAAACAGAGCAGATTGTCCGGGGAAAGCGGATCAACGTGCGGCCCGTTTTCAAAGACAAATTTAACACCCAGGCCGCGTCCACCGATATATTGGCGCGCCCAATCTTCGGGAACCGGCTTGAATTCGACTTTTCTCGCCGTTAAATCCACATGGGCGAGTTTATTGGCATAGCCGCCGAGCATGGTGACCTCCTTTGGGTAATTGAGTAAAAGAGATAACACGGAACGTGAACTATAAGAGACAGTAATTATCGGGCAATATAAGCATAGCATTCGCAAAAATACGAGTCAATTTGTTAAGTTTTTCCTTAAGGGTGATTTCAGCCTGGGCTGGGGAATCAAAAGAGAGACAGGCAGGCCTGTCTCTCTCAGGGAACACGCAAATATTTAACTTTTACGGCTCTCGGCCATGCGGACGGCAACCTTCTGCACCAGGGTGGCCACCCCGCTGGCCGGGTTGATCAGGGTATTAATGGCGATTTCAGCCACATTCGGGCCCGGCCTCCAGAAACTCACCGCAAAAACGGCACTTCTTCGCATTGGCCTTGATGGTTTCACCGATCCACCTATCATTCAAGCGCAGGCCGGTTATTTTTTCAATCGATCCAGAAACTGCTTGCGGAATTTGGCCACTTTTGGCGCTACCACCGCCGCGCAATATGGCTGGCTGGGATTGTTGGCAAAATATTCCTGGTGATAATCTTCCGCCGGGTAGTAATTCAGCAGCGCCGAAACCTCGGTCACAATCGGATTGGGCCACAGGTCGGCCGCATTCAATTCGGCGACAATCCTCTCGGCGGCTTGTTTTTGGGCATCGTCGTGATAAAAAATCGCCGAGCGGTATTGGGTGCCAACATCCGCACCCTGGCGGTTGAGGGTCGTCGGGTCATGAATGCTGAAAAAGACCCGCAAAAGGTCGTCGAACGAAATCTGCTCAGGGTCAAACGCAACGCGGACCACCTCGGCATGACCGGTCATTCCAGTGCAGACGGCTTTGTAGCTGGGGTTCTCAGTCGCGCCGCCCGAATAACCGGATTCAACCGAGAGGACGCCTTTCAAATCATCAAAAACGGCTTCGAGGCACCAAAAGCATCCGCCAGCCAGGGTAGCTTGTTGAACTTTCGTTTCCATATCTTTACTCCTAGGGTTCGGTTATAGTGCTATAATTTTTTGTTTGAAACCAATATCAACTCAGGAGAAACACCATGAAACACAATAATTTCTTTTTTATGCTCGTTATTGTCTCCATTCTCGCCACCTTGATTGGCACCGCGGCGGCCCCCATGCCCGCCCCGGCCCCGGCAAAGATCGAGAAGGTGACCCTGGTTCAGGCAACCTTCATGGAAGAAAAAGGGATGATCTTCAAATTCCAGGTGGTCGGAACCTTCACCGAAAAAGAACTGAAAGGCTCGCTGCTGGTCAAGGGCAAAACCATTAAACTGCGCTGCCGCTACAACGAAAAGAGCGATATTGTTCAATGCACCGCACCCGGCGGGACAGCTACCAACTTTGCCGGAAAAACGGCAATAGTCTCACTAAACGGATTCAACTTCTGGGTAAAAGTTCCCTCGAAGAAAGAATGTCCTACCTGCGGTTAACCAGAAAGAATTGAAAAAATGGGCGGCTTGAAGCCGCCCATTTTTTATTGCCGATTAAACCGCCGGCTGTGGCTCGGATTCGGGTTCGGCAGCCAGACGGCGCAGTTCGACCTCGCCGTCCGCATCGATGCCGACCTCGATTTTGTCGCCGTCGACAAAGGTTCCGGCCAGGAGCGCATCGGACAGGCGGTCCTCCACCCGCATCTGGATAACGCGGCGCAGGGGCCGGGCGCCCATTTCGGCGTCATAGCCCTGCTCGGCAAACAGGTTCAAGGCCTCGGGTGTCGCGCTCAAGGCGATGTTGTGTTCCACCAGGCGGACGGCCACCTTGGCCAGTTCAAGTTTGACAATCTTCTGGATGTCTTCCTTGTTCAGGGCGCGGAAGATGATGACGTTATCGACGCGGTTGATAAACTCGGGCCGGAAGGCGCGCTTGAGCGATTCGTTCAGCTTCTTGCGCATCTCATCGTAGGAGAGCTTCTCTTCAACCGCCTCGTCGCGCTTCAACTGGAAGCCGAGCGAGGTCTGGCGCTTGATCATATCCGCGCCGACGTTGGAGGTCATGACGATAATCGCATTGCGGAAATCGACTTTGCGACCCTTGGCATCGGAAAGATGACCCTCTTCCATAATTTGCAGCAGCATATTGTGGACTTCCGGGTGGGCTTTTTCGATTTCATCGAAAACCACAATCGAGTAGGGCCGGCGGCGCAGGGCCTCGGTCAACTGACCGGCGTCTTCGTAGCCGATATAGCCGGGAGGCGCGCCCACCAATCGGCTGGCGGTGTGGCGTTCCATGAATTCGGACATATCCAACTGCACGGCGGCGTCTTCGCTGCCGAACATGAACTTGGCCAGGGTCTTGGTCAACTCGGTTTTACCGACGCCGGTCGGGCCAAGGAAGATGAACGAGCCAATCGGGCGGCGCGGGTCTTTCAACCCGGCGCGGGCGCGACGCACGGCGCGCGAAATCGCGTCGATGGCCTCGTCCTGGCCGATGATGGAGCCTTTGAGTTCGTCCTCCATGTGCAGCAGGCGCTCGGATTCTTCCTGGGCAATCTGCATAACCGGCACGCCGGTCCACATCGCCACCACTTCGGCAATATCGTCGGCGGTTACGACCGGGCTGTTGGCGCGGTCCCACATGGTGCGCATGCGCTCGAGCTGGTTTTCGATGGAAACTTCCTGCTCCTGCCACTGGCGGACTTCGTCGCTGTTGGCTTCCTCCTGGGCCAGGGCGCGGTTCTGGCGCACCTCGCGCAGTTGGGTGAACAGGTCTTTGGCCTGCTTGGCGGCCGGGGATTTGTACATGCGCACCCGCGAGGAAGATTCATCGATCAGGTCGATGGCCTTATCGGGCAGGAAACGCTCGGTGACGTAGCGGGAGGATAAGTGGGCGGCCGCTTCGAGGGCTTCATCCGAAATGACCAGCTTGTGGTGCTCCTCGTAAGCCCCGCGGATGCCTTTCAGGATGGCGATGGTCTCCTCTTCGGAGGGTTCATCGACCTGCACCGGCTGGAAGCGGCGCTCAAGGGCGGCGTCCGATTCGATGTGCTTGCGATACTCATCGAGGGTGGTCGCGCCGATGACCTGCAATTCGCCGCGCGACAGGGCCGGCTTGAGGATGTTGGCCGCATCGACGCTGGAACCGGCAGCCCCGGCCCCAACCAGCATGTGGACTTCGTCGATGAACAGGATCGAGCCGGTGGCTTTGAGTTCGTCGATGACGCGCTTCAGGCGCTCTTCGAACTGGCCGCGGTACATCGTCCCGGCCACCAGCGAGCCGACATCCAACTGCAAAACGCGCTTGTTCATCAGCGGGGCCGGGACTTCGCCCTCGATGATGCGCTGGGCCAGCCCTTCGACGATAGCGGTCTTGCCGACGCCGGGTTCGCCAATCAGGGCGGGATTATTCTTGGTGCGGCGCGCCAAAATCTGGATGACGCGCTCGATTTCCATCTGACGGCCAATAACCGGGTCGAGTTTGCCCTGTTCGGCCTTGGAGGTCAGGTCGGTCGCCAGTTGGTCGACCAGCGGGGTTTTGGCGTTTTTGTCCTGGGATTTGGATGCCTGCGGGTCGCGTCCCGGCCCACCAGCGGGAGCAGGCGGCGGGGTGGTCGTGGAGGATTCCTGCAAAATGCGGCGGGTCTGGCGGCGGATTTCGTCCGGCGTGACACCCAAACGGCGCAGGACTTCCATCGCCGTGCTGCCGTCAATCAAAATCAGGCCGAGCAGCAGGTGCTCGGTACCGATGTAATGATGACCCATGCGGCGGGCTTCTTCGACGGCCAGTTCAAGCACTTGCTGGGTATCGGCAGCCAGTTCGATGCGCTCGCCGGGCGGATTGTGGCCTTCGCCGGTCAGGCGCAGAACCATTTCGCGCACGCGCGCCGATTCAAGCCCCATTTCGCGCAAAACGCGCCCGGCAACGCCGCCTTCTTCTTCAATCAAGCCAATTAACAGGTGTTCGGTCCCAATCAGGTTTTGATGGGCGCGCTCGGCTTCCTGGTGAGCCAGGCTCAAGACGCGCCGCGCTCGCTGTGTAAAGCGGTCCATGCCAGCCATAAGTTTCTCTCCTTTCCCGGCAGGATTGCCGGGACGACAATCAGACAAGAACAGTCTGATTGCATTTTACCAAAAAGCAAGAGGCCGGGTCGTATGAATATGGTTAGAGTTTGGCGCTAACAGGGGGATTTTTGCATCACCCACGCGGCGGTCAGGCCAGGCGTCTGGCCAGCGCCGCGCGGATTTTGTCCATCAGCGCTTTGTGGCGCTGCGGGTCGAATTTGGGCACATTGTCCCAGGGATAGAACCAGACCGGGCCTTTGCGGTAGTCTGCGGGTTCGGCCAGGTAACGCGGAACGACGTGGGCGTGCAGGGCCGGTTCGCTGTTGCCCAGGATTTCGTAGTTGATGCGCCAGGCGCCGGTGACTTCGAGCAGGGCATCGCCGAGCAGGGTCATATCGCGCAGGAAAATCTCGCGCTGGCGCAAATCCAAATCGTTGAGCGAGGCCACGACCGGGTCGGGCAGCAGCAGGCAGTAGCCGTTGAGCACCTGGTGGTCGCCAAAGACAGCCCAGCCCGATTCCATTTTGGACAGGACGGTAGGATTTTGGCCCTGGCGGGCCTGTTCGACGCGTTGGTGGATGAGGGTGGTCATGGTTTATCTCCTGCCAGAGCAGATAATTCTCCGTTTTGATTGAGAAGCGCGGCGATTTTTTCAGCCCTTTCCCGCGCATCTTCAAAATTATCAAAGTTTGCACAAATGCAGATTTCGCGTTTTTCGCGGCAATCAACAACCTGAAAGGTATCAGAATCAAATTGGCTTACAGCATATCTTTTCATAAGGTTTTATCAGTGTTTCAGCCGATATTGCCCAGGTCTGACAAACTCAATTACATTTTTATCGCGCAAGAACTGTAATTGCTGTCGAATTTTCGCCTGGATATTGTTGTTTTGCGGGTGCTTTGCCTTCAGCAAAGGCTCAAATTTGTAAACATCGTCCAGGCTGAATTCGGTTTTGCGCAGTTTGTCGATACAAATCAAGACATCAAACAACCAGCCTTTCGATTCGATGTCGTGGGTATTCCTGACAAACGTTGTTTTCTCCCATTTTTCCAAAACCCGGTCTTTATGATTGACCAGCCCATTTTGAACATAAAAAATCTTGCCAAATTCAGGAATACCATCCAAGAGAATGTTGCAGCCAACCCACCCCGCGCGCCGGGCATTGGCGCTGAGCGGCTTTCGCTGTTCAATAATCGAATCGACAAAAAAGTATTTCGGAACAACGAGGAAGTTGCGAATGGAAAAAGTGCGCCGGTCATAACTCAGGAAGAAGAAATTGGGATTGTTGTTGGCCTGCAAGCGGTCAATCATAGTTGAATAAGCGCCGTCCACAACCTTCTTGCCCATCAGGCCGTTTTTTGACTTCAACTCGTACTCCTCAGCGCAAGCCGGGCAATAAAAATCAGCAACGGGCTGATTATTTTCAAATGGAGTCAGGTTGTTGCCACAATTCGGGCAAAAGGCCGAGCGATTCACCCAATGTTCTGAAATCACCCTGATTTTTTGGGCAGGGCTTGAATAATTTTCGGCAATATCGATGGGCAAATTCAGATTCATTCCTTGCTCCAGTCCATACCATTTTCTCTAACCTGAAACCAACAGTCATCGCACAGGTCCGGCAAATCGGTGGAACCTTCTTCAAAGCATACCCGTTTGCCGCAACGTTCACAAGTCCAAAGTTCGCCCGAACAGGCTGAATGATTTTTGCTTTGACATCCCAAAATTCTACCCGTTTTTTGGTAATAAAAATCGGCGAAAAATTCCAGAAGCAACAAAAAGAACGTGGAACTCATGCGCCGATCAATATCAGAATGTCACTCAAATGACCACCTGATTTGAGTGACATTCGCCAAATTGGGGTTATTTTGCCGGGAGCGGATTTGCGGCTCAGTCGCTGCCGGTCTCGAAGGCCGGACGCAGCGCCTGTGGCTGCGGCTCGGGCGGCAGCAGCAGCGCCGCCAGGGTCGGGCCGAAAACGGCTTCGAGCAAACGGCGCACCCGTCCCAGCAGCCAGGAGGAGAGCCGGTACCAGGCCTTGAAGACTCCGCCAAACGGCAGGTGAACCTGCAGCCAGTAGATGGGAAAAGCCAGCAGCATGAAACCGAAGGCAAAGACGGCCACCGTCAGGCAGCCGGCCAGGGCGAAGGGCAGGACAAACGGGGCCGCCAGGAAGGCCAGACACTGCATCCCCTTTTGGCCGCCGGCGTGTCGCTCGCGCAGGTAGCCAATCAAGGCCGGGCCGAGGAAAATGTAAAAGGGAAACAGGTACAAAACCAACACGAACATGGAAATCTGAGAAAATGACAGCATTGCCGAATCCCTCCTTTTGCAGATTGTCGCGGTTGAAGCTGATTTGATTATACGACTTAACTTGACTGTCCGCGCCTTATGATTTTGTCAGGATTTGTCCAGTCAACAGGCGCAGCGCAGGTTTCGCAGATTTACACGGAGTAATAAGTCTACCCACAGAGCGCTTGAAAATTAGGCCAAATAGAACGCGGACACTTGCGCCGCAGTGCGGTGTAATGCGGATTATGCCGATTTTCGCTGATCTTTTTCAAAAAAAACTCCGCGCAAATCCGTTCAATCAGCGAAATCCGCGTTCTATTTTCCTTGCCAATCCAAGCTGTCGGGTGGCCAGTAAAAAAATCAGGCAAAAGGCGCTAGCAACGCCCTTTGCCCGGTGGATACGCGCGGAAATTCTTAGCGGCCAGGGAAGACGGCCCGCGCCTGGGCGAATTTTTCGACCCGGCTGCGCACAACCGTCACCCCCAGACCCGGTTTGGCCGGGACACTGATGGTGCTATCGGGATTTAGGGTAAAGGTTTCTTCGGTCACATCTTCGTGGTAGTAGCGCGCCGAAGCGGAAATGTCGCCGGGCAGCGAAAAGTTGGGTAACGAGGCCAGGGCCAGGTTCGAGGCGCGTCCGACGTTCGTTTCGAGCATCCCGCCGCACCAGACCGGAATCCCGGCTTGCTGGCACAGATCGTGAATCTCGATCCCCTGTCCCAGGCCGCCGCAGCGCGCCGGTTTGACGTTAATCACCCGGCAGGCCTGCATTTCGAGCGCATAGCGGGCGTGGCGCGGGCTGACGATGCTCTCGTCGAGGCAGACCGGGGTTTTGAGCATTTTTTGCAGGCGGGCGTGGTCCCAAATGTCGTCTTCGAAGAGCGGCTGCTCGATTAGGAGCAAGTCCAGGTCGTCGAGCGGCAGCAGGGATTGGGCGGTTTCGAGGCTGTAGGCCGAATTGGCGTCAACCTGTAACTGGATGTGCGGGAAAGCGCGCCGCACCGCGCCGGCGTCGCCCAAATCGCGGCCCGGCTTGATTTTGAGCTTGATGCGCCGGTAGCCCTGACCGAGGTATTTTTCGACGGTCTGGAGCAGCACCTCGGGCGTATCTTGCAAACCAACCGAGACCCCCACCGGGACGCTGGCCTTTTGCCCGCCAAAGAGTTCACGCAGGCTTTTGCCGGCGCGCTGACCGAGCAAATCCCAGAGCGCCATCTCAACCCCGGCCTTGGCCAGTTGGTGCCCACGGATATTGGCTACACGCTGCTTAAAATCGGCGGCATCGGCCAGGTCGCTGCCCAAAATCTGCGGGACAATGAAGTCCATCAGGATGTGCCAGGCCGTGCCGGAGGTTTCGTAGCAATAGCCGGGGTCGCGGTCGGCGACACATTCGCCCCAGCCGGTCAGCCCCTCCGAGCGGATTTCAATCAAAATGCAGTCGCGCTCGAAAATCCGTCCGAAGGAGGTTTCGAAATGGGCGACCAGCGGCATGCGCAGGTGGTGCAGGGTGATTTGTTCGATTTTCATGGAAATCCTTTTGTTGGGGTTATTGGGCGGGAACGGCCTGGGCGCGCTCGCGTTGCAGCGCGGCCAGCACCTCGGCGGTGACATCCTTGCCGCCGCCAAAATTGGTAAAGAGCACCATCGGGGTGTAAATGAATCCCCAGGGGATGCCCCACCAGCCAAACAGGAGCGAAATCAGGCTGAAGAGCAGTCCCTTGGCGACACGGCTCTCTTCGGCGCGGATGAAATAAATGTTGGAACTGCGCCGAAAGGTCATAATCAAAATCGAAATCACATACTGGTAGGTCACGAATTTTGCCCCGGCGCTCAGTTCCTGCTGCAAATGCGCCCCGGTATGGATTTCTTCCAGGCCAATGATTTTTGTCATGGATGACTCCGTTTTTATGAAAAAGCGCGCTACGGTGCGCGCAAGGCTCGCTCGAAGAATCGGGGAAAGCGGCTCACCACGGCACCCCGCCAAAACTGGAGGCGGCCTGGCGGCCCAATTCCGCGCCCGCCAGCAGGGCAGCCGGGATGTCGCCGCTTTTCAGGTATTCCGAGGTAAAACCGGCCTGGAAGGCGTCTCCGCAGCCGGTGGTGTCGAGCACTTTATCGAGCGGCAGGGCGGGCTGGGTGTAGAACGTCCCGCCCCGGAAAGCGATGCTCCCCTCAGCGCCGAGGGTCAGGACGAGCAGGCTGGCGGTTTCGCGCGAAAGGCGCAGAAGCTCATCCGCCATGTCGCTTGTCCCACCGAAATAGGCAATATCGATTGCGCCGGGATTCTGCTCCAGCACTTCATACTCGCGCAGGTGCAGGAAATCGACCGCCATGAACTTACCCGCCGGTTTGCGGCGCAAGGCCTCGGCGAAATTCGGGCCATTAACGTGGGTTGCCCAGACAGCGCAATCGTCGAGCAAGGCCCAATCCGCCTGGCTGAGGTGATAGTCGGCGTAAACGCCATTTTGCCAGGCCCCTTCAACGCCAAAACGCTCGCCGTGTTCGTCGTTGACTATCTGGTTCGAGGCGGTTGGGCCGTCCAAACGGTGCAGGCCGGTCAGGTCAACGCCCCGCCGCCGGAGCAGGTCAAAAATCCGCTCCCCGGCAGCGTCCATGCCGAGCGGGCCGACGAAAGCCGTCTCATGGCCCAACTGACGGAAACGAACCGCCTGGTTAAGCGAATTTCCCCCGGCAAAATGCTCGTTTTGCTGGGGGAAAAAGTCAAGCGCGGCAACGCTGAAGCAGGCAATTTTCATGGCGCGCGGAAAAAATCAAAGTTTGGGAATCAAGACCGGGGTATTGCGCTTGTACTCCTCGTAATCGGCCTGGCCGCCCCATTTCTTATCGGCCTTGGCCTCCAGCAGCGGGATGCCGCTGACGCGCATCAGCAGCAGGGCCACAAACAGCGGCGAAATCATCGCAATCCACTGCCAGCCCTGCAAGACCGGGATGGCGACAATCGCCACGCCCAGCCAAAGCACGATTTCGCCAAAATAGTTGGGGTGGCGCGATTTGGCCCACAGTCCGCTGCTGATAAATTTCCCTTTGTTGGCCGGATTGGCGTTGAAGCGGCTTTTCTGGGTATCGGCGATGACCTCGAAGCCGAATCCAAAAGCCCAGACCAGGAAGCCGACCAGGGCGAAGACATCCAGCCCAACGCGGGTGGCGGAGGTGATCGCCACCCAGGCCGCGGCGGCGGTAAACGTCACCCACAGGCCCTGGATGGTCCAGACGTTCAGGAAGCGGATGAAGGAGGGTTTGAGTTCATCGAAGCGGTCATCCTTGCCGGCTCTTTTGATGCGTCCGAACAGGAAGGAACCCAGCCGCACCGCCCAGACGATAACCATACCCGCCAGCAGGTAGGCGCGCACATCGGCGCCAGGACTGAGCAGGACGGCCAGCAAGGTAATCGAGATGTAAGTCAGGCTGCCGGTCAGGTCGAAGAATTTTTCAGTTTGTTTCAGGAAGGAGGGCACAAACACAATCCACTGGACAAGGAAAGCCAGCCCGACCGCCAGGGCAAAAACAGGCCAGCCGCCCAACTGGCTGCCGCCTTGCGAACCGGCCCAGGCCACGCCGATGCCAATCAGAATCAGGATCGGGAAAACAATTAATCCGGTACGCTCTGCTTTGTTCATCTTATTCGCTCCTTTGCTGCTCGGGCAATCCATGCCCGCCCAGCGGAATGGTTTCAAAACGCTCGCCGAACCCGGCAATCAGCAGGCGGCCTTTGGTTATCGCGGCCTGCACCGAGGGCAGGGACAGGGAGGCCTGGTGGCTTTCCGCGCTATCCCAGACTTCCGTCACCCAGAGCGCATCCAGGTCGGAGGGGTCTTGGGCGACGATGTAACTCAGGCAGCCGGGCATCTCCGCCAGTCCTTCGAGCAGGATTTGCGCCAGCGCCTCGCGCCCGCCGGGGGTGGTTTTGATTTTACCGATCAATCCGTACATGGGTGCTCCTGTAAATAGAAATAGCCTGACAAGCAATATATATCATTTCGATGGATCCGCTTTTTGGCGACTGAGAAATCTAAAACGTGGTTAAGATTTCTCGCTGGCGCTCGAAATGACAAATACTGGCGCTTGAAATGACAGCCGCCATCGCTCACCGCTATTGTCATTTCGAAGGAGCCGCTCTTTGGCGACTGAGAAATCCGAGGTGTGGTTAAGATTTCTACCCTACGGGCACATTGTCGCTATCGCTCGAAATGACAAATACACGCTTACGACTGCTTATTCCAAATACCAATCCAAACTCAAATCCTTCCAATCCGGATTCATGCTCATCACCAGATTATTCTTTTTCTCGCGCCGCCACTTCTTGATTTCCTTCTCTCGCGCAATCGCAGCATGAACATCTGTACCGTGTTCGTAGTAAACCAGCTTGGTTACGTTGTACTTCTTGGTAAAGCCATCCACCAGTTTGTTCTTATGCTCATACAACCTGCGTTCAAGGTTGTTGGTCATGCCAACATACATCACTTTATCGTTCCAGTTTGTGAGAATGTAAACGTAGAAGTTGTATTCTCGCATAAAATTTCTCATTCTCGGTATTCGTCATTTCAAACCGCATAACGGCGACCTCGTGCCATAGGGTAGAAATCTTCCGCAGATTGAGACAAGATTTCTCGCTTTGCTCGAAATGACAGCCGGTGGAATTTGTCATTTCGAAGGAGCCGCGTAGCGGCGACTGACACCTGCCCTGGCGGGCGGTTCTAGGGGAAATCTTCTATACGTCGAGCAAAGATTTCTACCCTACGGGCACAATGTCGCTAGCACTCGAAATGACAGCCGCCATCGCTCGAAATGACAATGCTGTGCGCAAACGTATCCCGATTTTATTTCCTCGGCCATACAAAGCGAAATAGAAAATGAAAGAGTGTGAACAAGAGTTGAAACAGCCCAAAAATACTCACAGCCAAAACCATCACCACCATCAAAGTCACGAAAAACCCGGCCAACAACCAGAGCGGAGGCCGAATATCGAAATAAACACCGACTCCCAGATAAGCAAAAGAGACCATGCCCAACAAGCCAATCACGCCGATGACTCGCGCCGGTTTGCCTTGAATCTCGCCGAGGCGATAAGCGAAGACTCCGCGAAAGACCGCCTCGCCAAACATCCAAAGCACCCGCAGGTACAAAGCGGCTCCCAGCAGCCCGGCGCAAATCGTCAGAGTAACATCCTCGCTCATCATCTAAATGCCTCGGTTGCGCCCGGCCACAAACAGCATCACTCCGCGGAGGAGGAAAGCATCTCTTCTTCGCGGCGCACACCTTCGACCGGCGTGCCGCAGAAGGGACATAAATTCCACGAAAGCTCCATCAGCTTGCCACAAGACTGGCAGGATTTGCGCAGCTTGGTGTGGCAGCTCGGACAGACCTGCCAATCCTCGCGCACACGCCGTTCGCAGCCGGGGCAAAGCGCCTGGTCTTCAATCGAAGCCAGCAGGGCTTCCTCTTCCAGGGTGCGCTGATACTCTTCCTCGAGCGTGCGCTGCGGACGCAAAATCAGGTAAACCAGCACGCCCGGCAGGTTCAGCACCGCCACCACTGCCACCGCCAAAATTTGCGAAAGCGGGTCGCGGGCGCGGGCGCGAATGTCGCGCCAGGTCCAGACCACCAGCGAGAGCCACAGGGCCGCCAAAAACGCCCCGCCAAAGGCCACCAGGATGAGAATCAGACTGTTGCTAAAGGTTGGGTCGAGGTTCATAAATGAGTTCTCCAATCAACAAAGAAAATAGAACACGGATAACGCAGATTTGACTGATTTTCGCGGATTTTTTTTCAAAAAAAATCTGTGTAAATCCGCTCAATCCGGAAAATCCGCGTTCTATTGCTTTCTTAATCGCCGATAATCGCCATCGCGCACGGTCACGCCAAGCGCATCGAGATGCTCGAGCAGGGCCAGGGCGTATTTACGGCTGGTATCGAACAGGTCGCGCACTTCGGCGGCAGTCGCCTGGCCTTTTTCGGCCAGCAGAGAGCGGATTTTCGCCACCATTTGCTCATACACCGGCTTGCGAAAAACCACATCCTGCCCAACCGAGACCAACTCGCCCAAATCGAGCAGGGCATTGTAAATGTCCTCGCCCACATCTGCGACCGTTTCCTTGACCGAGGGCGGGCTGTAGGGACTCCCGTCAAAACGGCGGATGAGCGCGCTCACCTTCGCCTGTTGACCCTCCGAAAAGCGGATTTCATGTCCGGGCTGCGCCAGCCAACTGCCCGCCTCGACCACTTCCGTTTCGAGGGCCAGTTTCTTAATCAGGGCGTTAAAAACCTTCGGAGCAAACTTCAATTTGCTCTTGAGTTCCTCACGCGGCATCCCGCGCCGCAGTGGATAGCTCTGGTGATACCCCGAAAGCGCCTCCAGGGCCGAGGTTTTGAACGCCTCCCAGTGTGGGGCGGCAATAAAAAGCGTCGCGGCATCTGGAGCGGATTTGCCCTCCTCGAGCGGAATCAGGCTGCCGTTGGCAACCAATTCGTCGATGGCCTCTTGCGCCGGGGCCAGTTCGAGCCGGGCGCGGGCGGTCATTTCCTTGAGCGGGGCCGGGCCGGTCGCCAGGGCGGCTTGCATGAAAATATCGGCAGGCGTGCCTTCAAGCAGGTCCGAAAGCCGTTTCAGGACGGATTCGTCCATGCGGCGATGGCGGGCCTTGGGCTGCGGGTCGACCACCAGCCCGCCGCCGAGCGTCTCAGCCGGTGAGGGGCGGCGGATGATGAAGCGGTCGCCGCGCACGGCTACCAGCGGGTCGCGCAGTTCGAGTTGAATCCAGCCTTCCTGGCCGGGTTCGAGGCTTTCTGTGCCTAAAAGGCGCAAATGGGCAATCGTTTCGGTTGTGCCGTGAAAGATTTTGACCTCGGTGGCGTGCTTGAGCGGGGCGGAAATATCCTTGAGCAGGCGCAGGCGGGCATCGATGCGCCGACTGGGCTTGTATTGGCCGGGTTTTGCCAGCACTTCGCCGCGCAGGGCCTCTTCGAGGGCCATGCCGGAGACGTTGACGGCTGTCCGTGAGCCAGGCAGGGCGGTTTCTTCTTTTTTCTTGTGGGTTTGCAGGCCGCGGATGCGTCCGCGCACGCTGGAGGGCAGCAGTTCGACTTCGTCGCCGAGCGAGAAATGGCCGTCGCTGAGAGTCCCCGTCAGGATGGTGCCGAAGCCGGGCATGGTAAAAACCCGATCGACCGGCAAACGCGGTCGCCCAAGGTCGAGGCGGACAGGGCGGCTGGCGAGAATTGCCTCAAGCGCAACCAAAAGCTCCTTGAGTCCGAGGCCGGTTCGGGCTGAGACGCGCACCAGCGGCGCGGCTTGCAGGACAGTGCCGACCAGGGCGCGGCGGATGTCCTCCTCGAGCAGATCGAGCCATTCCGCGTCATCCACCAAATCGGTTTTGGTGATGACAACGATGCCGCTCTGGATTTGGAGCAGGTCGAGGATGGCGAGGTGTTCGCGGGTCTGGGGCATGACGCCTTCATCGGCGGCGATGATGAGCAGGGCAGCGTCGATACCGCCGATGCCAGCGAGCATGTTCTCGATGAAATCGCGGTGGCCGGGAACATCGACAATGCCAATTTCCTCGCCACCCGGCAGGTTGAGCCAGCCAAAGCCGAGGTCGATGGTCATTTCGCGTTCCTGCTCTTCTTTGAGCCGGTCGGGGTGGGTGCCGGTCAGGGCGGCGATCAGGGTCGATTTGCCGTGGTCGACATGCCCGGCGGTGCCGATGACGCGCATTGATTCTCCGTAGCGCGGGATGCTATCCCGCGGGTCGCTTTTTTAGTATGAAGGGCAGGATAACATCCCGCACAACAAAAATGGCTAGCGCGAGGGGCGCGAGCGGCCAATGACGCGCTCGTAACTGCTCAAGAACTCGTGAGTCCAGTTCATCAATTCCTGCAACTGGGTTTCGGTGATTTCGTTGGTCTGCTGGAAGGTATCCTGCATGGCCTGGAGCACATCGTCCACGGCAGCCACGCGCTGGTTGATTTTCTCCAACTCAACGCGGACATCTTTTTGAATCTCATCCTGGGTCAGCGAGTAGTTGGTCCAGCGTTTTTGATCGTCGGACTTGAACGTGACCCATTCCTGGCGGAAGCGGTCTTCAGCCAGGCGCTGGATCTCGGTAATTTCCTTGATGCGGCGCTCGAGGCGCGAGTTGATGTCGTCGAAGGCATCCTGCGAACGCTTGACGGCGCGCTGGGTATCTTCGAGCTGGGCAATCTGGGCGTCCAGGTTGGCGGTCTGGCGGAAGAAGGAGTCAAAACGCAACTGCCATTCCTTCCAGGTGCGCTCACGGTCAATCTGGGCCAGGTTCTGCTTCTCGATAAATTCCAACTGGGCGCGGCGGCGCTCGGCTTCGCTGGCCAGAATCTCATTCACGCGCGTATCGAGCATACGGAATGAATCGGCGTTGATGTCAACGCGCTCACGGGCCTCGTCCGAACGCTTGCGGATGGCAATCATCTCGCCCTGCAGGTCGGCCAGGCGCTTGAAATCCTGTTTGCGGGCTTCATCGACCAGGCGCACCGAGCGGCGTATGTCTTCGTCGACATGCGGAAGCTCGGCAATGCGCTTATCCAATTCGGAGATGGAGCGCGTCAGGCGGGAAACATCCTCCTCGCGCGCTTTGAGACCTTTCTTGAACTCATCGAGCACTTCGAGGTTTTTACGCAGTTCGATCAAGGATTTGTTGATATTTTCAACTTCAGTACGGCGGCGGGCATCGGCCTCGCGGTCGTGTTTTTCCTGGCGTTTTTCGACCTCTTCAATCGATTTGGTCAGTTCGGTGCGATACTGCGCAATCGTGCCTTCGAATTGCTCCAGGCGCGCCGCCGAGGAGGAGAAACGCGCCAGGTCGGCGGCAACTTCCTTAATCTGTTCGCGCAGCAGGCCAAAATTGCCTTCATACCCATTAAGCTGCTGCTGCAAATCCGCAATCAGGGTGTGATCCTTGCGGTGTTCTTTTTCAAGCCATTCAAGGCGTTTGGCGATGTCTTCAAGTTCCATGACGCATTGCTCCGGGGAATATAAAATCGGCATCAGCCGGGGAATTCAAAAGGAATGGGGGAAACGGCCCGTCAGCCCAGGCCCAACGATAATACCCAACAAATTATAGCACGGCAGATTTGCGCATCTCAATCAGCGCGAAATCTGAGTGAACAGGCTGCCCAGGTTGGCCAGCAACGGCGCGGCCCACTGCGGGAAAAGGCCGACGATGAACATCGCCGTTACGCCAACCGCAATCATGACACGTTGGGTGCGCGATTCCTGGACCGTCCAGGGTGTGTTCTCGGGAGCCTGGGTCAGGACCGCCAGGCTGCGCAGGGCGGCAATCCACAGGCCGAGGTTGGCCAGCCCCATCCAAACCGCGGGGGCCAGCTCGCGGCTGGCAAATCCCTGCCAGAGCACCTGGCGCACCGGGAAGCTGGCCAGCAGCGGCACACCGCTCAAGGACAGAATCGAAACAAAAATACCAAGCGTTGCCAACGGGTAGCGGCGCGCCAGGCCCTGCAAGGACTGGTAGCGCAGGTTTTCGGCATCCTGTTGCAGCACCGAGAGCGACATGGCCCAGGTTCCGTAGGCCAGGGCGCGCGGCACAATCATGAAGAAAACGATTTCCAGGCCGAGCATACGGTCTGGCAGGCTGATGGCCAACAGCGAAAAGCCAATCTCAGTCACAGCGGCGTAGCCAAAAACGCGCCCGGCCTGACGCTGGAAAGCCGCCCAAATCCCGCCCGAGAGCGCGGTCAGCAGGCCGACGAATTGCAGCACCGCAAAAAACCCTTCCGATTCGCGGATCCAGGAATAACGGTCGACAAAATTCAGGGCAAACAACAGGCTGAAGGTGGGGAAGGTCGAAAATACGAACCCGACCGCATAGGGTGCAGCCTGTCCGGCCAGCATCGGCAGCCAGGTTGAAAGCGGGAAAATCGAGAGCAGGAAGGAAAATCCCAGACCGAGCAGGATGGCCGCCTGCAAGATGACCGCCAGGTCGCGCGGGCCAGCCTCGACCCCCGAGAGCAGAAAACCTGCAAACAGGATGAATGGCGTCGACAGGCTCTGGTAGACCAGGAAGCGAAGCAGTCCGCGCCCGGCTGGTTTGCCCGGCTCGGCCAGCATGAAAACCGCCAGCAGCACCGCCCCCTGAATCAGGATGGCGGCATACAGGAAGGGGCGAATCGCCAGCGAGGCGGTCAGGGTGGCAATCGCCATCAGGCCAAACGGAATCAGGCGGCGGGCGTTCCCAACGGCAAGCGTACCAAAGAACCAGAACGCGCCGGTGGCATAAGCCAGGACCAGCACCAGTTGGGCGGCCGGGGTCAGGCTGATTTGGCGGCCCAGCAGGTCGAGGGTCGAATCGATGCGGAAGGAGAAAAAGCCGAAGAAGTTCAGGGCGGTATCGGTCGGTGCGAGCAGGGCCAGGATCGCCAGCGCCGTAGCGATTATTCCGCCCAACCAGGCCACCAGGCGCTCACGCGGGATAATCAGCAGGAAGGCCCCCAGGGCAAACGGCAGGCCAATCCAAATCAGGGGCGCGCTCATTCGACCGGCTCCTGTTCGGCGGAGAATTGCAAGGTCAGCAGATAGGAACCGGCCAGGGCAATCCCCAGGGTGGAAGCCGTCAACAGGGCGGCAACCAGCACCGAGTTGTCCAGCGGCGAGGAGAGCAGGTCGAAACCCGAAAAGGTGGTCAGCAAGCCGAGCGTCACCCGGAAGGGGTCGGCGGTCATGCCCAGTTGCAACAATCCCTGGCCAATCAGGAGCAGCGCAGCCAGCACCAACGGGAAACCGGCATCGGGAATCCAGTCGTTGACCACCAGTGTGCCCTGAAAAACCGCCCCGGCCACAACCAGCGCCAGCAAGAGCTTAAAGAGACGGCTCGATTGGATCGGCAGGAAATCGGCCTGGTTCGACAAAGTCACCCCCAGGATGGCAGCGGCCATCCAACCGGTGACCAGCTTGGCCGCCGACAGGGTCAACGGCCAGTGGATAAGGAAAAGCGAAAAAATCGCCAGGTACTGAAGCGCCAACACCGCCAGGCTCCAGCGCCAATCACGGCTGAGGAGCAGCACCAGGGTGGTAGCCAAAATCAGGATGGCGGCAAACCAGCGCAGAAATTCAAACATCACGGGAATCCACTTAGAAAGAAACCTGCCGGAACCAGATAATCAACAGAACCAGCACCAAAATCGTCCATAACAGGCCGCCGTCGCCTTCAAGCAGGCCCGAGACAAACTCGACCAGGCGGCGCAAGGCGCGATAGCCATTCCAGACCACGGCGGCGAAAGATTCGAGCCAGTTCGCCAGCCGCGATTCGCCCTCGCGCAAAACTGCCGGGCGCCGGGCATTGCCATTCTGGGCGGCAGCGCTCAGGCGCGCAATCCGCCACCAGACGAGCAGGGCCAGCAGACTAATCAAGCCGATGGCCAGGGCCATCGGCCACAGCCCGACCTGCAATGCGCCGGGCCAGCCCCAGAGACCGGGCAGAACCGCAGCCGCAACCAGCACCGCCAGGCCCAGCGGATAAGCCGTCTGCGCCCAACGCGGCAAGCTGGCCAGTTCGCTTTCGCTTTTATGCCAGAGATGGCGCACAAAACCCAGCAGCAACAGCACCTGACCGGCGACAACGAAAGGCCAGAAGAGCCAATCGAGCGGCGCGGCCCCCAACCAGGCGGTAGCGGTCAGGGTAAACGGCAGGGACAACAGTCCCAGGCCCAAACCGCTCAAAACCAGGGTAAAAATCCGCTGGCGGGCAGAGTACAGGAAAACCAACCCGCCAAAGACAATCAGCGCCAGGCCCCAGGCCGCGCTGCCCAGCGGACTGCCGCGCAAGGCGGCCAGCACGGACAGGGAACCCAGGCCAATCAGCCAGTAGGGACGGGCCGAGAGTTCGTCCGGGGCGGCCAGCCACTTCCAGGCGCCATAAATCAGGGCCAGGGCCAACAGTCCTTGCAGAAAGGGCGCAAGTCCGACCGGAACCAGGCCGACCGGCAAACGCGCCAGCAAAACCAGGCTGGAGGAGGCCACCGCCAGGCGCAGCACCGTACCCATCCCGCGCCGCAAGGCCGGTTCGCTGCGGTAGGTCAGGTGCAGGGGCAAAACCCCCAGGCGCAAGCCGACCGCCAGCAGGAAAAACAAGCCCGACTGCGGCGAAAGCGCGCCAAAAGAAGACAAAGCCACGCCGTTGGTGGCCATCGCCCACAGGGCAAAACCGGTGCCAAAGGCGCGGATGCCGAACGAAATCACTGCGCGCTCGCTCAAATCGGGCTGGCGCGCCAGGCGCAGGGTATTGACCAATTCCAGCAGGTCGAGACCGGTCCAGACCAGCACCAGGGTCAGCGGATTGGCGGAAACATAGGCCAACATGCCCAGCGCGGTCAGGCCGAGCGTCCCGATCCAGGCCGAGGGGCTGACGCCGGTCGCCTGGGCCGGGGCGGTCAAAATCACCGCCAGAGCCAGCGCCCCGAGGGCCAGCGCGTAAACCCAGCCAATCTCATCCACCAGGAAGACCGGCCAGGCGGCAAACAGGCCCGAAGGCAGCCAGGGATTTTCAAGGGCCAGCACGGGCAAATCCAACTGCCAGAAAAAGATGCTGCCCCAAGCCAGTAGCGCGCCGAGCGCCGCCGCCAGCCAGGCATATGAAAACGGCCGCCGCGCCAGGTGCAAAATCCCAACGGCGAGCAAGGCGGCAAAATAAAAACCAAAAGTCAGGAAAAACAACATGATGCGTTATTTTATCACCACCCTCGTAACGCGCTGCAAATCAGGCGGTATAATCGCGTCATGACCACAACCCGGCTCAAGACCCTGCTCATCGTCATCTGGGGGTTGTTCTTCATCTTATTGCTGGCCCTGGCCGGTATTTTCTGGATGCAAAACGGGGGACTTTTCGCCCCGCAAGCTGAATCCGCTGCCGAAATGCTGCCGACCCCCGGACAGCCCACCGCCGAGCGCCCCACCCCAAGCCTGACGCCCACCCATCGGGCCGTCCTGACCCCGACCGCCCTGCCGAGCAACACCCCGGCGGCCACCATCCTGGCGGCCCTGCCGCCTGTCCAACTCCCGGCCAATTACGACCCCTATACCGGACTGATTCCCAGCGACCCTTCGCGCCTGGAACGCCGGCCAATGGCGGTCAAAATCACCAACTTCCCGCGCCGGGTGCGCGATTACCAGTACGGACTGATGCGGGCCGACGTGGCCTACGAGTATTACATCGAGGACGGCCTGACGCGCTTCATCGCCGTATTTTACGGACAAGATGCCGAGAAAGCCGGGCCGGTGCGCTCCGGGCGCTACTTCGACGAACATATCGCGCGCATGTACCAGTCCTACCTGGTTTTTGCCAATGCCGATGAACGGGTCGAGGAATTCCTGCTGAACAGCGAACTGCTCAAACGGCTGTTCGTGCCGACCGACAACAACTGCCCGCCGCTCTGCCGCGACACCAGCATCAAGGATTACAACAATTTCTTCGTCGACACCGCCGGAATCACGGAATATACACGCAAGATTGGGCACGAAAACCAGCGTCTCGACCTGCGCAGCACCTTTTTCGACCTGATGCCGCCCAGTTGGCCGCTGGTCGTCAACGAAGTCAGCATCCGCTACTCGATTTACAGCTACCACTCCTGGCGCTACGATCCGACTCGCCATCAGTATGCGCGTTTCGCCGATACGGTCGACGCGGAAACCCCCGCCGAGGAAGTTTACGGCCCGCACCTTGATATGCTGACCGGCGAGCAAATCTACGCCAGCAACGTGGTCGTGCTTGTGGTGCCACACAACTTCAAAACCGAGTTCGACCGCGCCGATCAGGTTTTCGACCTGCAACTGCTCGGCGAGGGCGAGGCCTACGTTTTCCGCGAGGGACGGGCCAGCGCCGCCATCTGGCAGCGCGACGCGCTCGAACAGCCAATCCGCCTGCTCGACCCGGCCCGCAACCTGCTCGGCCTGACTCCCGGCAACACTTTTTACATCGTCATCAACCCCGAATCGAGCCTGGAGCAGGGCAAAAACAGCGTGCGCTTCACCTTCAACATCCCGGCCCGGCGGGCGACGCCCACCGCCACCCCACCCGGCTTCGTGCCCAGCCCGACGCCCCGGAAACGCGACTGATTCCCCAGCACGGGCAGACAAAAAATCCCCAAAATCAAGAATTACCAGCATCCCCAGGCGCAGAACTTGTTAACCAACAGGAGGCAACCATGTGCGGACGTTTCACATTAACGGTCGACACCGCCGAACTGCAAGAGGCTTTCAGCGGGTTCCAGTTCCCGGTCCAGGTTGGGCCGCGCTACAACATCGCCCCCAGCCAGCCGGTGCTGGTACTGGCCAACGACGGCAAAAACACAGCCGATTTCTTCGTCTGGGGGTTGATTCCCGGCTGGGCAAAAGACCCAACCATCGGCGCGCGGATGATCAACGCCCGCGGCGAAACCCTGGGAGAGAAGCCCTCCTTCCGCGGGCCGTACCGCTACAAACGCTGCCTGATTCCCGCCGACGGCTTTTACGAATGGCGTCAGGAACCCGGCGCGAAGCTCAAAACCCCGCACTACATCCATATGAAAAACGCCCAACCGTTCGCCTTCGCCGGGCTGTGGGACGAATGGCTGGGGCCGGACGGCAGCCAGGTCAAATCCTGCACGATCATCACCACCGCGCCGAACGCACTGGTGGCGGGCATCCATGAGCGCATGCCGGTCATCCTGCGCCGCGAAGATTACGCCGCCTGGCTCACGCCCGAAGCGCGCCAGCCGGGCGAACTGAACCGCCTGCTGGCCGCCTACCCGGCGGAAGAGATGGAAGCCTACCCGGTCAGCCGGTTGGTCAACCAGGCCCGCCTGGATGCGCCCGAAATGGTCAGGCCGGCGGCATGAGTTTCAAGGATAAATTTCTCGAGCGCTTCCCGGCGCTGGCCTCGCGCGATTTCGTTCTGTTCTGGGTCGGCCAGTTCGTTTCGCTGACCGGAACCTGGATGCAATCGACCACCCAGCCTTACCTGGCTTACCAACTGACCGGGCGGCCGTTCGACCTGGGGCTGATCGGCTTCGCCGGGACGCTGCCGACCCTGTTCCTGGCCCTGCCAGCCGGGGTACTGATCGAACGCCACGACAAACGCAAAATTGTGATGGTTTTGCAGGCCGTGATGATGCTGCAAGCCCTGACGCTGGCCGCCCTGACCCTGAGCGGGATGATTCGGCTCTGGCACATCGTTGTGCTGGCGCTGGTGCTGGGAACTGCCAACGCAGTCGAAATCACCGCCCGCCAGGCAATGCTGATCGAACTGGTCGGCAAGGAGGCGCTGCCAAACGCAATCGCGCTGCAAGCGACGATTTTCAACGCGGCGCGCGTGCTCGGCCCCTCGCTGGTGGCGCCCTTCCTGATTTTCATCGAGAAGAACGGCGCGGGCTGGGCCTTCCTGGCCAACGGGGTTTCGTACCTGTTCGTGATTGGCGGCCTGTTTTACGCCAGGACACCCTTCAAGGAAGCCGGGCAGGCCAAAGCGCAGAACCTGATGGAAGGGCTGCGCGAGGGTCAGCGCTACATTTTCTCGACGGCCTCGATCAGCATGTTAATCCTGATGGCGACCACGGTCGGTATGATCGGTTTCCCGTTCGTGCAGCAGATTCCGGCCTTTGCGCGGGATGTGCTGGCCCAGGCCGGCGATACGGATGCGACCGTGGCGGCCCGCAACAGCGCGATGTACACCTTCCAGGGTTTCGGCGCGCTGACCGCGGCGGTTATCCTGGCGGCTTACAACCCGCGCCGCAAGGGCTGGCTGTTAACCTTTGGCCAGGCGGCCTTCATCTTCAGCCTGATCGGCCTGGGGCTGACCCGCTCAGTCCCGCTGGCGCTGGGGTTGATGGTTTTCCTGGGCTGGGGCACGGTCACGCAACTGGCGACGATGAACACCCTGATTCAGTTGCAGGTGCCCAACGAGCTGCGCGGACGGGTTTTCAGCGTTTACCTGTGGGCCTTGCAGGGCATCGCGCCCTTTGGCAGCATCCTGGTCGGGGCGATGGCCCAGGCCTGGGGCGTTTCGGCGGCTGCGGCGGCCTGCGGGGCGCTGGCGCTGGCGGCGATTGCCAGCATCCACCTGTTCAATCCCTTCATCCGCGAGACGGTGGTGTGATGGCCTTATCGAGGTGAAGTGTCATTGCGAAGCGGCGGTTTTTGACGCTGAAGCAATCTCCTGAGTTTGAGCGCCGCCCGTTCAATCGGAGATTTCTATTCTTTCTCGCCACCGGGCACTTTGACAATTAGGCCAAATAGAACGCGGATTTCACTGATTGAACGGATTTGCGCGGAGTTAAAAAAGATCAGCGAAATCAGCATAATCCGTATTACACCGCACTGCGGCGCAAGTGTCCGCGTTCTATTTTTCTTTGCCAACCCAAACTGTCGGGGGGCTAGTATTCTTTTGGGGATTGCTTCCCTGGCCTGTCCGGCCAGGACAGGCGGGCAGAGAACGCCTCGCAATGACAAGCGGTGAATCGGCCCTTCAACTGCGGGCTGCGCTTCGCACTGCGCTCAGGGCTGCAGGGCGGGATTAATCAACGCTTAAGGCATCGCTTGACGGGTTTCTGCGGGCCATGTTATCATGGCCAAAACAGGTAAAAAATGAGTGAAGAATTCCAGGAAGTAGCTCCGCCGCAAATAACGGCGGATAGCCCCCAGAACGAACATACTCCCCCCGAAGACAGGCAAAACAAGACAGGCTGGCTCGAAGCCCTGGCGCGGCTCGGGCTGGGCGATGCCATCTTGCGCCTGGCGAGCGGCGGACTGACCCTGCTGGCGCTGGCGGCGATTGTGCTGCTGCTGCGGGTGTTTTTCGTCGGCCCGCCGCAGGAAGCCCAGGCCAGCAGCCAGCCCGTGGCCAGCGAGAGCGGCCCGAGCGTGGTCAGCCCGGCTTCGATCCCGCAAGCGGAAGGGGTCTATCGCGGCATCGCGCGCATGGCGCTGATTCACACCATCATCCCCAACCGCCCGCGAACCGAGATTGTCCAATATACGGTGGTGGCCGGGGATACGGTCTTCGGCATCGCCGAAAAATACGGGCTGAAGCCGCAGACGATTTTGTGGGGCAATTATTACACCCTGCGCGACGACCCGCACCGGCTCAGCCCCGGCCAGGAGTTGAACATCCTGCCGGTGGACGGCACCTATTACGAATGGCAGTCGGGCGACGGCCTGAACGGGGTGGCGCGCGGGCTGAATGTGACCCCGGAGGACATCATCAATTACCCGACCAACAACCTGGACGCGGCCACGATTGGCGATTACGCCAACCCGAACATCAAGCCGGGCACCTGGCTGATTGTGCCGGGCGGGACGCGCGAGTTCATCTCGTGGAGCGCGCCGATCGGGGTGACGCGCGATAACCCGGCCGTGGCGCGCCAGTTGGGGCCGGGCGCCTGCGGCGTGATCGCGGACGGGGCGGTCGGCTACGGTTATTTCATCTGGCCGGCCAACAAACACTACCTTTCGGGCTTCGACTATTCGCCGGAGACCAACCATCGCGGGCTGGATATTGCCGGTTCGCTGGGCGAGGGCCTGTACGCAGTCGACGCCGGGGTAATCGTTTACGCCGGCTGGAACGATTGGGGCTACGGCAACATGGTGGTGATCGACCACGGCAACGGCTGGCAGTCGCTGTACGCGCACATGAGCGCGCTGAACGTGGTCTGCGGCGAAAGCGTGGGCCAGGGGGCAGTGATCGGCGCGATCGGCAGCACCGGGCGCTCGAGCGGGGCGCACCTGCACTTCGAGTTGATGCACAGCTCGTACGGCAAGGTCAACCCGTGGCTGTACCTGCCGCCGCCCTAAAAATCGCGCCTTGTCAAAGGCGCAAAGCTGTCTTATAATACGGCCCGCACCTGAAAAAAGGGCGCGTAGCTCAGTTGGTTAGAGCGCATGTATCACACACATGAGGTCAGGGGTTCGAGTCCCTTCGCGCCCACACAAGCAGAAGACCGTGGCAGCACGCTGCTCCCGGTCTTTTTTGTTTTAACACACATGAGATCAGGGTTCCCCAAATGGATGCTGTCAAGGCTCGCCTGTCCTGCGGATCTGTCATGTGGACTACCCTGCGGGGCGCGCCCACACAAAATCCCGAAGCCATGGCTTCGGGATTTTGTGTGTTTTGGGAGCTGCGCGGATAAATCTGAGATGTGATGCCGGCCGATCCAACACCTGAGCTATTTTACTAATTGAACAAATATAGCATATAAGGCAACAAAAGCCATAACACTCAAAGCACCTAACACAATGATTTTGTATATTTTAACCGTTAAACGCTTCTTACTATCCACACTTGCGGGCACAAACTTATAGTAATACTCCCACGGAGAGACGTTTTTATCCCAAAGAAAATCTTTATTATTAAGGTAAGTAGGCCGATCATCTTTTTGGAGCTGCCTGACATACGGATTTTCATCCAAATCAGGAGTATTCTTAGCCTTCAAAGCCTTAACGATACTAATAAACGCAATTATTTCATCAACATTACTGTGAGACAGCAATGTTGGATCAAAAGGATTTGTAGGAACTAGCAGATGATGCTTTGACTCTTGCGTGATTATTTCTACAGTACCAACATTTCCGGTGGGAGAAATAACCAATTTGATTTGTGCGATATCGGGCAAAGAGATAGCTAGGGTGTCCTGGCTGTTTAACCAAATTGGGCCATCAGAATTGATGTTGCTGTCACTAACAACAACCTTGACAAGTTGTTTTGGGATGTTCCAAAAAAAAGAAAAAGCAAGTTTATTCGTTACCTGAAACCAAAATATATATTCTTTTGACATCGATCAATTCTCCTAAAACAACAATGTGCTACTCCGCTTTCGGCGTGTGTCTATTCAGATACTTGATTAAAGATTCGGGCATTTGTTGAAAGGCGGGTACGAATATTGCGGATGCGATCTCTGCTTGATGCCTGGAAAGTCCTTTGTATGTCATTGTCAACACATCTGTTCCAAAATCTTCATACCTAGGGCTCATCATACCTACTGCACTACTAGAACCCCAAGCCTGACCAATTGCTCCAGATACAAAGGAGCCCGCCAACCCTTGTGCAGTTATATCATCACCTGTAATTAGAGAATCGATTGAATAGCCAGCAGTTTGTACCCCGCCCGCGATAACATTCTTAACAGCTTGACTACCTGATCCCTGAGTTAACATCCCTGAAACAGCACCTGTGGCTGCATCAACGGTTGATGTTGCAGCATTGTAATCTTCTCCAGTAATCAAATTACCTACTTGGGTACTCACCAAACTAGAAGCTGCCCCCAATCCAGCAGACATTGCCAACGAAACTCCAGCGCTTGCACCAACGCCACTCCCAATCAATCCACCTACCACGGCTCCCTGCGCAGCTGCAACTGCTAAATCTTTCCAATCCGACTTCAAATCAAAGCCGTCTTGGCGTCCTACCTCGTTCCACATATATAACCCTACATTCACTGCTGCACCAATCGCCGATCCGATTAATATATTGGCAAAATGCCCTGTTGGATCGCTATATCGAACCGGATTGTTATTTGTGTACGCATACCGATCCCAGGCCTGGGTGCCCTGGGTCTGTTGAGGAATCATGGTGTCCGCCTGGGCGAAGCGTCCCAGGGCGGGGTCGTACCCACAGGGCAGGCCAGCGGGCATTGTAGAACATACCCCTGCGGGGCACGCGTCAGGCCAAAGCCTTCGCTGACGTTGTCCGTGGTCGGGTCGTCCATGTAGGAATACTGGCCGGTGAAGGTATAGTCCGTGGGCAGGCCGGGATTGGCGCTCGACGAGAAGCGGACTTCGCCCCAGGGCGAGTAGCGCAGTTCGGATGTCTTCGTCCCGGCTGCATCGGTGGTGATGCTGGTCGAGCCGAGGTGGTCGGAGAGCAGGAAGGACAGACTGCCATTTTTACGCATGGCTACACGCTGCGCCCCGGCAAAGTAGTACTTGGTGACCACCCCATCCGCTTTGGTGACGAGGATGTCGCTGAAATTGATCCAGCCGGTGGAGAAGTTGGCCTTCAGCTCGATTTTCAGCAACATCTAGGACAACTACTGGTAAGCAATCCAAGTACAGGGTTTTATCGGCTTGAACACCATCGTCAATTAAAGATAGCACTTAACAAACATCAGAGTTCACTCTCTCTCCAAAAACACTATTTGTGATCATCACCAGATATATTCGACCAATATATCTTACTTATCACCGCCCCCAATATTATTGGGAGCGATAAAGAAACCAGAGTCAATCCAAACGTAACATAACCATCAATGTATCGTATAGATGGTATTACTCTAATGATGATTTGCAAAATATTTTGATGCAAAAATCCTATAATAAACATCAATAAAACCGTACACTGGTAAAGAAAAACCAATATTTCGCCACTGTTATCACGATCGCGTATATCAGGAATACTAAAAACCCTTATCATCTTTTTTATATTGCTGACTGGTCTGTTGATATAAAACAGTAATCGAATAACCGATAAAACAATGAAAATCATAAAATTTGATATTATTAGCGACCAATTCATCTCATCTCCTCTGTCCGGCCAGGCTTAACAACGTTTTGAAGAACATAATTATTAGCCCGTCCTACGATTGTCCCAGTAACAAGTCCTTGAACAGTGTTCACAAGCGGTTTTTGTAAAGCAGTAATCCAAAGCAACTTCTCTAAGCCAAAACCAAAGCCAGCGTCAAATATACCGCCCGCAACACCCACACTAACAGACGCCCCAAGATCTTCCCAATAAAAACTTTCAGGATCAGAAGTAGCCAGATAAGCGATGCCAGCACCCCCACCCTCTATGATTATTTTGCTAAAAGGGTCTTGGGTTTTTGCTGATGCAAATGCTGTTACGCCTGATATACCAGCATTTACGACAAATGGGTCACTTTCAAATCCTCCGGGGTTATCTGCCATATACTGAATTTCTGTCACCCCGCTAGCCACACCAGCAGCAATCAAGGGGGTCGCAGTGCTAGATGCGGTTGCAACTGCTGCCGCACCAGCCCCAATAGTAACAGCAGAACCACTTGCGGCAACAGCTCCCGCAACAAGGCCTATCCCAGAACCAATCAAAGCTCCACTCACAGCTCCTGCTCCTGTTGCCAAAGCCAATTCTCCATAATCAATATTTCCTTGGTTTGTTATAGCATAAGTGACACCACCAACTATTCCTCCAACAATTAAACCTACACCAGCCCCAACACACCATGGACAGTGCCCAGTTGGATCATTATACCGAACCGGATTGTTATTCACATAGGCATACCTGTCCCAGGCCTGGGTGCCCTGGCTCTGTTCAGGGATGATCGTATCCGCCTGGGCGAAGCGTCCCAGGGCGGGGTCGTACCAGCGGGCGTTGTAGAACATCAGGCCAAAGCCCTCGCGCGCGCCGTTCGTGGTCGGGTCGTCCATGTAGGAGTACTGGCCGGTGAAGGTATAGTCCGTGGGCAGGCCAGGATTGGCGCTCGACGAGAAGCGGACTTCGCCCCAGGGCGAGTAGCGCAGTTCGGAGGTCTTCGTCCCGGCTGCATCGGTGGTGATGCTGGTCGAGCCCAGGTGGTCGGAGAGCAGGAAGGACATGCTGCCATTTTTACGCATACCCTAACGGGCACACGTGGTGATACACTGCGCTCCTTTACTCAAGATTTTCCGGCGCATGCTGCAAAACCCAGGCCAGGATCTCGGTGCGGCTGCCAACATCCAGGCGTCTCATGATCGCGGCGATATGATAAGAGACCGTTTTCGTCGTTACGCCCAATTCTTCGGCAATCTGGTCATTCTGTTTGCCTTTGGCCAGCAAGCGGATCAAGCGCTGCTGGCGCTCGCTCAAGCCAGCCCATTTTGCCCCGGCTTCCCTGCGCCAAAGAGCAGCGCGATTGTATTGTTCCTCGCTAAACAGCAACTCCCCACCGACTGCCCGGCGGATCGAAGCAATCAGCGCCTGGGCCGAATCCTGCTTACTCAGGAAACCCGCCGCGCCGGCGTCGATCATCGTGGCCAGGTAGGAATCGCGGCTGTGGGCTGTCAGGATCAGGGTGACAACCTGGGGATATTGTTGGCGCACCCAACGCTCCAACTCGCTGGGACGCGGACCGGGCATCTGCAAATCAAGCAGCAGGACATCCGGCAACAACCGGCCCACCCATTCCTGGACTTCGAACCCGCTGCCCACTTCGCCGATCACTTCCAGGTCTTCGGCCGTTTCTAAAATTTTTCGTATTCCGGCCCGCGTTACCGGATGGTCATCGGCAAGTAAAATCCTGATTTTCCTGTGCGATGGCTCGACAGCGGTCATTATTACTCCTGTTTTCTATTTTTTTGTTTAAAGGTTGGTCGATCAAATCCCGGCTTGTTCTAAAGCGCTTCTCTTTGTGCAAGTTTACAAACCAAACCGGGCAAAACAAGGTAAACAGACTATCCTGGTTTGGATATTTACACAGTGCACATTTAAATTATAGCGTCCGCAGGCCAAAATGTCACGAGAAAACGCGCTCCAGCCGACCTATTCAGGGTCCCGGGCCACAAAATCTGCATAATCGGGCGGGAGCGGAATGTCAAACTGCCGGCAGAGCAGTTTGACATCCTGGTAGTCGTTCTCGTCGAGCGGGTAACCGGTGTGGAATTGAACCATCCACCCGGGAGTGATGCAGCAAACCGGGTGTCCGGCAATGCTCCCCTGGCCAGTCAATGAATCCAGCGGGTAGGGAACGCCAAAAACGAGCTTTCCGTAGGAGTCAAAGGTATACGAATGGAAATCGATCAGGCGACCCTGCACATCGCCCATCACAAAATTGCAGTCGCGGGTGTCGTCCCGCGGCACATCCTGATAACCGCGCGCCTGCAACAAAGACCGGATTCGGGGAACGTCGCGATGTTCGACGGCAATATCCAAGTCGTTGTGCGGGCGGGTTTGGCGGCCCAGGAGCGCATCCACACCCCAGCCGCCGTCGATGCAAACCGGAATCCCATGCTGCTCGAGCAGTTCGACAAACCCAACCACATCGGCAGCGGTCATTTCAGGCTGTTCCCTGGACATCAGCGCCTCCTTTGGAAACTAAAATCGGCCCACCTTTGAGCATGTCCCGACAGCGGGGGCAGTCCGGGTCCGGGCAATGGGTCAGGGCCGGGTCGCGGGCAATCGTCCGGGCAAGCTGGTCGATAAACAAACGGAAGGGGAAAACCCGCCAGCGACTCGCGCCAACGGCAACGCTTTTTTCGATTTCCGTAAGATGAGGCTGCAAGCGGTTGAACCCATCCGAACAACTGCCAACTTCGACCTCGCGGGGCAGGCCATTCCCATCCAGCGCCCAGCGCCTGAACATGCGTCGACCGGCCTTTTCCTCGACAAAGTGGATCGGGGTAGCCGAAGTCAAATCCACCCCGGCCAGGACAACAAAAGCCGGGATTGCGGCATAAATCGCCTTGTAAGGGCCATAAACGTTAAGAAAATCTTGCGCGGCGATAAGCTCCTGGGCAAGCGGCCCCAGCGCCGCAAAGGAGTTCAAGGGGTGATCGCTGCGAACAGCATCCGCATCAGCCAGCAGCCGGGCCGGGATGGCACCCATCTCGCGCGAAATCATCCGACCGGGCTTGTCATAAGCCTGCGGAACGCCCCAATCCGGATTCGCATCCATCCCGTTTTGCGGCAAATCCCAGCCCGGCGGAGGCGCAGTTTCGCAATCATAACTAAACGTCGGAACCAACAAGGTGCAGCCTGACTGTCGGAAAGCCCGGATCAACGTATCCGCGCCGCCTTCGAGATGGCCAAAAGACTTGAGGGACGAGTGCAGGCAAACGACGCTGTTGCGCAGGCCCAATGCCTGGATCGCATCCACAAGTTGAGGAAAGGAAACCGAATTATCCATACCCGGACAGGGCTTTCTTAAAGTAACGAAAGTAGGGACAAAAAAGACCTTTCTCGTGTAATCTTTTGTTGCGAGACAAAACATACACAGAGGAAGGTCAAGATGGAGTCTATCACAACAAATGGTGTAGTTTTTGATGTGGGCAGCTTGTATGCACATTTTCAGAGCCTGAAAGATAACCGCAAGCCCAAAGGATTGCGCTACCGACTGGTAGATATTCTGGTCATGATGGTGATGGCGAAAATT
>JAEWVF010000035.1 GCA_023459215.1 Chloroflexota bacterium
ATCATCTTCCTGACCCCGCGCGAGAAGCTGAAAACCGTTTTCCTGGCAGCCATCCTGGCCGGGCCACTCTTCCGCACTCTGACCGGGTTTCTCTACAACAGCGGGACTTTCCCGGCCCTTTACCCGAACGCAGCCGTCGGCGTCTATGTGCTGCCTTTCTCGCACATCGACGCCTTTGCCATGGGCGCTTACATCACCCGTTTCGAAATTCCCAAAGCCCGCCTGCAGTTGATCGTAATGGCCATCCTGTTACCCGCCCTGGGTCTGAGCGCGGAATTCGTTCTGCGCGGCCAGATCGAATTCGTCTCATCGCTCGGTTATCAGTATCCGCTCGGTAACGGACTGCGCCACATCTGGGGCTACACCCTGATCGATTACACCTTCCTGCTGGTGATTTACTGTGTCGTGCGCGAAAAATTGTGGGTTAACTGGCTGGAATGGCCGCCGTTGCGTTACCTCGGTAAAATTTCTTATGGTCTCTACGTTTACCACTTTGCCATGACCTGGTTCGCCGCCCGAATCATTTCAGATGGTTTTAACTTGCCTTATGAAGTCGGCAAGCCCTGGGTGCTGGCGCTAACCCTGCTCATGAGCCTGATCCTGGCCTCCGCCACTTACCACTGGCTCGAAAAACCGTTGCTGCACCTGAAAGACCGCTATTTCAGTTTGAAGACAGTGAAATAGATAGTTCTGCCACGGGCAGAAACCGGGATTAAAACAAACTGCCAGGTTGGGGCTTCCTGACCTGGCAGTTTGTTTTGGCAAAAAAGCCGCTATTGACCGTTTTCTGTTAGGAACCTTTGCGCGCTAGACAGGCAGGCCCAGCCGAGCATCACTTCTCCAAAATTGCTGATGAAGATGCGCTCACCCATGCCAACCGCAGCAGCGACGAACATGAACAGCGCACCAAGCGCCAGCCATTTCCAGGCGGTAGCACGCCACAGGGCAATGCCCATAACAATAATTGTAATGATGGTTGAGATCGAGGAGATTGGCGGCCCTTTAAGCCCAACATTGCTATAGCGAATAACATCAAAAAGCGGCTCTGCCGCCAATTCAAGGCGAATAATATCCCTGAAAACGCCAAAACCGATCAGGACAACTGTGAACAACCAGGCAAGGGTATGCGCCAGTTTGCCCTGCGCCCATCCCAACCCGACCCGGCGGGCAAGGCCAAAGGCAAAAATCACCAATAGAGGTGTCCCGAAGGCATGGCCGATATAACGGCCAACGCTCAAGAATTTCAACAGGTCGCCTTCGCCAAGCAACGAACCAATCGCCAGAATAAAATTGTCGTAGAACAACCCAAACAGGACAATCAGCAAAAGCCACCCGTACGAACGCGCCGGCGATAAAACCTGCAAGCGAAAGGCAGCAATCAGTTCTGCCAGCAAGGCCAGGCTAAAAAGAAAGTAGAGTGTGGTCAGCATGGCAAAATGTCCGGATTAATCTTCTACATACGGGACATAATCGGCCCGGGCGACACCCTGCTCGATGGCTTTCTGGGCCACGGCCCGCGCCACCGCCTTGTGGACTTCCTTATCGAGCGGATTGGGGACGAGGTCGGAGCCGGTGGTTTTGTCCGCAATCGTATGGGCGGCAGCGGCCAGCATTTCGTAGGTAATCTCACGTGCGTTTGAATCCACCGCCCCGCGAAAGATGCCCGGAAAACCTAAAACGTTATTCACCGATTTGCCGTCAGCGGCAAAGGCGGCGCCTCGCGCCAGCGCAACTTCCGGCTCGATCTCGGCATTGGGGTTGGACAGCGCCAGGATGATCTGCCCCTTGCGCACCATCTCGGGCTTGATCAGGCCTGGCGCCCCGGTAGTAGCCACCACAATATCACAGTTGGCCATAATCTCGCTCAAGGTTGAGGGCTTCCCGCCAGCTTTGGCCAAACGGTCGAGGGCTGCCTGGCTCAAATCGGCGCCCCAAACCTGGTTGCCGGTCATGCGCATCAGCATTTTCGAGGTGGCAAAACCCGCCGCACCCAGGCCAATCTGTCCGATCTTGGCGCTCGACAGGTAAATACCGGTCTGGCGCGAAGCCACCATCAGCGCGGCGGTGGTGACCACGGCGGTTCCGTGCTGGTCATCATGCAGCACCGGGATGTCAAGCATCTTTTGCAGGCGTTCCTCGATCTCGAAACAGCGCGGCGCGGAAATATCCTCGAGTTGGATGGCGGCAAAGGTTGGGGCAATGTTCGCCACTGTGCGGATAATCTCCTCGGTGTCCTTGGTGTTGAGCAAAATCGGGATTCCCGACAGCCCGACCAGGGTTTCCATCAGCATGGCCTTGCCTTCCATCACGGGCATGCCAGCCAGCGGGCCGATATCGCCCAGCCCCAGAACAGCGGTGCCATCGGTGACAATCGCCACCATATGGCTAGTGGATGTATACAGGCGCGCCAACTCAGGCTGGCGGGCAATCTTCAGGCAGACCTCGGCCACGCCGGGGGTATACACCCTACGCAGCACCGGCAGGGAAGTGATCGGGTAGCGCGAACGAATGGCTATCTTGCCCTTTACGTGCATTTCCAGGACTTCATCACGCACATCCAGGATTTTTACCGTAGGATGGCTGCGCATCGCCTCGACAATTTTTTCCATCTGCTCGGGAGAGTCAGCATAAACAGAGACATCCCTGACCACATGCAGGGATGTCTCTGTCAGGAGTTGAATTGCGCCAACACTGCCACCGGCATCGGCGATCAGGGTTAGCAAACGCGCCAGCGAGCCAACACTTTGCTCGTTACGAAAACGAACCGTGCGCATCACTTTTGGTTCCCAGGTCATGGATTACATCCTTTCAAGCAGTTCAAAAATTTGGGCATGGGTTTGAAGCACAGGGCAATCGGCTTCGGGGAAGATACCCGCAGGGTCAAACAATACCGGGCGCAACCCAACAGCGCGGGCGCCGACAACATCGGCATAATAGTTATCGCCGATGTAAATCGCTTCCAGCGGACGAACCCCGGCGCGCTGCAAGGCGTGCAGGAAAATCTCCGGGCTGGGTTTCCACGAATCCACTTCGCCGGCAGCCAGCGAAAAATCAAAATGCTGCAAAATTCCTTTTTCGGCCAGGTAATCATGAAAAGGTTTGTCGCGATTCGAAACCACTGCCGTAATGTAGCCACGCTCGCGCAACCTTGCCAAGGTTTCGAATACATCCTCAAAGAGCAGGTCACAGGGCTTGTAGTTACCGTTCATGTGCTCGTGTAAGGGCTGAACATAATCACCGGCATCGGCCTGCGGGCAGCCTAACGCCAAAAGCTGCCGCCAGGAATAATTGCGCCAGAAGTCGCTGTCTTCTTCTTTAAAACGCGCCAGGTCGGTAGCCAATTCCACAGACCTGGCCCAATAGGCATGTTCCCAGCGGGCAGAACGCCGCCGGTCTTCGTCGGTAATGGTCAAGCCAAGTTGAATGGCCTGGGCGATGAACACATCCCGCCCGGCGGGCTGGCTATGGCGCAGGGTGCCATCGAGATCATAAAAAATCGCTTTGGGTGTTGGCATAAGAAAGTTAATCGGTAGCAAGTCGCGGGTGGAACGCAGGTCATCCGCCAATTTCGTTCATAGCCCGGTTTAATGGAATATAGCCTTCGTCCAGGCCATGTCCCCAGGGTTTGTTCCAAACCGCATCCAGAATCATCTGGCGCAGCGTTTCAAGGCTGGCGCCGTTGCGGAGCGGGGTCAGCAGGTCAATTTCTTTTTCACGCAGCAGGCACATGCGCAAAACCCCGTCTGCCGTCAGACGGGCGCGGGTGCAGGCCGAGCAAAACGGGACGGTGACGGAGGAGATGAAGCCAATTTCGCCTTTTGCGCCGCGGACGCGGAAGATGCGGGCTTCGCCATCGTAGCGATTGTCAGCTTCGAGCGGGCCAAACTCGCTCTCAATCTTGGCCTGGATTTGGGCGGCCGTTACCACATGCTGGGTTTGGACATCGGTTACGCCGGCAAAAGGCATCATTTCAATAAAGCGAAGCTGCCAGGAGCGCTCAAGGGTGATCGCCGCCAGATCAATCACATCCTCTTCGTTGTAGCCTTTCACGATTACGGCATTAAGTTTAATCGGGTTAAGTCCGGCCGCTTCCGCCGCCAGAATCCCTTTCCAGACCTGCTCCAATTTGCCCCAACGGGTCAGGCGCTTGAATTTATCGGGGTCAAGGGTGTCGATGCTGACGTTGACGCGCTGCAAGCCCGCCTCAGCCAAAGGTTTCGCCAGGCGATTGAGCAGGATACCGTTGGTGGTCATGGAAAGGCTGCGAATCCCCGGCGTGGAGGCAATGCCGCGCACGATTTCAACGATATTGGCGCGCACCGTCGGTTCGCCGCCGGTCAGACGAATTTTATCGAAGCCCAGTTCAGCAAACAGCCGCGCAAACAAGAAAATTTCTTCATCTTGCATCAGTTCAGCATTGGGCCTGAAGGTTTGGTCTTCAGGCATGCAATAGATACAGCGCAAGTTACAGTGGTCGGTCAGGGAAATGCGCAAATAATGGATTTTTCGGCCAAAACGATCCAAAGCCATGTTCACCTCTTATTACCTTTAAAGGATGACCGAATTATACCCGTCAGAATTGCGGCGGACGACCTTGTTTTTTGGCGCCGGGGCAAGTTTCTTACCTTTGAGGAATATTAGAATAATGAAAAATGAAACCGGCCTGCAATTGACGTTATGCATTGGCCATGCTATTATCATTTCGGATTTATTTTCATTGTCTATTTTGAAGGAGTTATTAAATGAGTGCCGAATTTTTTATCCGAATTATCGGAATGTTTGTCTTTTTTTTGTTTGGGGGGTATTGGGGATACTGGGTTGGCGCACAAAGCGGTCTGAATGAAGTTACCTATGCGCTGGGCTTCTCGATGGTTGGCGCTTTGTTCGGTCTGGTGATGACACCCTGGTTCACCACCCGCCCCATTCGCGGATTGCGCTCACTCTTGGGCCGGGTTTCTGCTGAAACCCTTTTTTCGGGGCTGGTCGGGCTGGTGGTCGGACTGGTAGTGGCTGCGCTGTTGACCTTTCCGCTTTCGATGCTGCCATCGCCCTTTCGCGACATCATGCCTTTCCTGGCTGTCTTGATTTTTAGCTATTTTGGCGTGGCGCTATTTGTCACCCGCCAAACAGACATGCTGGGCGTCATCAGTTCACTTTCCGGGCGCGGCGGCGACTCGGCAACCAGCAGTTCGTGGAGCCAGCCAACCCGCACCATCCTGCTCGATACCAGCGTTATCATCGATGGCCGGGTGGCCGATATCGCCAAGACCGGCTTCCTGCCCGGCACACTGCTGATCCCGCGCTTTGTGCTGAACGAATTGCAATACATCGCCGATTCGGCTGACTCCCTGCGCCGCCAGCGCGGACGGCGCGGGATGGAAGTGCTCTCTGAACTGCAAAAAACTTCCGCGGTAACGGTGCGCATCAGCGACATCGACGTGGACGGGGTGCGCGAAGTGGATGACAAGCTGGTCATCCTGGCCCGCCAATTGAAGTGCCCGATCCTGACCAACGATTACAACCTGAATCGAGTCGCCGAACTGCAGGGTGTGGTGATCCTGAACATCAATGAACTGGCAAACGCGGTCAAATCGGTGGTTTTGCCGGGTGAAACATTCAGCATCCACATCATTCAGGAAGGCAAGGAAGCCAACCAGGGTGTCGGTTATATGGAAGACGGAACCATGGTGGTCATCGAAAACGGCAACAAGTTCCTTGGCACTCATAAAAATGTTACGGTCACCAAAGTGCTGCAAACCGCAGCCGGGCGAATGATTTTCGCCCGACCGGAAGATTAATCCACGGCGACAACGAAAAAAGCGCGGAATCACATCCGCGCTTTTTTATTCCCAGTTTCAAATTACCACTCGTTTGAGCTTTCGTAGCCAAGCCGTACCAGCAAATCCCCGGCTACTTCTTTGAACAAGGCTTTATGCTCAGCCTTGAAATATTTGGTCCATTCACCGGTTTTGCCCGAGCGGAAAGTTTTTGACTTCTTCGGCTGGATGGTTTCGAGCAGAACCTTGATCGCCTGCTCACGCGGGGTCGGGATGCGGTAACCCGTCTTCTCGACCTGGTCAAGCATGGCACTCAGCACTTTTTCGCGCTGGTTGAGCAAATCTTCAAAACGGATGCACATCATCCCTGGCTGCTCCAACCATTCGAAAACACCTTCGTAACGCCGGCGAACATCCACCATGAACAGACCATCCCGGTCTATACCGGTAATCGCCACTTTCAAACGCTCGTCGAAATCCGCAAGGTTCTGGTAGTAATCGTGCATCCCGTGGCCTTCGTGCATATCGGTGGCGAAGAACACATGCGAAATCAGCATATCGCGCGGGTCGCGGTAGATAAAGTAGTTGACACGGTTGGGCTGGCACAAGAAGGCAACATTCTCAGGCGTGGCATCGACATAGCCCCAGCCAATCACACCCGCTGGAATACGCCGCAATTCAGCCTGCACCTGTTCGGCATCAAAGCGGCCGCCATCCTTCTTGACCGTGCGAACCGGTTCCGTTTCAACATAGGCATACGGCGCGATCCGGCAAAAACCACCCAAAATCTGGGTCAGCAGGTGCGAACCGCTCTTGGGTTTGGCATTTCCGAAAATCGGCGGTGCTTCGTTAAAAGTCAAACGCTTCCAGCGCAAAATGGCCTGGGAATATTTGGCAATTGGGCGGGCAAAACGATAAACGCTGTCAGGAATGGACATCTTGATCAGGAAAAGTTCACCATGAGTAGAAATCAGTAACGAGAAACAAGTTTACCTTATTTCTCGTTACCGGTATCCCATTTCTGGCGACAAATTGCGATTTATTCCGAATCTTTAACCCGGCGCAGCTTCTTGAGCGAGGACATTTCGCTTTCGTAAACTTTTTTGACGCCATCGCCCATGGCCTGTTCGGTCACGCGGATGTATTTGACCAGCTTCTCGAAGCCGCCCGGCTCGACCGAAGCGGCCTGGTCGCTGCCCCACATCGCCCGGTCGAGGGTGAAGTGGCGCTCGACCGAAGTCGCGCCCAGGGCCACCGCCACCGCCGAGGGGACGAGGCCGACCTCGTGACCCGAATAGCCAATCGGGTTGTTCGGGAACTCACGCCGCAGGGTTTCGATCATCTTCAGGTTAAGTTCATCCGGATCGCAAGGATAGGCGCTGGTGGTGTGCATGATAATCAGGTTGTCCAGCCCAACCGCATCCATCGCTCGGTGGATCTGATCCATCGTCGACATGCCTGTTGAAACAATCAACGGCCGGCCGGTCTTGCGGACATGGCGCAGCAGGTTGTGGTCGGTCATCGAAGCCGACGGGATTTTATAGGCCGGGGTATCGAACTGCTCCATAAAATCGACCGACTGCTCATCCCAGACCGAAACGAACCAATCGATGCCCAACTCACGGGACAGTTTGTCGATTTCAGTATAGGCTTCCTTGTCAAACTCGACCTTGTAGCGATAATCCAGGTAGCTGATATAGCCCCAGGGCGTTTCGCGCATCTGCTTCTGCTGTTCGGGCGGGGTGCAGACTTCGGGCGTGCGCTTCTGGAACTTGACCGCATCCGCGCCGGCATGAGCCGCCGCGCGAATCATCTGGCGGGCAACATCCAGGTCGCCGTTGTGATTGATGCCAATTTCGGCGATGACGTAAGCAGGGTGTCCATCGCCAACCACTTTGTTACCGAGTTTTATTTCACGAGTCATTTTTTCTCCTGTAAGATCAAATCGCAAACTTCCCTGACCGCGCCATGCCCGCCGGTTTTTTTGGTCACATAATCGGCGGCGCGCAAAACTTCGGGCTGGGCATCGGCGACAGCCACCGCCCAACCGGCGACCTCGAAACAGGGAAGATCGTTAATGTCATTGCCAACATAAACCACATGCGCCGGGTCGATGTTACGTTCCTTCAGCAAATTCAACAGCACCCCGGCCTTGTCATCCAGACCAACCCCGTGGATTGCCTCGACGCGCATCTTTTTGGCGCGCGCTGAAACCACCGAGTTGACCTCCGAAGACAAAATCACAACCTCGGTGCCAGACTTGCGCAGTTTGGTCATGATCAGGCTATCGCCGCGATTGGCCGCAATCATCTCGCGGCCATCCTCGCTGACCCAAACGCGGTTATCGGTCAGCACCCCGTCAAAGTCGAGCACCAGCAAATCGACCCACTCCGGCAGCGGACGGCGGGAGCGCCCCGGCGAGACCATCTCCAGCCCGCCAAAGGCTACCAGCCACTCATAACGCGCCCAATCGCGCAGGTTGTCGATATCCACCGTAAAATCCGGTTCAATTAGCAGCGGATAAATCGTCTTGCCGCTCATTGAACCGTTCAAAATGGCCGCCGGGCGAATTGCATCAATATGTCCCGTTTGCCAGTAGACATCGGGGAGGATCTGCCGGGGAGCATTGTACGGCTCCTCGATTCCGTCCACTGCAAGCAGATTTTGCATCGGACCGTTCTCACCCGAGAGCAGCCGCCACATTTTATGCGGGTTTTGCCCGGCTGGGACAACGCCCCGCACTGAATCCGCATCCGTATTCTGGAGCAGGATGCGCACCGCATCGTCCACCAACCCGATGGGGCGAATCGGCGAGGTGGGCCGCAACTGCACGACAACATCCGGGTGGTAATTCTCGTTTTCGGCCAGCCATTTCAGGGCGTGTTCGAACACCGGTAAATCGGTGGTTTTGTCCTGGGCAAACTCCGCCGGGCGCAGGAAAGGCGTCTCCGCGCCCCAGGCGCGGGCCACGGCAGCAATCTCCTCGTCGTCTGTGCTGACGATGACCCGCGTCACCAATTCGGACTTCAAACCGGCGGCAATGCTCCAGGCAATCAGCGGATAGCCGGCAAAATCGCGAATATTCTTGCGCGGAATTCCCTTCGACCCGCCGCGCGCGGGGATGATGGCTAAAACTTCGGTCATTCGTTACTCGTTATTCGAAATTCGTTACGCGATACTCGAAATCCGTTACCGAATTTTCGAATATCGAATATCGTTTTTTTTTACCACGCCGTCCAGCCGCCATCCACAACCACGTTGTTGCCGGTCATGTAGGATGAAGCATCCGAAGCGAGGAACAATAAAGCGCCGTTCATTTCGTCTTTTTTGGCCATGCGGCCCAAAATCGTCTTGGCGGCATAATTTTTGGCAAAAAGCTCATCGTGATTGTTATAAACGCCGCCCGGCGTAAGCATATTAACGCGGATTTCTGTCTCCATGTAATACGCGGCCAGGTACTTGGTAAAACCGACAATCCCGGCCTTGGTGACAGTGTAGTAAACCGGCTTGAAGGCTGGCTGGGAACCGTCCGCTTTGCGGTAGATGCGCTGATCGGGGCCGTTCAGCCCGTAAGTCGAGCAGATATTGATGATGCTGCCTTTCTTGCCCTGGGCGACCATCTGCTTGACCACCGCCTGGGTGACGAGAAAGGTCCCGGTCAGGTTGACGTTCAGGGCGGCATTCCACTGCTCGAGCGGATACTCTTCGAATTTGCCGGGAGCAATCCCTTTGCTGACGGCATCCGGGTCGAATTTGGGGTCGAGTGCAGCGCTGTTGACCAGCACATCGATGCGCCCAAGTTCCGCGACAACTTTCTCAACCATCGCATTGACCGATTCCGGGCTGGTGATATCGATGGCGACACCCAGGGCTTTGTACCCGGCCTTGACCAAATCCGCGGCAACGGTGGCGCACTTCTCAGCGTTGAGATCGACCACGGCAACGGCAGCCCCGGCCTCGGCCAGGGTGCGGCAGAATTCTGTCCCGAGCAGGCCAATCCCACCGGTGATAATCGCCACCCGGCCAGTTAAATCGAATTTTTCTTGAATTTTTGGCATAAATTATCTCCTGCCCTCCCTACCTCCCCATTTTCGACTGTAGTTCGTCGAAAATGGGGAGGTGGCGCGTTAGCGCCGGGTGGGGTTATGGTATTCCGTAAAGCACATTCCCCTGCGATTTTTCGAGCAGGGTCAGGCCGTCGAATTGTAACGCGATTTCATCGCCAAAGGCATCTTCGATATCAGAAACATCGAAGAGGGCCAGCACAGCCCGTCCGGCGAGCAGTTCCGCGCGCATCTCAGCCAGGGACTGTTCATAACCGCTGCGCGCCTGCCCACTGACCGGGTTGACGCGGGACGGGATGACGCGGCTGGCGCGCCCGGTGACGAGATAAACCGCCGGGGGTGAATTGCTGTAAATGGCGATATCCGGCGGCAGGTCTTTGATGATCGCCAGCACATTCATCTGCCGCCAACGCCAGGAGGCATAGCCCAGGCCGTCGATTTCGCGCAGTTCAGTCAGGGATTGTTGAAAGTTGAAAGTTGAAAGGACGAGGACAACAACAACGAGAGATTGAACCGCCAAGAACGCAAAGTTCGCGAAGAAATCATTAAAAAACTTTGCGTTCTTGGCGGCCTTCGCGGTTCGATAAATTATCGCAACCAGCAAAACCATCCACGAAACATACAGCGGGGAGAGAATGCGGTGCTGGAATTTGGTGCTGGCATCGAAGAAACTCATCGAGAACAACACCGCACCAAGGTAGCCGAAAACGTACAGGGCGGTGGTGAACGTAATGGGGTTGGGTGATTGGGTGATTGGGTGATTGGATGAACGAAAGAGCGAATTCCAGGCATTTACGGCCAGCCAGGCCAACAAAAACAAGGCGAAAATTATCAAAAATGCGCTCAACGCGCCCGAGCGGAACAACCATTCCTGCCAGGCCTGGAAGGGGGTCAGGAAGTCGGCCACATTCCACAGGCCGGTGCGGATGTTCGAGATTTGAATCAGGTTGAATTGCATCCCGCGGTTAGTGGCCGATTCGGCAACCAGGCTGTTGCGGACAAACCAGGCCGCGATCGGCGGGACGGCTCCGGCCAGGAATTGGGCAATCCTGATGAAACGAGAGCGCCAATCGGGCTGGAAAAGGAAAATCGCAACCAGGAAGGTGGCAATCAGGGCCAGACCGGAATAACGGGTGAGGAAAGCCAATCCGGTCAGAAAGCCGGTAACGAGTAAGGAGGTTCGGGTAACAAGTTTCGGGCTATCGGGCTTGAGCGAATCATGGAAAGATAAAAAGGATAAGAGCGAAAAGAATAAAAAGAGCGGTTCACTCAACACCTGGGCATGGATGCGCAGCAATTGGGCATTTGTGCCAAAGAGCAGGGCCAGGAAGATGCCAGCCGCCTGCGATTTGGTCATCCGAAAGCCGAGCAGGCCGATCAGCCCGGTGTTGGCGGCAAAGAGCAGGATGTGCAGCACGCGCGCACCGCGATAGGGATCCAGGCCCAGCAGGCCGATTCCGCTCAGGGTCAGCGACAAAAGCGGCGGGTAGTGCGTAACCGCTTCCAGCTCACTATCCAGCCAAACATCGCTGTAGCCGGTTCCGGCCAGCAGCGAACGCGCCCCGCCGATATAGGCAGCGGAATCGTTCGTCAGCCCAAGTCCGGCCGGGGTGGCGTACCAAAGCGCAAATCCGGCGGCGAGGGAAATGAGGAGGAGTAAAGAGAAATAAGGGATGCGGGACAAAGGTTTTTATAATGCCCGCGGATGAGAATTGCGCGTTCCTGCTCTAGAAAAAAGCGCAATTCTCATCCGTAACGGGTATAGTCCGCTTCAGCGGGCTTTGCAGGATAGCCGGGGGATTAATCCCCCGGCGTTGGGCAGGAAGGATAAAAGCCATTAAAAAGGCCCACCCGTCCCAGTCAAAGCGGCGGGTGGGCCGGGGAAATCTTATTGTTTGAGCAGGAAGCCCTGTTCGAGCAGGTAAGCGATAACCTTGCGAGCGTTCTCTTCGGGAGTCACGCCGGAGCCTTGCAGGGTGATTTCGGGGTCAATCGGGGGTTCGTAGGGATCATCGACGCCGGTAAAGCCCATCGGCTTGCCGTCCTGCATGGCCTGGCGGGCCTTGGCGTACAGGCCCTTCACATCGCGCTGTTCGCAGACTTCAACCGGGGTATCCATGTAAACCATGATGAAGTTTTCGCCAACCATCTTGCGGGCTTCGTTGCGGGCCGCGCGGTAGGGGCTGATGGCCGCGCAGATGACCGCGCCGCCGTGGCGGGAGATTTCGCTGGCGACAAAGCCGATGCGCAGGATGTTGGTGTCGCGATCTTCCTTGCTGAAGCCGAGGCCTTTGCTAAGGTGGGTGCGGACAACGTCGCCATCCAGGACGGTGGCTTCGCGGCCGTATTCAAGCATCAGTTCAGTCAAAATCTGGGTGGTGGCGCTCTTGCCCGAGCCGCTCAAACCGGTGAACCACAGGCAGAAGCCCTGCTTGTGGCGCGGCGGATAGCTCTGGCGCAGGATTTCGGCGGTTTCGGGGCGGGTAAACCACTCGGGCAGCAATTTGCCCTTGGCGAGATAGTCGTCGCGCACCTGGGTGCCGGAGATATTCAGGGTCTTCGCGCCCGCCGGGACATCTTTCTGCTCGACATAGCGGTCCTCGTCGGGGAGATAAACCAGCATTTCAAACGGAACCATCTTGACGCCGAGTTCGGCTTCATGCTCGGTCATCAGCGTTTGGGCATCGTAGGGGCCGTAGAAGGGCTTGCCGGCGCTGTCATTGCCGGGGCCGGCATGGTCGCGGCCCACAATGAAGTGGTTCGCACCGTGGTTGCGGCGGATGATGGCGTGCAGCAGGGCTTCCTTGGGGCCAGCCATGCGCATTGCCAGCGGCAGCAGGCTCAACAGGGTATCTTCTTTGCTATAGTAATTCTCAACCAGGGCCTTGTAAGTGCGGGTGCGGGTGTAGTGATCGACATCGCCGGGTTTGGTCATACCCACCACCGGGTGGACAATCAGCGAACCCTTGACCGCCGCCGCGGCGCGCTTGGTCAGTTCTTCGTGGATGCGGTGCAGCGGGTTGCGGGTCTGGAAAGCAACCACGTTATTGTTGCCCATTGCTTCAAGTTTTTCGCGCACCTGGGTCGGGGTGTGGCGCAGGTCGACGAAATCATGGTACTTGGGCATATTCAGCACCTTGAGCGGGCCGCTGATGCAAACCTTGCCCCAGCGCGCCATTTCCGAAACCATCGGGTGCTTGGGATCGTTGCTACCGTAGGCCAGGTTGCCCTCGACCTGGGCATCCCAGTGGAAAACTTCGTCCAGTTCCATAACGGCGATAATGTCGTTGTTGGCATTGCGCAGCACCAACGATTCGCCCACGGTCGGCAGTTCAGCCGGGTCAGCGGTCAGGGTGATGGGCAGGGGCCACAGGGTCCCATCCGCGAGGCGCATCTTGTGCAAAACGCTCTCGTAATCGGCTTTGCCCATGAAGGTAGTCAGCGGTGAAAAACCGCCGCTGGCGAGCAGTTCCAGGTCGCACAGGGCGCGCATTGAAATTTTGATGGAAGGCAGTTTGGCTGCCTGGGCGAGCAGCGCTTCGCGTTCCGCGCCCGTCGCGATCAAGTTGACCAGTGTACCGCCATAAGGGGCGATCAGATTGGCTTTCGACATGAATTGTTCTCCTGATTTTCAATATTCAGTTGTTGAATTTTGGCTATTATATCACGCTCGGAATAACAAGCCAGCCTGTTTTCTACCGATTTTCCGGGATGGTTAATCAATCTGCTTTCGTTCGGTTTTTAAATTTGTCAAGATTGGCAGGGAAGCGCGTGCTATAATTTTTTATATCCTGCCACCCATTTACATCTTGTCGTCCAAAGGAGATTTTATGGTTGCCCTACTCGCTGCGTTGTTTTTTGGATTCATGCCCTGTTTCCTGTACGCTTATATTCTTTATTGGCTCGACCGCTACGAAAAAGAACCCAAAATCCTGCTCGGCGCAGTTTTCATGTGGGGCGTGGTAGTTGCCGCTGGCGGATCCTACGTGCTTAATTCCCTTTTCGGGCTGACCATTTTTGGACTGACAGGTTCAGAAGGCCTGGCGAGCGTGGCTGGCGCCACCATCAGCGCGCCCCTGGTCGAAGAAACATTGAAAGGGATGGCCGTGCTGGTGGTCTTCCTGATTTTCCGCCACGAATTCGACTCGATCCTGGATGGCATCGTCTACGCCGGCATCGCCGCCCTGGGATTTGCCGCCACCGAAAACAGCATCTACATCTGGCGCGGATTCGCCAGCGATGGCTGGGGCGGATTAGCCACCCTCGTTTTCATTCGCGTGATCCTGGTCGGGTGGCAGCACCCGTTCTATACCGCCTTTATCGGCATCGGCCTGGCGATGGCCCGCACCAACCGCAACGGTTTTGTCAAAGTCATCGCCCCGCTGGCTGGTTGGGGACTGGCGATGTTCACCCACTCGATGCACAATTTCCTGGCTTCCGTGCCGCTGCTCGGGGAACTGACCTGCCTGCTCGGCTCCTTCCTGGATTGGATTGGCGTTTTCTTCATGTTCCTGTTCATCCTGTGGGCCACCTGGATCGAGCAGAAAAACATCATCCTGCATCTGCGCGAGGAAGTACAAATGGGAATCATCAGCGCAGAACAGTATCGAACCGCCTGCTCGGCCTGGGCCCAATCCTTTGCCTGGGTCACATCCATTTTCAGCGGTAAGTTCATGGCAACATCCCGCTTCTACCAGGTGATTGGCGAACTGGCCCACAAGAAGGAACAACTGCGCAAACACGGCGAAGAAAGCGGCAACAGCGCCCTGGTGCAAAAATATCGCGCTGAATTATCGCACCTGGCCCCCAAGGCGCAATCCTAATCGAAAGGATTTCATGTTATCGGTCATTTTGAAAGACCTGAAATCACATCTTATCCCGCTCGGGTTCCTGGGGCTGGCCCTGCTCATGTTCATCCTGACCCCCTTCTGGGCCTGGGATTGGTACCACGCGCCTTTTGCCGGCTTCCTGGTCGAGCCAAACAACATCCTGAGCCAGATCAGCGGCAAAGACTGGCAAGGCAAAGCCCTGGGGCTGGAATGGTCTGACCAACTGGTGGCGCTCAACCAACAACCGATAGAAAACACAGCCGAGATGTACAACTTCCTGCGCCAAAACGGCTGGCAGGATTTCGAAGCCAGTTTTTACCGGCGCAGCGATCAATCCACTTTTAGCGTTACGATCACCCCGACCCAGGCCCAAAGCCGTGACCTGCTCTCGCTCTTCATCATCCCCTACCTGGTCGGGCTGACCTCGCTGGCCATCGGACTATGGGCGTATCGCCTGCGGCCCGACTTCCGCCCAACCCGCGCTTTCGCCATTTTCGTTGCCTCGGCTGCCCTGCTCACCTCCACCTTTCTGGATATGAACACCACCCACCGGGTGGTATTGCTCTGGGCGCTCAGCCTGCCCGCCGCCGGCGCATCCCTGGCATACCTGGCATTAATGTTCCCGCAGGAATTGCCACTCATCCGCCGCTGGCCTTTCCTGCGCCTGCTGCCCTTCCTGATCGGGCTGGCGCTCGCCGTTCGCATCGCCCGCGACATACTCCTGCCGCCCAGCCCCTATGCCTACATCGATTCGTGGCGTTGGGGCTACATTTTTATCGCCCTCGGAATTTTCACCTTCCTGGGTACCCTGACCCGGCGCGTCCTGGGAGACAGTTCACCCATCGTTCGTCAGCAAAGCCGCGTGATCATCTTCGGCGCCGCCCTGGCCCTCCTGCCGGTCCTGGTGCTATACCTGCTGCCCATCGGATTCCAGGGCAGCGTGCCAGAGTTTCGCCCCGAGTTGCTTTTCCCGCCCATCATCCTGCTGCCGCTTTCCGTTACCTATGCGATTCTGCGCTACCGCCTGCTGGATGTAGACCGCTGGCTCAGCCGCGCCCTGACCTATGTGCTGACGACCAGTGCTGCACTGCTGTTATTCTTTCTCCTGCTCAACGGCGCCTCGTTCATCTTCCAGCAAACCATTCAATCGGACGATCCCTTCATCGTTGCCGCCTACATCCTGATCCTGGTCATCGCCTTCCTGCCGCTGCGCAACCTGATCCAGCGCGGCATAGACCGCATCTTTTACCGCTCCCAGGCCGACTACCGCCGCATCCTGACCAATCTCTCGCAAAGCCTGGTGATTACGCCGGAGCTTGACCGCACCGTCAACCTGCTGCAAACCGAACTGGACCGCGCCCTGACCCCCGAAAAGTTCATTGTTTTCCTTTTCGAGGATGACCGTCAGCTTTACGTGCCGTTCTCGGAGCATTACCAAACCGACCGCACCTTCCAACCCGGAGATGCGCTACCCAACCTGCTCAGCAAATCCGCCCAGCCGCTCTGGCTGCCGCCCGAAAGCCCCCTGCCGGTTGAGTTGCAAGCCGAACCGGATATGGAATGCCAGGTTTTTGTCCCGCTGCGCTACGAAGGCCGCCTGATCGGCTTCATGGCTCTCGGAGGCCGCCGCTCCGGCGAACCCTACACCAGCGACGATCTCGAATTCCTGAGCGCTGTCGCCGCGCAATCGACGTTGGCCCTCGAAAACGCGCGCCTCTTCCAAAACCTGCGCCACACCCTCGATGAAACCCTTGAAATGAAAAACCTGATGGATGACATCTTCGCTTCGGTAGCCACCGGCATCATTACCACCAACGTCGAACATAAAATCACGCTCTTCAACACCGCCGCCGAACGGATTCTGGGCGTTCCGCTCAGCAAAGCCATCGGCAAACCGATTGAATTGGCCCTGCCCGGCCTGCCCATCGAAGAAATTGCCCAAAGAGTGATGCAAAACAATAAAATCTCCCAGGGCAAGGAATTCACCCCGACCCTGTCTGCGCGCGGCGAGGTGGTGCTGCGCGTCTCGGCCTCGCCGCTGAAAGACGCCCATCTCGCCACCAAAGGCGCAACCATCGTCTTCGAAGACCTGACCGAGAACCGCAAACTCGAAAAAGAACGCCAAATCATCCACCAAACCTTCGGACGGGTGGTCGCCCCGCGCGTGCGCGACCGCCTGCTCTCGAACCCGTCAGGCCTCGACCTCGACGGCGCCCGCACCCTGGTCACTGTCCTGTTTGCCGACCTGGCCGGGTTTACCTCCTTCAGCGAAGGCAATATTCCTGAAGATGTCTTTGCGGTACTGAACACCTACCTCGACATCGCCGCCCAGGCCATCCTCGAACAGGAAGGCACCCTCGACAAATTCATGGGCGACGCCGTTATGGCCATCTGGAACAGCCCCGACCCGCAAAGCGATCACGCCCTGCGCGCCTGCCGCGCCGCCCTGAACCTGGTCCATCGCACCCTCGAATCGCACAACCGCTATACCAACCCCGCCTTCCATCGCATCTTCCGGGTGGGCATCACCACCGGTTACGCCATGGTCGGCAATGTCGGCACCAGCGACCTGTTCAATTACACCGCCATCGGCGACACTGTCAACATGGCCCAACGCCTGCAAGCCAGCGCCCAACCCGGACAAATCTTCATCCAAAAAGAAACCTACGACATCGTTAAAGACCAGGTTGAAGCCACCCAGATGGAACCGCTGACCGTCAAGGGGCGCACATCCAGCGTTGAAACCTACCTGTTGCGAGGCGCAAAATGAACGAAGCCTATCATGTATCCATGACCGAGGAAGCCCTTGCGCCCAGCTTCAGCCCGCAAGCCTTACAGCAAATCGTGCAGGCCAACCTGGGGCAGGATGCGCTCATCTACCAGATTGCCCGCGACCACTTCCACTTTGACAACAACTCCTTCGCGGCCTCGTATGCCTACATCGAAGCCTGCCGCCAAAACACCATCCAGGCCCTTCGCTCCGGCGATGCGGCCCAGGCGCGGGCAGAATTTGGGCGGCTGACGCACACCGTGCAGGATTTCTACGCCCATACCAACTACACCAGCCTGTGGCGCGAACTGCATCCCAACGCCGCCCCGGATCAGATCGACCCGCTGCTCGCGTCCTGTTTAAATGACCCTCGTTTACATTCCGGGCGGCTGTACTACCCGCAGGAAATTCTGTACTTTGTGCCTTTCCTGCGCGAGTGGATTCTCCCGCGCCTGCCGCGCGACTCGCACGCTCACATGAACAAGGACGACCCCTCCCGTCCGGATTTCGAATACGCCCGCTCGGCAGCCACCCAAAGAACCCGCCTGGAGTGGCTGAGCTTGGCGGAAACGCTGACAGACGTCGAAAAAACCGCTTTTACCGGCCAGGGCAGCCGCCCCGGCTAATTCAACCTCCAACACCAAAAGGTATAATCAAACTATGGACACAAAAGCCAACCTCAATCAAGCCCTGAAAGACGCCATGAAAAGTGGCGATGAAACCCGCAAGCGCACCGTGCGCATGGTACTGGCCGCCATCAAACAGGTCGAAGTCGACAAGCGCATCGAGCTGGATGAAGCCGCAGTCATCGCAATCCTGCAAAAGGAAAGCAAAACCCGGCGCGAATCGCTCGAAGAAGCGAAAAAAGCCGACCGCCAGGACCTGGTCGCCGCCGCCCAGGCGGAAATCGATATTCTCAACACCTTCCTGCCCCAGTCGATGAGCGGCGAAGAGCTGCGCGAACTGGCCCGGCAAGCCATCAGCGAAACCGGAGCCAGCGGCCCTGCCGATATGGGCAAGGTGATGAAAGCCATGCTGCCCAAGGTCGCCGGGCGCGCGCCGGGAGACCAGGTCAGCGCAGCCGTTCGCGAGTTATTGACATCATGACCAAAAGCGAAGTAAAACGCTGGTGGCAGAGTATTCCGCGCCATGACATTTTGACGCTGTTATTGCTCGTCCTGACCAGTCTGGCAGCCTACGCCATCCTGGCTGCCCCAATCCTGTTTGGCACCGAACAGATAACACTCCAGGCCGGCCTGGTTGCCCCGCAGGATTACCAGGCCCCGCGCAACGCCGAATACATCAGTGAAGTCCGCACAGAACAGGCCCGCAGGATCGCCGAAAACAACGTCAGCGATGTGTACACATCACCAGACCGCGCCATCGCGCGCCGGCAGGTGGAATTGTTGCGTTCCGCCTTGCAATTCATCCAATCGGTGCGCGATGACCCGGCGGCCCTGCCCGCCGAAAAGCGCGCCAGCCTGGCCGCGCTAGCCGATGTCAGCCTGAGCGAACAGGCCATAACCAACATCCTATCGATGACCGAGGTGCGTTGGGCCGGGGTGCAAACCGAATCGATGCAGTTGCTCGAGCGTATCTTCCGCAACTCGATCCGTGAACGGAATCTCGAAAGCACCCGTCAGGGGGTACCCGGCCTGGTCAGTTTCGCGCTGAACGAAGAACAGGCGGCCCTGGTGGTCGAACTGGTTTCCCCGTTTGTGGTTGCCAACAGCTTTTTTAGCGAAGAACAAACGGCCCTGGCCCGCGAACAGGCCCGTCAGGCCGTTCAGCCCATTACCCAAACCTACATTGCCGGTGAAATCGTTGTCCAGCGCGGTGCTGTTCTGACCGAGGCCAACATCGAAGCCCTGCGCAACCTGGAACTCATCCGCCCGCGCAACCCAACCCTCGAATATCTCTCCTCGGCGGCGCTGGTTGCCGTCTTTATGGTTTTTATCGGCATGTACTTCCACCGCCGCAGACCCTATTTTTACAACGATGGGCGCAGCCTGGTGCTGATTGCCCTGCTCTTCCTGCTCTTCCTGTTCATGGCCAGGCTGTTGATTCCCTACCGCACCCTGGTTCCTTATTTCTTCCCCCTGGCCGGGTTCGGCATGTTGATTGCCACCCTGTTCGGCCCAGGCGGGGCCTTGATCCTGAGCCTGGGGCTAAGCGTTCTATCTGCCTACAATCTGCCCAACAGCTTCGACCTGACTCTATACTTCATGTTTTCCTCGCTGGTCAGCATTCTCTCGCTTGGCAAGGCCCAGCGCTTCGGAGCTTTCATCTGGTCGGGTGTGGTCGCCACCATGACCGGGACGGCCATCCTGGTAGCCTATCGCCTGCCCGAAGCGGAAATCGATACGCTGGGATTTTTCCAGTTTGCCGGGGCGGCGCTCTTCATGGGCATGCTTTCGGCCAGCCTGGCCCTGATCCTGCAATACCTGCTGGCCGAATTCCTGGGCCTGACCACGCCCCTGCGCCTGGTTGAAATTTCGCGGCCAGACACCCCGCTGCTGCAATTCCTGTTGCGCAATGCGCCCGGCACCTACCAGCACAGCCTACAAGTTTCGAACCTGGCCGAACAAGCCGCCGAAAAACTGGGCATGGATACGCTGCTCATCCGCGTGGGTGTGCTCTACCATGATGTCGGCAAAGCGATGAACCCGGCTTTTTTCATCGAAAACCAGATGCCCGACAATCTCAACCCGCATGACGACCTCGATCCGCAGGTGGCCGCCGAAACCATCATCCGGCATGTCACCGACGGGGTTGCGTTGGCCAGGAAACATCGCCTGCCCAAACGTATCCAGGATTTCATGCTTGAGCATCACGGAACCTTGATTACACGCTACCAATACACCCAGGCAATCAAGGCCGCCGGGGATGATGCCTCCAAAGTGGATGAGAGCAAGTTCCGCTATCCGGGGCCGCGACCGCGCTCGCGCGAAACCGCCCTGCTGATGCTCTCTGACGGGGTCGAAGCCCGCGCCCGCTCCAACCGGCCCAAAACCGAGGAAGAACTGCGCAAAATCGTGCAGCAGACCATCGATTTTTGCCAAAAGGAAGGCCAACTGGCCGAGACGCGTTTCACCTTGAAAGACCTGACCATCATCACCGATTCATTTGTCTCCACCCTGAACGGCCTTTACCATCCGCGCATTGCCTACCCATCCTCGGCGGAAGTGCGCGCCTTGCAGGAAGCTGCAACCCAAAAGAGGGAGTTGGAATGATTTTCATTGAAACCCAATATGACCTGACGCCCGCGGTACTCAACGAGCTGGTTGAGAAAGCCGCGCTGGCCGCCCTGAAACACCAATCGGCGCCGGAAAATGCCGATGTGACCATTGTGCTCAGCGACGACGAGCAACTGCACAACCTGAACCGGGATTATCTTGGGGTGGACGCCCCCACCGATGTCTTGTCCTTTCCAGCCGAAGAGACCGACCCGGAAACGGGCGACCGTTATCTGGGCGACATCCTGCTCTCGGTGCCGCGCGCCGCAACCCAGGCCGAAGCAGCCGGGCACGATGTCGAAGCCGAGGCGCAACTGTTGGTCGTGCATGGCGTCCTGCATCTGATGGGTCACGACCACGCCGAAGCGGATGAAAAAGAACGCATGTGGCAGGCCCAATCCGAAATCCTGGCCCAGCTCGGGTTGGAGGATATCCAAATCCGCGACTCGTAAAACCAATTTATGAAAAACTTCATCATCGCCCGCATCGCCTCCTTTCGACATGCCTTCCATGGCTGGTGGTATGTCATCCGCACCCAGCGCAACGCCTGGATTCACGCCAGCATCACCACCCTGGTGCTCATCCTGGGGCTGTGGCTCGGACTGCCTGCCCGCGACTGGGCCGTCTTGATCCTGGTCATCGCCATGGTTTGGTCAGCCGAGTTTTTTAACACATCCATCGAAGCCGTTGTCGACCTGGCCAGCCCGGTTCACCACCCGCTCGCCAAAGTCGGCAAGGATGTTGGCGCAGCGGCAGTCCTGATCGCCGCCGGTGCGGCGGTGCTGGTGGGTTTATTAATTCTGGGTCCGCCTTTGTGGCAGCAAATCATCTTGTGGAGATAGAAGAATGAGTTTAAGTTTTCGCTTTGGCACGGTTGGCTCGCCCAGCAATACCCCAAAAAAGCCCGGCGGCTCGGTTGGCGCAATCCTGTTCAGCCGCGAAATTGGCCTGGACGCGCTCGAACTGGGCTGGGTGCAATCGGTGCGCGTTTCGGTTGAAACCTGCGCCGCCATTAAAGAAACAGCCGCGGCGCAGGATGTCGGCGTCAGCGTGCATGCCCCCTACTTTATCAATCTCAATGCCAACGCGGAAGAGTGGCCGAAGAGCCGCCAAAGGCTGATGGATGCCGCCCACTACGGCAACCTGGCCGGGGCAACCGACATTATCTTCCATCCCGGCTCTTACTTCGAACAGCCCGCCGCAGAAGTGCTCAAAATCGCCATCCCGCGCCTGCAAGAATGTGTGGATGAACTGCGCGCAGCCGGCAACCCGGTCAACCTGCGGCCAGAGACGATGGGCAAAAGCGCCATGCTCGGATCGCTTGAAGATACCCTGGAAATGTCGCGCCAAATCCCCGGCGTTTTACCCTGCCTTGATTTTGCCCACCTACACGCCCGCCCCGGCGATGGAACGGTCAATTCCTACGATGAGTGGAGCGCGCGTCTCGAAGCTTACGGCAAGGCCCTGGGCGAGGCTGCGCTGGCACGGCTCCACATCCACCTTTCGGGGATCGAGTACGGTCCCAAAGGCGAGAAAAACCATCTGCCCGTTGCCGAATCAGATTTGGACCTGGAGGGCCTGTTCCGCGCCCTGCACGCCTTCAAGGCCGAAGGCCGCATCCTGTGCGAAAGCCCAATTATGGAAACAGATGCCCTTTTTATGCGCGACACCTGGCGCAAAATCAGCAGCCAATAGATAAAAAAAGAGCCTTTCGAGGCTCTTTTCATTTCAGGGCACAACGCTTGGTTTATCAAACGGTAATGTATTCGCGCAAGTTGTGTTCAACAGCATAAGCAGCGGCTTCGGCGCGGTTGTTGACACCCAATTTCGAGAGAATGCTCGAAACATAGTTGCGCACCGTGCCTTCACCCAGGAACAAGGCCTTGGCAATCTCGCGGTTGGTCTTGCCTTCAGACACCAGCAAGAGCACGTGCTTTTCCTGCTGGCTCAGGTGCGAAAAAGCCGAGGCTTCCTCATCCTTGACCGCCTTGCGCACTTCCTGGAAGACGCGCTGGGTTACTGCCGGGTCAAGCAAGGCTTCCCCGCGCCCGACCGCATACAGGGCATGAACCAGGTCTTCGCCGCCAATTTGCTTGAGAATATAGCCCGAAGCCCCCGCGCGGATTGCCGAAAAGAGCATTTCATCCTCGGCATAGGAGGTTAACATAATCACTTTCGTATCCGGGAAACGCTGGACAATTTCCTCGCAAGCTTCGATCCCCGAGGTGCCCGGCAAGCGGATGTCCATCACAACAATATCGGGCTGTAAATTTGCAACCTGCTCCAGGGCTTCACGCGCTGAACCAGCTTCCCCGATGACTTCAAAATTCGGGTGCCTGTCTAACAACGCTTTCAGGCCGAGTCGAACCACTTCATGATCATCTACCAGCAAAATACGCTGTTTTCCCATGCGCTCCTACCTCTCCAGTTTGAGTTTGGAGTATAGCCGAGACGAGTTTCTCTGGCAAGGGCTAACAAAAACGACCAGAAATATCGTCTTTTCGGGGTTATTCCTTCTGACGCCTGAAATCAAGGAACCGATAGCCAACGCCACGCTCGGTCAGGATGTATTTGGGGTTGGCCGGATCCTTTTCGAGTTTCTGGCGCAAGTAGTTGATGTAAAGGCGGACGTAGTGGGGTTCATCGCGATACTCGTAGCCCCAGACTTTGGCCAGCAATTGGTCATGCGAAACCACCCAACCCGCATTCTGCACCAGATGGAACAGCAAACGGTATTCGGTCGGGCGCAATTTGACAATTTTGCCTTCCAGCCAGACCTCGCGCCGGTCGAAATCGATTTTCAGGCGCTCATCGACCTCGATCAAACCGTGCATCGATCCACTGGCCGATTCGGTGCGGCGCAAGACTGCCTTGGCCCGGCTAACCAACTCACGCGGGCTGAAAGGCTTGGTAACGTAATCGTCCGCGCCCAACTCCAGACCGCGCACCCGGTCATCTTCTTCGCCCTTGGCCGTCAACATGATGACCGGCACGTTGCTGATTTCGCGGATCATTTCCAGAACCTCGAAACCGTTCAAATCGGGCATCATCACATCCAACAGGATCAAATCAGGATTGATATCGCGCAATCGCTGAACCGCCTGTTTGCCGTTGAATGCTTCGCTGACCTGGAATCCATCATGCTCCAGGTTCAAACGAATGAAACGCACCATGCGTTCTTCATCGTCTACAACCAGGATTCGCCTGCGTTCGAGATCGTCAGCCATTCTCGTCACTCCCTGACAAAGCCAATGATTTGTTCTTCTTCTTCGCCCGGCATTAACTCAATAAATGTCACCCGAGCCAGCGGCCAAATCACCTGGGTGACGTTGGGCAAAATGTAGTGCAAATCCTTGCCGTCGCGGCGGCGCGGGTTGCGGATATAAACAACCGTATCCGTTGAGGCCGGGAGGGTCTCTATTTCGCCCAAAATCGGGTCTTCGTTGGCAATATGAATCAATACAGATGGCATGGTATCACCTTCACCTTAAGCTGAACTCAAAATGATTTGTATCTTTAATTTTCCAAGCGCCAGGATGTCGCCATTCCTGAGCGGACTTTCAACATTAGCAACCAGCCGCACCCCATTCAGGTAAGAGCCGTTGGCCGAGCCTAAATCCATAACAGTCACCTGGCCATTTACCAGGCGGACCACCGCATGCAAGCGTGAAACACCATGGTCAAAAGCATGGTACGGGGTCAGATCAATATCCGGCATGATTGGCTGGTTTTCGCTGATCCGGCCCATCGTGAATTCAGTCCGGTCCGAGATCGGGATGAACTGGCCGCCGTCCAGCAAATGTAACGAAATCCAGACATTTGTTTCGATACCAAACGGGTCAGAAATAGGCGCCGTGTGAAGTTCTTCGGTATCTTTGTAAATCTGCTGGGTTTTCTGGCCATCCAATTGCACCAATTGCATACCACATTCGCCGCAAAAAATTGCCCCGGCAGGTTCCTGGTTTTTACAATTCGGGCAAATAATCATAATCGACGCTCTCCTGGCATTAACAACGATCTGGTGCCATACTTGATCTGCTTCTCCCCAGTCTCGCTGAATGCCTTCTGTTGTTCTATATGCTGAGCTTCCAAGATAATCGTTTTGGCCAAGCCTTTTTCGCCCTGTGAAAGTAAGTGGGTCGCCAGTTGTTGCAAGTGGCGGGTCGCCCGATCATAATCGCCTGACTCAACCGCCAGCCTGGCTTTTTCCTGCATCCGGTACAGGGTCAACCGGGATAAAGCCTGGAAAATGGCTGGGGGCGGCGGCGCAGTCATCACATCATTCGTGACGGCAATTTCAATGCCAAACGGAAAATTGGGAACCGGGTTCAGGATCGAGGCAACCGAGAATTCAAGCTGGCCCTTCATCAGTTCGAGGCTACTCTGGTCATCCCGGTTGGATTCAACACTCAGTTCCAATAATACTTTTAAGGGTTCGTCGTACAAAACCGGCCCAAAATGGGTTTCTTCGCCAAAAGACAGAACACCTGCTTCCGGTTGGATACGGAAGGCATATTCCACCTTGACGCCCGGCATCAACTCCGCATGTAAATCCACGCTTTGCGCAAACGCTTTCGAGAGATAGGTAAATTTGTCATTCAACAAACGTTCAATATCCGCCGGCTGCTGGATAAAAATGGAGCTTCCGCCGCTGACATTGGCAAGATGATCCAAAAAAACATCGTTCCAGCCGCTGCCAAGGCCCATTCCGCTGATGCCAATCCCGTCCCGGGCGGCATCCCGGGCGTCTTCATAGCATTGCTGTTCATCGCCATAGGTGCGGCCATCGGTGAGCAGGATCACATGGTTGACATAATTGGGGCTGTTATAGCGCTGAACCTCATCAATTGCCGTGCGCAGACCCTGCAAAATCTCGGTGCCGCCGCCGGTCGCAAGGGTGTTCACCTGGATTTCGCCGCGGCGGACATCCAACTGACGCGTGGCGGGAATAACCACTTCTGCCCGGTCACTAAACCGCACCAGTGAAAAAATATCCTCCGGCGCAAGACGGCGAATCAGTTGAATGGCCGAGGCCTTGGCCATATCCATCTTTGGCCCCTGCATGGAAGTCGAACAGTCGAGTGCCAGGCAGACATTTAAGGGAGGTGATTTGGCGTTCTTGGCATACTCAGGCGCGGCAGAAACAGTGGCCAGGGCATAGATTAACTGCTTCTCTTTGCCGTTGTAAATATTGGTACGGCTTAATTCAATTTTGCATTCAAGAGGAGATTCAAAAACCGGTTCAATCTCTTCGCTGGGCAGGGTGGCGTCGTATGCAGCTTTGCGCTGCGGGTCAGCCAATATCTGGTAAGCCTGCTGAACGCCAAGAAAAAGCTCTGTTTCACCTGGAGCCTGGTTTCGATCAGGATGAAGCTTCTTTGCTGATTTCAGGTAAGCGCGGCGAATCTCTTCTGATGAAGCAGAGCGCAATAACCCGAGCAGAGCGTATAAATTTGGCGTTTTCGAAGACATGAATCCTACAATGCGGCGTGCCCCTACCCCAGCAACTGAACTAAAATGGCGCTAATATTATCCGGGCCGCCGGCTGCGTTCGCCGCCGAAATCAGATTTTGACAGGCTCGTTGGATGGTAGGGGCCTCAGCGATAATTTTTCTCATCTCATCGTCGGGCACTACGCCCCACAGGCCATCAGAGCACAACAGCAAATATCCACCCACCGGGAAGGGGATGGTTGACAGGTCGGGGTCGAGGGTTTCACCCTGGCCCAAAGCGCGATAAAGCACATTCCGCTGGGGATGAACAGCCGCTTCCGCCGCTGTAATCTGGCCTAACTCTTCCAAACGGCGCACAAGCGAATGGTCGCGCGTGATGGTTTCAATCCGCTGGTCGTTATAAACGAGGTAGCCGCGGCTATCGCCAACGTGGCCTATCGTCAACTGTTGGCCAACGACCAGGGCCGCGGTAACCGTCGTGCCGCTGCCGGGAGCTTCATCGAGCACAACCCGCTGCGCTTCAGCAATCGCGCTTTGCATGATCTCTTGTAAAGACTCTTCCACCGGCATCGAGGGCTGGCCGAAAAGGGTCGCATGAAACTTTTTCAGGATGTAGCTCGAAATGGTGCGAATGGCGGTGTTACTGGCCACCTCGCCATATTGATGACCACCCATGCCATCGGCAATAATGAACAGACCGAAAGGCGCAGTGCTGCTATGCCCGGCAATCGTCGTTGCCAGGGTAAACAAGCTGTCTTCGTTAAGTTCACGCTGACGGCCAATCGACTGGGCACTCGTCACCAATAACTGAGCCGGTTCGAACCGATTTACCGTCATCGCCCGGATCGATTGCAGTTGCACGTCCGACAGAGGCGCGGTAACAGCATTGTCAACGGCTTGTTTTGCAGGCTCCGGGGAGCGACCAAAAAATTTTCGGAAAAAGTTAAGCACAGTGATACTCCTTAAAGCTGATGTTATGCCAGCAAAGCATAAATGAAATGGTCATGCGAGCCTACATAAACAATATCGTCGTATACAAACGGAGCACCTGTGATTGGCCCCTTGGTTTCGTATTTCCAACGCAACCGCCCTGTTTTGTACTCCAGGCAATAGAGATAACCATCTACTGAACCGCAATAAACACAATCTTTATAAACCGTTGGCGAACCATTCACCTGATGGCCGGTCTTGAACCGCCAGATTTCCTTTGAGGATTTGGTTTCCAACCCGTAAATATTCCCATCCGCTGATCCGGTAATGACAACGTTATCAACGACCACCGGCGAAACAATGGATGGTTTTTCCATACGAAAGCGCCAAATCAACCAACCCGATTTTGCATCCAGCGCATATAGATGGTTATCAAGCGAATTGAAGTAAACAACATTATCCTTCACCCAGGGCGAAGAAGTCACACTCCGCTTGGCTTTGTAACGCCATTTTACGTTACCGCGATAATCAACCGCAAAGAAATCACCGGCTTCGTTGCCGAAATAAATAATATCGTTCACGATAAACGGGCTGGAACGCACCTCATCGCCAGTATCGAGTTTCCATGCCTCGCGGTTGGCCGGGATATTGACCGCATGTAAATGCCCGTCATCGGAACCAAAGAAGATGTGGTTGTCCGCAATGCGCGGCGAGGAGCGAATGCGTCCCTGGGTATAGTGGGACCAATTCAGCTTGCCATTCCGGATGCCAACGACATGCAGGCGCTTGTCTTCGGAACCAAAAAATACCATATCTTCAAAAACGACAGGCTTGGTAACGATCCCGCCATCACAGGCATACTTCCACTGGAATTCGCCATCGGCAGCGTTCAGTGAATAAAGGTTGTTATCGTAACAGCCGACATAGATTACACCGTTGTGCAGCAAGGGCGTGCCGCGCAATTCATCCTCGCACTGAAAGGCCCAAATCGGCTTGATCCCGCTGTTAACGTTCATGGCCGCGCTCGAGGCGCCTGCCCCAATAGGCATCCGGCCTAGTAAGCCGGTTTTCCGCCCCGCGCCAATGAGCGCTTCTTTAAAATCATCTATTGAATTAAAGCGGTCTTCAGCATTGTATTGTAAGGCCGTGTTGACCACCGTTTCCAGTTCAAGCGAAACGTTGGGGTTTATCTTACGGATGGGGCGCTCAGCAAAAGAAAATGGCGGTTCAAGGCGTGGATCGCGCTTGGTTAATAAATGATGAAGGGTAGCGCCCAGGGCGTAGATATCGGCTCTCGTTGTCGCTTCGCCGCGATACTGTTCTGGCGGCGAGTAACCTTCCGTGCCGATCATCGTTCCTTTCTGTCCGGTCTGGAAAGATTTCGCAATCCCAAAATCGACCAGCATAATGTGGTTGTACTGGTTGATCATCACGTTTGAGGGCTTCATATCCCGAAAAATAATCGGGTCCGGCTTGTGGTTGTGCAGGAAAACCAGCACATCACATAACTGGATTGCCCAGGCCAGGATTTGCTCTTCGGGCAGGAAGCCTTCAGTTTGTGAGAGGATCACTTCCAGGTCTTTACCATTAATAAATTCCAACACCAGGTACGAGCGATTATCCAGGGTAAAGTAATCGTAAATCCTCGGGATGGACGGATGACTCAAGGTCGCCAGGATATTGGCTTCGCGTTCGAAATTCTGGACGATTGTCTGGCGAACCAGGGGATCAGGCGCCTGGTTAATCATCTCCTTGACGGCAACCAGCTTGACAACATTCGGGAAATGTAAATCGCGCGCGCGATACACACTTCCCATACCGCCAATACCAATCACCTCTTGAATGAGATAACGATTCACCAAGCTAATGCCAGAATTCAATTGACCGGCGTTCGAGCGGTTCTCAGGGCTTTGCCCATCGATTAGTTGGGTTTCCATAAATAATCAGAATTTTTCCGCAAAAATGATTAATGAATTATAGTCCATCAGGTTCCGAATTTGCAACATTTATGGATTTTCTAAAAAATATGCAATGCTTTTAACCAAAACCCCATTGCGGGCTGGGGGAATGTGTCATAAAATTCAGCCCACGATGAAAGTACTGGCGATCAGTGATCAAATTATAGACCGTCTCTATTCCACAACGGTTCGTGAAACCTATCCCGATGTTGCTTTGATTCTCTCCTGCGGCGATTTGCCGTATGAATACCTTGAATTCCTGGTTTCGATTTATAATGTGCCGCTTTTATATGTGCCTGGCAACCACGATCCCGCCTACGATCTGAATGAACCACGTTCCCGCGCGCATGGCTGTGAAAACCTGGACGGCACCAGCCTGTTCCTGAAAGATTTGCTGTTCGCCGGCCTGGGCGGAAGCGTCGAATACCAGCCGGGAACCCCCAATCAATACACCCAACTCGGCATGTACCAGCGCGTATACCGCATGCTGCCGGCGCTGATATGGGAACGCATTCGCCTGCGCCGCAGGCTGGATGTTCTGCTGACCCATTCGCCGCCTTACGGCATCCATGATGACACCGATCCGGCCCACGAAGGGCTGCGCGCCATCAACTACCTGATCCAGGTCGCCAAACCGCGTTATCTTTTGCACGGTCACACCATTTTCTATCGTCAAAACCTGCAAGACCATGTAACCGTCATAAACGATACCAAAGTAATCAATATCTATCCTTTCCGGGTAATGAATTTAGAATGACAGAAGAAAATCATGATTTCCGCGAGCGCGCCCGCGCAGACTTCAGCCGGGCGCGTTTCAAAGCCTTTGTTAATAACATTTGGGCGCTCATTCAGGGGCAGCCCAACCAGTTACTTTCTTATGATGAAATCAAAGAAAAACTGCGTATTGGCGGCCCAATCTATCGGGGCGTACAAACCGTGCCAGTCAAACAAATTGTCGGCAGCCTTAATCGCTACCACCAGTTTGACCGCGCCTTCCTGCCCACCCAAGGGGAAACAGCCGAACGCTGGCAGCGGGTAAACTTGGCTTTTTACACCGACATCAGCCTGCCCCCCGTCGTCCTGTACAAGGTCGGGCAGGTTTATTTCGTTGTCGACGGCCACCATCGCGTTTCGGTCGCCCGCGAACAAGGCCAGGTATTCATCGAAGCCGAAGTGCGCGAATGCGCCACCAAAGTCAACCTTACCCCAGACCTGCGCATCGAAGACCTGGAAATCCTGAGCGAAAAAGTGAATTTCATCGAGCGCACCGGGCTTGACCGGCTGCGGCCTGAAGCCAATATCAAACTCAACATCCAGGACGGATTCATCCGCATGTTGGAGCACATCGCCGTCCATAAGTTTTTTATGGGCATCGAACAGCAGCGCAGCATCAGCGACGAAGAGGCTGTGGCCGATTGGTACGACCATGTCTACCTGCCAATTATCAACGTTATCCGCCAGAGCAACATTATCGAAGATTTCCCCGGCCAAACCGAAGGCGACCTGTACCTGTGGGTACTCGACCATCAGCACTACCTGCACGAAACCAATGGGCTGGCCCTGATGCCGCCTGAAGAAGCGGCCCGCGATTACATCAAAAGCCAGAAAGATGTAGATGAGGAACTTGAATGACATTACGCCACCCACTGGCCGGGATTTACGCTGCCGCCTTGACCCCCCTGCGAAACGACCTGACGCTCTCCCCTGAAACGGTTGTCTCTTTCCTGAATCATTTGGCTGCCCGCGGCGCTCACGGGGCGCTGCTTTTCGGCACAACCGGCGAAGGCCCCTCCTTTTCGGCCCCGGAACGCCGCGATACCTTGCTGGCAGCCCTGGGCGTGCGCCAGACCCACCCCGAATTCCGCCTGTTGGCCGGCACCGGCTCACCCAGCCTGGACGAAAGCATCACCCTGACCCGCGCCGCGTTCGACTTCGGTTATGACGGCGTGGTAGTTTTGCCGCCTTACTACTTCCGCAAAGTGACCGACGATGGTTTGTTTCACTGGTACGATAGCCTCATCCGCCAGGCGGTGCCCGAAGGCGGCTATATGCTCGGCTACCACATCCCGACCACATCCGGTGTGCCGCTTTCGCTCGACCTGCTAGCACGCCTGAAAGATGCCCATCCGCAAAAATTTGCCGGGATCAAAGACTCATCCAGCGACCCCGATCACGCCGTCGCCCTGGGCGGTCGTTTTGGCAAAGATTTGTTGGTGTTCAGCGGCAACGACGGCCTGCTCCTGCACGCCCTCGAACATCACGCCGCCGGAGCCATCACCGCCCTGGCCAACGTTTACGCTGACCTGCTGCGCCAGGTCTGGAATATTTACAACCAAAACGGCGACGCCATCGAAGCCCAGGAAGACCTCGATAAACGGCGCAAAATTCTCGACCACTACAGCCCCTTCCCGCCCATCCTGAAGGCGCTGGTGGCGCGCAAATTCGGCTTCCCGCACTGGCCGGTCAAACCGCCGCTGCTGGATGTCTCTGACGAAACCCTTGAACGGGCCTGGCAGGAACTCGCGGCCCTGGATAACTGATGAAAAGCTGGCGATTGATCCTGGATGCGCCGGCCACAGGCGCCTGGAATATGGCCGCCGATGAGGCCATTCTCGAACATGCCGGACGCGGCGATTCGCTGCCCACCCTGCGCCTGTATGCCTGGCAACCAGCCTGTCTCTCACTGGGATATGCCCAGCCCTACGCCGATGTCGACGAAAACCGTTTGGCCGCTCACGGCTGGGATGTGGTGCGCAGACCGACCGGCGGACGGGCCATCCTGCACACCGATGAATTGACCTACTCGGTCAGCACCGCGCCAGACGAGCCGGTGATGGAAGGCACGGTACTGGAAAGCTATAACCGCATCGCCAGCGCATTGCTGGCCGCCTGCCGCAGACTGGAATTGCCGGTCAGCATGGAGCAACATACGCCCCCAGCCGCCGCGAGCAAAGGCGCGGTCTGCTTTGAAGTCCCGTCGGCCTATGAAATCGTACTGAACGGCAAAAAATTGATCGGCTCGGCCCAGGCGCGCAAGCGCGAAGGGATTTTGCAGCACGGTTCGCTGCCCCTGCACGGCGACCTGACCCGCATCGTGCAGGCCTTGAATTTTATCGATGAGCCCACCCGCGCGGATGCGGCGGCGCGCCTGCTCAAACGGGCCACCACCGCGGAAAGCCACCTCGGGCGGGTCATCGCCTGGGAAACGGCGGCCCAGGCGCTCGTGGACGCGTTCCAGCAAACCCTGGGGTTATCTTTCCAGTGTGGGGAACTCTCCCCTGCGGAAAAGGCGCGCGCGGAAGAACTTGTCCAGAAAAAATATGCGCACCCCGACTGGAACAAACGCTCATAAATGTGAAAACGGGCTGTCTCTCGAGAGACAGCCCGTTTTGATTCCCGCGCGATTAGCGGATTTTTGCGCGAATTTCGGCGGCTTCCTTTTGCAGCAACTCTGTCCGCTGCTCGACCGCGGCAGCCATCTGGATGAAGTCGCGGGCCATCTGCCCGATCTCATCGTTGCGTTTGACCAACCCGGACAGGTCAGCGGGGTTGAATTGGCGGTTCTTCAAATCCTGGGCGGCGCGCGCCAGTTGTTCCACCGGCAGGTTGATCTGCAAATAGATGATCAGGGCCACCAGAAACGCCAGGAAAAGGAACGCAGGCGCGGACAACAGCGCAACAATCAAAGCAAACCAGCTATATAGCCCGGCGCGGGAGCTTAAATCATCCAGTTCGTCCACGCCAGCGGTGCGAACCGCGCCAATTTCAACATACAGCCTGGCAAAAAGCGCATTGGCTTCCAGACTCAGTTCGGCTACTTCGCTCCAGTCCTGGTCTTCATAATCGAGTTGATCCTGCTCGTCGACCCCGGCAATAATCTGCCCGGCCAGCGCTGAGAGGGATACTTTTTGTTCAGCCAGCGATTCAAATGGGGCGGGATCATCCATGGGCGGCTGGTTTTGCAGCGCAAGCAGGGACTCATCGATGCGCTCGTCCAGGGCGGCCAGGCGCATTTCGGCCAGGGAGGAGGCGCTGACCGTATAATTCTTCAACCCGATTTGATACTGTTTGAGCATCATTTCGAGCTGGTAAACGCGGCGGTTTTCTTCAAAGACCACCCGCGATTGGTTATTGAGCGAGACAAGCTGCAGGATGTTGAAGAGGAAAACGCTGAGCGCCAGCACGCAGAACACCAACAAGATGCTGAAAACCAGCATCAGCCGGGCCTGTAAATTCCCGGTTTTTGTCAGGGAGAGGGAAATCTGTTTTCTCATCGTTATTACTCCTCTCTTTTCCCAGGCTGGTAGATTTTCAAGCGCCGCCGCCGGGATTCGTAAAGCGCCTGGCGCAAATCCTCGATCTCTTTCTTGGCGTTCTGGTTGCGGGTTTGCTCGGCGCTGGCCAATTCTTCAAGGGCCTTGGCCAGGCTGCCAGTTGCCCCGCGCATCGACGGGTCGCCAGGCCGGTAAACGTCGCCGGCAATCATGGTTATTTTGTTGCGCAAGTGACTCAAAGGCCGCACCGCCGCAGCGATGGATTGGTAGCCAATCAGGGCCAGCAACAAAATGGCAGACAGGGCGAGCACAATCGTCAGGATGGTCGCATTGGATTCGGCGGGGAAATCGGCCAGGGCCAGTTGGCGATCCTGTTCGACGTCGATGATGATTTTCTGTAAGGCCCGGCTCAGGTTTTCGTTGTCTTCTTCCAATTCCTGCACCAGTTCAATCAGATTTTCTTCATCCACAGCCTCGGAAGAACTGAGGAAGGATGCAAAAAGTTCAGCGTGGTAAACGCGAGCTTCTTCAAACGCCTCGACATCTTCAGTCAGGTCGCTGGCGTAAATGCCATCGCTTTCAAAGGTGTTATCTTCTGCGAGCCAATCCATACTCTCGGAAATAGCCGCATCGGCCTGTTGGGCTCTCTCCAGCGCATCGGTGGCGTCCAACCCATAGGCCCGGGTAAAAATCTCCTGGGTTTCTTGCACCTGCATTTCCGCCAGGTCAAGCGCCACAAAAGCCTCCAGTTCGGACAAAACAAATGTGCGCTCGATCACCGCATCAAAGGATTCGACGTTCTGACTGAAGGCTGCGAACAGCATGGCCAGGGCCATCAAGACAATGACCCAGCCCAACCTGCCCAGGGAGAAAAAAGCGCGAATGTACGTAAGCAATGATTTCATCGTTTCGCCTCCGCTTTATTTGGCATCCATAACAATTGCGCCATCCCAACCGGACGGCAGGGGGCGGTCGAGCCACTCGGTGCAAAGCTCCAGGTACAGGCGGGCGGTCTTGTCGTCCGGGTCTCGCTCCAGCACCTGGTTGAATAACTTCCCGGCTTCGGGGAATTTGCCCTGCTGGTACAGTTGAACGGCCCGTTCAAAATCGGCGAGGGTGGCATCCCGCAAAGCAATCACATTGGGCGCCAGGCCCTCATAAATTTCATACAAGCCAAGCGCATGGATGCGGCCTTTTACAACCGCTTTGCCGAGTGTACGCATCTTGAAAGTAACCGGCTGCGGCAATTGACGCAGGGTGTCTTCGCTGATAATCATGGAAGTGCCGTAAAACTTATTAAGACCCTCCAGGCGGGCAGTCAGGTTGACATTGTCTGAAAAGGCATCGCCCTGCATACGCAACTCTTCGCCAATCATGCCAACCATCATCGGGCCGGTGTGAATGCCGATCCCGACCGAGATGGAGGGCAGCCCGCGCTCTTTGAGCATTTTATTGAAATCGCTCACCGCAAAGGCCTTCTCGATCCCTGCCCGAACAGCATCCGCAACCCCGTAGGGGAAGATCGCCATCATGCCATCACCCAGGAATTTAACAATGAAACCTTCGTGTTTCTGCACAATCGGGCTGACCAACTGCAAATACTCATTAACAAAATCAAAGTTTTCCTGGGCCGTCATTTTCTCGGACAGGGTCGTAAACCCGCGAATATCGGAGAACATGACCGCCATCTCGGCGCTAACGTGGTCGCCCAACTGCACCTTGGTGATGTTATCTTTTTCCAGGAATTCCAGGTACTGGGATGGAATAAAGCGCTGCGCCGCTTGCAAGAACTGCTCTTTCATGCGGTTGGATTCGGTGATGGAGTTGGCCATCGTATCGACAGCCCGACTCAATTCGCCAAGTTCATCGGGACGGCGCGAATCTTCCGCCAGGAGACCGGGCTGGTAGGTTTTGTTCTCGAAGGCGACGATGGCGCAAGTCAGGCTGTCGAGTGGCCTGGAAATGTTCATCATTTCATATACCGCCCAGATCAAAAGTCCGGCCAGCGCCAGGAAAGCCACCTGACCCGCCAGGATGCTCAAGCGGGTGCGTTCCTGGATCGATTCAATCTCGCCACGCATGATTTCAAGGTCGCGGGCGTAAAATTCTTGCAGTTGCCCCTCCATATCCGCAATCAGGGGGTCAACCTGCTCCAGGTTTACAGCCGCAAGCGTCGCCCAGTCAGGGTCTTCATCGCTCAATTCCTCGAAAAGGTCGTTTGCCTGCTCGTCCAGCAAGATCAGTTGCTCGTAAACCTCGTCAACCATTTCGCCGCGCAGGGATTTGGCATACAGGAAATCTTCAAGCTGTTCCGAATAGCGCCAATAATCTCCATAATCGTCAGGGCTATATTCCCCAACCAGATATGAATTTTTGATGGCAGACTGCATACGGAGCAAATCAGCGCGAGCGTCTGAGTTGCGCTGCAAAATTGCCGCATAGCGCTCGACCAACGCCAGTTGCTGTTGGAACGCGGCGGCATTGACGATCCCAAGCAAGGCAACGACCGTGCCGGTAAAAATCAGTGCGCCCACCAGCCAGGCCAAACGCGCTTGAATCGATCTTGGTGCGATGTTTCTCATCATGAAAAACGCTCCTTTTATGAAATTCGCCATGGGCTGTTTCGTCGTTTGAACCCGAAGGTCTGCTTTTCGCCAGATTCAACCTGAGACGATACGGCATTAAGAAGTCATACATACCATCTTAGCACATCCAAAGGTTATATTTGCACCGGGAACGGAATTTATGAATGCGCGGTTTGCGAACATTCACAAACTTCGCCAGGATGCCCACAAAGTAGTTCAGGGCTTTCTTAAAGTCGAGAAATGAGGGCAAAAGCTTGTTCAGGTTGAGCGGCAAAAAGTCGACGCGCATCTGGTAAATAGCGGAATTTCTGTTTGCCGATGAGTAAGCCGAGTACAAGGTTATTGAGGCAAGCCATTACCTGTCCGGCTTTTCCTTTGGTCATACGAATACGGTCTTCTTTCAGGGTGACATCTCGCCGATAGTGCAGACCGTTCTCGATGCC
>JAEWVF010000036.1 GCA_023459215.1 Chloroflexota bacterium
GGGTGCGGGAAGTGTCCGCCCTTGCGCATCGAGTTGAACTTGCGCAGATTTTCCAAAATATGCGACAACTCGGCGCCAATCCGAATGTCGGCGTAGGTTTCGGGGGTTGCGCCATCCAGCGAAACCCAGAGCACATCCAGGCCGCTGTCGATCACCTTGCGGGCGATTTTTTCGTTGAGCATGGTCGCGTTGGTAATCATCTCGACTTTTACGCCCAGGGTTTTGACCTGCTTGACCCACTCCAGTGTGCGCGGGTGGAAGAGCGGTTCGCCGATCCCGCCAAAATAAACGCTTGGGATGGGATCGAGCTGTTTCAGGCCCTCAAAAATTGCCTGAAAGGTTTCCTCGCTCATCTTGCCGTCGGCTTCGTGCCAGGCGTTTCGAAAACAGGTGATGCAGTCCAGGTTGCAGGCGATGGTCGGCTCGATGTAGATTTTGGTCAGTTGCGTCACCGGACGGTGCAGGCGCAGCAGGTTTTTACCTTCATCCAGGCGTACTTTTACGCCGGGGGCAAGCCCGTAGCGCGCGGCAACCTCCTTGGGGATAGTCAGGTCTCCGTTTTCGTTGACCTGCGCCCAGGCAGTGGTGGGTTTTGTCGAAACGATCATGGCAAATCCTCCTTACCCAAGAAAAGCTAACTAACTGATAACAGCGGGTTGCGCTTGATGCTTTTTATACTTTTCGCCAAGCCATAATGCTGCAGAGAGTATCGCCAATGCGCCCAGCAGGATTAGGCTGACGCTGCCGAGGCTCATCCCATCCACCCACGCGCCATAGAGCAGGCCGGCCAGGGTGCTGAACAGGGCTACCCAGCCGACGTACACCCAGGCCTTGAGCCGCCCGATGATCGTGGCGGTGATCAGAATGCTTTGCAGGCTGAGTTCCGGGTCAGAGATGAGATAGGCCAGCAGAGGCCCGCGGTGCATTCCCAGCAAGAGAAACATCTGCGCAATCGGCACTTCGACCAGGGTCGGGAAGTACATGAACACGCCAAAGGCCACGCCGACAAAGTTGCCGAGCAGGGTGTTCCGGCCTGCCAGCGCTTCAATCCACTCGGGCCGGATCAGCTCGCGGATTACCCCGACCGCAAACACGCCCACAATCAGCAGCGGGAAAATCTGTTTGACGAACTTCCATGATTCCCACAGGAACTCGCGGCTTTCGTCTTCGCTCAGTTGGGTTTTGACCATCCAGCCCAGGGCGATGGTTGTCAGCAGCACGCCGAAGAATTTCCCGGTCAGGGCCAGCGTCACCCCGCCGGAAATGGGATTGACTTTCAGGGCGGCGATCAGCAGGGTCAGGCCGACCAGCGCCAGCGAAGCCCACGTCCAGGCGTTGAAACCGTCAAAGATGGTTTCGATTCCCTTCCAGGTTGTGACCCCGATCAGCGCCAGCATCCCGATCAGGACTGCGCCCTGGGCGGTGACGCCCTCCTCGCCTTTGGCCGGGTCGAACGGCACGAGTTGGGCCAGCCAGCCCTGGAAGGTGTCCACGCCGCTGATTGGCAGGGTCAAGGAAGCGTAGGTCTGGGTCAAAAAGTCAAACTGGAAGGTTCCCGCCACCAGTAAAACCACCAGCACCAGCATGAAAATGACCGCCGCGCGGCGCATGGAGGCTTGCCCGGCGAACAGCGCATCGGTCGCGGCATCGTGTTCGGCATCTTCCTTGCTGAATATCAACGCCATGAAGATACCGATCCCGATCCCAAAGGCCAGCGAAAGTGCCAGGCGCGCAATTGCCAGGTCCATGCCGAGGATCTTGCCGGTATAAACCAACGCCAAAACATTGATTGCTGGCGCTACGAACAGAAAGGTGATCGCCGGGCCAAGCCCCGCCCCTTTTTTGTAGATTCCGGCAAAAAGCGGGATGACCGTGCAGGAGCAGACCGCCAACAGGAAACCCGCCGCGGCTGAAGCGGGGTACGAGACCCACTTGGGGGTGGTGCGCCCCAAAAAGCGCGTGACCGTCTCTTTGGGGATGAGCGCTGTCATCGCCCCGGCAATATAAAAAGCGGGCAGCAGGCAGAGCAGCACATGCGCCGCCAGGTAGGAAGCCAGGTTGCCAAGTCCGCTGTAAAATAGCTGAAGAATGAAATCCATTGCATATCTTTCGGAGTCCAAAATAGGGAGATTTTGGACAGACAACTGCAAAGTCAGGAGACTTTGCAGTCCGGTTTTATGGGCACTGAACAACGCCCTGCGCCCACAGACAGCCGCCGCAAGCCGGGAAAACGTTGCCGAAGCAGTCTTCCTGGTTGGCCTCGGACATTTCACAGCTTGCGCAGTAGGTGCAGGGAGAAAAATCAAACTGTTCGACCCGCTCGCGGAATTGCCTGTACTCTGCCAGGTTCCAGAGTTCGACCAGGGGCATATCGTCGATGTTGCCGATCTGCCAGCCTGTTACCGTTCGTTTTTTCTCGAAAAGGTAATTTTCGTGGGAATGCAGCAGCGCCAGGCATGGGCTGACGCATCCATCCCAGCGGATGGCCGTTGAGCGCTGCTCGATGAACGGACAGCGGTCATGTCGTTTGAACATCATTCCGGGGCGGGTCGCCCAGGCCTGGAACAGCGCCTCGTGTGTCGTTGCGGTCAGGTCGATTTCCGGCATGTCGATGTGCGGGTGCCAGGGCGAAGCCTGCCAGGCGACCCGTTCGAGGGCTTGCCGGTACAACACTTCAGAGCACATTTCCGGGGTATATGGCAGGATATTGGTGACCATGTAGCGGCTGATACCTACCCGCGAACTCAGGTCGAGCAGTTTGGGCAATTCATGAATATTGCTTTTCATGGCTACGAAAACAGCGCCAACATCGGCTGTGCCGCCGCGCATCTGGCGGTACAGTTCGCGGTAGCGGCGGATATTGCCCAAAATCTCACCGAACGATTCGCTCTGGCGCACCTCTGCAAAACTCTCCGGGCTGGCCCCGTCCAGAGACACCCAGAGCGTGCCCAGTCCGGCCTCGATCAGGCCGCGGGCGCGGTTTTCATCCAGCAAAATCCCGTTGCTGATCAATTCCACGCGCGGCGCGACCTTGGCCGCCTCGGCCACCATCTCAAGGATGTTGGGATGGGTGAGCGGTTCGCCGAATCCGCCGAAAAAGATGGCCGGGCTGGGTTTGAACGCCTGGGCCGCCTCCAGAATGCGTTTGAAGGTTCCGGCGCGCATCGCTCCCCGGCCTTCGTCCCAGGCATTGCGGATGCAGGTGCGGCAGGAGAAGTTGCAGTGGCTGGTGGGTTCGATATAGATTTTGCGCAACTGCGAGAGCGGCGGACGCAGCATGATTCCTTCCGGCGTGACCCGCAGGATGACCTCGCTGCCAGGCTCCAGCCCGAAATCCTGCACAATTTCGGGCGGCAATGCCAGGCTCTGGTTAGCATCCAGTTTGGCAGGCTGGGGCGCTTTAATCGGCCGGTTCATAACTGTTTGAGATTTGCAAAAGCTCCGGGGCGCAATTCGGGCAACCACACTGCGCTTCCGGGCGGACCGCTTCGATAACGGGCAAACGCACCCCGCTGAGTTGGGCGGCCTGCTCCAGCAGGCTCAGCAATTCGCGGCGCGCCAGGCTGTAGAAGATAAATTTCCCATCGCGGCGGGCATCCAGCAGCCCGGACTGGCGCAGGGCCATCAGGTGCTGCGAAATGTACGCCTGGCGATAACCCAGGCGCGCCTCCAGGTGGCAGACGCAGGCCTCGCCTGCTCCAATCACCAGCAGGATTTCCAGCCGGGCCGGAGCGGCAATCGTGGTTAGCAGTTCTGAGATGGGCTGAAGCGAGTTTTTCATAATACATTCCTTATAATGAATATATTATGCGATTCATTCAGAATCTTGAATATAACAAATGTCACCAAAATGCCATGAGTTGCGATAATTGTTTGAAATTGTAAAGTCTTTGGCGCGCTTGGGGCGGGTATAATCACCGGCGCATGAGTCTCACCGATACCCATTGCCACCTTGATTTTGAAAAATTCGACGCCGACCGCCACGAGGTGCTGGATCGCGCCCGCCGGGCCGGTCTGACCCGCATCCTGATCCCGGGACTCGACCTTCCCTCCAGCCTGCGCGCCGTTAAACTGGCCGAATCTGACCCGATGATCTTTGCCGCGGTGGGCTTTCACCCGACCGATGCCGGTCAGTGGCGCGCCGACAGCCTTTCTGCGCTGGAGACGCTTTGCAAAAACGAGAAAGTGGTTGCCGTCGGCGAGATCGGCCTCGACTATTACTGGGATACAGCGCCGCACGCCCTCCAGCAGGAGGTGTTGGTTGCCCAGTTGGAACTGGCCGCGCGAGTCAACCTTCCGCTGGTGATTCACCTGCGCGAAGCCGGCGACGCAGAAGCGGGGCCTTGCGCTGCGGATTTGCTGCAAATTCTCTCGCAATGGGTATCCAGGCTGCGGGTGGATGCGCATCCGCTGGCTGCGCGGCCGGGTGTGTTACATTCCTTTAGCGGCAACCTCCAGACCGCCGAACAAGCGCTCGATTTGGGCTTTTATATTGGCATCACCGGCCCGGTCACGTATAAAAACGCCGAAAGCAAGCGCCAGGTGGTATCCGCCCTGCCGCTGGAGCGGATCTTAATCGAGACCGATGCGCCATTCCTTGCCCCGATCCCCCAACGGGGCAAACGCAACGAACCTGCCTTTGTGGGCCATATTGCTGATAAAATTGGGGAAATCCATAAAATAGACCCGCAAGAAGTCGCACAGATTACCTCGTCCAACGCGGCGCGGCTTTTTTGCTGGGGAGGCAGCGTTTGAGCACGGTTTCCTTCTTTTCAACAGTCCAGGATGAACTTCAGTTAGTAGAAAAACGAATGCGCGCCCAGGCGGATGAGAAAAATCATCCGGATTTGAGCGCCGCCCTTGACCACTTGCTTGCTGCAGGCGGCAAGCGCATCCGCCCAACCGTGGCCTTTCTGGTTGGGAATATGTTGGGCGCGCCCGGAGACAAATTGGTTACCCTGGGTGCCGCGGTTGAGATGCTGCACACGGCCACCCTTGTGCATGATGACCTGATCGATGGTTCCCTGCTCCGCCGGGGGACGCCCACCCTGAATGCCCGCTGGTCTCCGGCGGCGACCGTCTTGACCGGGGATTTCCTGTTTGCGCGAGCGGCCAAACTGGCAGCCGAGATCGAAAACCAGCCCCTGATGAGGCTTTTTGCCGAAACCCTGGCCGTCATTGTCAGCGGTGAATTAACCCAGTTGTTCGCGGCGCGCGGCTCCATTTCGCGCGAAAACTATTACCAGCGCATCTACGCCAAGACTGCCTCTCTCTTTGAGATGTCCACCCGCGCGGCGGCCATGGTCAGCCCGGCAGACGAGGCCACGATTGAAGCGATGCGCCTCTTTGGCTATGAAACCGGCATGGCTTTCCAGATCATGGATGATGTGCTCGACTTTACCGGCGACCAGGCCGCTGTCGGCAAGCCGGTTGGTTCTGATTTGCTGCAAGGGCTGGTGACTTTGCCGGCTTTGTACTACCTCGAGAATCATCCCGAAGATGACGATGTGCGTTTGCTCAAGGATGGCGGCTGGGGGAATCGCGAGCGCATGGAGCGCCTGGTGCAATCCATTCGCGGCAGCGAAGCGATTCGGCAGGCGATGCAGGAAGCCCGCAACCGGGTGGAAAGCGCCCTGGCTGTGATCGAACCGTTCCAGGGCGGCGCGGAAAAAGCGGCCCTGACCGAGCTGGCTATTTACATTGTGGATAGGAATTCCTGAGACAGGTTTGCCTAAATCCCCTCATGGTATAATCGCTCGATAGTTTACCATCTCATGGGTCAGGAAAAATCCTGACCCTGTGTGTGTAACTGAGTGTTTTGGGATAGAATTAATTCTAGGTGGCGGTTCCCGCTGTTCCTTGCAAGGAGTAATTGCTGTGGCTTTCAATCCACTGGATTGGATTTTAGGTTTCTTTTCACTTGATATTGGGATTGACTTGGGCACGGCCAATACATTGGTCTTTGTGCGAAATAAAGGTATTGTAATTAACGAACCATCCTGGGTTGCTGTCGACAAGCGCACCCGTGAACCGATGGCGGTCGGCTTGAAGGCCAAGGAAATGATGGGCCGCACCTCAGGCAATATCCTGGCGGTTCGTCCGGTGCGCGATGGGGTTATTTCAGAGTTTAGCGTTACCAAAGATATGCTCAATTATTTCATTGGGCAGGTTCATGAACAAAGCATTGTCCCTTTTGCCCGCCCGCGGGTCATTATTGGTATTCCGGCGGGCGTGACCGAGGTTGAAAAACGGGCGGTGTACGATGCCGCCATGTCGGCTGGCGCGCGGGATGCCTACCTGATCGAGGAGCCGGTTGCTGCTGCGCTGGGCGCGGGGCTGCCAGTGGCCGACGTCAAAGGTTCGATGGTGGTCGATATTGGCGGCGGCACAACCGAAGTTGCGGTCATGTCGATGGGCGGGGTGATTGTGGCCCGCTCCCTGCGCGTGGCCGGCGACGAAATGGATCAGGACATCGTCCAGTATATTCGCACAAAATATAACCTGCTGATTGGCGAAGGTGTTGCCGAACAGGTTAAAATGAAGATTGGTTCGGCATATCCGTTGCCCCAGGAAAAAACCATGGAAGTTCGCGGGCGTAACCTGGTTACAGGCTTGCCCGAATCGGTTGAAGTTTCCTCGGTCGAAATGCGCGATGCGCTTTCCGGTTCGGTGCAGGTTATCCTGGATACCATCCGCGATGCGCTCGACGAGGTTCCGCCCGAAGTCGTGGCGGATTTGATGGATACCGGCATCTGTCTGGCTGGCGGCGGCGCGCTTCTCCAGGGGCTGGCCGAGCGCCTGGCGGATGAATTGAACCTGCGCGTTTGGCAGGCGGAAGACCCGCTGACTTGTGTGGCGCGCGGCGCGGGCGTGGTGCTGAGCGATTTTGAGAACATGCGCCATTACCTGGTTAGCCTGGAGCGGGGCAGCACCCGTCACCGGGTTGGATAATGGTGTAAACTACACCTTAATACAAAAATTTAACCGGTTTCTTTAAGACAATTGGTTGTACTTTAGAAATTCACTATGAAAGATTCGTTTTCAGGCTCTGTGCAGGCAGTTGTTGTATTTCTGCTCATCGCCGGTGTGCTGGCTTTGGCCTTGGGGGGCTATCTTAATATTTTTTCGACCGGGTTGAATAGCACCCTGGTTTCGGTGCAATCCTGGATATCTGTCCGCTTTGTGGCAATTCAAGAGTTTATTACCCTGCCGCGCGATGCCACCACCCTGCGCCAGGAGAATGCCAGTTTACAGGAAGAAGTGTCCCGTTTGCAGGCCCAGGTGGTGCAATACCAGCGCCAGGTTTCCGAAACCCAGTCCCTGGCAGCCCTGGTCAATTTTTCGCGTGCCAACCCTGAGAATGTTTATACGGCTGCCTCAGTCATCGGCCGCGACCCAAGCCCCTTCCTGCACTACATCATCATCGATCGCGGCTCGGCGGATGGCATCCGTCGCGGTATGCCGGTGGTTACCGACCAGGGCTTGGTGGGCCGGGTGGATGCGGTCATCAGCAATGCGGCCCGCGTACAGTTGATCACCGATCCATCTTCGGCGGTCAACGTCCGCCTGGAGGAAACCGAGCGCGATGTGGTTCTGGTCGGTTCTGTCTCCGGCGATCTCTCGCTGGACTTGGTCGCCCAGGATCTGGCCCTTGAGCCGGGCGACCTGCTGTTGACCTCCGGTCTGGGCGGCAGCTATCCCCCGGATTTGATTGTTGGTCAGATTCTCAATGTGCGCAAGCGCGACAGCGATATTTTCCAGCAGGCCTCGGTCCAGCCGGTGGTCGATTTTGCCTCCCTCAAGATTGTGCTAATTGTGACCGATTTTCGTCCGGTCGACATTTCGCCCTTGATTCCTGTCCCCTGATTATGAAAAACCTGGTAGCTTTCCCTTTGCTGGCGCTGGTATTCATTACCCAGACGGCAATCGTAAGCCGTATTCCCTTGCTCTCCGGAACATTGGACTTGCCATTGCTTTTGCTGGCGGCCTGGGCGTTGCAGGAGCGGGTAAAAGCAGCCTGGACGTGGGCAATTGCCGCCGGGTTGCTGGCCTCCTTCTTTTCCGCGCTCTCGCCGCTGGCTTATTTTAGCGGGTATATTGGCGTGGTTATCCTGGCGCGCTTTATCCAGCGCCAGGTTTGGCAACTGCCAATTTTGGCCATGTTTACGGTAAGTTTCCTGGGCACGCTTTGGATGCACGCGGTTTCTTACCTGGCCTTGCGTTTTTTGGGTTCACCCATTTCTTTGCCGGATGCCCTAAGTTTGATAACCCTGCCGACCCTGTTCCTGAACTTCTTATTGGCAATTCCCGTTCACGCCTGGGTGCGTGATTTGGCGGTTTGGGTTTATCCATCGGAGGATCTTGTATGAGTACAAATGTTTTGCCTCGCGGCCATTTACAACCCTGGCGCGCCTGGATTTTATATGGAGCGTTCTTTATCGCCGGTTTTGCGGTTGTTTCCCGCCTGTTTGGCCTGACGGTGCTGGAGTTCGACCAGCGCCTGGCGCAATCTGACGATAACCGCACCCTTGTGATTAGCGACCCCGCCCCGCGCGGGATTATCTACGACCGGAATGGCTCCATTTTGGCGCGCAATGTTGCTTCCTATAACATTGTGATTACCCCGGCCCTGCAACCGGACGATATTTCCGATATTCAACAGATTTATCGCCAGCTTTCCGAATTGACCGGGCTGCCCGTAAATAACGGCACAGTCGAGGAGGCCAAACTGTTTGCTGCTTGTGTGCCTGGGCCTGGTATTGCCCAACTGGTCGAGTTGGGAGCCTCGAACTCGCCCTACAGCCCGGTGCCGATTCAATGTAATGTCAGCGAAGAAATTGCGTTGAAGGTGCGCGAGAAAGCGGTTGACTGGCCCGGTGTGGCCATCCAGGTTGAGCCGGCGCGCGATTATCCAACGGGTGTCCTGACCTCCACTGTTATCGGCTTCCTGGGGCCGATCCCGGCGGCCCAGGTGGAATATTACGAGGGGCTGGGGTTTGTCGCCCGGCGCGACAAAGTCGGCTATTCGGGAGTAGAAGCCTATTTTCAGGATATTCTGGGCGGTCGCAATGGCCGGCGCGTTGTCGAAACCGATGTTGCCGGACAGGAACTGCGCAATCTTGAACCCCCGGTGGCAACAACACCGGGCAGCAACCTGACCCTGACCATCGATACGCGCTTGCAGAAAGCCGCCGATGCCGGGATTGCGCGTGAGATCAAGGGCTGGAATGATTTCTTGCAGCGAACCCAGATTTCCAGTGGTGTGATTATTGCCATGAATCCGAAAACCGGCGAAGTGCTGGCGATGGTTTCCTACCCGTCGTATGAGAACAATCGCCTGGCGCGTTTGATTCCGGCCTATTACTATGAACAGATTTCTGAAGACCCGCGCAAGCCGCTGCTCAATCACGCGGTTTCGGATGAGTATCCGCCTGGTTCGGTTTTCAAGCTGACGACTGCGATGGGCGCGCTGAACGAAGGCATTGTCACCCCGACAACGGTGGTCGAGACGCCGGGCTTCCTGGTGCTGACCGAATCCTTTTCGCCCAACGATCCCGGTTTTGAGCGCCAATTCGTCGACTGGATTTACAACCGTAACGGCGTGCTGAACCCGGAAGGCTTTGGTCGTTTGGACTTCCTGCGCTGTATTGCCTATTCCAGCAACGTTTGTATGTATAAACTGGGCGGGGGCTATAAGGATGAGATTCCCAACGGCCTTGAGATCGACCGCCTGGAGCAGTATGCGCGCGCCTTGGGCTACGGCCAGCCTTCGGGGATCGAGCTGATTTTTGAAGCGGACGGGTTGATTCCCTCCCGCGACTGGAAGCGTATCAACCAGGGCGAAAACTGGTCGACTGGTGATACTTATATCGCCTCGGTTGGTCAGGGCTACGTTCTGGCTACGCCCTTGCAGGTTTTGATGTCCGCTGCGACGGTAGCCAATGATGGCAAGCTGATGAAGCCGACTCTTATTCGCGAAATTACCGACAACGAAGGCCGTGTTTTGGAGTTTTGGGAAAATTCGGATGGCACTTTCTCAAGCAGCCCCAAATTGGATGATTTAGATAGCGGCAGTGGTTACATGCCTTCCCCTGGGTTGTACGATGTAAAGAGCCGCCGGATTTCCCCCTTCACCCCGGTTCAGCGCTGGGATATCACGGTTGATCCGCTCATCCAGGATTTTATTTGCGATGATGGTTTTTGCACCGAGACCGGCATTATCAAAACCGTCCGCCCGGAGGTTGTTCAAAAAATCCAGGAGGGCATGCGCCTGGCCGTAACGGACCCGCAAGGCACCCTGCGCGATATTTTTGGCGATGCGCCCTATGCCGCCGCTGGCAAGACTGGCACCGCTGAATACTGCGACAATGTCGCCCAGGCGGCCAATCGTTGTCAGTTTGGCGCCTGGCCGACCCACTCCTGGACGGTCGCTTTTGCGCCCTACGATGACCCTGAGATTGTCGTCGTGGCTTTTGCCTACAACGGTGGCGAAGGCGCCAGCGTGGCCGGACCGATGGTGAAACTGGTCATGGATGCTTATTTCGAGTTGAAAGCCATCGACCTGGGCCAGCAGGGCCAGGGACAATAGTTTTTACAAAAATGCCCCGGAGTAAAATCCGGGGCATTTTTGTGTCTTTTAGCCTTTCAAATCGGCTGCGATTGCTTTGAGTTTTTCTTCTGTTAGCACTTCGGCGGCGAAGGGGGTGATCTGGTTCAGGCTCATGCTCATCGCCATCTGGATTTCGGGCGCACCCAACACTTCGGGGATGTGTTTTTCGAGCACAGCCCTGGCCTTGGGATTGTCGAGGATGTCTTTTAGTTTGCTGTCCAGGCTGAACGCGCGCGCGCTTTCGCTGCGAGGGTCGCCGCTATAGTGGAATCCGGCCCGCAGGCGGATGTCCGCCGAGGAAGCTCCAACCAGCGCCTCGAAGCGGCCCTCCTCCGCCAGCCAGCCGGGAATCGACGGGTCGTAGAAGGCCAGCGATTGGCGATCCAGCGTCAGGGTGACGGTTTTGCTCTCTCCCGCTTCGAGCGCGACCTTGGCGAAGGCTTTCAGTTCCTTCTCCGGGCGCGCCAGGCGGGCCTGTTCATCGCGGATGTAAAGCTGGATAACCTCCTGCCCGGCGCGTTTTCCGCTGTTTTTGACCGTGAGCGTAACCTGGATTTTGTCTGCGGGGCCGTAGGAGTCCTTGTCCAGTTTCAGGTCGCTGTACTCGAAGGTGGTGTACGACAACCCGAAGCCATATGGGAAGCGCACCGCCATTTCTTTCTTTTCGTAATAGCGATAGCCGACAAAGATGCCTTCGCCGTAGAAAACCTTGCCATTTTCACCGGGAAAGTTGATGTAGGAGGGACAATCCTGATAGCGCAGCGGGTGGGTGGTGGGCAGTTTGCCGGATGGGTTGACATCGCCGAAGAGCACATCTGCCAGGGCGTTGCCGCCTTCCTGTCCGGGCAGCCAGTATTGCAGGATGGCTGCCACCTCGTCGGCCCAGGGCATCGAAACGGGGGAACCGGCGTTGAGCACCACGATTGTTTTCGGGTTGGCAGCGGCCACGCGCGTAATGAGTTCATCCTGCTTGCGCGGCAAGTCCATGTCAGGGCGGTCGAAACCCTCGCTTTCCCACTCGTTGGTCAGGCCGGCGACGATGACAACCGCATCTGCCTGGGCGGCCATTTCAGCGGCCTCGGCAATCGAGTCGGCGGGCAGGGAGGGCATCAGGCCGATGCGCAGTCCGCGCCAGAGTTCTTTGCCGCTGAAGGAATACTCAACCACAATTTGATACTTGCGCCCGGCTTCGAGTTGGGCCGGGATCACTTTTTCGAGCATCTCTTTATCGCTGCGGCCGCTCCAGTGGTCGAGCAATAGTTCGCCATCCAGGAACAGGCGGCTCAGGCCCAGGCTGGTCAGGCCAAAATCGTAGGGGCCGGATTCGGGCACACTCAAAGTGCCGCTGAATTTAACCGAGAAGGCCTCAGGATTGGGGGCGGGGATCTCGGTGTTGAACCACGAGAAGCTAAAACGGTCGCAGGTTTCGGTGGAGTGGGCTTCGCCCTGTAGTTCGGCGTTGCTATAGGCGCGCAGGGTCAGGCCGGGCTGTCCATTTTCGGCTTTGAGCCAGGCTGTCGGAGCGGTGGGCAGGTTGCGGTGAGTCGGCGTCCCGATATGGTAACGGACTTCGCCCTTCGCGCGGGATTTAATCCCCTCCAACGGTGTGACCACGTAGGGGACATTGACATGCGCGCTGCCGCCGCCGACGATTTGGGCAAAAACGGCATTTTCGCCCAGCACCAGGATGGTTTTGGACTCATCGAGCGGCAGGCTGCCGTTATTTTTGAGCAGGACGATGCTTTCGGCGCTGGCCCGGCGCAGGATTGCGCGATGGGCCGGGTTGTTGCCATCTTTTTCCGGCTGGAGTTGCGGATTTTCAAAAGCCCCGGCGCGTTCGAGGGTACGCAAGATGCGCCGGACTTTGTCATTGAGCTTTTCTTCGGTCATGCGGCCCGATTCGAGCGCTTTTTGTACGTGCTCGAACTTGGTCCAGCGCGCCGGGCCGGGCATTTCGAGGTCGAGGCCGCTCTGGGCGGCTTCCGGGCCGTAAGTACCGAACCAGTCGGACATGACCATGCCATCGAAGCCCCAGCGTTCTTTCAGGACTTCGTATAGCGTGTAGTCGTTATCTGCTGCATAAACGCCGTTGATGCGGTTGTAGGCCGACATGACTGCCCAGGGTTTTGCTTTTTCGATGGCGATGCGGAAGGGTTCGAGATAGATTTCGTGCAAGGGGCGCTCGTCGATTTCGGAGCTGATTGAGTTGCGCTCAAATTCCTGGTCGTTGGTGACGAAATGTTTGATGCACGCGCCTGCGCCGCTCTTTTGCAGGCCGTTGATATAGGCGCTGGCGATGGTTCCGCTGTGGAAGGGGTCTTCGGAGTAACATTCGAAGTTGCGCCCGGCGGTGGGGGTGCGGTGGATGTTGACGGTCGGGGCCAGCAGGATGTGCGCGCTTTTGGCTTTGACTTCTTCAGCCAGCAGCTTGCCAACTTCTTCGACCAGTTCGGTGTTCCAGGTAGCGCCGAGGGCTGCGCCGCAAGGGGTGCAGGCCGAGGTCGGGCCGTTGCTGCCGGCTGCGCCGCGCGCGCCGTTTGGCCCGTCGGTGACTTTGAGTACCGGAATGCCGAGCCGTTCGACCGGGACGGTGTGCCACATATCGGCTCCGGCCAGCAGGCTGACTTTTTCTTCGAGGCTCATTTGGGCAATCAGTTGTTCGATTTTGTCACTCATGGAGATTTCCTTGGGATTGGGGGATGGAAAACACAAAAAAAAATGCTTATGTAAGCGCTTACTTAAGGATAACATAATTGGCGACCTTTGTCGAATTGGAAAACGAAAGTGAACCGTGCAAGAAATTTTAGTAGTAAGATTTTCCCGATTCTCTTATAAAAAATCCACCAGAGCTTTTGCTTTGGTGGATTTTTTACGGATGTAAATGAATATTGCCAAAACTGATTTCTTGTAGTTAGGGTCCACATTTGAGGTGTTGGAGAGCTTTCTCGCTTTCTTTTGTCGATGACATTGCTGCTGCTTGCTTCCATTGGTCACAAAGAATAGATTTTATTCCTTTACTCAACTGCGTTGCTTGCCTCGTTAAATCCAGTGCGATCGAGAATTCTTTTAGTTCGATGTAACCTTGTATAAAAGGGACATACTCATATGCATCTCTAGGCTTCAATAGGCTATTTTGTGATTCTTGCCAGAGACGATCAATTTCTTGCCAATCTCCAATTTGGGCAGCTAAATCCGCTTTTTGGTAATAATAGCACCAATCGGGGTTGGTTTGCCTCGGTAATATGCTGGTCAAAAGCTCATCTGGTGCTGTGTTTGTATCTGTGATGATCAGATTAGGATCGGATATTTTCGCTGCTTGCTTAATTAGTGGCGGTAATTTGGGATATTGGGCATATTCTGGTTTTAGTAGGTGAATGCATTTACCATTATTTTCGAAAACCAACATGTTTTTCATATTTCCTTCAAAAAATAAAGTTGCATGTTGCTCTCGAAACGATGCCTCAAGATTATTTTGTTCTACAAGCTGCGAGAAAGCTTTATCGGAAATAAACCAATACGGAAGTTTTCCTTCAGATGAGGCCTTGCCTTCATAGAGAAAATTAATTGCCAGTGCTACGGTGTAGTCAGTTTCTGCTGCTATTCGGGCAGGGGCATCCGGTGTAAAAACAGGTTTTTGCGAGGACAGGTAAGCAATGGTAGTTCCTGGCCGGATGTTTGGTATGCGCCAGGTAACTTGACGAAAGAGTTTTGCTTCATTTTTCCAAATTTCGCGGAAATCGTTTGTAACCCGAAGCTGCCAACCTATCATTAACGCAGCAATGATAGCGATAGTAGCAAATTTTGCTTTTGTTTTTAACATCAAATCTAGCAAGGCGGCCAAAATAAGCGCGGCTCCCGGAAAAGCTGCTATTGCTAAGCGGGCATTTCCCGGCCAATCGCTTAGATAGATAGCATACCCTGCGATATAAGATGGCAGCAACCCAACAATTATACCTACTACCCCAAGGAAAATGGCTTGGCTTATCCATTTATTATTGGTTGTATCGGTTATGGTTGCATCTTTTTCAGTTTTATTAAGATACAGGTAGGTTAATCCACCACCTATGATCATGATGAAGAACACGAATAGATTTTCAACACGAAAAAAATCAAAGAAGTTGGGGTTGACGGTTACTCCCCATGAACTAAATAATGTAAGCAGCGAATCGGGTATCATGTGCCGTAGCATATTAATCGCTGTTGATAACGGATTCTCAAACATTGAATGATCTACTCGAAAGGATTTTCTCAGGGGTTGATAGAAAAAGCCTCTCCAGATAATCGATGTGAAAAAATAGATAAAATAGGGTAACCACGCCAAAGCCGTTTTGCGAATTTTTTTTGTGATGGGCAGTTCATTAGGGAAGACGAGAAAAAACAACAAAGGCCTTAGCATTTCTAAAAACCAGGTATATTCGCTGCTAAAAATATGTGCCGTTTTTGCAAATATTGCCAGGAGAGTCCAGTACCAAAAACGATCGGGCTGACGTATGGCTTTAATGCTAAAGAAAAAGGATAACCAAAGGACAAAGAAGCTGAACCATACTTCGCTGTAAGCTATCGCGAAAGCCTGCAATGTAAAAAAAGGATATATACCGAAAAGTAAAGCAACAGTGAAAGTTTGTTTTACTTTTTCCTTCCATATCTCGTTAAGTAAAACCCAAAACAGTATTACGCTAAGTAACTTATTTGCTAGCGAGAAGAGATGCCAAGCGGTTGGAGAAATTCCTAGGATTGCGAATGAGAGCTTGTAGAACCAAATTGATTGTGGATGACCATCATAGTGAAAAATATCGTTTAACCCATTCCCATTGTCCAAGCTGTTGTAGTATATGAAGTGCCATTCCTCGTAAACATGGCCAAGCCATGGGATTATGATCCCATAGGCCAAAACGCAAAGTAGCGATAATACTAAGGCTGGGTGTAATATGTGGTTGTTTTTTTCGATCAGGTTTCTGATGCGATATTGTTGTGCTGTGATTTTCTGCTGGAGTTTGTGCGTCATATGGTTGTAAGTGGGGTGAATTCAGTGAATCCCAAGCTTTTTAACAGCTATGTTTTGTCGATGAAGCATGAATGTTATCATGGTTTCATCGAAATCTTTGCCTTTCACTTGCTGTTTTACGGCAAGTGCTCTAAAAATACCGGAAGCTTGTTTCTCGCGAATCCAATCGCGGACTCTGCCCCAACAATTTTACATTCGATAGTTTAAACCATTATTGGTGCCTGATATATTTCTTGCGCCAGGCCTCCAATTCCGCGGGTGGCAGGATTTCGCGCTGCAGGATTTTATTCCAATCCAGCATTTCTTCGAGGTGTTCAATTGGCAACTGGCCCTCAGGTACGAAGCCGACGAAAGAGCCGTTATAGTTCTCCTCGGTACCCATATACAGCGCATTCGACATCCAGATGCGGAATAGGCCGATTGACGACAGGCCGGGATCATCATCGGGCAGGGCGGTCTCAAAGGTCAGCAGCACTGGCCCTTCGGCAGTTTCGCCGACCGCGGCTACGGTCGCCTCGTGGATCCAGCGCAACCATTGCTCCTGTTGGACGGTTTGTTTTTGCTCGTTCTGATAAGTACGGGTGCGGATGACGATGTCTGATTCGGTGTATTTCCAACCGCCGGTTGCTGAGCGTGCCGAAGCATTGCCAAGCACTTCGGATGCCAGCAATGTATCGCCGTTTTTTGTTACCAGCGGGCGGGCGATGCGCCAGGGACTCTTCTCCTCCTCGACGAATCTCAGCCACAAAACGCTCGCCCCGACCGTGAAATCTTCCGCTTTGCGTGGGCGGACGAAGTACGGGCGCGGCTGGCCGGAGATGGTGCCCTCTTTTTCGTGTTTCATGTACCAGGGTGCTTTGGAGGTTAACCCGCCGGGTGGATTGTGCCCGCGCAGGTGCTGGCAGTGTTCGGCGGTTTCGTTGCAGACGGCGCGGGTCACGATCAGCCGGTGGGTGCATTCGTGTTCTTCGCGCCAGCCGGACATATTCTCTTCTTTCCACTTGTTGACCAGGGCGCGCAGTTCGCCGCTTTCGTAAGCATTCTTCTGCTTTTCTTCCTCCGGCGAGAGTTTTTCCCAAAGCGGCTCTTGAACATGGTTGACGCGCAGCGGGGTCAGGGTAACGATTTCCTTCCACATCCAGCCGGGGAACTGGTTTTTCATCCCCAGCAGGGTTTCGAGCGTTTTTGCCTCGCTCCATTGGCTGTGTTCGTAGCGCGCCTCGTCCAGCAGGATTTCGGTCAGCGCGGCTCGGCGGGTTTTTGGCCCGTTGGCGGCCAGCCCTTTCAGGTGCATCTCGCGTTTGCCTGTCCAGGGTTTCTCAACGGCGCGGGCCAGGGCCGGGGCTTTGGCTGTATCGGCATATTCGGCCAGTTTTTGTTTGCAGCGCACTTCAACAGCGGCATCATCCAGGCTTTTGAGCAATTTTTCGGTTTGCAAGGCGTGCCAGCGATTAAGGAAATCAACCGGGCTGGCCCAGGAACCGTGCGCGCTTTTGTAGCGCATCCCCGAAAAATGAATGACCATGTATTGCAGCCAGAGTGGATAGCGTTCCGGGGTTTGGATGAAGCGTTGGACAATTTCCTCGAGCAGTTCGTCCCGATTTTTGGCCGCCAACTTCGTCTGATACTCTTCCACCTTCCAGCGGGCGATGTGCTTCGCGGTCACTTCGCCGCCGGGCTTGTATTCCGTTAAAGCGGCGGCCTCATCCACGGCCAGGGTGGCTTCCACCTGAGCCAGTTCGGCAGTCATGGCTTCGTGATCTTTCCTGAAAATGGACAGGTTGGCTTCGATCCGCGCCAGTTCCTGTTCCTTGGTTTTGATCGCCTTGTCGAGCTCCGCTTTGGGTTTGGCAACCGCCTCCAGCCCGGCGTGGAAGTTGGTCAATTGCCTAATCTCATTTTTCATCGTTCCCAGGGTGTTTTCGCGCAGTTGTTTCAGGCGGTTTTCGCTCTCGGCCCGGCGCGCCCAGGTGGCCGGCATATTGCGCAGGTTCGTTTCTAGGGTGACTGCTTCTTTTTCCAATTCCTTGAGCGTTTGTTGCCAGGCAAACAGGTGATTGCGCAAGCACAGGGTTTTGTTCCCCGCATAGCCGTATTCGTTGATCAGGGATTTGCGCATTTCGGTCAGTTTCTTGAGAAAACTAGATTCAAGATTTGCGCCGTAGAGCGGGGCCGGATCGGGGCTGGCGAAGTGTTTTTCGGCTTTGGCGGGGTCGGGCGGCGTTTTCATCCGCGCCAGTTCTGCCGAGAGCGTTTCGTGTTTGGCCTCCAGCGGACGCAGGTTGGTTTCAAGAACGGGTAGTTTTCTCTTGATTTCATCGAGGCGTCTGCGCGCGGTTTCCTTGGCTTTGAAAATCTCCAGGCGGCGCGCCTCGATTTTTTCAAAGGCTTTGATGAATTTGCGCAGGCGGATCAGTTCTTCGTCCACCATGGCCAGCATGACATCTTCCATTTTGTCCAGTTCTTGCAATTCTTGCGGGCGCTTGGGATGTTCTGGCGCGATTCCATCAATGCGGCGTTTTTTGCCGGCAATCAGACGGCGGGCCTCCGTGCGGCGGTTGACCCATTGCGGCTCGAACTGGCTGATGAAGTATTTCTCCTTGCGCACATCCGCCAGCTTGGGCAGGTTTTGGATGAAAAGCGCATGCATCTGGTTGATTTTGTTCAGTTCGGTCTCATCGACATCGCCCAGTTTTTCGGTGTAGAAGGCGCACATATCTGGCTGGAGAAAGTAAGCGCGCATTTCGTTGTACTCATCCAGCGCGCGCCGCGCCAGTTGAGCCTGGGCGGCATGATAAGCTGCAACTTCACCTTTGAGCGCCGCGGCGTCTTTGGTTTTGTATTCTGCCCAGATATCGATTTCGGCAAAGTAGGTCAGGAAGTCGCGCAGTTTCATTTCGCGCAAAGGATAAATGGTTTTCAGTAAATATTCATTTTGCCATTGGAAGTAGAGCTGTCCTGACATAAATTATCTCCCTTTTGTTGCGTATAGCAGACCTATTTAGAGAATTTTACCTTATTTTGTTTAATTTCTAAAAGCTGATAGGATTTTGGAGTCAAATATGATAGATTACTTTTACCAATTCAGAGAGGAGAATTTATGAACTTATCAATTAATGGTAAAGAATTTACTGTTGCGGACAGCCCCGACCGGTTGCTGCTGTGGGTGCTGCGCGATGAACTCGGCCTGACCGGGACGAAGTTCGGCTGCGGGGTCGGGATTTGCGGCTCGTGTACCGTCCACCTGGACGGCGCGCCAACCCGTTCCTGTATCACCATGCTTTCGCAGGCTGCCGGGAAGGAAATCCGCACCCTGGAGGGGCTGGCAACCGAATTGCCGGATGGCGCGCTCGAACTGCACCCGGTGCAGGAGGCCTTTATCGAGTTGCAGGTGCATCAGTGCGGCTACTGCATGAGCGGACAGATGATGACCGCTGCGGCTTTTATCGAAGGCAACCCGAACCCGAGCGAAGCGGAAATCATCGCGGCAATGGACAAAAACTTGTGCCGCTGCGGAACCTATCCGCGCATTCGCCAGGCCGTGGCGCGCGCAGCCGAGATTGCGGCGGGAGGCTAGGATGAGCGAGAAAACCCCGCAAACCAAACGCAAGCTCAGTCGCCGCGATTTCCTTGTTTTGACCGGCGTGGCTGGCGGCCTGTACTTTGGCGTGACCCTGGGCGTTTTGCCTTATGCGCGCCTGAAACTGGCCGAATTTCTCGATTCGGCGGGCGGCCCGCCCTCGAGTGTGGATGCCGTCCCGCTGGCCTGGTTCGAGATTGGAACGGATAATTCGTTCAAGGTTTATATTCCGAAGGTGGAGATGGGTCAGGGCATTCACACCACCCTGGCGCAGGCCGCCGCCGATGAGTTGGATGTGCCCTGGGATGCGCTGACCGTGCTCAATGTCGGTACCGGCAAAGGGCTGGATGATCCGGTCGGGACTTCGGCCAGCAACTCGACCTCCTCGCTTTTCAGCGTCATTCGACAGGCGGGTGCAACCGTCCGCGAGATGCTGCGCCTCGAAGGCGCGAAACTGCTCGGGCTGGGGGCGGAAGCTGTCGTTGCTGAAAACGGCTTCGTAACGGCGAGACAGGATGCGGGTAAGAACGTGTCCTACGGCGAAATTGTCCAGGCGGTGAAAGAATGGCAGATTCCTGAAGAACTGCCAGCGTTGAAGAAAACTTCCGATTTCCGCTATATCGGCAAAGCCATGCCGCGCGTCGATTTGCGCGACAAGGTGCTCGGCAAGACCGAGTATGGTTTCGATGTGCGCCTGCCGGGCATGCTCTACGGTGCGGTGGCGATGCCCGCCAAAATTGGTGCGACATTGAAAAGTGCGTCGGCGGGCGGCGCGGAAAGCCTGCCCGGTGTGGTGAAGGTGGTTTTGGAAGAAGATTTTGCCGGGGTGGTGGCCGAACGGCGCGACCAGGCCTGGAATGCGCTCGGCGCGCTGGATCTGGAATGGAACGAGGAAAAAGTCTGGCAGCAGGCCGATATCGATGAGATCATCCAGTTCGGTAACGGGCGCGGCGTGACGGTGCAGGAGGAAGGCAACGCCGGTTCGAAGTTGAGCGGCGCGGATGTTTTTGAAGCCGAATATTTCTCGCCGATGGCTTACCATGCCCACATGGAGCCGCAAAGCGCGGCGGCGGATGTGCGCGCTGACGGGGCAACGGTTTGGGCCTCGACCCAGACGGCGGTCGGGGTGCGCCGGGCCGTGGCGCGCGCGATTGAGATGGACGAGGAACTGGTGGTGGTCATCCCAACCTTCCTGGGCGGTGGGTTTGGTCAGAAAGTCAACAGCGTCCCGGCGGTTCAGGCGGCCCGGCTTTCAAAGGCGGTTGGGCGTCCGGTGCATTTGGGCTACCGGCGGGCCGAGGATTTCCAGAATGGGTTTGTGCGCCCGCCTTCGCGTTCGCGCCTGCGGGCTGCCGTGCGCGAGAACGGCCTGATCGATGCGCTGGAGCACAAACAGGTCAGCGGACAGGTGGCCTTCCCCTTCCTGCCGGTCTTTGTCAGCGCGGTGATGGGTGCTGATTTTGGCGCATACCGCGGCGCGCAAATCCGCTATGGGATACCCAATAAGCGCGTTGAGGCCTGGATGGCCGATCTGCCGATGAAAACCGGCTGGTGGCGCGGGCTGGGGCTGCTGCCGAACCTGTTTGCGATAGAGTCGTTCATCGATGAGCTGGCGGTCAAGGTTGGCATGGATGCAATTGACTTCCGCATCGTCAACCTGCCGCTGGATGAGATGGGTGAGCGCATGAAAAAGGTGCTGCAAGTGGTGCGCGAAAAATCAGGCTGGGATACACCTGCCCCGGCGGGTCGCGCGCGCGGCGTGGCGCTCAGCTACGATGTTAATACGATTGTGGCTTGTGTGGCTGAGGTTTCGGTGGAGAACGGCAAAATCCGTGTGCATAGGCTGACCGGTGTGGTCGATGCCGGATTCTTCGTTAACCCGAATGGCGCAATCGCCCAGATGGAAGGCGGCATGAATATGGCCCTTAGTTCGGCCCTGTTTGAGGAGACCACTGTCCGCGATGGATCGCTGACGCCGATCAACTTTGGCGCGTACCAGTTCCTGAACAACGCCGCCGCGCCTGAGATCGTGGTTGAGCTTGTTTCGAGCGGCGACAGGCCTTTTGGCCTGGGCGAGCCGCCGCTCGGCCCGGTTGCTCCGGCGGTGGCGAACGCCGTTTTTGCCCTGACCGGTCAGCGGCTGCTAAAATTGCCGTTTAATTTGGCTTAAATATTGTTGGGGCGCAGCATTGCTGCGCCCCTACTGTGTTATTTTGCCGCCGCCAGGGCGGCTTTGATTTGCTCGGTGTGGGCATGGATGTGGGCGGTGGCCTGCATCATGCCCCAGCCCATGCGGAAGTAACTGCCTTTGCGCGCCACAAATTCCGGCGGCAGGTTGCCGATGAACGCCACATTTTCGGCCACATTGCGTTCCAATTCAGCCAGGATGGCCTCGATGCTTGGATAGGTCTGGACGGTGGCGCGCACGTGCGCATCGATGTTTCCGCCGAAATCATCCCCGGCGCGTTCAAAGCCCTGGACAAGTTCGTCGATGAACTGGCGGTTATTGCGCTCGATATGAATCAAGTGCGCAATCGTATCCAGCGCGCTCCATTCGCCGGGTTGCGGGCGCCGGGCGGCCTGCGCGTCGCTTATCCCGGCAAAAACCTGCCGTAAATCTGCCAGCGCGCTGATATACGGTTCGTGCACCGCCCTGGCCAACTCTTGCGGATCAAACGGCACTTCGGGCACTGGCCGGCGGCTGAGTTCCATTTGCACTTCGTGTTTTTCTGGGCCGCGATAGAAGCTGACCGAGACGGTGTCACTGCCTTTCTTGCCGCGGATTGCGTTCAGGAGACTGCCAAAGTCATTGTCGATGCTCTGGCCATTTACCCCGACGATAACGTCATCCTTGCGCAGCCCGGCATTGCGCGCCCCCATGCCTTCAACCGTATCGTCCAGCCGCAACCCTTCCGTCACCGGAACGCCCATGTGTTGGGCGATTTCGGCGCTGAAGTCGCTGGGCACGATTCCAAGCATCGGGCGGTTGACGATGCGCAAGTCCTTGCCGGTTTCCAACACTGAGGCCAGATTTTCCAGGCTTTGCTGCCATTCGGCCCCGAAACCTTCCGCCCGTTTGGCCCAATCCTCGCCTTCGGGCACACTATGGGTCATGGTCACCAATGTGCCATCACCCTGGGCCGCAAAGCTGACCGTGATTTCGCTCGGGCCGGGGTCGATATTCGAAAACCAGCGGAAACGTATTTTTTTATCTGGCTCCGTTTCAAAAAAGTGGCCGCTCGAATAAAAATCGTCATTCCACCATAAATAAATCCGGCCATTTGGGCGCGGAACCACGGTCGCCACATCGCACAGCCACTCACGCAGGGCGGTTGCATTGGTGAAGGCATGATAGGTGGCTTCAACTGGCGCATGAATGAGTTTTTCTACTTGTACAGATGTCATCGATTGTTCTCCTTTGGCTCGTTAGACGTTTGTCTAATTATACAGACGGATTTTTGCAAATACAACCAGCATTTTGACCGGCTGGGAAAGGTATAATCAAACCCATGCAACCCATTCTTAAAATAGACCTATCTTCTGGAAAAATCGAGATATTTACCATCCCAACCGAGTTTGAACGGGACTATTTAGGCGGTTCCGCGCTGGCAGCGCGTCTGCTCTGGGACTCGCTGACCCGTGAACTGGATCCCCTTTCGCCAGAGTCGCCGCTGCTGGTACTTAACGGCCCGCTCTCCGGGACGGCTGGCCCGACTGTCGGACGCTTTGTCGTTTGCGGCAAGAGTCCCGCTACCGGGCTGTGGGCGGAATCGAACTGCGGCGGCTTTTTCGGCCCCGAACTGCGTATGGCCGGTTGGGACGGCGTCTGGATTACCGGAAAAGCCAAAAAACCGGTCTGTTTGAGTATTCGAGATTCGAAAGTCGAAATTCGAGATGCGGATTTTCTGTGGGGAAAAGACACCTATGAAGTCCAGGAAGCCATCCAGCAGGAAAACCGTCAAAACGGGATCAGCGGAACACGCGTTCTTGGCATTGGCGTGGCCGGTGAACAGATGTTGCCCTTCGCCTTGCTGCTTTGCGACCACGGCCGTGTCGCCGGGCGGACCGGCCTGGGCGCGGTCATGGGCAGCAAGAACCTGAAAGCGATTGCGGTCAAAGGCTCCGGCAAAGTCCCGGTGCTGGACGCTGAAGCCTATGGGCCGCGCCGGGCTGAAGCCAACCGCGCCCTGAAAAACGATCCGCTAACGGGCGTGCTCTCCAGCCTGGGTTCGGCCGGCGCTGCCGATTACCTGGATTACCTTGGCGAGCAGCCCAAAAAATATTTCTCCGTCGGCGTGCTTGAAGGTTCTGATAAGATTTCCGGGGCGAGCGTGACCGAGAGTATTCTGGTTGGCAAGGCCGCCTGTCATGCCTGCGTGATTGCCTGTGGCCGGGTGGTGCGCCTCGAAGATGGCGAGAAACGCAAAGGCCCGGAATACGAAACCCTGGTCGGGTTTGGCCCCAACCTGGGGTTGACTAGCCCGGTCACTGCCACCCGCCTGGGCGAGTTGTGCGACCGCTATGGCATCGATACCATCTCAACCAGCGGGGTTATCGGCCTGGCCTTTCGGCTTTGGGAGCTTGGCTTAATCGGCGAACAGGATACGGGTGGTTTGCGCCTCGAGTGGGGCAACGCCGAAGCCGCCGAACAGCTCATCCACCAAACGGTCCGGCGCGAGGGACTCGGCCAATATCTCGCTTTGGGTACCAGGAAAATGGCCGCGCATTTCGGCGCGCCCGATGAGGCCATCCAGGTCAACGGCCTGGAAGTGGCTTATCACGACCCACGCGGGGCTTCGGGCATGGCGATTGTCTATGCCACCTCGCCGCGCGGTGCCTGCCACAACCAGTCCGATTATTTCCTGGCTGATATTGGCCAGGTGGATGCCAGTCTGGGCATGGAATTTTTCGACCGTCACGCCGGGGCTGAGAAAGCCACCAACGTGGCCCGCCACCAGGACTTCCGCACTGTCAACAATGCCCTGGTTTTGTGCGTTTTTGCCAATGTTTCGCCTGAGACCATGCTGGGCCTGGTCAATGCCGCTTGCGGCTTTGACTGGACTCTGGCTGATTTGCTGCGCTGCGGCGAGCGCGCCTGGAACCTGAAGCGCCTGATCAATCTGAAACTTGGCCTGACGCGCGCCAGCGATACCCTGCCCAAGCCGCTCCTGCGCGCTTATGCCGAGGGCGGCGCGGCTGGCTTTGTCATCCCGTTCGATGAGATGATGGCGGCCTACTACCTTGCCCGCGGCTGGGATGCTGAAACTGGTGTGCCCACTGCCGAAAAGTTATCAGAATTGTGTTTAACATGGGTGGCGAAATCTTAGCGTTTGAACTACAATGGGGTAAGATTTCCTAGCACACAGGCTTGGAATATTTTTTTGCCTACCCTGTCCGTGTCAAACGTGAAGAGCCACTCCCCCTGCGGCAGCCCTCGTCCTGACGGCAGGGTGGGCTATTTAATAAAGGAGTTGAGCATGAAACTGGTTACTGTTGCAGAAATGCGCGCTATCGAGCAGGAGGCCGACGCCAATGGCCTGACTTATGCCAAAATGATGGAAAACGCCGGTCATGGACTGGCCCAGGAAATCCAGGTGCTGGCCTATGGCGCGGAAGGCCGCGAAGCGCTGGCGCTGGTCGGCCCTGGCAACAACGGCGGCGATGCGCTGGTGGCGCTGGCGCACCTGGCCGCCGATGAGTGGCGTGTGCGCGCCTATCTCATCCGCCGCGAGGCTGTTGGCGATCCGCTGGTCGAGCGTGTCAAGAAGGCGGGCGGTGAAATCCTTTTGGCTGCCGAAGATGCCGATTTTGAAAAGCTCTCCTCTTTTATCGGTTCCGCCGATGTGGTCGTGGATGGCATCCTTGGCACCGGCTTCAAGCTGCCGCTAAAACCTGAGATTGCCGCCGTTTTGGAGGCCGCCAACCAGGCGATTGCCAGTATGGCCTGGCCGCCCTATGTGGTCGCGGTGGATTGTCCTTCGGGCCTGGATTGCGATTCGGGCGAGGCGGCCGATGAGGTTATTCCGGCCAGCCTGACCGTGTGCATGGCGGCCGTCAAGCGCGGGTTGCTGCAACTGCCGGCTTTTGACCTGGTGGGTGAAATTCGCGTGGTTGAAATCGGCCTGTCCGAGGAGAAAAGCTGGCAGGCGGTGCGCCATGAAGTTGCCGACGATGAACTCGTGGCTGAATTCCTGCCCGAGCGGCCCTCCGATGCCCATAAAGGCACTTTTGGCACGGCCCTGGTCGCGGCAGGCTCGCTCAATTATCCCGGTGCGGCCCTGCTGGCGGGCAAAGCCGCCTATCGCGCCGGGGCGGGACTGGTGCAGATGGCTGTCCCCGGCCCGCTGCAAGGGATGCTGGCGGGCAGTTTCCCCGAGGCGACCTGGGCTTTGCTCCCGCACGAAATGGGTTCGATAGCGGCTGGCGCGGTTGAGGTACTGTCCAAGAATTTCGAGCGCGCCACAGCTTTATTGATTGGCCCCGGCTTGGGCGCGGAAGATGCGACTGCCAAATTTATCGAAACCCTGCTGAAGGGCAAATCTGCCGCGCGTAAAACTGCCGGGATAGGGTTTGTCCACAAAGAAAGCGAAGCCAGGGAGATAGAACAGGCTGGCCTGCCGCCGCTGGTGGTGGATGCCGACGGCTTGCGCTTGCTGGCCAAAATCGAAAATTGGGCCGGTTTGCTGCCGAAGAACACCATCCTGACCCCGCATCCCGGCGAAATGGCCGCCCTGACCGGGCTGGACAAGGAAGCCATCCAGGCTGACCGCCTGAATGCGGCGCTCAAATTTGCCGCCGAGTGGGGCCACGTCGTCGTGCTGAAAGGCGCTTTTACGGTTGTGGCCGCGCCGGATGGTCGCGCAGCCATCATTCCGGTGGCGCACCCGGCCCTGGCCCGCGCTGGCAGTGGAGATGTCCTGGCTGGCTTGATTGTTGGCCTGCGCGCCCAGGGGATGGATGCTTACGAGGCCGCCCTGGCCGGGGCCTGGATTCATGCCCAGGCAGGCTTGCTCGCTGCCGATAAGGTTGGCGCGGCCGCCTCCGTTTTGGCCGGTGATATTCTCGATGCCGTTCCCGATGCCTTGAGCGGTTTTTAAACTTTTTCAGCGATACGCAAACACCCCGCGGTTTTGATGCGGGGTGTTTGCTTGCCCGGAAAAATGCCGTCTGGAAATTGATTTGCTTCCGCAATGGTGATAGAATTATTGTTCTATTATCCTTGTGGTTGGGACAGAGTTTCTCATCAAGGAAGGAAGAAAATTATGAAATTACTTGAAAACAAATGGGCGTTGGTGACCGGTTCCAGCCGCGGCATCGGCCAGCAAATTGCCTGGGGATTGGCGCAGCGCAAGTGCAACCTGATTGTGCATGGCCGCAGCCTGGAAAATACCCGTGAAACGGTTGAAAAACTCAAGGGGTTGGGCGTGCAAACCTTTGCCGTCGCAGGTACACTCGATAGCGCCGAGAATGTCGAGGCCCTGATTCAGGCGGTCAAGGCCGGGCCGGGTCAGGTGGATATTCTCTACAATAACGCCGCCATCCAGAACGAGTGGAAACCGATCTGGGACATTACCCAGGCCGAATGGCAGCACTCTTTTCAGGTCAACCTGTTCTCTATGATTGCCCTGTGCAACGCCTTTGCGCCGGAGATGAAGCGCCGCGGCTATGGGCGCATCATCAACCTGACTTCGGGCATCAAGGATATTCCGCAGCTTGCGCCGTATAGCGTCTCGAAGGCTGCGGTGGACA
>JAEWVF010000037.1 GCA_023459215.1 Chloroflexota bacterium
GACTTTTTTCGCCAGCTTGCAGCATACGCACTCCTTCTGTGCGCCGCTCTGACATTTGTTCTCGGGTTAGTTTTCTCGGTATCCATGTCATAACCCTATCTTAATCGATTTATGTAAATGTCAATAACACGATAAAGTCAGCATTTCTAACGGAGCGGGGCGGACTTGGAACGAATCCGGGTTTTGGTGGTGGACGACCATAATATGGTGCGGGAAGGATTGGTTACGATTTTGTCGTACCAGTCTGATATTGAGGTTGTTGGCCAGGCCAGGGACGGCCTCCAGGCGTTGGAGATGCTTAATCAGGTCAGGCCGAATGTTGTTTTGCTGGATATGGTAATGCCCAATTGCGATGGGTTAAGTGCAATCCCCCAGATTAAGCAAATTTCCCCCAACACCCAGATTTTGGTTCTCTCGGGATTTGCCGAGAATCAGTTGATTTTTAAGGCGATCCAGGCCGGCGCTCTTGGCTATTTGCTCAAGGATGTCATGCGCGAGCAGCTATTCCAGGCCATTCGGGATGTTTCGCGCGGGTTGGCCTGCTTGCAGCCATCGATCGCGCTGCGTGTTATTCGGGAAATTAACCGGGAGCCGCTGGTCGAGATGGGCCACGCGGCCCCATCCATCACCCAGCGCGAAATGGATACGCTGCGCTTGATTGGTTGCGGTTATAGTAACCAGGAAATAGCTTTGGAATTGTTTGTCAATGAAAGAACGATAGCCAAGTATGTAAGCAATATTCTGGCGAAGCTGCATCTTGAGAATCGAACACAGGCTGCGCTGTATGCCATGCGCAAGGGCTTGACCGCCAAACCGGAAGCAGAGCTATGATTCCTGTGCCGGGGGCGTATTTTTGCCAAACTTGAACAAAAGGTATACCCCGCTTCCCAGGATGATGCCGCCCAGGATAAATCCGCTGAAATCAGAAATAAAGTCGCTGATCAGTTCCCACTGACTGCCGAAGGCATAACCCAATCCGCCATAGATGATGAACCAGAATAATTCGCCGATCAATACATAAGCGAAGAATCTGCGGAAGGGGTAGCGGCTGCTGCCGGCAATCAGCGTAACCGGGAAGGCCAGGGCGGTTAATAACCAGCGGGTGAGAAAAATTGCTAGCCCGCCGCGCTTTGCAAACAGGCTGCGAGCGTTTTTCCAGGCGCTGGTCTGTCCGAAGCGGGTTTCGAGCCGCGCGCTGGCGAAAAAACCAATCGTGTATAAGGACGCATCGCCGGCAACGGTGCCGAGATAACCCAACAGGGGGGTGGAGACGGTATCCAGCAAGCTCTGGCGGATAAACGCGCCGGAAGCGATAACCAGCAGGGTGCTCGGCAAGGGCAGGCCGAGTCCGCCCATAAATAACAATGTTGCCACCATCGGTGCGCCATACTCGGCGATCCATCCCAGGGCCAGCGAAGCCAGGTCTGTGCTCATGGTTGCTCTTCCTGCTCAAGAAAATCCTGCACAGCTTTGACCAGCGCTTTTGGTCCGCCAGGATAATTCAATTCCTCGCTCAAGAAATCAAAAGGTTTGTGGATATTGCCGTTGGCCGGGATATTGGCTGCGGCCAGGATCGCATCGACCGCAATCCCGGTGCTGTTTGCTACGTATTGGGCTGTCATCCAGCCTTCGACGCGCTTTTCGAGCAGCCCGGTTGCTACCGGGTTGGCGCGATAGGCGGCAATCGCGCCGCGAACGGTTTTCAGCAAAGCTGGTTCTCCATCCACCTGACCCAGTCCCATCTTCTGGTTAAGGCGCTGGATCGAAACCATGCTGGTTTCTTTGCGGGGCTTGATATTGGCTGCATCGAACAGGTATTGCTGGGGAACGGCGTAGGCAACCGCCACATAGCGGATGCTCATCCACGGCCGCAGTAAATCGGGGGAAACGTCACCGGAGGCAAAATCGTTTTCAGCCGCGTAGCGGGCTTCCTTGTAGAAATCCAGCATGCCCCTGGCGCGTGGGAACATGATTGCCGCCCCAAGGATAATCAGCGCGATGGCCAGCCATTGCATTCGGGTAAGTTTTTTGAATAAATTTTTCATGCCTGCTGCTTTCTCAGCTTGCCTTGTGAAGCAAAGCTGTCCCTATTATCGCTTTCCCAATTGGATTGCGCAAGAAGAGTTTGCTACTTTCGCCGCTGCATGTTCAATGGTTACATGTATAACCCAAATCACATGACATTCGCCATTCTTCTCTTTGACTTTTTTCCTTGAACTTGTGTATAATTCTGTCTGCATTTATTAATCCTTGGTTAATAAGTGCAATCCATTCATAATACAAAGGAATACGCGGATGCCTGATATCTTGTTGGATGTTCAGGGACTGGAGACCCAGTTCCGCACGCCCGATGGCGTGGTTCATGCAGTGAATGGCGTTTCGTTTGCAGTAAAAGAGGGGGAGACACTAGGGGTCGTTGGCGAGAGTGGTTGTGGAAAAAGTGTAACGATGCTGTCCGTGTTGGGGCTGATTCCCTCGCCTCCCGGAAAGGTGACGGCTGGCAAGGCGATTTTCAATGGACGCGATTTGCTCCAGATGTCCAAGGAAGAAATTCGCCATGTGCGCGGCGCCCAAATCAGCATGATTTTCCAGGACCCGATGACCTCCCTCAACCCGGTCTTGACGATTGGCCGCCAATTGGAAGAACCGCTCATGCTGCACCTCGGCATGAACAAATCGCAGGCCAGCGACCGGGCCGCCGAACTGCTCGAAATGGTCGGAATTCCCAACGCAAAAGACAGGCTAAAAGATTATCCGCATCAGTATTCAGGGGGCATGCGCCAGCGTGTTATGATCGCCATGGCGCTCTCGTGTAGTCCGCAGATTTTGATTGCCGACGAACCGACCACCGCGCTGGATGTCACCATCCAGGCCCAGATTACCGATCTGGTCAAGCGCCTGCGCGCCGAATTGGGCATGACCGTGATCTGGATCACGCACGATTTGGGCGTTGTGGCGAACCTTGCCCACCGTGTGCTGGTTATGTACGGCGGCTTCATCATCGAAGAATCCCCGGTGAAGGAACTTTACGCCAACCCCAGTCATCCTTACACGATTGGGCTGCTGGGCAGCCTGCCCCGCATCGACGAGACCGAGCGCCAGCGCCTGTTTTCCATTGAAGGCATGCCGCCTGTCTTGTATCAGAAACCGAACGTTTGTCCCTTTGCTCCGCGTTGCAAATGGGTGATGGATCGCTGCTGGAAAGAAAATCCTGTTTTGAGCGAAGTTGCTCCCGAGCATCGGGTGGCCTGTTGGGTGGATGTCAAGACTGGGAAGGAGCGCTAATGTCTGCAAACCACAAGGTTCTTCTCAAGGTACATGAACTAAAAAAACATTTCCCGATTTTCCGCGGGGTTTTCCAGCGCCAGGTTGGCGCAGTGCGCGCAGTGGACGGTATCACTTTTGATATTTACCAGGGCGAAACCCTGGGCTTGGTTGGCGAATCCGGCTGCGGCAAATCGACTGCCGGGCGGACGATCCTGCAACTTTACAAGCCCACCTCGGGCAGTGTGGAGTTCGAAGGTGAGAACCTGGCCAATCTCAAACCTGAGCCGATGCGCCAGATGCGCCGCAAAATGCAGATGATTTTCCAGGACCCATATGCCAGCCTGAATCCGCGTATGACGGTTGGTGAGATTGTCGGCGAGCCGCTGCTGGTGCATGGTATTGCCAGCGGGCGCGGAATCGAGGATCGGGTCCGCGAGTTGCTTGCGCAGGTTAACCTTAATCCGGCGTTTTCCACCCGTTATCCGCATGAATTTTCAGGTGGACAGCGCCAGCGTATTGGCATTGCCCGCGCCCTGGCTCTCCAGCCCTCGTTTATCATTTGCGACGAGCCGATTTCTGCGCTGGATGTCTCCATCCAGGCCCAGGTTGTCAATTTGCTCGAAGAACTGCAAAAGCAATACAACCTGACTTACTTGTTTATTGCCCACGATCTCTCTATGGTGCGTCACATTTCGGATCGCATCGCGGTGATGTACCTGGGGGTGATTGTTGAACTGGCTGATCGCAATACGCTTTATCATGAGCCTCTGCATCCCTACAGCCAGGCCCTGCTTTCGGCGGTTCCGATCCCGGATCCGATCCTGGAAGAAAAAAGAAGCCGTATCATTTTGCAGGGTGATGTTCCTTCTCCGGCCAACCCGCCCTCGGGCTGCCGTTTCCGCACACGCTGTCCGATTGCCGAGATTGGCCTGTGCGACATCAGCCAGCCGGAATTCCGTGAGGTGAAACCAGGTCATTTTGTGGCCTGTCACAAAGTTTAGCGAAAAAGGAGGTGGTGAAATCGAGCAGATATTCACTATTTACCATGCCAATGGAGTACCGTTTCTAATATTCTGATTCAATGTGAGGAGAAGAAATATGCGTAAACTATTTGCACTACTTAGCCTGCTGGTCGTTGCAAGCATGATGCTTGCCGCCTGCGGCGCGCCCGTTGCCGAAGCTCCTGCCGCGGAAGAACCCGCTGCCGAAGCCCCTGCAGCGGAAGCTCCTGCTGCTGAAGCCCCCGCTGCCGAAGAACCAGCCGAAGCTCCTGCGATGGCTGAATTTAAATCCGCTGACCCGACCACCCTGGTTATCGCGACCATCGGCGAGCCGGAAACCCTGGATCCTGCCCTGGCTTACGAAACCGCCGGTGGCGAAATCATCCAGAACGTCTACGAAACCCTGGTTTTCTACGATGGCGAAGCCACCGACAAATTCTTGCCGCAACTGGCCGAATCCTGGGAAATTTCTGATGACGGTACCGTTTACACTTTCAAGATTCGCTCGGGCGTCAAGTTCCACGATGGCGCTGACCTGACCCCTTCGGACGTGGCTTATTCCTTCCAGCGCGGCCTGCTCTTTGGTGGTTACAGCGGCCCGCAGTGGCTGTTGGCTGAGCCTTTCTTTGGTATCGGCGTTGATGATGTCTCCTACCTGGTGGATGAATCCGGCGCGCTCGCCGATGACCAGGACGCCATGAAAGCTGCCGATCCGGCTGCCCTCAAGGCTGCTTGCGAAAAAGTTACCGGCCTGATCGTTGCTGACGATGCTGCCGGCACCGTGACCATGACCCTCAGCCAGGCCTGGGGCCCGTTCATCGCCACCATCGCCCAGGGCTGGGGCTCCGTCCTGGACAAGGACTGGACTGTTGCCAACGGTGGTTGGGATGGCTCTTGCGATACCTGGCAGAACTACTATGCCACCCCGTCCGAGAACAACCCGCTGACCCCCATTGCGAATGGCACCGGCGCTTTCAAGCTCGACCACTGGACCCAGGGCGAAGAACTTGTCCTCGTCCGCAATGACAACTACTGGCGCGAACCCGCCAAACTCGAACGAATCGTGATCAAGTCCATCGATGAGTGGGGTACCCGCTATGCCATGCTCCAGGCTGGCGATGCCGATATCGTGGCTGTTCCCGCCGAAAACCGCTCGCAGGTCGATGAGATGGTTGGCGAAATGCGCGTTTATGATCTGGCCGCTGGCGCTTATGGCGATCCCCAGGTTATTTGTGAATATGACGGCAGCCAGCAGGGTGTCGACAAATTCATCCCGTGCGCAGGCGGCGAAGCTGGCACCGGTGGCTCGATGCGTTTGTACATCGGCCGCCCCTCCCTGTCCAGCCAGGACCTGTTCATGACCTTCAACATTGCTGAAACCTCCAACTACGTTGGTTCTGGCCAGTTGGATGGCAATGGTATCCCCTACGACTTCTTCTCGGATGTCAATATCCGCAAGGGCTTTGCTTATGCCTTTGACTGGGACACCTATATCAGCGATGTTTTCGATGGCGAAGCTGTTCAGCAGCCCGTACTCGCCCGCCAGGGTATGCCCGGCTACGAAGCGGATGCCCCTGTCTACACTTATGATCTCGAGAAAGCCGCCGAATACTTCAAGATGGCTGACCTCGACAAAGACGGCATCCCCGCCGGTGAAGACCCCGAAGGCGATGTTTGGACTACCGGTTTCCGCTTGCAGGCGCTCTACAACCAGGGTAACACCTCCCGCCAGATCATCTCCGAGATCCTGGCTGCCAGCATGGCTGAAATCAACGAATTGTTTGTGATCGAAACCGTTGGCCTGCCCTGGCCGACCTTCCTGCGCACCCTGCGTGCTTCGGAAGCCCCCTACTTCACCAGCGGTTGGGTTGAAGATATCCACGACCCGCACAACTGGTACCAGCCCTACATGCTCGGTACTTACGCCTACCGCCAGGCGCTTCCCGAAGATCTGCGCGAACAGTTCTCCGATATCCTGGACCGCGGTGTCGCTGCGACCGACCCGGCTGAACGCCAGACCATCTACGAAGAAGCCAATGCGCTCTACTACGAAACTGTCCCGACCGTCCTGTTGGCGACTGCCACCAGCCACGGCTTTGAACAGCGCTGGGTGAAGGGTGCCGTTTTGAACCCGATCTTCTCCGGCTTCTATTTCTACACCATGTACAAAGACTAATCTTAGTCTGCAATCCCTCCGGGGGGCTGGAAACAGCCCCCCGGAAATGCCTTGTCCTGCAGAGCGGGCCAAAAGCTGTTTTGACCCGCTCTGGACGACAAGTCAGACAACTCCAAAATAAGAGGTGCTTGATGCTAACGTACATTGTTCGACGCTTGTTGCTGGTTCCATTTTTGCTCTTTGGCGTCACCATACTGATCTTTGGAATGTTGCAATTCCTAGATCCGGTGGAGCGGGCATCGCTCTATGTTCGCGGCGACCCCAAAGCCAACCAGATTGAAGCTGCCATTACGAAATATTGCCTGGATTGCCCCATCCATATTCAATATTTCAACTGGTTGCTTGGCAAAGTGGATTCCACCACAGGTGAGCGTGAAGGTGGTATTTTGTTTGGCAATTTTGGCTGGTCGAAGACGGGCTCCCAGCCGGTCGCAGATTTGATCGCCCGCCGCTTTCCGAATACGCTTGATTTGACCATTTGGGCGGTGGCGCCTGTCATTTTGGTGGGCATCTGGCTGGGGGTCCAGGCGGCTGTCCATCACAATGGAATCATCGACCAGGCTGCCCGTATTTTTAGCATCGTCGGTACTTCTTTCCCCACCTTTGTGTTTGGCCTGTTGGTGCTGATGTTCTTCTACGCCAATCTGCAATGGTTCCCGCCTGGCCGCCTGACCGATGAGTTCAATCGGGTGGTTAATTCGGACGGGTTTACGCGTTACACCACTTTGCTGACCTTTGATGCCTTGCTGAATGGACGTTTCGATATCTTTGTCGATGCCCTGCGTCACATGTTCCTGCCGATTTTGACCCTGTCCTACATTAGTTGGGCCACATTCCTGCGTGTTACGCGCAGCTCCATGCTGGAGACCCTGCGCCAGGAGTATGTTACGACTGCCCGCGCCAAGGGCCTCTCTGAAAGGGACGTGATTTACAAACATGCCCAGCCCAACGCCATGCTGCCGGTTGTCACCCTGGCTGGCTTCCAGGTGGTTGGCTTGCTCGGCGGCGTTATCATCACTGAGACAGTTTTCGATTATCCCGGCATCGGCTCGGCGGCTGCGGCTGCTTCGGCCCAGTTGGATGTCGTCACCGTGCTTGGCTTTGCCATGTTCAATGGTTTTATCTTGATCGTGGCCAATGTCGTTGTTGACGTTCTTTATGCGGTCGTTGACCCGCGCGTTCGCCTTTCCTGAGAGGTTGTTTCATGGCAAGCTCAAATCCTACTGGCAACAATGAACTGCTTGGCGAAGTTGTCGCCATGCGCAAAATCACCCGCATTGAACGCTTCCTTGGCCCCGAGAACTACCGAGTTTTGCAGGGTTTGTTCAAGACGCCGGCTTCCATTACCGGGTTTATCTTGATTTCCTTCTTCGTGCTGATTGCCCTGGCAGCGCCGGTATTGGCCCCTCCGGTTAGGGCGGACGACCCTTACACCATTCCACGCGATGGCTTTAAATCGCAACCGCGTGAAATGGGCGCCGAGTGGACCAAAAACGCCCCGGAAATTCCCTTCTGGTATAAGGCTGTGACCGGCAAGGATGAATGGGTTCATCTTTTTGGCACGGCCCAGGGCCAGTATGACATTTATTACGGTGTCATTTGGGGAACCCGGACTGCGTTCAAGACCGGTTTACTGGTGGTTTTCTCGACGCTCCTGATTGGCGTGATTGTCGGTTCCGTCTCCGCTTATTATGGCGGCATTGTCGATGGCATTATCATGCGCATCGTCGATGTTTTGCTCGTGCTGCCGGGCCTGATGGCGACCCTTATCCTGGCGGCGGTGTTGACCCCGGTCATTGGCCGCAGTACCCTGCCGGTGTTGATTTCGTTGATCGCCTTTGGCTGGCTTGGTTACGCCCGCATCATCCGCGGTGATATTCTCTCCCTGAAAGAGCGCGATTATGTGCTCGCTGCGCGTGTTATCGGGAATACCGACAGCCGGATCCTCTTCCGCCACATCCTGCCGAATGCCATCTTCCCGACCCTGGTGCTGGCTTCGCTCGCGATTGGCGACGTTGTTCTCTCTTTCGCTGCCCTTTCTTTCCTTGGGATCGGTGTCCAGGTCGGTTATGCGGACTGGGGCCAGGTGCTCGCTTTTGCCCGTAACTGGATCACCAGCCTCGACACCTACTGGTACATCATTGTCTTCCCTGGGATAGCGCTGGTTCTGTATGTCATGGGTTTCAACCTGGTTGGCGACGCCCTGCGCGATGTGCTTGACCCCAAGATGCGCGGCAAGGTTTAGCGCTCTGTTTATCAGTTTCTTGTGAGTCGGGCCAAATCCATTATTCGTATCGCGCTGTTCCCTCTCGCTGTTGCGCTGGCGTTGGCTTTTGCGCAGGTTCGGGAGGGAACAGCTTTGTCAGACCGGGATGAGCCAGTCCCAACGCCGACCCTGGATCGTCTGGCGGAACCAACCTTACCGGCCAACCCATCCCAGGCCGATAACGGCGCGCAGCAGTTTTGGTTCCAGTGTTTGCCCTGTCACGGCGATCGCGGCCAGGGCCTAACCGATGAATTCCGCAGCCTGTACCCGCCCGAAGAGCAAAACTGCTGGGAATCGGGTTGTCACGGCCCGCGATTTTATGAGAATGGCTGGACCATCCCGCAGGTGGTCCCGGCGCTAATTGGCGAAGGCAGCCTGCAGAGGTTCCCGAATGCGTTGGTTTTGCAGGCTTACATCAAGGCTTCCATGCCGTATCAATGGCCCGGCACCCTGGACGATGAAACTGCCTGGGCCTTGACCGCCTTCCTTCTGCGCGAGAATGGTTTGTGGCCCGCCAGGGAAATCCTTGGTTCGGAGAACGCCGCTGAGGTGCGCATTGGCCCATTGGTCACTGCCTCGCCAGCGCCCACTATTCGGCCTGAGCCATCCGCCTTGCCGGAGGCTGCGCTTTCGCAAGGCGAAGATTTTGACAATCGCTACCTGCTGTTTGGTTTACTGCTCTTTCTATTGCTCGGCATCTTTGTGCTTGTGCGATTTTTCTCACGGGCATAATGGCTAACGCCGGAGATGTGGTTATGAAATTTATCGAACAACCCGCGAAACGTCTGGGCCTTTTTCCTGTTAGTATCAAGGTGGAGAAAGGTGTTTTGACTATTGCCGGGCACTCGTTATCTGGATTGGCCGAGCAATACGGCACCCCTCTTTACCTGTATGACCGTGCCACCCTGGACGCTTGCGCCCGCGCTTATCGGACTGCCTTGCAAGCGGATTATCGCGGGCCATCTTCGCTGACCTATGCCGGAAAGGCCTATTTGTCGCGGGCGATTTGCGAGTGGACGCAGTCGCACGGTTTATGGGTCGATTGCACCGGGCGGGCGGAGGTCGAGATTGCCGTTCAGAGCGGTGTTTCGCGCGCGCACATCCTGGTTCATGGCGTCAATAAATCCGAGCCGGATTTGAAAGCGGCCATGGCCAAGGCCGGAACGGTTGTGGTCGATAATTTGAGCGAGTTGCAGCGCATCCAGGCCTTGCGTGACCAGTTCGCCGATTTGCCTTCGCTCTGGCTGCGGTTTACGCCGGGCGTTACAGTTCACACCCATCATGTTCATACCCAGACCGGTCACGATGAGAGCAAATTCGGCATGAACCGGGATGAATTCTTGCGCGCGGCGGAGTTTTGCCGTGAGCACGCTCTGCCGTTGACCGGCATCCATTTTCATCAGGGTTCCAATTTCCGCGATCCCGAGCCGCTGCTTCCGGCCATCGAATCCGGTCTGGATTTGGCGCGCGAGGTTGGCTTTGGAGCCGACTGGCATTTTTGTCCCGGCGGCGGCTGGGGCGTGGCCTATCACGAAGACGAACTGCCTCAGCCTGAGATTGGCTCGTATGTCTCAGGGATTGCCCAGAATGTGATGGAAGGCTGCCAGGCGCGCGGATTGTCCCTGCCGCACCTGCACCTTGAGCCGGGCCGCAGCCTGGTTGCCCGCGCTGGCGTGGCGGTCTATCGCGTTGGCGCGCTCAAACAGCACGGCCAAAAGGCCTGGGTACTGGTGGACGGCGGCATGACCGACAACCCGCGTTATGCCCTGTATGGCGCGCGCTATTCCTGCCTGCCGGTTTCGCAACCGGAGCGCGAATATGCCGGACAGGTTGCGCTGGCCGGGCCTTATTGCGAATCAGGCGATGTGATTATCGAGGATTTGCCCATGCCAGCCCTGGAGGTTGGTGAGTTGGTGGCCGTTCCTGTTGCTGGTGCTTATCACTTGAGCATGTCGAGTAATTACAACGGTGCCTTGCGCCCGGCTGTGCTCTGGCTGGAAGAGGGACGCGCATTGCAGATTCAGCGCCGTGAAACAATCGAAGACTTAATGCGCCGCGACAGCGGCATTTACTAGAATTGGCCCGGAATAGGAATACAGGTTTTTAAGGAGAAGAACATCGTGAAAATCTTAATCGCAGCGGATATGGAAGGAATCACCGGTGTTACTCATTGGGATCAGGTTTCGCCTTCCCATGCAGAATACCCTCGTTTTCGCCGCCTGATGACCCAGGATGTTAACGCTGCCATCCGCGGGGCTTTTGCCGCCGGGGCGACCCAGGTTATGGTTACGGATGGGCACAACAATAGCCGAAACATCCTGATTGAAGAATTGGACGAGCGCGCTGTTTTGAACAGTGGCAGCCCGATGCCGTTATCGATGGTGCATGGTGTCGACCAGGGTGTGGATGGCGTTATCTATGTTGGTTATCATGGCCGCATGGGCGCGCAAAGCGCCATCCTTGACCATACCTGGTCGGATGAGCGTGTAGCCAATCTTTGGATTAACGATAAACTCTTTGGTGAATCCGCCCTGAATGGCGCGGTTTGCGGTCATTTTGGCGTTCCGGTTATCATGGTTTCCGGCGACCAGACGGTTTGCGCGGAAGTGCGTGAGGCCTTCGGCGATGTTGAAACGGCGCAGGTTAAAAAGGCGATTGGCCGCATGGCGGCTGAGTGCCTGCCTCCGGCTGTCACGGGCCGGCTGATCGAAGAGGCCGCCCACCGCGCGGTGGAACGTTTGCAGGCCGGCAAGGCCCCTGCGCCGCTGAAAGTCCCCGCGCCGATTAACATGGTGCTTGAACTGGTTCAATCGGAGATGGCCGATAAAGCCATGATTATGCCCGGCGCCCGGCGATTGGAAGACCGCAAAGTGCAGTATGTTGCGGACGATATGGTTACCATTTATTATGCTTTCCGCACCCTGCTGGCTCTGGCGCGCTAGCCCAAGGAGTGATTATGCCTTTTCAGACGGTTAACGGCGCAAAACTGTACTACGAGACCTTTGGTGAGAGAAAACCTGGGCAGGCTCCGGTCTTGCTGATTCATGGTTCAACTCAAACCGGCGCTTCGTGCTGGAACAAGGTTGCGCCGCTGCTGGCAGCCGATTATTTTGTGATCGTTCCCGATTGCCGCGGCCACGGACGCTCGGAAAACCCGAACCGTTCCTATTCTTTCCGCGAGATTTCGGCGGATTTGGCGGCCCTGCTGCGCGCGCTCGGTTTCGAGAAGGCCCACCTCATCGGCCATAGCAATGGCGGCAACATCGCCATCGTGATGTTGATGGAGCATCCTGAAGTCATCCAGACCTGTACACCGCAGGCTGGCAACGCCTGGTTGACTCCTCAACTCATCGAGCGCGAACTGCAAGTTTTTACCCCGGAATACATTACCGAACATTACCCCGAGTGGATGAAGGAAGCGGTTGCGCTCCATGAGCCATATCATGGCGAAGGGTATGCCAGAACCCTCATCCAGCTTACCCAGAAAGAAATCATCAGCCAGCCGAACTACACCCCTGAGCAGATGGCCAAGGTCAACCTGCCGGTTTTCTTTATCCAGGGTGAAAACGATGGGGTTAATGCCCACAGCCGCTTTGCCCAACTGATGGCGCGCGCCGTTCCTTTTGCCGAGTCCTGGGTTCCGGCGGGAGTGGGGCACAATGTCCACGACGAAGCCTTGGGCCTCTGGCTCGAAAAAGTCCGCGATTTCCTTGCCCGGCGCGGCAACCTTGAGAGCGAAAAGCTCTACCGCTTCCGCATGGAAAACTATCCCGATGAGCGCTCCGGGCCTTGTGATGTGCGCGTTGCCGCCGATGGCAAACCTTACGGTGTCGTGCTGACTGAAGAACGCCGCGACCAGGTTCTGGCCCATCTCGGACGGCCCGCCGATGTGAGCGGGATCAAAGCGCTGATTACGGAGCAGACCCCCTGGGCCTTGGTCAACCGTCCGGTCGATGACTTGCTCCGCCGGCAATCCATCCTCTCTGAGCGGATCAGCCAGGTGCGCCTGGGCGAAGCTCTGCGCGTGCTTGAAACTGCCGAAGACTGGAGCCGGGTTTTCATGCTTCATGATGGTTACATTGGCTGGGTGCATACCAGCGCGCTGTTTGCCTGTGACCAGTCGACCGCCGAATCCTATGTAGCCGCCTGCAACGCAGTTGTTTCTGTTCCGTTTGCCGAGGCGCGCGATGAGCGCGGCCTGTTGGTGCAAAAAATCGCCTTTGCGACCCACGTTCATCTCCAGGATGATGTTGTCATTTTGCCGGACGGCAAGCGCTGGAGGGTGCGCAAATCGGACTTTACCCCGCTGACGGCCCGTCCGCACCCGGATGCCGCCGGAATCGCCTTTACCCTCGACCTGATTCGCCAGTTCGCCGGCGTTCCCTACATGTGGGGAGGCCGCACCCCTTACGGTTTCGATTGCTCCGGGTTGGCCGGGACCTTTTACGCTTTTATGGGTGTGAGCATCCCGCGCGATGCCGACCAGCAGTTTTTTGCCGGCGAAGCGGTCGAAATCCCCGAACCCGGCGACCTGCTCTTTTTCGGCGAAGCGGATGAAGATGGCGATGTGCGCATCAGCCATGTCGCCATTTCACTGGGAGGCGAAGAATTCATCCATGCCAACGGCAGTTTCTGGGGCACCTCCTACAACAGCTTCGACCCGTCCAGCCCGCTCTACCGCCAATGGTTGGACCTTTACTATCGCGGCGCGCGGCGGTTCCGATGAAATTGTCCGTCCGCCCGATGAGCCTCGACCTGCGCACAACCTTCCGCGTTTCGCACGGGGCCAGTGACCAGCGCCATAATGTGCTCGTAACCCTGGAGCAGGATGGTCTGGTCGGTTACGGCGAAGCGGCGGCGGTGTTCTATTATGGCGATACCCAGGAAAGTCTGAGCGCAGCGCTGAATGGCCTGCCGGACTTGGGCGAGGATGTTTTCGCCCTCGAAGATAATCTCAACCGCCTGCCGGATATGCCCCATGCCGCCCAGGCGGCGGTCGATATGGCCTTGCATGACCTGTGGGGCAAGCGCTTGGGCCAACCGCTTTACCGCTTGTTTGGCCTGACCCCGGCGGCTTTGCCGCAGACTTCTTTTACCATCGGCATCGATGCGCCCGAAGTGATGGCCCAGCGCGCCCGCGAGAGCGGTTATCCCATCATCAAGATCAAGCTGGATGCGCTTGCGCCCGAGGCCCAGGTGGCGGCGATCCGGGCTGCAACCGATGCCCGCCTGCGGGTGGACGCCAACGCCGCCTGGACTCCGCAACAGGCCCTTGAACTGATTACCCGGCTTGCGCCCTACCAACTGGAATTGGTCGAGCAGCCCCTGCCGGTCGGCGATGTGGAAGCCTATCGCTGGTTGAAAGCGGAGTTGAACCGGCGCGGCGTGACCACCCCCATCTACATTGATGAAAGCGTCCAGAATTCGCGCGATATCGCCCGTCACGCCGGGGCTGTCGATGGTGTTGTGGTCAAATTGATGAAAACAGGCGGCTTGCGTGAAGCGCTGCGTGCCATCCATACCGCCCGCGCGCAGGGCATGACTATTATGCTTTCGTGCATGATTGAAAGCTCGTTGGGTGTGACGGCGGCGGCCCACCTGGCCCCGCTCTGCGACCAGCTTGACCTGGATGGCCCCCTGCTGGTCGGCAACGATCCCTTTGACGGGCTGCGCTATGCTGGCGCGAACCTGTCCCTGAGCGACCGGCCCGGGATCGGGGCTGTCCTGCGTGCGTAGCGCTTATTCCAGTGTAAAGTAGAACGTCGCGCCTTTGTCCTTCTCGGCCTCGGCCCAAACCCGCCCGTTGTGACGGTTGATAATGCGCTGGACAATCGCCAGGCTGGCCCCGATGCCTTCGAATTCGCTGGCATGGTGCAGGCGCTGGAAGACCCCAAAGAGTTTGTCGTAGTATTTCATATCGAAGCCGACCCCGTTGTCGCGCACAAAGTAAACTGTCTGGCCGTCCTTTTCCAGCGAACCAATCTGGATTTGGGCGGCTTCGCGATTCCGGGTGAATTTGATGGCGTTGTTGATCAGGCCCTCGAAGATTTTCTCCAGCAAGCCCCGGTTGGCGGAACAAACCGGCAGTTCGTCAATCTGGATGGCCAGGCTGCGGCCTTCATATTGGGGCCGCAGTTTTTTCAGCACATCCTGAATCACCTCGACCGGATTAATTTCCTGGCGCTCAATCGCTTCCTTGCCGCTGCGCAGGAATTGCAGCAGTCCATCCACCAACTGGCCCATTCTCTGGCCGTTCTCTTTGATTGCATTCAGCTTTGCTATGATTTCGGGTGGAAAATCATCTTGATGCTCGGCCAGCAGCATGCCGGCGTAACCGTTGACCGCTCGCAGCGGCGCGCGCAGGTCGTGCGAAATGGAATAGCTGAACGATTCCAGCTCGGCGATGGAGTTTTCCAGCTTGGTGGTGCGTTCGGCGACCCTTTTTTCCAGTTCGGCGTTCAGGGCTTGCAGTTGCTCGGTTGCCAGTTTTTCGCTGGTGATGTCTTGCACGCCCCCATAAATTCCGGCCAGGCGGTTTTCGGCGCTGTTCCAGACCGGATAAGCGAAATTGCGTACCCAGCGGATTTTTCCATCCTTGCGGCGGATTTTTAAGATCGAGCCTTCGACCGGACGATTGGAGTGCAGGCGCTCACGGTCGAGCTTGTCCTGTTGCTGCGCATCGGGGTGCAGTAAATTCTCCCAGCCGCCGGCAGCAAGATACTCATCAAACTCGTAACCGGTGATTTCGGCGAAGGCTCCGGCGGCCCACTCTGGCCGATACTCCCCGTTGGCGTTGACGATGGCAGAATAGGAGTAATCGGAAATAACGCTGGTGATTCTGCGATAGCGTTCTTCGCTGTCAAGCAGCGCCTGCTCCATCCATTGGCGCTCACTGATGTCGCGATTGACCCCGGTCAGACCGATTGCCCGGCCGTTTTCATCCCTGAGAAAACTGGCGCGCACTTCCATGCGGATGGTCGCGCCGTTTTTGCATTTGTAATCCAGATGCAGGACTCGTGAGCGGTTGGGGTTGGCGCCTCCGTGGGCCTCGTTCTTTAGTTCTTCCTGCAAGGCCTGGACCGCCAGTGCATACGAGTCTGGGGTGAGCGCCTCGGACAGGTGCTCGTCGGCCAGTTCATCCGGTGAGAAGCCCCTCAGGAGTGCACCTGAATCGGAAACAAAGGTGGTTCTCATTTGCAGGTCCATGGTCCAGATGACATCCTGCATGTTGGCTGAGATGATATTAAGCAGTTTTTCGCTTTTTTCCAGTTGCGCGGTGCGTTCATGAATTCGCTTTTCGAGTTCGACGTTCAGGTTGCGGAGTTCGATCTCGTTTTGCCGCACGCGCCCAACCAGTTGGTGGACATATTTCAGGATGATGCTGATGATGAGCGAGAGAATGCTGAAGTTGGCAATCAGGAAGACCAGCATGAACCAGTCTTCGGTCGGCGGCGCAGCGTTGGTACGCCAGCCGATGCGGTCGGCAATCAGGATGATGACGCCGAACAGACTCATCAGCAGGATGGCCAGTATCCCGGCGCGATGGCCCCAATACAGGGTTGCGCCGACAATCAGCAGGCCGTTGAGCAGGAACGCTGTTCCCAGGACGCCGTTCCCGTTCCAGGCCACGCCGGCCAGGATAACGCCGCAGGCCATCAGCATCAAGAAAACAGCCGGGCCAACCTGTTTTTTTCTTACCAGGAGGATTGCGATGGCGGAAACCACAATCAGCAGCAGGGATGTAATCGAAACCGGCAGCAGGTTGGGGGAACGGGTGAAAAAATAACTCACCGCGCTTAAACTCAGGAAACCGAGCAGGAAGTTGAGAATCGTCAAAAGCACCTGGCGAAGATCTTCCTTCGCCAGGATATTGGCCAATCCCAGGGGTTTTTGCTCGCTGTTGGGTGATTCCATTGGATAGCGCTACTCAGATGGTGATTTTTTCGAGATGGTCAATCGCGAGTCTGCCCATCCATATTTTGTTTTGATCGACCTGTATTTCGAGAATGGCGCAGTTGAACAAGTCAAACGAGCGGTGAAAGAGGTGGAAGCCGCGCATATAAGCGGGAGTGGCTTCGAAGGTTCCCAGCAGATGTGACCAGAACAAGGCTTTTATCACATAGCCGTGGCAGAAAACAGCCACAAAATCATGCTGTGTATCTTTGAGATAGAGATACAAACGCTCGGTTCGCCGCATAAAATCGGCAAACGATTCCGCGTTCGGCCCATGCACAAATTGCGGATCGTATTTATCCCAGTAGGCTTGAACCAGCGGGCGGCGTTCTTCCATGGTTGTGCCGATCAATCCTGTCGGGGATAAATAGGTGAATTCGTGAATGTCCCAGGTTTCAACGGGCGCACTCGGAAAACGATGCTGCGTGTATTCACTGGTCTGGATGGCGCGCCGGTATTTGGATGTAACAATCAACCCCGGCGCGCGAGCAAAGACCAGGCTGGTCTGTTGCGCCTGTTCGTGGCCGACCTCGGTCAGCGGGATGTCGTCGGGATTGTCGGTGGGCTGGCCGGCATTGGCCGCGCTCTCACCGTGACGGATGAGCCAGACAGTGGTCAATGTATCTTGTCTCCAATTGAAAATACCCTCGCGGAACTTCCGCCAGGGTATTTTAACAGAAAGGGAAAAATGGTGCTTGTTTTACCCGTTTTTCTTGGATTTTGATTGGGCTACCCCAATGGCCACGCCAAACACCATGCCAATCCCCACCCCGATTGCAATATTATCGAGCGCGACGCCTATTCCGGCGCCTATGGCCAGCCCAACGCCTATCCACAAGGCAAGTTGTTGGTTGGCTTTTTCTTTTTCTGGCGGATTCTGTTGGTTTGACATGACTTTTCCTTTCATCAAGCACCGCAAATAAGGGAGACAAGTTGATCTTGCCCCAGGACTTTACATCACCTTTTTGACATCCAGCAATCCGTGACGTTCCTTGTTGGCTTTTTCGATTGCATCCGCCGAGCCGAGCACCACCACTTCGCCTTTTTCGGCAACCGCTGCCAGGATTTCGGCGAAGCGCTTGAAGTCGGTGACGCTTGCCCCAAGCACCTCGTCGCGGATTTGCTGGCGGATGTCGTCGCTGTAGTGCGTCAGGTGGCGCACCAGGCTCGTCCAGCCTTTGGCGTCGGGCAGCAGGTAGGCGTCCAGGTCGCCGATGGTACCGATGATGGTTTTGGTCAGCTCGGACTCGCTCAGCTCCAGGTTGCGCAGGAACTTGACGGTGTTATCGTAATTTTCCAGCGTCGGCAGGATGTTCGGGTCGCGGTACGACAGGAAGGCGAAGGTGCCGGAGGTCATGTCGAAGGTGCTGAATCCGCCGTAGGCCCCGCCCTGCACGCGGACTTTTTCCCACAGCCAGGTGGTTCCCAGATAGTTGCGGATCACGTTGACCGAGCCATCCGGTTCGTAGCCCAGGCTGTAGAGATTCGCGCCCTTGCCGACATAGTTGACCTGGGCGGGGATGGTCAACCCCTCGTTCAACGTTGAATGTTTAACGTTAAATGTCGGGCGACCTTCAACCTTCAACGTTGAACCTTGAACAGCCACAGGAAGCGCCCCGATAAGGGCAGCAAGCTGCGGGTGGAGCGCTCCGAACGAGGCCGAGTTCAGGGTCACGTTGACGACCATCCCCGCGCGATTGACCAGCAGCCGCCGCACCGTCTCCAGTTTCGCCAGGACCGAATCCCAATCTTTTTCGATCTCATCGGCCAGCTTGCGCAGGAAAAACAGGTTGTCCAGGCCGCCGATTTGCTCGTTGACCCAGTCAGCTTCGCTGAAGCGGGCCGCAAGCCGGTTTTTGACGACGATGTGGCCGCCAGGGATGAGACCGGCCTCGGCCCCGGCTTTTTCTTCGAGCACGATTTGTTTGAAGCGCTCGCGGTTGTCGAGTTTGGCGCTCAACAGCACGTCTTTCAGGATGTCGAGCAGGTCGGCGGCCTTGTCGGTGGTCGCCTTGCCGCGCAGGAAGAAGTACAACGCTGATTCCTGGCTCTCGCGAATGGTGGAGGTGAGCGTTGCCGAGCGGATGCCGCCGGTGCTCTTGCCGATGCGTTGGGTCAGGGCAACATAATCCTGGCTTTCGGTGCCCATTTGCAGCAGGACGCGCCCCAGGAGACCGATGAAGGGCAGCAGCTCGGCAGGAATGGGGTGCAGGTCGAAGCCCAGGTCGAGGTAAAGAATGCCGTTGGTCGGCAGGTCATGGCTGAAGAGCTTCGCACCGTGCATTTCGCCGATTTCAATCGGGATGGTCTTGATTTTCGGGTCGATGTCCTTCAGTGTCAGGGCCGGGATGGTCGCCAGCGCCTCGGGGCCGTCGGGGGTTTCCTGGTGCTTTTTCAGGGCGGCCACATCGGCAATGATCGCCTGGATTTGCTCGGGCGTCATCGCGGCCTTGGCTTTGGCCAGGCGTTCGACCTCGAGCGCTTCCTTGCGTTTGCCTTCCTCGGCGTCCGGGACAAGATGCAAGGTCGAGCGGTGCGGGTTGTCGAGCAGGTGCTTTTGAATCAGGCTTTCAAAATAGCCCTTTGGCTGGCTTTTGACCGCCTGGAGCGGCGCTTCAAAGGCCAGGCCGTCCAGCGGATTGGCCTCGTACAGCCAGGGAGTCAGCGCGTTGAGCATCAGGAACAGTCCGCGCGGGAAGCGCCCGGTGTTTTGTTCACGCAGGCGGAATTCGAGGGTGTTGAGCGAGGCCGCCACCGTTTCGGGATCGAGTCCTTTTTCGGCCAGTTCCGCCAAAGTAGCGTGGATGACGTTCTCCACCTTCTCCAGGTTGGCGGTTTCGACGCCTTTCATCCCGGCTGAGAAGTAGCCCTGGCGCAGTTCTTCCTGGTAGCCGCCGGTCACATCTTCGCCCAGGCCGCTGTCGAGCAGGGCTTTTTTGAGCGGCGAGGCCGGGGTTGCCAGCAGGATGTGACTCAGGATCGACAGCCCCAGGGTGGTTTCGGGATTGGTCGATTCAGGCATCAGCCAGTTGACCGTGAGGTAGGCCTTGGCCTCGGGCGAATCGCCGCTGTCGTAGGGTTGGATAACCCGTTTCGGCGCATTCCACTGCGGCTGGAGCGGCAGCGCGGAGTTGGCGTCCACCGGCTCGAAGGCTTCCAGCCACTCATCCAGCAGGCGCAGGCGCTCTTCTTCAGGGTCGTCGCCGTAAAAGTAGATGTAGGCATTCGACGGGTGGTAATAGGTTTCGTGGAATTTCTTGAACTCGGCGTAGCTCAGGTCGGGGATGACCGCCGGGTCGCCGCCGGAGTTTAGTCCGTAGGGCGTATCAGGGTAGAGCGATTGCTGCGAGAGTTCGCCGAGCAGGTCATCGGGCGAGGAGAGCGCACCCTTCATCTCGTTGAAGACCACGCCCTTGAACACCAGCGGATCGTCCGGGTTTTCGATTTCGTAGTGCCAGCCTTCCTGCTGGAGAGTCTGCTCCGGGATGAGCGGGTAGAAGACGGCGTCCAGATAGACATCGATCAGGTTGTAGAAATCCTTCAGGTTCGTGGTGGCAACCGGGTAGCAGGTTTTGTCGGGGTAGGTGAAGGCGTTCAGGAAGGTATTGAGCGAGCCTTTGATCAGTTCGACGAACGGTTCCTTGACCGGGTATTTGCGTGAGCCGCACAGCACGGAATGTTCCATGATGTGGGCGATGCCGTTGGATGTCTGCGGCGGGGTGCGGAAGCTGATGCCGAAGACTTTGTTTTCGTCGCTGTTGAGTACCGATAAGATGCGCGCTCCGGTCTTGTCGTGCCGGTAGACTTTGGCGGTCGAGGCAATTTCGGGGATGGTGCGGGTTTCGAGCAGGGTAAAGGTCATGGGGGTAGCTCCGGGGTGGATGGTAAGTGGAGATTGGTAATTTATTTTTGTTCGGTTGTTTGTTCGATTTTAACGTGACTTTGTTGAGACACAAAATTGATAATATCATCATAATACATTGGGATGGTTTCTCCTTCATCAAAAAAAACGCTTGTCCATTCAGTTCGGTCTGAAAACTGAATCCGGAAAAATCGGGTTATTTTGATGTTACTCTTAACTTTGCGCTCTTCAGATACTTTTTGGATGGAAACTACTTCTTTGTAACTGTGCACTTTTTCAGTAAAACAATATTGAGGCCTTTGAATGGCAATTTCTTCATCTGTGAAGCGGGTATAAGTTGTTAAGCTTGCATAGATAGCCCCAAGAATAATCAGACCACCAAGCGCAAAAACAGGAATCAGCAATTTTTGGTTGTTTACCCCGGTATTCAACCCCGTGTTGCGAGTTTCAATTTGTAGCATTTGCTCATATTTTTCTTTCAAAACCAGGCGCATGATCAAGCTGACAGGAATTGCCCCACATATGATTCCAAGAAAAATCGCAACCACAGCCCAGGCTGTTTCATCCACCGGTAGAACGTAAATACCTTGGATTACGTTAGCAAAGTACCACCGGCCAATTTCACGTAGGATGAAAAATGAAAAAAGTCCGAGTACAACCGCACCCGCAATGTAAAGCAATGCGCTGATCCCATACCATTTTTGAAATTCGGCTTGCGACATTTCTGGTAACTGGTTGGTGGATTCTTCCACCGCTTTGTAGGGCATTACTTTTTGCGCCCAAACCGAAATACCCCAAAAAATTCCCGGAAGGATCACAAACATAAAAACTGTCAGCCCAAATTCTGAAAAGAATTTTGAAATGGATTGATCACTGCTGCTTTGCAAATTCATCCACGCTGTTAAGAGTGCGAACAATATTCCGGCTACTCCATAAACCACAGGTGTGTTTTTGATGGCGCTGCGTGCAAATTTTACAAATAGCAAGATTGCCAGATAACCAGCCAAGAGTATCAAGGCCGGGTTATCAAAGCGCATATTACCGGCGAAGAAAATCATAATAAAGCAGACTGGAATAATAAGCCATGAATACTTTGCGGTTATATCTGGTTTTGGGGATGGTGTATCTTCAATTTCTTTTGCCAGATCGAGAAATTCATCCTCCCAGCCATTGTCAATCGCAATCTCTTGGATTGGCCCGGTTGGTGAAAAAAGCAGTTCGAGTTTGGCTTTATCTAGCTGGCCGGTTTGTTCGAATTGTGATTGAATGGATTTCAGGGTAGCAATGATTTCACTCACGCTCTGGTTTGTGTAGAGTGAGCTTTGAGAATTGCTTAGGAGAATGATCGTGTGGTTAAGGGCGGGTAACATGGATTAGAAAGGGGTGGGTGAAAAAAATCAACTTAACAATTTTATCCCACCTTTACGGCGCGTGAAAAACCAATCTGCATTGATTCGCCGCCAGCCTTGACAGGGCCGCTTTGTTCTTCTAAACTTATCGTGAACGATAACGGAACCAGAAGGATGGCTTGGCATGGCTTACAAGGTTTTCTTTGTCGAAGATGAGGTGGTTACCAGGGAGGGCATTCGCGATAATGTCGATTGGCAGGCGAGTGGATTTGAGTTTTGCGGCGAGGCCGCCGATGGCGAGATGGCCTTGCCGCTGTTGCGCGCCGCCCGCCCGGATGTGCTGATTACCGACATCAAGATGCCGTTCATGGACGGTTTGCAGTTGAGCCGCCTGGTGCATGAGCGCATGCCCTGGGTCAAAATTGTGATTCTGAGCGGTCATGATGAGTTCGAATATGCCCAGGAGGCGATTAACCTGGGCGTGACCGATTACCTGCTCAAACCTGTCACGGTGCAGAAATTGCAGGAAACCATGCGCAAACTGGCCGCGCAGCTCGACCAGGAGAAAAAAGAGCAGGAGAATCTGCACAAACTCCAGGAGCAGGTCGAGGAAAACCGGGCGGCCCTGCGCGAACGCTTGCTGCTCAAACTGGTCGTGGGGGCGATCCCCTCCTCGGAGGCCATCGAGAAAGGCCATCTGCTTGGTCTCGACCTGGTGGCGCGCTATTACCAGGTGGTCATATTCAAGACCGAGTTGCAGGACCGTTCGGAGCAGTTCGATTATGGCGAGTACCAGCAAGTCCAACAGGCGGTGATCGAACTGGCTGAACGGAACCCGGATATTTTCCTGCTGAAAAAGGATTTGGAAGACATCATCCTGGTGATGAAAGGCAGCACCCCGGAATATCTCGACGAAGAGCGCGACGTGCTGATTGAGTCCATCCGCAAGCAGATTGCCGGGACGCGTTATCGGGTCAGTGTGGGGCTGGGCGCGATCCAGAGGCGGATTGCGGATATTTGCCAATCCTTTACCGATGCGCTGGTCAACCTGCAAACCGGCTCGGACGGGCAGCGCCTGGATGCGGCCCAGGAGTTCGAGCGCCAGGATTTGCTCAAGGTCAACCGGGCTGCGGTCGAGGACTACCTGCGCTGCGGCAGCCGCGAGAGCTTCGACGCTTTTTTCGATGTCCATATTTGTCCGCAGGGCGATGCGTCCCTTAAATCGAGCCTGTTCAAAAACTATGTATTCATCGACCTGGCCCTGTCGGCGGCCCGCCTGGTCAGCGATTTGGGCGGCGATATTGACCGGATTATCCCGGAACTGAATTCGATGGAAGCCTCCCTGTCAGGAATTCGAACGGTGGCGCAACTGCGCGCGCAGGCTTTCAAAATCATCTCGTCTGCGCTGGCGTTCCGCGACAGTCAAAGCGGGCAGCACAACCAGCTTTTGCTGCAAGCCAAGGAATACATGGAGCAGCATTTCGCCAACCCCGACCTTTCGCTCAACGAAGTGGCTTCGCGGGTCAACCTGAGCGCCAACCACTTTAGCGTAATCTTCAGCCAGGAAACCTGCCAGACCTTCAAGGAATACCTGACCGAAATCCGCATTCGCCGGGCCAGGGAACTGCTGCGCACAACTTCGCTGCGCTCGGCAGAGATTGCCTATCAGGTCGGTTACAACGATCCGCACTATTTCAGTTCGGTCTTCAAGAAGAATACCGGGCTTTCGCCCATCGAATTCCGGACACAGGCCTGAGTAATGGCTTTCCCGTCAGGAAGAGGAGTGCCTAGTGGCTAAAAAATCGGCAACAGTCGGCGGGTTCAGGCAGGCGCTGGCCCTTTTCAGCGCGGCGACCAGCCCAAACAGCCGCACCCCGCTCAAATATTTGGGGCGTCTGGCTGAATTCCTGGCCGGGATCAACCTGTCCATCCGGGTAAAAATCCTGGTGGCGTTATGCGTCGTCATCCTTTTGATGGGCACGACCAATGTCGTTTCGATGCTCCAGGTGCTCAGTTACAGCCGTCAATACGATGCCATCATCACCAATATCACCACGGCCAACAGCATCAGCGGCAGCATCAAGCCCGATATCGACAATGAAATGTGGAAAGTGGTTTCCGGGAAGGTTAAATTTTCGGAGGGCCGCCAGTATGAAATCATTGCCGATATCAATGCCCAGATAGGCTGGATGATGGAGAACACCGATTCGCAGCGCGCCAGGCTCAAATTGGATTTGATCCTGCGCACCATGCAGTCGCTGGAGGCGCAGGTCGATTTGATGGGCGAAAAAATCGCCCAAAACAGCACCGCTGCCGAGAATGAAGCGGTGCTGGAGCAAATCCGTTTTGTTACTTCGGTGGTTGAAGAGGTGGTGCAGGATTATGTGATTTTCGAAGTGCATCGCATGGAGGGCCAGTACCAGGTGATGCGCGAAGGCTTCAACCGCTGGCAGACCTTCTCTGTCCTGCTGATTTTCAGCGCGGTGGCTTTTTCGGTGGTGGCGGCCTGGAGCCTGTCGAGGAGCATCTACACCCCGATCAAGAAATTGCATGATTTCACCACAACCGTCACCAAAAACGACCTGCAAGCCCTGATGACCAGCGACAATGTCGATGAGATTGCCGAACTGGGCATGAGTTTCAATATCATGATTGGCAAAATCAAGGAATTGCTGGATGCCAAGGTGAAAGAGCAGGAGAATCTCAAAAAAGCGGAATTGCGCGCATTGCAGGCCCAAATCAACCCCCATTTTTTGTATAACACCCTCGATACGATTATCTGGATGGCCGAGGCCCGCAAGAATGAGCAGGTGGTCGAGATTGTCAGCGCCCTGTCCAGCTTTTTCCGCATCAGCCTGAGTAAGGGCATGGATTGGATCACCATCGGCGAGGAAGTCGAGCGCACCCGCAGTTACCTGACCATCCAGAAGATGCGCTATAACGATATCCTCGATTTCAAAATCGAAGTGGATGAGACCGTGACCGGGAATACGGTTTTGAAGTTGATTCTCCAGCCTTTGGTCGAGAACGCCCTGTACCACGGTATCAAAAACAAACGCCAGGGCGGCACGATCATTGTCCGCGCCCGGCGCAGGAATGAGGACGAAATCCTGCTTGAGGTGGAGGATGACGGGATTGGCTTTACCCCCGAGAAGCTGGCCCAACTGCGCGCTGAACTGGAGGACGATACTGGTGATTTCAGGCTGGAAAGCGGCTTTGGGATCGGTAACGTCAACAAGCGCATTCGCTTGTATTACGGCAAACCTTACGGGGTGTCCGTGCGCAGTGAATACAATACCGGCACCTGGGTAACCCTGGTCATCCCGGCCAAAACGGAGGCGGCTTCCCGCGAGGAACTTGCCGCGCCGCTCCCGGTTTCGTAGGAAAGACGCGAGGAGCGTTTTTGATGAGAAATTCACGCTTTCTGTTGTTTGCAGTTCTGTTCCTGGTTGTTTTTGGGCCGTTGGGCTGTGTTCCGGGGCCGGATGTACCGATTCTGGCCAGTCCCAGCTTGAGCCTGGCGGCGAAACCGGAAAAATCCTACAGCGACCTGATCGTTGGCTATGCCCAATTGGGCGCCGAAAGCGAGTGGCGCGCGGCGAATACGATCTCGATCAAGGAGACCGCCGAGCAATTGGGCGTTGAGTTGCGCTTCCTGGATGCCCAGCAGAAGCAGGAGAACCAGATCGAGGCGATTCGCAAGCTGATTATCCAGCGCGTGGATGTGATTGGCATCTCGCCCATCGTCGAAACGGGTTGGGAAGAGATTTTCCAGGAGGCCAAGGCCGCCGGCATTCCGATCATCCTGGTCGACCGCCGCGCCGCGGTTCCCGAAGATTTGTATGTTTCCTATCTCGGCTCCGATTTTCTGGAAGAAGGCCGCAACGCTGCCCGTATTATGGCCGATTTAACCGGGGGGCAGGCCAATATCGTCGAACTGGTGGGGACGCTTGGCTCCGCCCCGGCCAATGACCGTTACGCCGGTTTTCGCGAAATCCTGGCCGAATACCCGGACATGCAGATTATCGATTCGGAATCGGGCGATTTCACCCGCGCCAGGGGCCGGGAGGTGATGGTTTCATTTTTGCTGCGCCACGGCGACGCCATCACGGCGGTCTATGCCCATAACGATGACATGGCCCTGGGCGCGATCCAGGCGATTGAAGAGTACGGACTCAGGCCGGGCGTGGACATCAAAATCGTCTCGGTCGATGCGGCCCGTGGGGCGTTCGAGGCGATGATTGCCGGCAAGCTGAACGCGACCGTGGAGTGTAATCCGCTGCTTGGGCCGCAGTTTTTCGAACTGGCCTTGAAGGTGGTTAACGGCGAGCAGGTGCCCAAGTGGGTGCCCTCCATCGAAACCATTTTCTTCCCGGAAGACGCGCTGGAGATTTTGCCAACCCGAAAATATTAGTTTTAGTGTTTTGCGGAAGAAATTTAACTTTCTCCTGAAAAAACTGCCACCCGGCCAGGGCGGCAGTTTTTTGTTGCGCTTGGGAACATGAAAAAATCAACTTTTTCCGAAAGAGAAAACATGGATATTGCAGCGGGAAAGTTATATCTTATTCGTAGGCCCCTATTGCAGCATTTCTTCCCGGGAAGTGCTTTTACCCTCCATCAGAAAGACCCCATAAGGAGTAAGCAGATGAAAGTCACAAAGGTTCTTTTTTCTCTCTCGATCCTGGTGTTGCTTTTCGCCAGCATGACCGGTTGCGCTCCCGCGGCAACCCCTGAGGCTGCCCAGCCTGAGGCTCCTGTCGCCGAACAGCCCGCTGCTGAAGCGCCCGCCGAAGAAGCTGCCCCAGTTGCTGAAGAGCCGGCTGCCGCAAAAGTTTATACCTACAATGACCTCGTGGTTGGCTTCCTTCAGACCGGTTCCGAGGGTGGCTGGCGCGCCGCCAACAGCGCTTCCTTCAAAGAGACTGCCGCCCAGTTGGGCGTCACCCTGAAGTTCTACGATTCACAGAACGACCTGGCCAAACAAGTTGCCGGTTTCCAGCAATTCATCCAGGACCCGGAAGTGAACGTTATCGTTTTGCAGCCGCTTGAAGTTACCGGTTGGGAACAGGTATTGAAAGATGCCAAGGCCGCTGGCAAGACCGTCGTTCTCTCGGATCGCCGCATCGATGGCTTTGAAGATTACTATGTCACCTTCATCGGCGCTGACTTTGTTGAAGAAGGCCGCAAGGCTGGCCGGGAAATGTGCGAACTGCTCAAAGACAGCCCGACCAAAAACGTTTGGGAATTGGTTGGTAACGTCGGCGCTGCCGCTGCAATCGACCGCGGCGTTGGCTTCCGTGAGACCGCTGCCGAATGCGGTATCACCGTGACCAAGAGCCAGACTGCCAACTGGAGCGTTGTTGAAGGTAAGCAGGTAACTGAAGCCTGGTTGAAAGAAACCAAGGATGTCCAGGGTATCTTCGGCCAGAACGATGAAATGGCTTTTGGCGCGATTGAAGCCCTCAAAGAAGCCGGCCTCGTCCCCGCTGTCGATGTCAAAATCATCTCGGTCGATGCCACCGCTGGCGCTTTCCAGGCCATGCTCGACGGCACCCTGAACGTGACGGTTGAATGCAATCCGCTGTTGGCCCCGCAGGTTTACGAAGCCGCGTTGGCCGCCCTGAACGGCGAAACCCTGCCGAAGTGGATCCCCTCGCAGGAAAGTGTCTTTTACATGGTTGACCCGAACCTGCCGGAAATCGCCGCCGGTCGCAAGTACTAAAAAAACCAGGACTCTAACGGTACTGGCCGGCCTGCTCAGTGGTCGGGTCGGGCCAACCCTTGGGGTCGCGTCGAAGTCGATTGGGAAGCGATGGTATCCGTCGCTTCCCAATCTGTCCAACAAACCCTTGAAAAGGCAGGTGCGCATGTCTGAAGCGGAACAAAATATCCTTGTCATGGAAGGGATCAGCAAACTCTTCCCTGGCGTACAGGCGCTGGATGATGTCAGCCTGACGCTCAGGAAGGGCGAAGTGCTGTGTTTGGTGGGGGAAAACGGGGCGGGAAAATCGACCCTGATGAAGGTTTTGACCGGCGTGGACAAACCCGACAGGGGCAGAATCATCTTCGATGGCAGGGAAATCCACCCCAAATCTCCGCAACATGCTCAGGATTTGGGCATCAGCACGGTTTACCAGGAAATCAACCTGTGCATTAACCTGTCGGTGGCGGAAAACATCCTCCTCGGGCGCGAACCCCGCAAGATGGGCCGCATCGACTGGTCGAAGATGAACTCCCTGGCCGCCGATACCCTGCACCAACTTTTGGGCGTGGATATTGACGTGACCATGCCCCTGTCCTATTACACGGTTGCCATCCAGCAAATGGTTGCGATTGCCCGGGCGTTGTATGTGTCTTCGGCCAAAATCCTAATTTTGGATGAGCCGACCTCGAGCCTGGATGCGCACGAGACCGAGCAATTGTTCAAAGTCATGCGCAGGCTAAAAAGCGAAGGCGTAGGCATTATTTTTATTACTCATTTTATTGGTCAGATTTATGAAATCTCCGACCGGATCACTGTCCTGCGCAACGGCAAACTGGTCGGAACCTACGAAACGGCTTCGATCACCCGCGTTGGCCTGATTTCGAAGATGATTGGGCGCAGCCTGGCCGAATTGGACGAGATGTCAAAAATCAAGCTCGAAAGCGGAAAACGGATCAAGGATGAGGCCTTGTTGCAGGCCCGGGGGCTTGGCTTGTCCGGCTCGATGCAGCCTTTCGACCTGGATTTGCATGCCGGGGAGGTGCTGGGGCTGGCCGGTCTGCTCGGCTCGGGGCGGACGGAACTGACCCACATCCTGTTTGGAGTCGATGAACCCGATGCCGGGTTGCTGACCGTAAACGGGAACCCGGTCCAGGCGTATTCCCCGCTCGAATCCATCAAGCGCGGCGTGGCCCTGTGCCCGGAAGACCGTAAAGCCGCCGGGATCGTGGACGATTTGACGGTGCGTGAGAATATCATCCTGGCCATGCAGGCCAGCAATGGCTGGTTCAAATATCTGGGCCTGCCCGAGCAATACCGGATCGCGGAAAAATATATCGAGTTGTTGAACATTGCCACCCCCTCGGCGGATCAGCCGGTCAAGAACTTGAGCGGCGGGAACCAGCAGAAGGTTATCCTGGCCCGCTGGCTGGCAACCAACCCACAGGTGCTCATCCTTGACGAGCCGACGCGCGGCATCGATGTCGGTAGCAAGGCTGAAATCCAGAAATTGGTGCTTTCCCTGGCGGAAGAGGGCAAGGCCTGCGTTTTCATCTCGTCCGAGTTGGAAGAGGTGCTGCGCACCAGTCATCGTATTGCTGTCTTGCGTGAGCGCGAAAAAGTGGCTGAATTTTCCGGTGAAGTGGACGAGAACACCATCATCCATGCGATTGCAGGGAGTGAAGCATGAAGAAACCGACCCAACAGACTTTTAGCTGGAAAAGCGTGACCGAGAGCCGCCTGTTCTTTCCTCTGGCCGCCTTATCGCTGATCCTGCTCTTTGATTTTATTTTTATCCCCGGCTTCTTTACCATCGAGAACCGCGAAGGCAACCTGCACGGCAGCTTGATCGATATTTTTCGCAACGGCTCGACGGTCATGCTGCTGGCCATCGGCATGACTCTGGTGATTGCCACCGGCGGCGTGGATTTGTCGGTGGGCGCAACCATGGCGATTGCCGCTTCGGTAGCCGGGATTTTGATGAACCCCTCGGCCCTGAAGAACGAGGTTTTCTTTGTTACGGACCCCACCTATACCTTCCAACCGTTGTGGGTGGTGATTATCGCCGCCTTGCTGGTCTCTGTGTTGTGCGGCCTGTGGAATGGGGTGCTGGTGGCCTACATGCGCATCCAGCCGATGGTGGCCACCTTGATTCTGATGATTTCCGGGCGTGGCATCGCCCAGTTGATTACCAACGGCTTGCGCGTTCAAATCACCTATAAGCCATACTCGTTTATCGGCCAGGGCTGGTTCATCCTGCCTTTTTCGTTGTATATCGTAGTTTTTGTCTTTGCCCTGACCTGGCTGCTGACGCGCAAAACGGCGATTGGAATGTTCATCGAGTCGGTGGGTACGAATTTCCGCTCCAGCTTTTTCAGCGGCATCGATGAGAAGCGCATCAAACTGATGGTCTATACCTTCTGCGGCTTTTGCGCCGGGATTGCCGGGCTGGTTGCCAGTTCCAATATCCGCACTTCGGATGCCAACAACATTGGCCTGACCACCGAGTTGGATGCCATCCTGGCGGTGGTAATTGGCGGCACTTCCATGAGCGGTGGGCGTTTCTCTTTGCTGGCCAGCATGATCGGTGCGCTGGTGATGCAGGCGATTACCCAGTCGATGTACGCAATCGGCGTCCCCGCTTTTGCTTTGCAGGCGATCAAGGCGGTCGTTGTCATCCTGGTGATCCTGCTTTACTCGGAGCAGGTCAAAGGTTTGGTGCGCCGCGTGGGCGCGATGGGTAAAGGGGCCTAGCCATGTTGCCAGTCCTGAAATCCTTTTTTGACAAGAATCGCAATCTCATCCCGTTGATGTCGACGGCCCTGTTGGCCTTGACCGCTTATGCCGTCGGCGCTTACTTTTTTGTCGGGATGCGCAATCCGCAGGTTTTTTTCAACCTATTCCGCAATAGCGCCCACCTGCTCATCAGCGGGGTTGGGATGACCTTTGTCATTCTGACCGGCGGCATCGATTTGTCGGTCAGCGGCGTGGTGGCGCTGACCACCGTCGCCACGGCGGTGCTGCTGCGTGAGGGGATGAACCCCTGGCTGGTCATCACCCTGATGCTGCTGATGGGGATGTCGCTGGGCGCGGTCATGGGCGCTTTTATCGTCAAGTTGAAGGTCCAGCCGTTTATTGCCACCCTGGCCGGGATGTGGTTTGCGCGCGGCATGTGCTTTTTTATCAGCGATAACGCCGTTACCATTGACAACCCGATTTTTCAAATCCTGGGTAAAACCAAAATCCTGATTCCTGGCTTGATGGAATTGGCGGTGCAACAAGGCACACCGGCGCCGTATATCTCCATCCCGGTTGCGATTTCTTTCCTGCTCTTGCTGGTTGCCATCTATGTCGCTCACTACACCCGTTTTGGACGCACAGTCTATGCGATTGGCGGCAACGAAGGCCGTAATGAACATTCTGCCCGCCTGATGGGGCTGCCGGTCGAACAAACCAAGATGCTGGTTTATACCTTCAACGGATTCTGCTCGGCCCTGGCCGGGTTATGCTTCAGCCTGTTCGTTTTTTCGGGGCACGGCCTGTACGCGCCCGGTTTCGAACTGGATGTGATTGCCTCGGTGGTGATGGGCGGCACGATGCTGACGGGCGGCTCCGGCTATGTTTTCGGGACGCTGTTCGGTGTCCTGGTGCTGGCTGTGACCCAGGCGTTGATCCAGTTTATCGGTTCGCTCAGTTCATGGTGGACGAAAATCGTGATCGGCGTCTTAACCCTGGCCTTTATTGGCGTCCAGACTGTTCTGGCGAATCGCAAGTCCGGCCGCCAGGCAGCGCTAACGCCGCAAGCCGCCCGCCGCCGACGATTGCAACTGGCCTTTGGCTTGGGCGCAGTGGCGGTTTTCGCGGCATCCGGGCTGATTTATGGCTGGCAGGCGGGCCAGGCAAACGTTGCGGCCACCCCTGAAGCGCAATGTCAGGTAGCGCCTTTCCGCGAAGCGGAAGCCTCCACGCTCGTACAGGAAGGAGCTGTGATTGTTTACCATCGCACAGCCGGCCCGGATTGCGTTGATGAGTTGTACGCCATTTATCCCGACGGTCGTGTTACCGGCAGCGCGGGCGGAGAATTGGTTGAAAAACAGGTATCCACTGATGAAGTTGACCGCCTGCTGGTTGCCATCAGCGTTGAGCATGGCTGGTTTACGGGTGACATTTACAGCACCTATCTGAATCCTTGCCGCCAGTGCTATGCCCATTACATCGATATTTCTTACGATGGTCAGCAAAAGGCTGTCACCGGCGTCGATGGCACGACTGCCATGCCTCCTGGTTATGCCTTTGCTCTGGCTGAGATCAGACCGCTGCTCCCGGTTGTCAACCCTTAGGAGACTTGATAAATGAAACTAACCAGAATTTTATTCCTGGCGCTGCTGGTTCATGCCCTTCTTGCTTCGGCCTGTGTTTACATCGTTTTGCCAGATGGCATTGAGACTCCCCAACTTGCCGAGGAAGACCAGGCTTTGCGAGTCTGGAGTGCTTTTGTAACTTCGGTTGGCGAATCGCCCTCGGGAGATTTGCGCATCGACATCACCATACGCAACGATACCGGCGATTGGAGCACGATGCGGGCTGTCGATGCCAAACCGGCCGTGCTGACCAGTGAGGGCAAATCCAGCCAATGTGAAACCGTTTTTATCGGCACGGGTGGCCATCGCCTCGCCCCTGGGTTCCAGATGCGCGGTTATACCGCCGGAACCAAATCTGCGCCGGAAACACAGCTTTTGTATGTCGAGTGCAAAGGCGCCAAAATGACCGCCGGCGCAACGCTGACCATCGACTATGTCAGTTTTCAGGGTGAGTTGGACGATTACAAGCCGGAAGAAAATGAAACCAGCGGCACATTGGAACTTAATCTGGATGAAGTTGTTGAGGGTTTAACCTATCCGGTTGCCGAGCCTGTCGAGGGTTTGATTCTTCCGGTCAACACCGGGATTACCGGCCTGAGTGATAATGTGGTTACTTTGCTCGACGCCCAGCGCACCGATAGTGGATTACTGTTTTCTTGGCAGAATTTCAACCCGACCAAGTTCGCCCTCAAAACCCACATCGGGACGCCTCCCGTGATTGGCGCGGACGGCATCATCTATGGCCTTTACGAGACCCTGGATATTGCTTCTGTCCCCGTCACCCCTGCCAACGAAAACATGCAATGGGAAACCGAGGTCGCCGTGCCACAGGATGTTACCGGTTTTTACATCCTGCTGAGTGTTGAGTCGAAAAAGCCGCGCACCTACTTGAATTATGTTATCGATATAAGTGGGAAATAGGCAAAAAAAAACGGGAGTATGGTTTACCATACTCCCATCAGCAAACGATAACGAACTTGCCCGGTGCCTGAATAACCGGGCAAGTTTCGTTTCAGGAAAATATCTTCATCGCGATCGCGGGTTTTGAAAACATAGACAAGGACGATGAGTAGCGGGGCATCCAGCCTGGTTTGTTTCTTTGCCAGCGCAGTGTGGATGTCATTTCATGTGGTTAGCTTGGCGTCCAGTAGAAAATGAACCGGGCCAGCAGGCTAATGAGCGTCAGGGGCGGGATGATTGCGCTCATCTGCTTGAAGGTCGTCTTTTCCATCTAAAAAGAGCAGCGGAATAATCGGGGCGGCCCAGGCCGGGTATTGAGAGTAAAGCACCGAGTTGTAATCGATGAAAACCGCCATGACGATGAAGGTAATGAGAAATCTATTTTTGGGTTTGGTGAAAGCCAGCAAGTAAATTGCTGCCAATAAGCCCAGCATGAAAATCCTGGCGGTTAATCCCTCCAAGCCAAACAGGGCGTCGATTGAGGGCACGCCGAATTGGTTGGATGCCAGGCGTGTTGCGGAGAAGAGCACCGACTTGACAAATCCTTCCCAATTCCATACCAGGAAGGGTAGGCTGGAAAGCAGAGGAACGCTGGCGATTACAATCCCTGCCAGGAGTGTTTGCCGGATGCGATTCTTCTCGGCTTGCTGCCAGCTCCAAACCAGGAAAAGCGGAGCCAGAAAAATGCCGATTTGTTTGAATCCGAGCGCTAGGCTGAAGAGGAACAGGGCAAGCCATTTTTTGCGCGGGAAAATGATAACGGCCAGGAGCGAGAAAAAGATTGGAATGAAATCGAACGTTTGCATCTCGACAATTTTCAACGTCCAGCGCCCGAACAACCAGAAACCGGCCCCGAAAACTCCAAGCCATTCCATGTTTCTTTGCGCCAACGCTGCGTAAATCAGGAATCCAATTCCCAGGCCGAAGGCGAGAAATATCGGCTTCCAGAATCCCATCCACTTTTCAAGAGAACGCAGCCCCATTTTTTGGCTGAGATAGGAGAGTTCGTAGAAAACCGGAAAATAAGTGGCATATTTCTGGTTTTCGCGCATGTTGCCGTCCAAAATGCGCGCGTAGGGGTTTTTCCCTTCCGTTAAGCGTTTCCCCTCAACATAGGAATAGTAAATATCCTGTCCTTCCAGGTTGGATTCGGGCAGCGAATAATAAACCCGGCGGGCAACGAATAACAGTATCGCAACGGCCAGGAGTGATAACCCAAGTGAGATAAATCGTGTCATGTTGTTTCCGCGGCGTGAGGGTTGATACGTGCCATGTGCGTGCGGTTATCCAATCTTTTCCAGGCAGCGTTTGGCCAGGGTGGCAGCCACATCCATACGATATTCTGCGCTGGCCCATGGGTCGACTGCTTCATGGAAGGTGTTTTTCGCCGCCGCATCCAGCCCATCGGATTCGGTGCCGTCCATTGCCAGTAGCGGGATTTTTCCGTAGCCGCCGAGAGCCAACCGGGTGCGGCCGCTGGCCCACTGAACAAGTCCGGCTGCAACGATGGGCAAATCCGCCGGGGTGCGCGCAACCTGTTCGTAGGCGGATTTGGCATTGAGCGGAATATCGATTTGCGTGATCAGACCCTTGGGGCGCAGCGCCCAATACTCGGCCAGGCCAATCAGGCTGGTCTGGTCGGCGATCACGGTCAGTTTGGCATCCAGGGCCAGCATCATCGTAGCAAAGGCCGAACGCCCGTCGCAGGCGACCAGCGTCCCGGCTACGGTGGCGAGGTTGCGGATGTTCAGGGTCGCTTCCTGCCGGATAGCTTCACCCAGGGCCTCGGGGATGTGGGCGCTTTCCAGCAATTCTTGCAAGGTGACGGTTGCCCCGATTTCCAGGGCGTGGCCCTTTTTGTGGAGTTGGTTCAATTTCAGCGCCTGCAAATCAACGACCGAAATATCCTGGTTTTTATAGGCGGATGAGTTGAGCAGGGTGCCGCCGCCCAGGGCCAGGGTGGCGGGCAACTTAAGCAAATTGAGGGCTTCTTCAAGGGTCTGGGGACGGTGATAATTGGTAATCATGGCAAATCCTCCGCGACAATTATAGTTCTTCTGTGGCTATTCGACAAAAAAACCACATAAACTCCGCTGATAATGAGAATAAGCCAGCTTAGCGTAATGATTTGTAAAGGCAAAAAGCCTGAAAGTATATATCTCCAAAATGAAACGCTAATGGTCAGCGGCATAAAAATTTTATAGGCTATGCTAAATATTAACATGGACCAGACTGTCATTGGCTTACGAATGCTACTCGATAACAATGCAGTAAGGCACAACAAGATCCAACCCGGATAGATCAGGAAATACCAGGCATCGGCTACTTGATGAGCTGCCCGTTGAATATGGATAAACATGGGGATAACCAGAATATCCAGGTCGAAAAACTCACTTCCTTTGTACCTGCGTGTCTCGCCGGGTAAAGGGTATGTTATCTTTATGGGTAATTCAGGCTGCAATCCCTTATCGTACTTTAAAAAAAGAAGCTCAATTGTTTTTTTAGGGTTTTTCTGGATCGAATCCAGGGCTGCGGTTTTTATCACGTTGATGGCTTGGTTGCTCTCGTATCCGGCTTCCATGAAACTTTCGAAAATTTCTCTACTGGTTGCAACCCCTTTTTTGTCGGTGATGTATGGTGGATATTGCTCTGAAACTCTCCGAATTTCTTGGATGGCGCTGGAATCTTGGTCTGAAAAGGAACCGATGCTTGCATCGCCGTAATAAACCCAGCCGTCATAGAGCACCTGACCCATGTAATCGCTCATGCCAAAAAAGCCATGATATTTGAGGTTGTGATATGACCACCACAGAACGGGTATACAGGCCAGGAAAATAGAGATGCCGATGGGGGTGATTATTCGTTTTGCTTCGATCTGACCTTCGGAAATCCAGCGTTGCCACCCGGAAATGAGTAGCGCCAAAGCCCCTATCCCAATCAAGGCAATGTTTTCAGAACGCAACATCGAAGCAAATGATGCTGCCAGCATCATTGAAATCATCCAGGGCAATTTCATTTTTTCGATTGCAGAAATTAGCAATGTAAAAAAAAGGAGTACCAAAAAGATATTGGGGATTTCGGTCATCGGAAGGTTGGTGTAGAAAAAAATATCTGGTGAATTTGCGATGACCAATCCGCTTACCACTGCAATTGAACGCTTTTTGCTTACCTGCCAGCCTAATCGGTAATAAAGAGGAATGCATGCAAGCGCAATCAGGTGTAACAAGATTTTTACTCCCCAAGGATTTTTGCCAAAAAGCCAGAGCATTGGAGCGAATAATAATGTTGAGCCTACTCCATAATTGCTTGATACACCTTGTAAATTCCCATTTTCTACCAGATGAACTGCACCTTTTAAATAGGCTGGGCTATCTGGATTGAGGGTGAGCGGCACGGCGAGCATGTTAATTAAATGAAAAACAAAACCGACAACAATTAGAATGATGATATCGGTACGCATCCAGGCGTGTTCTTTTTTGCCTTGCGCCGGGGCGGATTGTGATATCTGCCCGATTTCTTGTAAGAGTAAAAGCACAAAGGCAAGCAAGCCGAAGGTGATGACATCGGCGAGTACCAGCATGGCAATAAATAGCCAGCCAGGCAGGTTGCGATAATCTGAGACCAGGCGTGTCTTTACCTGGCCGTTGCTATCGTTGGCGAGTTCTACTTGGACGGCAGGTTGACGGTTAAGCGTGACTTCAGCCGAGCCGCCCTGCGGGTATTTCAGAAACAAGGCAGTGACAGGCTTATTAGCGGGCGATTTGAAAGACACCGACAGCGGCTTCGAACTGGATGTGGCAAAATATATCCCGCCCTCTTCTCGCCAGTTGCTTTCGATGGCTGCTTTTTGAAGATGAATAATTTGAAAATTGCCCTTGATTTCTATTAAGCCAACCTGTCCGTTTAAGGGCGTGATTGTAATCGTTTGGAAAACATCTGGTACGTGGTAGATTCGCCAGGCAATAAAGGCGCTAACTATCCCTGCCACAAGGAATAAGAGTAGTAAGCGCCTTTTCGGTATTTTGTCCAAGTGTTGCGCTAGTTTACCTGTAATAAAAGCGAAAACCACAACAAAGATGGGGGCTAATAACATTAATGTCAGCAGCATCCACAGCGCAGGTAATTCCCAGAAATTGAATGTATGGTGAGCGATTCCGAAAAATAAAAAAATCCCTGCCAGTGTGTATGCCAGCCAGAGTTTGATGTTGTTGATGTTGGTTTTTATGGTTTTCATCGCTTTCTGTTCTTGAGTAAAATCTGTTTTCCCTATCTTTTTTGTTTTTTTCGCTATGAACGGCTTACATGGTGCGGTTCAGGCGCTGGGCCAGAGGCTGCAAGTGCTTTTCCAGAATTTCCAGGGAGGCGCGGGCCGGGCTTTTGTCGGCTTCATGAACGATGCTGTCCAGTTCCTGCACCAGTTGGTGTTCGATGGAGCGCCATTCATTGATTGCCGGATAACATCGTCCGTTTTTGCTGATGGTCTGGACGGTGGCATGCAGCGGGTGGCTGGGCGGATAAAGCGCCTCAAGCGCATCGCGGCGGGCTGGCAGCGAATTCGCCGAACGACAGAATTGGATTGTGTTTTCCGGGCTGGTCAGGAATTTGACCAGTTCGATGGCCAGCTTTTCGCGCTCGGCTTCACGTTGGGCGTGCTTCCAGATGACCAGACTGTCGCCGCCCACCCAGGGAGTCTGTGAGAGTGGGGCAAAACCGATTTGCTGGCGCAACTTTTCATCGACCGAACCAAGCATGGTGTTGGCCATACGCACCCCGATAATGGCTGCGCTGGCTTTTCCCTGTTGGAAGAGCGCCATGCAATCACGGCTGTTCAGGCGGTGCTCAAGCGGAACGGCCCGGTAACTGTCGAGCCAGTTGCACAGGCCATGCAAGGCAGCTGGTTGGTCGAATACGATTTGCGGGCGGTTGTTATGGCAGATCACCAACTCGCCGCCGCTGCCCCAGACCCACGAGGCAGCAATGTGCAGCATATCGGGGTAGGGGGTGGGGACGAAGGGGGTCAGCCAGCCAGCGCCCAGTTTTTTGATGGTTTCGAGCATTTCATCCGGGCTGCTGAACGCGCTCACCGGGTCAATCCCCTTTTCGGCAAAATGGTCTTTGCGGTAGCAGAGCACGAAAGCGTAACTGGTCCAGGGGATCGACCAGCACGGGTGGGGCGTTTCACCCTGCGGAAAAAGCTGTTCGCCGCCGATGGCTTTTATCTCACCAGCCTTGAACGTGCGGATGGTATTCAAGCCGGTCAGGCTGCTGATCCAGGTATTGCCAATTTGTGAAATATCCGGCCCGCTGCCGAGCGAAGCAACGCTGATCAGGTCAGACCAGGAGGTCATCCAGTGCATTCGCTTGGTTTTGACGGTGGCGCTCGCTTGCCGGTTGAAAACTTCCAGCAGTTGCGCGAGCGTATCCAGTTCTTCAAAGTCGCCGTAAAAAGTGGATAGTTCCAGGTTGAGCATGTGCGCCAATTACCTTCTGTGTCGGTGATCGCAATCGCCTGATTTTATAACACTTTTTCGCGCTTGTGTGGATTTAACCCGTCTTTGGGTCGCTTTCTGCGCTGACAGCTTGCCCGTTGTGGAAGACTGCCAGCGCGTGCCCGGCGTCGACGTAAACCCGCGCCCGTGTCCCCGGCTCACTCAGGTGGATATGCGGCTGCATGGCGTGCAGGCGTTGGCCCGAATCCAGTTGCAGGCGGTAAATGTTATACGCCCCGCGGAACAACCGCTCGACAATGACGGCGTTGCCCTGCTCGTCCGGTTCGAAGGCCAGATCGTCGGCCCGCAGCGCGATTTCCACCGGCGCGCCGTCTGGCAGGCTGAGCGGTTGGGGCAGCAGCCCGATTTCGGTGGTGATCCCGTCCCGGCAGGCCTGGCCGGTCAGGAAATCCGAATTGCCCATGAATTCGGCCACAAAACGGGTTTGCGAAGCGTGGAAAATCTGCTCCGGCGAGCCGACCTGCTCCAGCCGTCCGCGCTGGAAAACCGCCAGCCGGTCGCCCATGTACAGGGCCTCCTCCTGGTCGTGGGTCACAAAAACCGCCGTCGCGTGCATTTTCTTCAAGATGCCGCGCACCTGTTCGCGCATCTCCAGCCGCAGGTCGGCGTCCAGGCTGCTAAACGGCTCATCCATTAACACCAGCACCGGCTCGGGAGCCAATGCCCGCGCCAGGGCGACGCGCTGACGTTCCCCGCCGGATAGTTCGTGCGGATAACGCCCGGCGAGCTGCTCCAGCCCGACCAGGGA
>JAEWVF010000038.1 GCA_023459215.1 Chloroflexota bacterium
CGTCTTCGAGCCAGAAACCGTTGATGATGAGTGTGCCGGTCTTGCGCTCGAGTTTGGGGTCGAGGCGGGCGACCAAATCGTCGCCGTAGAGAATGGGCAGGGTGTAGTAGCCCCAGCGGCGCTGTTCAAGCGGTTTGTAAACTTCCCAGATGTAGTTGAAGCCGAAAACTTCTTTGGCGCGGCCACGGGCGCTGACAATTTCCAGCGGGGCGAGGAAAGTCACTTCGTCGAGCGTGGACGGGCCAAGGGGAGTCCAGTCCGGGGGAATCTGGTCGCTGGCGAGCGCTTCCAATAACGGAACATCGCTGGAGAGGGCAATCCAGTCATCCTTTGATCCTTCCACCTGGACTTTTGTATAAACTCCCTGCTCGTACAGCGCGGCGATCTGGTTTTTGGCCTGCTCCGGGCTGACTTGCAGATCAAAGAAATACAGATTGCGGGGCCAGCGTTTTTCGCGGGTCAGGCCGAGGAAGGCGATGATCTTGCGGCTGAAACGGTCGAGGGTTTGCTGCGGGCTGGCAATCCAATCGTATTGCGGCGGGAGGACGCGTTCGCGCAGATCGTAGTAGCGGTCGAAGCCCTGGCGGTGATGCACCATCAGTTCGCCCTTGAGCCACAGGCTGTAGAGCGCCAGGGCGGTATCTTTGCGCCCGCGGTAGCTTTTGACGGCGTGGTTGCCTTCAAAATCACGGTTGCCGAGCGGGCCGCGCTCGCGGATGGCTTCAAGCACCTGTGTCAAAACTTCGGGGTGGTCGGCGACGAATTTGGTCCAGCGCGGGTAGAGTTCGGGGTCCTGCATCCCTGCCCGCCAGTAGGGAAAATCTTCCATCGGATAGAAGAACAGCCCGCCGCCGTAATCGAAAAACTGGCGCTCGTCGTAGGCAACCTGGTAGAGATGCTCGGGGCGGAAATCGAGCACGCGGCCCCACAGGGCAATTTCCTGGCTGCGGGCGATGACGTTGAGCGGATCAAGCTGCAGGGCCTCGCTGTTGCGGATGGCTGCGGCAGCGCCGTCCTTGCCCGCGAAACGACGTCCGGGCCACAGGCCCTGGCGGCCAAGCAGAAAACGGCGGAAGGTGGTTTTTGAGATATTAATCATGAGATTGACCTGTAGGAGCACGGCGGGGGATTTGCGGATTGTCTTGCCTGGCAAAATCTACCGTTGGGGCACGGCAGGGGATTTGCAGATTATCTTGCCTGGCAAAATCTGCCGTTGGGGCACGGCGGGGGATTCGTAGATTATCTTGCCTGGCAAAATCCGCCGTTGGGGCACGGCGGGGGATTTGCAGATTATCTTGCCTGGCAAAATCCGCCGTGCCCCTACTACGCATTGTTCGGATTTTCGTTATCATTTTCCCAATTCGCAGGGTTGGATTCGATGTAATCCCATTTGGCCTGCATGTCGCGCTCATCGCGGATGATGTGTTCGTAATAATTTCTTTGCCAGACAGGCGTGGAATCGTCGGAGCGGACATAATTGGCGCGCAGCGCAACAGCGGCCTTGTAAGAACGGATAATTGTGGGGATGGAACCTGAGACCGGTTTGCCAAAGCGTTCGGCGGTGTCGCCGCCCGTAGGGGCACGGCGGGGGACTTGCGGATCGTCGTACCTGGCAGAATCCGCCGTGCCCCTACCATAACGGATGATAATAATTCCATGCACATGGTCAGGCATAATCACAAACGCGCCTAATTCGATTTGTTTGAACCGTTTTGGCAGGCGTTCCCATTCGCGTTGGGCAATTTGACCAAGATTGCTCAATTTCATCTCCCCGTCAACCACCTCGCCGAATAATAGTTCACGGTTGTGAGTCACAATCGTGATGTAATACGCCCCGGCCTGGGTGTAATCATAATTCGGGATGCGTATCGACCGGCGGTGGTGAATTTTCGGGTCAAATTTGGTCATGCAAATTGTCCAATGATTGGCGTAGGGGCACGGCGGGGGATTTGCGGATTGTTTTGCACGGCAGAATCCGCCGTGCCATCGATGGCATCATTTTGGCGGGTGAATGGGATGACGGTGATGGGTTTTAGCAGATTGGATCATGTTTTTTCATTTTGGAGATTTCCCATTCCGCAGGGGCACGGCGGGGGATTTGCGGATTGTTTTGCTCGGCCCCTACGATATAGGGATAGGTTTACCCAATAAATAATCAAATATCGTTACAGAATTGTCTCTTTTTGTATGCCGAATAGAAAAATATAGCAATTCGCCAGTTTTTGCAAATTCAGGGATTTTCTTTTCGATATCAGGCATCCTGGAGTAAATTAGATATTTCAAAATCGATGGGACACATTGAAAGGGAAGCCTTACTTGGTATCTTAGGAAATTGACTTCAAGATATATAGAACTTCTACCATCGAGCGGCACAATTAAATCCATCTCAGGGTCGGGAAAATATTTTTCCTTATATTCGCGGAGTCCAAAGGTTTCATTTCCTGCCTTCAGGGTAGAGTGGTTTTTTTCATCGAAAGATGAAAAAATGTATTCTCTTACAGGTTCAAGATTAGGGTGAAATATATATCTATAACCAAACGTGTAGAAGGAAAATAAGTATGCAGATGTAATCCACCCAACAGGTGCCAGCTCTGGTTTTGGTGATATTGTGTTAGCAGGTGTTGCATCGATATTTATGTTAACGATATTTCCAACGAGTTTTTCGAATCTTTTCTGATCTGCAGGCTTATTACCAAGCCAGTTTAGATTTTTATCCAATTTTCCAGAAATTGTTATGCTTTTCGAGTCTTTTCCGATTGTCGCATTCGCATTTATCGTAAATGGTTCATCATTTTCTTTTTGTACAGTTATTCGCCGCTGACCAAAAAGTATTCCTGTTTCATCGCCGTCTTTTATCTGCTCCATTAACTGAACCTGTGCATCGCCAAGGTGCCCAGCTAGGCTATTACACCTTTTGCACAGCAAAACTATATGTTTCTTGGCGATATTGCTCCTTTCTCTTATATATCTTGGCCAAACATCCCCTCTTGTTAATTTTTCATCCTTAATATCATCATAACCATATCCTCTGTGGCAGATTGGACATATAAAAATATCTTCAGCCATTGGATTGATCTCTTTGAGATCGGCTAAATGGTTTTCAAAGAGAAAATTCAAGCTTGGGGCCATTTTATTAGAATCCCAAATCCTTCAAAATCTCGCTCTCGCCTTTTTTGCCCTTGTTGCCGAGCAGTTCCCGCCAGAAATTGTCATCGTAGCGGCGCGAACGCACCGGCAGCGGCATGGGGACGCCCCAGCCGAGCAGCAGGACTTCTTCCTTGGGCTGGAGCCGCGCCAGCATTCCGCGCAGCGACTCGCGCCCGGAGAGGCCGGAGAGCACGCCCTGGATGTCGAAGTCATCGCCCAGCCAGCCGCTGATGCGCGTGCCGAGCTGCGACATGACCTCGTCGTAGATTTGCGAGGGGCGCTGGTCGACAATCAGCAGGGTGACGTAATATTTGCGCAGTTCGCGCGCGATGGTGGCGAAAGCCGTCTGGGCGGCCATTTCGCGGTTGAGCAGTTTGTGGGCTTCCTCGACCACGATCACCAGCGGACGCGGCTCCTGTCCACCGTGCGAGCGGAATTCGTTGGTGCGCTTCTCCCAGGCCTCGCGGATTTTGCGGGTCAGCAGGTTGGAGACCAGCAGGTAATCCAGGTCGCTTTCGTTGTCGCCAAAGGACAGCACCACGTGCCGCCCGGCGGAGAGCGTGTCGATGACCTGCTTGATGGTGTCCGCGGCGGGTTTTTCGACGATGTAATGTTTGCCGAACAGGCGGCGCAGTTTGTCGTGCAGGCCCTCGGCGGCGGCCACGTTGACGCCGTTCGCCAGCGCCCAGGCGGCCACACTCTCGGGGTGCGGCTGCTTCTTGATGCGGCCCTTCTCGTCCTCGACTTCGATTTCCTCGCGGTTCATCTCTTTGAACGACTGGAACCAGCGCTCGCGGAAGGTGGTCATCAGTGCGTTGAGCGTGGTCGGCGTGGTTTCTTTGAGATTCAGTTCGCGGCTGAGCATTTCGATGTCGGCGGGGGCGATGTCGTTCATCGCGATTTCGAGATTGAAATCGGGCGTATTCGCCCCGCGGATTTTGGCTCCCGCGCCCAGGCCGACCACGCTCAGCTTCGACCCGAACTTGGATTTCAGCCCGATTACTTTCATTTTCGTGTCCGAGGCGATGTCGTCGAAACCGTATTCGTTGTGCATGTCGAGTACCAGCACCGAGGCCCGGTCATATTTCATCAACCCGGCCAGGACGAGACGGGTCAGGAAGGACTTGCCGGTGCCGGTCGCGCCAAAAACGCCCGATGAGCGCTGGACGAACTTTTCCAGGTTGATGCAGACGGGGTGGCCCTGCTCGCGGGTGTAACCGATGACGAAGTTGCCATCCTTGTCCGGGTCGCCGAAGATGGTGGCGATGTCAGTCGCATCCGCCAGTGAGACGGGGGCGTGGTGCAGCGGGATGGTTTTGACCGGGATCGGGCGCGGGTCTTCGGGGTGTTCGGCGCGCCAGAGTTTGTACTCGGGCGTGCCTGGTTCGGGGCCGCGTTCGAGCATCAGCGCGGGCAGAATCTCCAGGTTGGTGTAGAGCGTCTGGCCGTGCAGGGCTTTGGCCAGGACGGGTGGCAGGCGCGCCTCGGATTGTTCATCCGCAAAACGCGGGTCGGTCGCGCCGAGCTGCAAATCCGTGACCAGGCCGTAGAAACGGTAATTGCCGCTGTCGATGACCACGAATCCGCCTTCCTGCACCGAGAGCGGGTCAACGGTCAGCCGGGCGGAGAACGATTCCTTCAATCCGCCGCCGATTACATAGCCGATTTTTTTATTGTTTGCCATATTCAAAACCCTTTCACCACGACGGTAACGAAGTTACACGACGGAAAATCTTTTAATAAACCTGACGGGTAAATCCATCCCTGAAATGCTGAACGTTGAAGTTCATCAGGTAACCCAGGCGACAGCCGGTTACCTTGAGATAGGTAATCAGTTGGGCTTGATACAGGGGATTCATCTTTTCGACAGCTTTCAGTTCAAGGATTACCTTTCGCTCCACCCAAATATCAAGCCGTAGCCCGGTTTCGACAAATACATCCTGATATTTGACCGGGACTGCCACCTGTGTTTCCGCATTCAGCCCCAGTTTTTTGATCTCATAAGCCAGGCAAGCCTCGTAAACCGATTCCAAAAGGCCTGGCCCTAGTGCGGAGTGAACTGTATAGGCAGCATCGAGCACTTTTTTGCCAATCTCTTCGATATCTAATGGGATTGGCTTGTACAATTTGGGTTTCGTGCGTGGATTTTCCATAAAAAAAATCTCCGTCGTGTCCCGTTGTTGCCGTCGTGGTTAAAGAATTTCGCCCAGAGCGCCGAGTACGCTCATCAGGGTTGGATAATCATCCCGCAGCAATGTGATCAATTCCTGAGTAGCGGATTCTTTCCACTGTTGATTTTGCGCTGCCCCGGCTTGCTGGATGTGCGCCGCCAGGATTTCGCCAATCGGGGCATCTTTGGCCCTCAGGATGTGCCGGAAGTAGCCAAATTTCTCGGCGCTGGTAAAGCGCGCCAGTTCCTGGTGATCGCACAAATAAATGACATCCAGGCTCAACGGTGGACGCGGCGGCAGGAGATGGAAGATTTTGCCATCCTGTTCGTAGCCGACCGACAGCACGGACATTTCGACCGGGACGATGCGCCGCTCGCGGTTGTCGCGCATCACCTCGGCGCTAATGTTTTCGGCGGTAACGAGTTGGCGCACCAGCCCGTCATCGTCGATGTGGATATCGTAGATCAGGCCATAAACCTGGTAGCCGTTCCCCAGCGGGGCGCGGACCAGCGCGCCAAAGGCCGGGGCTTCAAACTGCGAGACCGAGCATCCGGCAATAAAGCCGGTCGTCCCGGCGCGCAGTAAACGTCCAATTTCGATTTGTGATGGCATAAAAACTCCTCTACTCTGTCATTGCGAGGGCGGTTTCTTGCCCGAAGCAATCTCCAATTAAACGGACAAAACTTATCGATGAGTGTTTCTCGTTTAATGGGGGGGGTGCTTCAGTCGCTGTGCTCCTTCGCACATCGTCCCGATGTCCTTCGGGAATGACATCTAATAACTGGTTCTTCCCGCCAAATCCTTGGCCGATTGTTTGTACGAGCCATCGTCGGTCTCTTCGCCGGCGCGGCGCAGTTCTTGTTGGAGCAGCTGCTTGATCTGGTGTTTTTCCTCGTGCGAGACGACTGCGATTTCGTGGGCGCGGTGCAGCAGGTATGGATACGGTTTCGCGCCCATCATGCGGCATTGATCGACCAGCGCGGCATGCAGCAGGCCGAGTTTTTCGCCATCGTCGGCGACCCATTTGGGGATTTCAACCCGCACCGGCCAGGGACGGCCCTCTGTCCCGGCGTTCAGGTAGAAGAAGTGCAGGCTCAAAACGCCGCTGTAATGTTTTTCGTTCTTGGTCTGGATTTTGAAAACCGCCGAGCGTTCGCCGGGCTGGAGCAGCGGATTCCGCTTTTCGCCGAACAGCCAGCGGTCGCTGACCCCGCGCAGTGGATGGTATTCGCGCAGCGATTTCAGGTCTTCCGGCCCGGCCTGGGCGATTTCGAGCAGGCGGATGACCAGGTCTGCGCCGGGTTTGTCAACGTACCCGGCAGTGACTACCCCGCGCGATTGCAGGCGCGAGAGCACCGTCAGGTATTTTTGCAGGCTTTCGGCATAGGCCGCGGCATCTTCTCCGCCGGCCGAACCCCACAACTCGATTGGGCCATCGGTGGCGGTGATGATGGGCGCATCCCCGGCGAACATGGCTGAGAGTTCATCCAGCTTTGAGCGTTCGTCCAGGTCGCGCATCAGGGCGACCATGCCGTCTGAGATGGGGCCGGAAGCGGTGAACAACTCCTCATCGAAGAGCAGGCGGCTGTCGGTGAATATCTGCGGGGTTTCGCCGCTCGCCAGGCGCAGGACAATTGCGCCGACGTTGATCAGCCCAAATTGGACGGCGGCGTGCCGGTCGGGGTTGATCTGCGAGCCGTCGGCGGCGATTAAAACTGCGTTTGACGGCGACCCAGGCGGCGGGAGGTGCGTATCGAGTGCCTCGTTTAGCGGCAGCGCGCAGCGGATGGCCGGATCGGCCTCTTTGGCGGTTTCCACCTTCCAGCGCAAACCATCCAGATTATCTGCATTGGCTTTAAGCAGGTCGCGCGCCTGGTTGCGGCGCTCTTCGAGTGTCTTTTTGCGCTGCTGGGCGCTGGCGCCAATTTCGCGGATTTTTTGGTACACCTGCTGGAAGTCGATGGCCATTGCGGTTTCCTATAGGATATCTTTCAAAAGTTAAAAGATTTTGGGATAAAGTCCTTCGACTGCGCTTTTTTGTGAATTTTCATCGTCCTGAGTGGAGGGTGGCGCGTATCTTGCGCCGCCCGTAGTCGAAGGACGCTCCGCTCAGGACTTATGAAAGTTTCCTATTAGAACATTTGTTACATTTTACCTGATTTGGGATGTTTGGGGAACTTTTTTGGAAACCGCAACGTTATAGGGGAGACATTCAATATTCACAAGGAGCAAAAAAATGCGTAACAAACTCTTTATCGTTTCCCTTTTGATGGTTTTGGCGGTTCTCTTGAGCGCTTGCGGGAGCATTTCGGCCCCGGCCCTGCCGGGCGGACAGCCCGCCGTCCGCAACCTGAGCGTGACCGGCGCTGGACAGGTTTCGCTGAAACCGGACATCGCTTACATCTACATCGGTGTTCACACGGAAGACCCCAGCGCCGCCGATGCGGTTGCGAAGAACAACGCCGACACCCAGAAGCTGATTGCGGCGCTCAAGGCCGAAGGTGTTGCCGCCGATGACCTGCGCACCAGCAATTTCTCGATCTGGACCAACACGCCCTACGGCATGGATGGCCAGTCCGGTGATCCGGTCTATGTGGTCGACAACACCGTCTATGTCACCGTGCGCGACCTGACCGGTCTGGGCGACCTGCTCGACGCTGCGGTGCAGGCTGGCGCGAACAACATCAACAGCATCCAGTTCGACGTGGCCGACAAGACCCAGGCGATGAGCGAAGCCCGCAAGTCTGCCGTCGAAGCTGCCCGCAAACAGGCTGAAGAATTGGCCGATGCTGCCGGTGTGCGCCTGGGCGAGATCCAGACCATCTCGTACTTCGACAACACGCCTTACCCGGTCTTTGAAGGCAAGGGCATGGGCGGTGGCGGCGGCGCAGCGGCGGACATCGCGGTGCCGATCAACCCTGGCACGATGCAGTTGACCGTGACTGTGACGATTTCGTACGAGATCAAGTAGTACAGTTGACGAGAAATTCGTCGAAAAGTTAAAAAGGAACCCCCGCTTGCTTTTCTAGCAGGCGGGGGTTTTTCTCAAAAGGTATAATTCACTCGAAACTACTCACACCAGTCCTGAGCGGAGCGGTTTTTGCGCAGTCGAAGGACGAATTATGCGGAAAATGCCCTTCGACTACGCCGCGCAAACCCCGCTCGGCTCCGCTCAGGGCGAGAAACGCTAATTTTAAAGTGGCGGTGAGCAGTTGCATCCACTCTTTCACTTTTCCACTCATCCACCAAAAACAGGAGCACCATGAACTCTTCCCTGAAAGTTGGCTATATCGGTCTTGGCCTGATGGGCAAATCGATTGCCTGTAATATTCTCAAGGCGGGTTTTGCGCTCGTCGTTCACAATCGCAGCCGGGCGGCGGTGGCCGAACTGGTTGCCGAGGGCGCGCTTGAAGCCTTCAGTCCGGCGGAAGTGGCCGGGAAAGTGGATGTGGTTTTTACCAACCTGCCGGATTCTCCCGATGTCGAGAGCGTTGCCCTCGGCCCTGGCGGGATTCTCGAAGCGGCCCACCCTGGGCTTGTTTTTGTCGACAATAGCACGGTCAAACCCGCCACCGCCCGTCACCTGGCTGACGCGTTGGCGAAAAAAGGGACGCTTGCCCTGGATGCTCCCGTCTCCGGCGGCGACATCGGCGCGAGGAACGGCACCCTGACCATCATGGTCGGCGGCGAAGCCGAGGCTTTAGAGAAAGTGATGCCGGTTTTCCTGGCGATGGGCAAGACCGTGACCCACGTCGGCGGGCCGGGCGCCGGGCAGGTCGCCAAGGCCGCCAACCAGATCATGGTCGCTGCCCAGATGGTGGCGATGGGCGAACTGCTGGTTTTCTCGCAAAAAGCCGGGGTCGACCCGCAAAAAGTGGTCGAAGCCATTAAGGGCGGCGCGGCCCAATGCTGGACTCTGGACGTCAAGCCGCCGCGCCTGTTTGCCGGCAATCGCAATCCCGGTTTCAAGGCCTACATGCAGGCCAAGGACCTGAATATCGTCATGGAAACTGCCCGCGAGTATGGCGTCCCGCTGCCGGGGACAGCCGAAAATGCCCAACTCTTCAATGCCATGCTGCAAATGGGCATGGGCGAACTGGATAATTCAGCGGTGGTTGGGGTTTTGGAGAAACTGGCCGGGGTTGAGTTGGGAATGCAGAATTCAGAATGATGAATGCTGAAATGGGACGCGGATTTGACGGATGTGACGGATTTTCGCGGAATTTTCAGTTGTGAGCGATATAAACCCTTGGCTTGCCCCTCGCTAAAGAATCAGGAAGGTTAAGCCTGGGAGTTGACTCTGGATTTGGTATTGTATACAATACTAATATGAGCGTAATTCAGATTGTTGTAGATACCAATGTGTTCGTCACAGCCTTAAGGTCTAAAAACGGCGCATCTTACAAACTTATTCAACTCATCAAAAAAGGTATCTTTCAACTCAATCTTTCTGTTCCTTTAACTGTAGAATATGAAGCGGTTGCAAAAAGAACGATTGGCGAAATTACGCTTAACGAAAAAGAAGTTGACGATATTTTAGATTTCATTATCAGCAAATCAAATCGTTGGCAAATTTTCTATCTGTGGCGTCCGGAATTGAATGATCCTGGTGATGACATGCTTTTAGAGTTGGCCGTAACCGCCAATTGTCAGTATATCGTCACTTATAATGTCAACGATTTCAAGCCAACCAAGAAATTTGGCATTACGGCGATTACTCCGAAAGAGTTTTTACAAATGATAGGTGAATTATGAGTACACTCAGCTTAAGATTACCCGAATCTTTACATAAATCTGCCCGCGAGTTGGCAAAAAAGGAAAAGATTTCCATTAATCAACTCGTTACTTTGGCCTTGGCCGAGAAAGTTTCTGCCCTTGGTGCACAGGATTACCTGGAAAAGCGCGCCAAACGAGCCAGCGAAGCAAAATTTGACGCCGCAATGGCTAAAGTTGCGGATGTTGAGCCGCCAGATTACGACTGTTTGTAAGCTCAATGAGCGCAATCGGTGGTTGTGTAATTGAACGCGGAGTTTGCGGATGTGACGGGTTTTCGCGGATTTTTTATTCGGCAGCCAGGAAAAATCTCAAATGACTCGCGCAGCAGTTTTTTGCTATAGTGGTGGGGAAGATTTTTTGGAGAGAGAAGCCCATTGTAGGTAGCTACATAAAAGTAGTTAGGTGCATTCTCATCATAAATTTGTAAGGAATAATTTGATGTTTGAAGATTTTAACTTTTCGATGCTAGACAATCCTGATTTTAAAGAAGACTCAGTCAGAGAGGAACTTATTTCACCCCTGTTAAAAAAATTAGGGTATTCAGCTAGCGGGGAAAATAGGATAACACGGAGTAAATCACTTACCCACCCATATGTTTTAATTGGAACAACGAAACACAAGATTAATATCATTCCGGATTATCTTCTCAAGGTTGGAGATGAGCATTGTTGGATATTAGATGCCAAAGCTCCTGGAGAGGAAATCTTGAATGGAAAAAATGTAGAGCAGGTATTTAGTTACGCTATCCATCCTGACGTAAGAGCATTTCGTTATGCTCTGTGCAACGGGAAGGAGTTAGTAATTTTTGATGTAAACAGAATAGAACCACTATTAACTGTCAAAATGCATGAGATTGATGATAATTTTGACGAAGTAAGGCGGCTTTTAAGCCCTATTGCATTTACTAACCCTTATCTCCTTAGTTTTAAGCCAGATTTTGGCGTACATATGGTTAAGTTAGGATCATATCCGAATTCGAAATTTCATTTTATTCCTATTGGAATAGGGATGATTTCTAAAGTTGATGATAGTTTATATACAGCTTTTATTGAGATGCGCTTTGGCGATTTGTGGCTTGCAGTTTCATTTGATTTTGATGACAAACGCTTCAATGAATTGATGGAAGCTCTTCCAAAAGGTAAGGAACAACAAGTGAGGGATGCTTTGAGAAAGCAACCATATTCTGTTGCTTTTAAGAAGCCAGATTCCGAAACCGAACAAGAAACCAAAGCCATATTTTTGCATCCTGTTAGGGTTATCGGTGATAGTATCCCCGAAGTTTGTGTTGAAGCTAGATTGGGTAACAATATGTACTCAGATGAAGCTGAGGATTACATACCTCTATGGGTTGAGAAGTTTTATTCACTCTAAAAGTAATCCCTTAAAGCCAGTAACTTTTGTATTCCGGCAATGCACATAGCATCGTTAATCAGAAATTTTCTAATCTTAAATCTGTTTTAAGAGTTGAAAATCAAAAAAGGCCGCCAGTGCCGGGAGTTGTCTCCGCACTGGCGGCCTTTTCTATTCTCTACTTCTCTATTCTCGAATTACCATTCACTCTTCCTGAAACCCGCTCTGGTATAGCTCAAAGTACATGCCATGCTGGGCGAGCAGTTCAGCGTGCGTGCCCTGTTCGACAATCTGGCCGTCATGGACAACCACGATTTTGTCGGCGTTGGTGATGGTCGACAGGCGGTGGGCGATGACGAAGCTGGTGCGGCCCTTGAGCAGGGTCGCCAGGGCGCGCTGGATAACCTGCTCGGTCTGGGTATCGACGCTGGAGGTGGCCTCGTCCAACACCAGGATGCGCGGGTCGGCCAGCAGGGCGCGGGCGAAGGAAATCAACTGGCGCTGGCCGACGCTGAGCAAAACTCCGCCTTCCTCGACCGAGGTCTCGTAACCGTTTTTCAGGTTGCTGATGAACTCGTGCGCGCCGACCGCTTCCGCAGCAGCCCGGACTTCTTCATCGCTGGCTTCGAGGCGGCCGAACTTGATGTTGTCCTTGACCGTGCCGTTGAACAGGAAGGGGTCTTGCAGGACGATGCCCATCTGCTGGCGCAGGGAATCCTGGGTCACCGTCCGCAGGTCGATGCCGTCGACGAGCACCGCGCCCTCGACCGGGTCGTAGAAGCGCGAGAGCAGTTTGACCAGGGTCGTTTTCCCCGCGCCGGTCTCGCCGACCAGGGCCACGGTCGAACCTGCCGGGGCGGCCAGGTTGATTTGGCGCAGAACAGGCGTCGGATCGTCCGAATAGTGGAAGGAAACGTTGTCGAAGCGCACTTCGCCCTTAATCGGCGGCAGCGCGCCAGCCTCGGCGGCATCCTGCACTTCAATCGGCGTATCGAGCAAGTCCAGCAGGCGTTCGCCGCCAGCCATGGTCGATTGCAGGGTGTCGAAACGGCGCGAAAGGTCGCGGATGGGTTCGAAATAGCGGTCGATGTAGAGCACGAAGGCGACCAGCACCCCGGCGGTGATGCTCTCGCCGAGCACGGCTGTCCCGCCGATGTAGATGACCGCCGCTGTGGCCAGCGCGCCGAGCACATCGACCACCGGCAGGAAGGATGCGGCGACTTTGGCAGCGCTGATCACGGTTTGCAGGTGGTAGCGGTTGGTGAAGTCGCTGAAGTTGGCGTAGTTGCGCGCCTGGCGGCTGAAGGCCTGCACAACGCGGATGCCGTTGATATTCTCTGCCAGCACCGAGTTAACCCACGAGATGGCGGCGCGCACCCGGCGATAGGCAAAGCGGGCGCGGGTGCGGTAGATGTAGGTTGCCAAAATCATCAGCGGGATGGTGGCAAAGGTGATCAGCGAGAGTTTGACATTGAGCGCCAGCATGGCGATGATGATTCCCACCAGGGCGAACAGGTCGCGGGCGATGGCCAGCACAGCCCAGGTGATGAATTCGCGCAGGGTTTCGACATCGTTGATGACGCGGGTGATGACGCGCCCAACGCTGTAGCGGCTGTAAAAGCCGAGCGAGAGTTTTTGCAGGTGGGCAAAGAGCACTTTGCGCAGATCATAGATGACCGATTGGCCGACTTTGGCCATGATGTTGACGCGCCAGTAGATGAATCCCCAGCGGATGACGGCTGCACCGAGGTAAATCAGCACGGCGTTGCGCAGGGCCAGTGGGTTGCGGGCCATTAAGCCATCATCGATGGCGATTTTGACCAGGTAGGGGCCGATGACTGAGGAAGCGGTCGCCACCAGCATCAGCAGCGCCGATAAGAGCATTTCCCATTTGTAGGGGCCAATGAATCCCATCAGGCGGCGGGCCACCTGCGGGTCGATGGCCTTGTCGTACAGCTCTTCGGATTGGGTAACGTAAGCGGGCGGGGTGATGGTTATTTGGGTCATAGGGTGTCAGGTGTTTGGGTGTCAGGTCCTGAGCGGAGGGCGGAGCGGGGTTAGCGAAGCCCGAAGTCGAAGGACGGTTTAGGTGGCGAACAATTGTTTCCCTGGTTGAATCGCCCTTCGACTTCGGCTGCGCCTCCGCTCAGGGCTTGATGTTCGATAGCTCAGGGCTTGCTTGATTTTCTTTCTGCCTCGCGGCGTTTTCTTTCGGCTTTGACAATTTCGTGAATGCCATTCCAATCTTCGCGGGCCAGCGCTTCTTTCTTGGCCCTTGCCCAACCTTTGACTTGGTGCTCAAAGGCCAGCGCTTCCAGGCGGGTTTGGAACTCGCCTGCCCAGACCAATTCCACCGGACGGCGGGGATAGGTATAAGATGTTGGGTTTGTTCCCTGCTGGTGCTCCCATAATCGTCGTTCTACATTGCTGGTGCTGCCCGTGTAGTAGGAGTCATCGGCGCATTTGAGCAGGTAAACGTAGAATTGCATGTATTTCATCCAATCCTCACAGTATACAAGTCCTGAGCGGAGCCGCCTGTCCTGAGTTTATCGAAGGATGGGCGGCGAAGTCGAAGGACGATTTAACTGGCAAGCAATTATTCTCTACCGAATCGCCCTTCGACTTCGGCTGCGCCTCCGCTCAGGGCTTGTTTTATCCAAAATCCTTCGTGCGTCTTACTTCGAGCTTTTCCGGCTCGGCGATGGCTTCTTCTTCATCCAGGAATTTGTTCTCGACCAGTTGCAGGTCATGGATTTCCTTGTACAGCCCCCCTTCGGCCAGCAACTGCTCATGCGTGCCGGTCTGGACGATGCGGCCCTTATCCATGACCACGATCAGGTCGGCGCGGCGGACGGTGCTCAGGCGGTGGGCGATGACAAAGGTCGTGCGGCCCTCCATCAGCTTGTCGAGCGCCTGCTGGATGAGTTGCTCGGTCTGGGTATCGACGCTGGAGAGCGAATCGTCCAGGATCAGGATGCGCGGGTTCATCAGCAGGGCGCGGGCGATGGCCACGCGCTGGCGCTGTCCGCCCGAAAGGGTTACGCCGCGCTCACCGACCACCGTTTCGTAGCCCTGCGGCAGTTCGCGGATGAACTCATCCGCCTGGGCGGCGCGGGCGGCGGCAAAAACTTCCTCCTCGGTCGCGTCCGGGCGGCCATAGGCGATGTTCTCGCGGATACTGTCCGAGAACAGCAGCGAGGTTTGCAGCACCAGCCCAATCTGCTCGCGCAGTCCGGTCAGGTCGTAACGGCGCACATCGGCGCCATCCACCAGCACCTCGCCCTCGCTGACATCGTAAAAGCGCGGGATGAGATTGACCAGCGAAGATTTGCCCGAGCCGGTTGTGCCGATTAGGGCGACCAATTGATTCGGGGCGACCCGCAGGTTGATGTCCGTTAAGGAGTGTTTTTTCTCATCCAGATATTTGAGCGTTACCCCGCGGAACTCGACCTCGCCGCGCAGCGTGGACGGTTTCAGCGCGTTGGACGGCGATTCAATCTCCGGGTCGGTGTCGAGCACTTCGAGCACGCGCTTGGCCCCAGCCGAGGCTTCGCCGGCGGCATTGACCAGCCAGGTCAACTGCTGGGCGGGCGTGGCCAGCATCAGCACGTAAGCGTTGAAAGCCACCAGCTCGCCGACCGTCAACTGTCCGTTGAGCACCATGTTGCCGCCAAACCACAGGATCAGGATCGTACACAGGGTTACGAAAAAGTCGGTGGTTGGCATGACTTTGGCCCAGGTGCCGATGACCTTGATGCGGGCATTGAAGTAGCCGCGATTGGTCTCATCGAAACGCTGGATTTCGTACTTCTCGCGGGCAAAAGCGCGCACCACCTGCACCCCGCTGACGTTTTCCTGCAAACGCGCCGAGAGTTCGCCGAGCATGTTGTCAACCTGGAAAAACAGGGCCGTGATGCGGTTGCCGAAGTCAAACGTCATCCAGACCATTGGGAAAATCGGCAGGATGGCGATCAGGGTCAATTGCCAGTTGGCGCTGAACATGATGGTCAATGCGCCAAACAGCAGGAAGAGCAGTTGGATGATTTCAACCACCGAGCCGCCGATGAAGTTTTGCACGGCGCGGGTATCCTCGATACAGCGCGAGATGATTTGCCCGGTCTGGGCGTGGTCATGATATGAAAACGACAAATGCTGGATGTGGTTGTAGAGTTTGTTGCGGATATCGTAGCCGATATGTCCGCCGATCCACTCTGAGATGTAGCGCTGGAAGCCGGACAGGGCAGCGGTCAACAGGCCCAGGCCGAGCAGTATCAACGCCGAGCGGACGATGACATCGATCTCTGCCGGAACGATGCCTTCGTCAATCACCTGGCGGATAACGCGCGGCACATACAGCCCCAGGCCGGTCAGGGCCAGCAGGTTGAGCATCGAGAGCGAGAGTTGCAAAAGGTAGGGTTTCAGGACGAAACGCAGGCGAAAAAGGGACATAGGGTTGTTGGATTGAAGAATTTTGGAATGGAGAATGCAGATTGTGGAATTTTGAATGCCGGCTCCGGCGCTTGTTACGAGCAACCTTCAACGGCGAAAGTCAATCTTTGAGCGTCTTCTGCAGCAGGTCGAGCGCATCCAGCACTTGGGCGCTCTCGTCCGGGGTCAGGCGGGCGAATTTGGCTTCCAACCAGCGATTGGCTTCACCAAAGATGCCGTTCATCACCCTTGCGCCCTCCTCGGTCAGCGAAAGCTGGATGTGGCGGCGATCGTTTGGGTCGGTCAGGCGGCTGACCAGCCCGCGGTTGACCAGGCCATCGACGGCCTTGCTGACCGCCGGGCGGCTGGTGCGGGCATCCTCGGCGATGGCGCTGACCGAATCGAATCCGCGCCGAATGCGGCGCAGCACCTGGAATTGCTCCACCGTCAGGTTGAATTGTTCGGCTGCCGCGCCGCGAATCTGGGCCCGCGCCTGGAACCAGGCCGGGGGCACCACTTCCCAAAATTTATCGAGCAGGGGATGATTGGGCATAGTTAATCGGTAAAATAGTTAATCAATGCAACTATTTTACCGATTAACTTCTTTAAGTCAAGCGTCACAAGGCTTGCATCTGGCTGACAAAAGTCACAAGCTGGGCGGGTTCAGGCTGGCTGAATCCCCAAAACCCGGCTGACCGAATCCAATAGCACCGGATCGACCCGTATCGAGCGTGTAGTCATCTTGTTGGCCGGTTGGGTGCGCTCCAGTTCATGGGCTGCCGCAACCAGCCAGTCCACCGCCAGCGGCGTGGAGATTTTGCCGGTGTCGATGACCAGGTCGAAGGCCGAGGCCGCGTCCCATTGCCCGGCGTGGATCGATTCGACAAATTCCCGGCGCATTTTGTCGCTTTCGCGCACAAACTCCTCGGCTTTGGCCTGGCTGCCGAAAAACTGGTTTTTCATTACACGTTCAACCCGCAGGTCGAACGGCCCCTGGATGCGCACGTTCAAAACATCCGCATAGTTCTTGAGCAGGGCAAAACCGCCGCGCCCGACCAGGATGACGTTGCCGTGGTAAACCATGGTTTCGACCACCCGGTTCAGGAAACTGACCATCTCGGCCCGGCGCGGGTCGAACTGCGCCCAAAAACCGGCGGCTTCATAGGTTTCCTTGAAGTCGATATAGCCGAACTGGGTAAACACTTTTTCGATGGCGTTTTTGTCCACCAATTGATACCCCAACCGGTTGGCGGCCTGTTCTGCAATGGTATCGCCCTTGCTGCCAATTTCACGGGAAATGGTGATGGCTGGCATAGATACCTCCAATCTTTAATTGATCCTGCAGAATTCGCTACTTTCAGTATAGCACGCCGTTACAGCTTGGGATGTATTTAGCGCTGGAACTTTATAACTTGAGTTTAGAGTTCAATTTGGGTTAAAACCTTTTGGTACACGGATTGCACGGATTACGCGGAATCTCACGGATTTTTCTTAAAAAATCCGCGCGCCCGCAGGGCAGTCCGTCCAATCCGCGTAATCCGTGTCCAGATTTTGGTTTTTAAGCGCCCATTGAGCCAAGATTCCTGCTTTGCCAGACTCGTAAAAACGAACTCTAAAGTCAAGT
>JAEWVF010000039.1 GCA_023459215.1 Chloroflexota bacterium
GGAAACGGCGACCGCGCCTATGAGTATTATCGCGCTTTCATGCCTGCCGCCTACAACGACAAAGCCGAAATCCGCCAGAGCGAACCCTACGTCCAGGCCCAGACCACCTACTCGACTTTTTCGCCGCGCGCCGGGAACACCCGTACTTCCTGGCTTTCGGGCGCTGTGCCGTGGGCCTATTACAGCGCCACCCAGTACATCCTCGGCATTCGCCCCGAGATGGACGGCTTGCGCCTCGATCCGTGCATCCCTGCCGTCTGGCCCGGTTTTAACGCCACCCGCCAGTTCCGCGGCAAAACGATTGAAATCGAAGTCCAAAACCCCAAAGGCGTCTGCAAAGGCGTCGAAGTAGTCACGCTTAATGGCTCCCCGCTGCCTGGCAACCTGCTCCCGGTTGAAAAACTGACCGATGTGAACAAGGTTGTGGTGCTGATGGGCTAAAAGACAATAGAACGCGGATATTGCCGATTGAACGGATTCTCGCAGAGAACTTAAAAAGTCCGCGCCCATTCGCTCCATCAGCGTCATCCGCGTTCTAGTTTTGATTGGAAAAATCATGCTCACCCCTCTCCCCACCACCGGCGACACAAGCTGGTTTGTCCATGACCGTTTTGGCTTGTTCATCCACTGGGGCCTGTACGCCCTGCCTGCCCGGCATGAATGGGTGCTTTCAGTCGAAAAGATAGACCCCAACGTTTACGCTGAGCGCTATTTTCCGCGCTTCAACCCGACCCGATACAACCCGCAAGTCTGGGCGCGCACTGCCTGCCAGGCCGGGATGAAATACGTCGTCCTGACTGCCAAGCATCACGAAGGTTTTTGCCTGTGGGATACGGCCTACACCGACTTTAAAGCCACCAACACTCCCTATGGCCAGGATTTAATCGCCCCGTTTGTCGAGGCCTTTCGCGCCGAAGGGTTGAAGGTTGGACTGTACTATTCCCTGCTGGATTGGACTCACCCTGACTTCGCGATTGACATCTACCACCCCCTGCGCGACCACCCGCAAGTTGCCCGGCTGAATGAGGGGCGTTCCATGCCCCGTTACGCGGAGTACATGCGCAACCAGGTGCGTGAACTCATCACCCGCTTCAACCCGGAAATTCTCTGGTGTGATTTCTCCTATCCGGATGCCAGCTACAACGGTCTGCCCGGCAAGGGCCGCGCTGATTGGGAAAGCGACAAGCTCCACGCCCTGATTCGCGAACTCAGTCCCCGCATCATGCTCAACAACCGCCTGGATTTGCCCGACATCCGCGCCGATGTTTACACCCCTGAGCAAATCCAGCTGACCGAATGGCTGCGCGTGGACGGTGAGCCGGTCGTTTGGGAAGCCTGCCAGACCCTGAGCGGCTCGTGGGGATATCACCGCGATGAAGAGAGTTGGAAAAGCCCCGAACAACTGATCAGGATGTTGATTAATACCGTTTCGATTGGCGGCAACCTGCTGATGAATGTCGGCCCGACCTCGCTGGGAACTTTCGACCCGCGCGCGCTGAACGCCCTGAGCGTTTATCGAGACTGGATGGCTTTGCACAGTGAGTCGATTTATGGCTGCACCCAGAGCGAGTTTCAGACGCCGCAAGACTGCCGCCTGACCCAAAACGGGAAAAAGATTTATGTGCATATCTTCGCCTGGCCGTTCAAGCACCTGCACCTGCCTGGCCTGGGCGGATTGGTGGACTATGCCCGCTTCCTGCACGATGGCAGCGAAGTGCCGCTGACTGGCAGCACATGGGAAACCCACCAGTTAACGCTCAAGCCCACTACCCAACTGCTCTTTCTGCCGGTCAAAAAACCGGATGTGGTTGTGCCGGTGATTGAGTTGACCTTGAAATAACAGCCAGTTCCTAAAGGTTTTCAAAACCTTTAGGAACTTTTATGAAAGGACATTTTTTATGAAATTTACCGATGGTTACTGGCAAATGCGCAAAGGCTGTGAGCCTAATTTTGCCGCCCAGGCCTATGATATTGAATCCGATGGTCAGGCGTTGACCGTCTACGCCCCGACCCGCGTCATCCAGCATCGCGGACATACGCTCAACCTGCCGATGTTGACGGTGCGCTATTCCACGCCGATGGAGGGGGTGATTCGTGTCCAGGCAACCCACCACAAGGGCGGGAAGCCGCCCCAGCCACAGTTCAAAATCTCCGAGGGGCCGGTCACGCCCAAGATTGAGATAAGTGACTCAGCCGCCGAACTGACTTCGGGCGGGTTGACGGTTCGGGTAACGAAAGGCGACTCGTGGGGAGTCGCGTTCCGCGCTGGGACCGAAACGCTGACCGGGAGCGGGTGGCGCGCCCTGGGCTTCGTCGACACGCCCGACGGGCGCTACATCCACGAACAACTGAGTCTCGGCGTGGGCGAATACGTTTATGGACTGGGTGAGCGCTTCACCCCCTTCATCAAAAATGGCCAGGTGGTGGACATTTGGAATGAAGATGGCGGCACGGCCAGCGAACAGGCCTACAAAAACATCCCGTTTTACCTGACCAATCGCGGCTATGGCGTGTTTGTCAACCACCCGGAGAAGGTTTCGTTTGAAGTCGGCTCGGAGAAGGTCGAGCGAGTGCAGTTTAGCGTGCCGGGTGAAAACCTGGATTATTTCGTGATTTACGGCCCGACGCCGCGCGAGATTTTGGAGCGTTATACCGCGCTGACGGGCCGCCCGGCCCTGCCCCCGGCCTGGTCGTTTGGCCTGTGGCTTTCGACCTCCTTTACCACCGATTACGATGAAGCGACCGTAACCGGGTTTATCCGCGATATGGCGAATTGCAAAATCCCGCTGCACGTTTTCCACTTTGACTGCTTCTGGATGCGCGAATTCAACTGGACCGATTTCGTCTGGGATAAGCGCGTTTTCCCCGACCCGGCCGGGATGCTCAAGCGCTTGAAAGAGCAGTACGGGCTGCACATTTGCGTCTGGATCAATCCGTATATTGCCCAGCGCTCGGTACTTTTCGATGAAGGCCTGGCGGGCGGCTACCTGCTCAAGCGGCCCGATGGCACCGTCTGGCAGTGGGATATGTGGCAGGCCGGGATGGGCATTGTGGATTTTACCAACCCGGCGGCCTGTGAATGGTTTGCCTCGAAGCTGGATGCCCTGATGGAGATGGGCGTGGACACCTTCAAAACCGACTTCGGCGAGCGCATTCCGACTGATGTGGCCTGGTTTGACGGCTCGGACCCGCACAAGATGCACAACTACTACACCCAACTTTACAACCAGACCGTGTTCGAGGCTATTAAGGCCAAACGCGGCGAGGGCGATGCGGTGGTTTTTGCCCGCTCGGCCACGGCCGGTGGGCAGCAGTTCCCCGTCCATTGGGGCGGTGACTGCACCGCGACCTTTGAATCGATGGCCGAGAGTCTGCGCGGCGGCCTGTCGCTGCACCTTTCGGGCTTCGGTTTCTGGAGCCACGACATCGGCGGCTTTGAGCAAACCGCTTCAGCGGATGTGTATAAACGCTGGTGCGCTTTTGGCCTGCTCTCCTCGCACAGCCGACTGCACGGCAGCACCAGCTACCGTGTGCCGTGGGTCTACGATGAGGAAGCGGTGGATGTGCTCGCCAAATTCACCCGTCTGAAAGCCAGCCTGATGCCCTATATCTACCAGACCGCCGTCCAGGCGCACCAGTTTGGTACACCCATGCTGCGCCCGATGATGTTCGCCTTCCCCGGCGACCCGGCCTGCGAAACGCTTGACCGCCAGTATATGCTCGGCGATTCGCTGCTGGTGGCCCCTGTCCTGCGCGAAGACAGTCTGGTGGATTACTACCTGCCCGCCGGAACCTGGATCAACTTCCTGACCGATGAAGTCGTCAGCGGCGGGAACTGGCGGCGCGAGAAAGTGGATTACCTTTCGATTCCGCTCTGGGTTCCCGAAAACAGCGTCATTCCGGTCGGCGCGCGCGATGACCGTCCGGATTACGATTACGCCGAGGGCGTGACCCTGCACATTTTCAATATGAAAGACGGCGCAAAAGTGGAAGTGACCGTGCCCGATACCCTGGGCGCAGCCCGCGCCATTTTCCATGTTGAGCGCCAGGGCCAGACCTTGAAAGTCACCCGCACCGGCGCACCCGGCCAGTGGAACGTGCTGGTGCGCGGCCAGGGCCTGTCACCTGTGGCAGCGGATGGAAATCTGCTTGAGATTCGCTTGCCATAACATTTTTCTCAAAGATTGCGCAAGGAGAACACGCCGCCGGTGTGTTCTCCTTTTTTTGTCCCCAACCTTTTGGCGTATGATTGTGTATACCTTATGTGAGTGCACACACAAACACCGGAGAAACGCATGGATGAAACCCAAAAAGCCGTGCAGCGGCTCAAGCGCGGCGATATCGGCGGGTTGGAAACGCTGGTCGCGCGCTGCCAGGCGCGGGCGGTGCGAACCGCTTTCCTGATTTTGCAGGATGAAGCCGCGGCCCAGGATGTGGTTCAGGATGTCTACCTCCGCATCTACCAGCGCATCCGCCATTTTGACGAGAGCCAGCCCTTCGAGCCGTACCTGCTCAAGAGCGTGGTTCACGCGGCCCTGAATGCAACCCGCGCCAGGATGAAATCCGTCCCGCTGGAGGGCGACTTGGCTGAAATCGAATCCCTGCTCAGTGACGGGGAGACGCCTGAAGCCCAGGCCGAATCCAACCAGCGCAGCCAGCAAATTTTGGCCGCCCTGAACAGGCTGTCGCCGCGCCAACGCGCCGTCATTGTCCAGCGTTATTACCTGGAAATGAGCGAAAAAGAGATGTCTGAAAGCCTGAATGCCGCGCCGGGGACGGTCAAGTGGTTGTTGAATGCTGCCCGCGCCCGCCTGCGCGAGATCCTGAACCCGGAAAGGAGCAGCCAATGAAGCCCACTCCGCGTGAACGCCTGGATGCCGCCGCCGGGACGCGCATTCCCGCCAACGTAAACCTGTACCCGCGCATCGCGGCGCAACTTGAAAGGAAAACTTTTATGCAAACCCTGCGCGCCAAACCGGCGCTGATGATTCTGTTTGTCCTTTTGGCCCTGGTTGTGCTTTCGGGCGCAGCCTATGCCATCGGGCGCTCACTCGGCTACATCCCTGGGGTGGGGATTGTTGACCAAAGTATCCCTTTACGAACGCTGAGTGAGCCTGTGGTTGTCGAGCGGGAGGGCATCACCGTCAGTATTTATCAAGTGGTGGCGAACGCAGAATACGTTTTTGTTGACTATGCCGTGGATGGAATCGTTATTCCCACAGAGGGCTTCCCCTTATGCTCCGCCAGCCCTACCTTGAAACTTTCCGATGGTTCCACACTCGAGATTTCAAGTGGTGGATCGGGCGGCTTTGGCGGCGAGGCCGGCAAACCGGTCAGGTTTCAGACCACGGTGTACTATCCTCCAATTCCCGCAGATGTAAATCAGGTTACATTTTTCCTTGATTGTGTTCTGCCTGAAGGCACAGGCCCGGAAAACTGGCAGATTCCGCTTGTGTTAATCGTTGCCCCTGATGATTTTGCAACGCCTGGTGTGGAGTGGGAAGCGACTTATGTTTCTTCCGGCCCGAAGTTTGATGTTCCGCCAACACCCACCTTTGAAGCCGAACTTACACCTTTCCAGCCTGACCCATCCTTCCCCGCCACTCCAACTCCTGTGCCTAATGGTTCAGGTCTATACCTTGAACGGGTGATTGAACTGCCAGATTCGTATATTCTGGTCGGCAACTTTGCGGATGCCGGCGACCTCCCTGGCCCTGTGCTGTCGTCAGGAGATCCACTAGAGTTTGTCACCAGTATCGAATCTGCGAATGGAACCCCTATCCTTTTTAAGCCGCGCGATGATATCAAGCCTGTTGTGCAATGGGGAATGGTTTACTATTGGGCATACGAGATTCCCAAGCCTGTTCAAGGTCCTTTGACGATCACTCTGGACAAGGTCGACATTGATACAACCAGTACCGCCCGATTTGATTTCGAGACAGGCCCTGATCCGCAAACCGGGCAAGTGTGGCAATTGAACCTGCCTATTCAACTGGGAAAATATAAGTATGTTATAGACTCTGTGGAAATGATTGAGAATGGTTACCTGGTAAGGTTCCATTCCGGTACAGATTTGCCTGAGGGGAACTCGTTTATGCTCGATATTTTGGGGAGTTCACAGGAACGCGGCCCATCTGCTGCGGAGGAGGATCGCCAACCCAAAGATATGGTCAAGTATTCAGAAAGCATTACTTACCTTGTTGCTCCTCCCTCTGGAAATTTGACAGTGGAGTTGACCTTATTTGAAATGGTCGAGCTTTATGGCCCCTGGACGTTGACCTGGTCTCCGCCGGAACAGCCTTAAGGGATGGCTGGATAGGCATTCATTTACCGTGACTATTGCAACCCGCCAAATCGCTTCATCGAACGGATTGCAAGGCGAAACCCTGCAATGGCCACCGGTGGAACTTTTCCTGTGACCCAACGGCCCCACAAATTTGTGGGGCCGTTTTGTAATACAATCCAAAATCAGTTGTATATGCTTATAGATACACAAACAACACCGGAGAACCAGTTTTGCGCTTTCTTTCTCGTCCCCAATCGCATCCGCTGGAGCAGGCATTCGAGCGCTATTACTCGATTATCTTCCGCTACCTGCGTTTACGCGGGGCAGACGCTGATACAGCCAACGATCTGGCGTCTGCCACTTTCGAGCGCGCCCTGTCCAGGTTCAATCACTATGACCCGGCGCGGGGGCAGTTGCAAACCTGGTTGTTTGCCATCGCCCGCAATTTGGCTGCCAATCACTGGAAAACGGAGAGCCGCTTCGACCCGCTGGAGGATGAGTTCCTGGATGATACCCCCGTACCGGAACAGGAAATCATCCTCGCCCAGAACCGGGAACAAATCCTGACCGCCCTGCACCATCTCGACCCGCGCGCTCGTGAGTTGATCGCACTTAAATTCAGCGGATCGCTCAACAATCGCCAGATAGCCGAACTCACCGGATTGACTGAAAGTAACGTAGGAGTCGTTCTCTATCGGGCTTTGTTGAAGTTGCGAGGCGCTTTGATTGAATTGCAGGAGGTCGAACATGAATAAACACTTGCAGCAATTCAACCTGCGCCTCGATCAATTGCTTGGCATCCACCCTGGGGCATTCACGCCTCCCGATACCCCCCAAGAGCGCGCTGCGTTGGAAACCGCCCGCCTGATTCAGCATCTCGATTTTGACGCTGAGGCGAAACCGAAAGGCAATAGGGGTCTTCAGCCATCCCATCCAAGGAGAACCTTCATGCAAACCCTGCGCGCCAAACCGGCGCTGATGATTCTGTTTGTTCTTTTGGCCCTGGTTGTGCTTTCGGGCGCGGCCTATGCCATCGGGCGCTCGCTCGGCTATATCCCCGGGGTGGGGATTGTCGAGCAAGGCGCGCCGATCCGCGTGCTGGCCGAACCGGTCAGCGTCACCCGTGACGGGATTACTGTCACTGTCACCGAAGCGACCATGGCCGCCGATAAAACTGTCCTGACCTATACCATCGAAAACGTGCCCTGGGATGCCATTTCACATCAGGAAGATGTGCCGGGTTGTTATGGGCAGGCAAACATTCGCTTGCCCAACGGTTCACTGCTTGTCCCGCAAAGAGGCGGTGGCGGTACGGATGATCTCGGGCGTTGGGAAGCCCGCATGGTTTATGGCGCCTTCTCGGCCGAGTTTAATGAAGCCGAATTCCTGCTGGACTGTATCCGTGAAACTTTGCCTGGCAAGGCGCCTGAAAACTGGAAATTAAATCTGCGCTTTGTGCCTGCTCCGCCCGATTTGACAGTGGTCCCGGTGGTGGAAATACCGGTTTCTACGCCCGTTGTGCAAACTACTACAGAAATCCCGTCAACTGAAACTGCTCCGAAATTTGAGAATATTTATGGCATTCACCTGGTGCTGGAGAATTTTATTCCGCTGGAAGATGGGTACTACCTCATCGGTCACACTGAGTGGGCGGATGAACGCGTTCGAATGGTAGGCGCCACTCTCAAAGCCTATGATGCCAGTGGTCAACAACTGGCGCTGGACCCGTACTATGGCGAGGAAATTGTGCTTCCTGAAAATGGATGGGCTTTCAAGCTGCATGGCAAGGCTTTTGATGGTGATGTGCATCTGGTTGCCCAGGAGGTTTATGTTGAATATTTGCAGCCAATCCTGGTCACAATTAATCTCGATCCTGCCGGTTTTACCTTCCATGATTCAAATTTAGGCGTCCCTTACAAGACGGACACAATCCCGGTCGATATTCCTGGGTTGAGCGCGCAACTCAGCCAGGCTACCTACATCAAACAGGGCGACTTGCATGGGTTCGAGTTAGCTTTTGATGCCGAGGCGCGCTTGATTGGGATCAATCTGGTGATCAGAGACGGGCTGGATACGAGCGGCTTGAGCGGGGTTGCCAGTGGCGGCGCTTCCTTCCGCGACCCGCAGCGTGGGGTGATTCTCTCCCAAGCCATGACCAATGCGCGCATGTTTTTCCCGATGACTTTTCGGACTTATGGTGCAACCTTGCAAGGTGATTGGGCTGTTACCTGGAACCCGCCTGCCCCCCCGGCCGGAGCAACGCCTTTTTACGTTCCACAAGCCTGCCTGGGGCTGGATTCCGTCAAACAAGCGCTTGCCAACCCGCCCGCCCTGCCGCCTGAACTGACCGGCAAACTCCTGCTGATGCGCGGCGCGCTCTCTCCCGACCCGACCCTGTTCATCTCCAACCTGGACGGTTCCGCCGAAATCCCGCTCGCTTTTGGGCATGGCGCGCTCTCGCCAGATGGCAGCCGGGTGGCATACAGCGATGAAAACAACCAACTGACCCTGATGGAAGTTGCCAGTAAACAGAAAACCATCCTCGGCGCTGGCTATCTCGCCTCGCGCTGGTCGCCAGATGGCGCAAAAATAGCCTTCCAGCGTCAGACCGCCAAAGGTTTTAATATTTTCATCATGAATGCGGATGGGACAAATCTGCGCGCCCTGACCGATACCACCGAGTTGTTCTCGCTGAGCGGTTGGTCGGGCGATGGCCAATTCCTGCTCATCCAGACTGGTGCCAGGATCGAATTCCTGAATGTCAACGATGGCAGCCGCAGCCTCCTGTTGGAGACACAACATAGTCCGTATGGTTCCCCTTCGGCGGCGCTTTCGCCGGACGGACAGTGGCTGGCCTACCTCGACAACGTCCCCGGCAGGATGTCACCTGGCTTGTTCCTTTCCCGCCTGGATGGCACGGACAAACGCCTGCTCGTTCAGTTGGATTACTGGCCTGTGCTTGTGCCCGCTTTCAGCCCGGATGGTCAATGGCTGGCGTTCAGCACGCTGAATGTCGATCTCCCCTACCCGATGCAGGCAACCCCGCTTCTCTTGAACATCCAGACCTGCCAGGCCATTCCGCTGCCCGGATTCGAAGGCGAAGTCCGGCAGTGGCTGCGACCATAAGAATTTTGCCTATCGCCGATTGATTAAAATAGATATTGGACCGCAGATGCCCCTGAGATTCTCAGGGGCATCTGCGGTATTTAAATGAAACAGGCTCAAACTCCGGTCCAGCCCCAGGCGTACCAGATGGTTACCAGGTTGAATCCCATGCTGACGACGAGCAGGAATTTGTCGTACATGGATGGGTAAGTGGGCAGGCCAACCAGGTTGAACAGCAGGAAGAAACCCGCGACGATGATGTTGGCCCAGCGATTGACCGGCTGCGGCAGGATGAGCGCCAGGACAACCATCAGGATCGGGATAACCATCAGGATGGCGATGCCCAGCCACATGCCCTGGGTAAATTTCCCCATTTCGCTCCTCATCACCCCGGAAGTGGCGTCGCCGCTATAGATGCGCAGCACGTCGCCGAGCAGGTAGGTGAGCATAACGGCGACCCAAATCAGGGAGAGGAGAACGCGCGTATCAGGCATGGTTTGCTCCATTTACGGTTTGACGATGAGCTTGGCCCGCGCGTGGCCTGCGCCCAGGTAACGCAGCGCCTCGGCGCTTTCGGCCAGCGGATAGGTTTTATCAATCACCGGGACAATTTTCCCGCTGGCGAGCATCTCACTAAGCGTCAGCAAATCCTGCTGGTTGATATCCGCGGAAACATTGGTCAGGGTGCGGCCATTTTTCTCAGACATCAGCTTGCCAAACAGGATGACATCGAAGATTTGTTTGGTTTTGCCGCCAGCCATGACATAGATTCCCTGCGGTTTGAGCGCCCGTTTGTAGTCGGCCAGGGAGTGGTAACCGTTGACGGCAAAGACCATGTCGTACTTTTTCCCGCTTTGGGTGAAGTTTTCTTTGGCATAATCGATGACCTGGTCTGCGCCCAGGCGGCGGGCCTGTTCCTGGTTGCGGGCGCTGCACACAGCGGTAACTTTTGCGCCGTAGAACTTGGCCACCTGGACCGCAAAGGTTCCCACCCCCCCGGCGGCGCCGTTGATGAGCACCTCCTGCCCAGCCTGGATTTTACCGACATCGCGCAGCCCTTGCAGCGCGGTCAGCCCGGCGACTGGCACGGCAGCGGCCTGCTCGAAGCTCAGGTTGGCGGGCTTATGCACCAGTTGCTTTTCCTGGCCCAAGGCATATTCGGCAAAACCACCGTGACCGATGTCGCCAAAAACCTCGTCGCCGGGTTTGAAGAGGGTGATGTTTTTGCCAACTGCCTCGACTGTCCCGGCTACATCTGCGCCCAGGGTTTGGTGGGCCGGCGTGAACAAACCGCGGCCGCCCAACCGAACCAGGAAAATATCGGCGGTGAGCATGTGCCAGTCGAGCGCGTTGACTGAGGCGGCTGCTACCTTGATCAGCACCTGGTCGTCATTGGGGGTTGGCTTCGCCACATCCTGAAGGTGTAAAACGTCAGGGGTTCCGTATTTGTCATAAATCATCGCTTTCATTTTTTTTATCCTTTTACCGATTAAATGAGTTGATTGAAACCAATGCCAGGGCGGCATCGCGCACTTTTGGGGATGCAGTGTGCGGATCTGCCCGGCAGATGGGCAGGGTGTTTTTTTTAGTGCGCAAGGCTTGTTGCCGGTTGTTCCTTTGCGCCCATAATCAGAAGCCACAGGGTAAGTCCAAACTCTCCGATAAAACCGATGGCGAAACTCAGGTAAGAGATAACTTCATAGCTTGGGAAGAGAAAAAATTGAAACGGGTACATGAGCCAGCCAAAACATTCGATCATCACGACGATGCCAAGAGCTTTGGGGAGGTAACCTGATTTGAAAACCAGGTAGCCAAGCGGCAGGAGCCAGGCGGCAAAAAAGAATTGGGCAATCATGAATCCGTTTTTATGGAGATTGAGAAAGAACATTGCCAACGCTTGTAGTTGCTCTATTGGCAATACGTTCAGGTACGCTTCACCGTTCAAAAGCAGGATGGCCGAAAATAGATTAAGCATATTGATACATTGTATGGCAACCCCCCCAAAATTTAATAACAGGAAAAGCAAGGCAATGTTTTTATTGACCGGCTTTAGTAACACATATAAAGCCCAGGCTGTTAAAAGGAAAAGAACGCCCGCGAGAACATCGCTGATAAAGCCCATGCGGAACAGCCCTTCGGAAGCCAGGATGTTGCTGGCGGTTGCCGCGGCATCCCCGAACACGATAAGCTGGGTGCGGGCTGCGTTGGCGAAGATTGTGGCTGCTATATAAATGAAATACAAAAACCCGGCTATTCTTGCGGTTTTGTTATTGGTATTCATGGGTCATTTCCATTCTGGATTTGGCAACGGGCCTCCGCGTGGAAGCCTGTTGAAGCGTTTATTCCCCGATGATACTTGCCCTGGGCGCAGCCTGATAGACACCTTGGTGTTGAATTTTGGATTTGTTCCCCCAAAACTGCAAATTTATACCAGTCCCAGTTCGCGGGCGCGGGCGATCGCCTCGGTGCGCCGCTGGACTTGCAGCTTGTCGAAGATGCGCCGGTTGTGGCCTTTGACCGTGTCCAGGGCCAGGAAGAGCCGCTGGCCGATTTCCTGGTTCGAATGTCCGGCGGCGATCAGGCGCAAGATTTCCAACTCGCGCGGCGTGAGCAGTTCGGGCGAGCGCGAGACGCCTGGCCCAAAGGCGGATAACAGTTGGTCAAGATAGCGGCTCAAAGGTTGGCCGGGTTTCAGGGTTGCGCGAATTCTGGTCAGTAACGAACGCATATTCTCGCCTTCATCCACAAACAAGCGGATAAAGCCGCCCGGCTCGGCCAGGGCCAGCGCCTCGCTCAAGACTTGGCTGGCCTGTTGATTGGCTCCGCCGGCCTGGAAGGCCAGCGATTGTAGAACCATGATTTTGAGCCGTTCATCGGGCCAGTTGCTGCTCTCAGCCTGTTGGCGCAGCGGTTCGAGCCGCGCCAGCGCTGCCGATGGGTTGCCCTGGGCCAGGTGTACCCGTACCTGGCTGAAGGGCAGGTCGAATTGCCAGGCCAGTTTTTCCGCCTTGGCCGCCTGGCCCTGTTTGAGCAGGATCATCACCTGGGCTTCCGCTACATCCGGCAGACGGTGGAGAAAGTGTGGCTGGCGCGCCGATTGGGCGATGCGGTTCAAGCGCGCGCTGGCGTTCTCTGCCTCACCTTGGGCAAATTCCAGCCGTGCCAGGAACACCTCGCTGAGAATGAAGCGGTCGATCACTTTGTCGTACAGGTGGGTCAGTTCCAGGCTTTTTTGGCCATAAACTTTGGCGTTGGCCAGGTCATTCCACTCATAATAAATCTGTGCCAGGAGCATGCAAACATCCCCGGCGGTGGGCAGCGGGTGTTCGCCGAGCATGGGCAGCAGGCGCAGACAGGTTTCGGCGGCCTGCGGGAGTTGGTTGTCGACGAATTGAATTTCGCCCAATGTGGCCAGGGCCAGGGTGGTTGAAAAAACTCCCCCGAATCTCTCACAGATGGCCAGGCTTTCCTGGCAGGATTGGGCCGCGATGGCGCGCCGCCCCTGGAACAGGTAGGCGCGGGATAGCGCCCAATGGGCGGTAAAAACGAAGGTCAAGTTGTCCGGCGGCAGGTACTCCAGCGCGCGTTGGGCCTGGATGATCATGGTCTCGGGGTCATAGCGGGTGAGCGCCAGGGTGGCGCGGGCGCAGGCGATTTGCCCGAGCAGGTCACGCTGGTTGGGCAGGCTGCTGAAGTTTTGCAGGGCCTGCTCGGCTATTTGCAGCCTTTCCTCCAGGCCGCTGGTTTGCCCGGCAACCAGGCCCAGGGTACACCAGCGCACCAACAACCAGGGGCGCGACTGGAATACGGATACCGGCAGGCTGGCCAGCCAGTCCAGGATGACACTGGCCACGCTGCGGAAATGGAGCATCATGCCTGGGTGGTCGATCAGTCTTTCGGCGCGTTCGACATCCCCGGCGGCGGTTGCGTGCTGGAAGGCTTCCACCAGCAGGCCGCTTTGCTCGTACCATGCACTGGCGCGGATGTGCAATTCGGCGATGGCTGTCTCGGCCAGGGTCTGGCCGAGGCGCTGACGCAACAGTTCACCAAACAGGTGGTGATAGCGGTACCAGCGCCGTTCGTTATCCAGCGGGACGATGAACAGGTTGGCCCGTTCCAGGGTTTCCAGGGTGGCCTGGGCCGGGGTATCGCTTGCGGCGAAAACGGCCTCGCACAGCGGGCCGCACAGGCGGTTTAAGATGGAAGTATGTAGTAAAAAAGTTTGGATGTGTTCCGGCTGACGGTGCAGAACTTCCTCCAGCAGGTAGTCGAGCACAAAATGGTGTGTGCCGCTAAAGGTTTGGATGAAACGCTCGACATCGGCTTGCCCTTGCATTGAGAGTGCGGCCAGTTGCAGGCCGGCGATCCAGCCTTCAGTGCGTTTTTCCAGCGCGTCGATATTTTCAGGGGAGAGGGCCAGGCCCATGAAGTGGTTGAGAAATTCACTGGCTTCCTCGGGCGTAAAGCGCAAGTCGGCGGCGCGCAGTTCGCTTAATTGGCCGCGGGCACGCAGGCGCGCCAGGGGCAGCGGCGGGTCTTCGCGGGTGATGATGACCAGGTGCAATTGCGGTGGCAGGTGTTCCACCAGCAGCGTAAGCGCCTCGTCGATTGGTTTGGCATCCAGGGTGTGGTAATCGTCGAGCACCAGCACGAAGGGTTGCGGGTGGAAGGCCAGATCGTTCAATAACAGCGGCATCAAGGCCGAAATCGGCGGCGGCTGCGGTGTTTGCAGCGCCCTGGCTGTTGCTTGCCCCAGGGTTTCATCCACTGTTTGCAGCGCGGCAACCAGGTAGCCCAGGAAACGCGTCGGGTCGTTGTCGCCTTCGTCGAGCGAGAGCCAGGCTGAGGGTTGGTCGCGTCCCGCCAGCCAGGCGCTGACCAGGGTCGTTTTGCCGAATCCGGCCGGGGCCGAGATGACGGTCAGCTTCCGGCCCGATCCGGCGTTCAATTTGTCTATTAAACGCTGGCGCGGAACGGATTGAGACCGCAGGGGCGGCGTGTACAGCTTGGTAACCAGGATGGGGGCAAGCATGGGCCAATTATAAGGTCTGTGGACGATTTTTTTGTGCTGCGGGCGATAATTCCTTGAATATTGACCTGAATAGCCCAATTCTCCTATTCCCTGAAATCGACTCTTGAAATGACGCTTTTTTTCGTGCTATGATAATTCTGCCCAATTTAGTCCGATTTAAGGGCCGCCTGCAAGAGGAGCAAGGAAATGAGTACCCTACGTATCAGTTTGTTCGGTAGTGTAAGGGTGGAAGATGAGCGTAATCCAGCCAACTTCAAGTTGACCAATACCATTAGCACTTTGTTGGCTTATCTTATTCTGTACCGCCAGCGTACCCATCCGCGCGATGTGCTGGCCAGCTTGCTGTGGAGCGATCATCCGCAGGAACGCGCGCGCGGCTGCCTGAACACCGCTTTATGGCGGCTGCGTCAGGTTTTGGAGCCTCCCGGTGTGCAGCCGGGGACTTTCCTGCCCTCGACCTCTCTCGGGGATGTTTCATTTAATTGCCAGGGAGATGTCTGGGTCGATGTGGTGGAATTCGAGCAGACCATTAAATCGGTCGTCAATGTGCCCTATGCGGAAATTCGTCTCGGGCTGGTGCAAGAATTGGAGGCTGCCACCAGCCTGTATACAGCCGATTTGCTGGATGGGTGTTACTGTGACTGGGCCTTGCGCGAGCGCGAACGCATGTACCAGCTTTTCCTCGATGCTTTGTTTTACCTGTTGGGGTATTACCAGGCCCAACAGCAATATGAAAAGGCGATTGGCTGGGGGCAGACCATCCTGATGCACGACCCCCTGCGGGAGGATGTCCACCGCAAATTGATGCGCCTGTATGTCGAGCATGGTCAGCGCACCCTGGCCATCAAGCAATTCCATCGCTGCCGCGAAGTCCTCAAGACCGAGCTTGGGATTGCGCCGATGCCTGAAACCCAGGGCTTGTTCGAACTGATTGCCGCCCAGCACGGCGATACCCTGCCGATTGGGCGGCCCAGCAGCGCCGCGGAAGTACGCCTGGCCGTTGAGCGTTTGCAACATGCGCTTGAAACGGTCAACCGCGCCCAGCACGATTTGCAGCTTGCCCTCGACCGCTACCGTTAAAAAACCAAGCATGTTGTCAGGAAACCGCCTTCGGGCGGTTTTTTCTTTTGTTTTTTGCGCCTTGTGATTGAAATGTGATTGTCCCGTGATGCTGGGGTGATGGGCGTTTGCTACAAACAGAGTGGTTATGACGTTCTGCATAACCACGTTCGCGTTTGAGACTGCATGCCCAAAAACATCAGCCACTCTTTTGTTGTGCGTATCTGGGTGGAGCCTCGTGAGATTGCCGATGAACGAACGGTATGGCGTGGCATGGTTCAGCATGTGCTCAGCGGTGAACAAACCTATTTCCAGACTTTTGAAGAGATGCTTGTGTTTATGAACCAAAAGCTGGATTTTACCCTGCCCGATTTGCGCGATACGGAAGAGTAACGGATGGCGAGCTACCCTGCAATTGCTGCTGTTGGAACGGCCCTGGTCAACCTGCTGAAGGATGCTTCCAAAACGGAGTTTCCCCAGGCAAAGTTCAAGCTCTTCCAGGCCGCTGACTTCGGTGATACGAACCAGTTCCCCACGCCCGAGGGCGTAACCGTCTACCTGTACCGGGTGACGGTCAATACCAGCCGGCGCAACCTGCCGCCGCGCACCGAACTGGACGGCACCCGCACCCGACCGCCGCTGCCGCTCGACTTGCACTTCCTGATCACGCCCTTTTCGACCAGCGCCGAGAAGCAGTATCGCCTTTTGGGCTGGCTGATGCGCATCCTGGAAGACACACCCATCCTGCCGGCGGCCCTGCTCAACGAAATGGAACAGGATGGCGCTTTCTTCGACCCGGATGAATCGGTCGAGTTGCAATGCGACCCGCTCGGTTTGTCTGATATGGCCATCCTGTGGGAGAACCTGAAACAGATCAAGGTTTTGCCTTCGGTGACTTATGTGGCGCGCATGGTCAAAATCAATTCGCAGACCGTGATGAAAGTTTACGAACCGGCTCAAACTCGTGAATTCCCCTTCCAGGAGATGCCCTGATGGCTGCTCCACTAATCCTTGAACGCCTGACGCGGGTTGCTCCGCTTGGATTGCGCTTCTGGGATGCGCTGACGAACACTTTCGTCAGCGAGGGGCTTTCGGTGCAGGCCGTGCCGAAGTTGACTTCGGGCGTGTATCTTGGCAAAGCGGCGCTGGCTTTCCCCAACCGCTCAGGCGTTTTTGTTTTCCAGTCCCTGCCCGGTTTGCGTGAAGCGGAATTTGGCGCGGGCGATGCCGATTACTGGGCTGCGCCGCCTGCCCAAAAAGATTTTATCGTCAGCGTGGTTGATACCCTGGCGCGTTTCCTGCCGTTCAGGCTGGAACTGAAGGCTCCCGTTCAGCGCATCCTGGACTTTACCTGCGCAGGCGGCGGTTTTTCGCCCGTCCTGCCCACCCAGCCGCAGGGAATCGTGCCGCTCTTTTCGGCGCCGGGGCGCAGCGCTCCGGGTGGAGTCGCTGTTTTGCGCGCTGGCATCGTGCGCGGGTCGGGCGATCCGGCGCGTTGGGCGCTGGTTGAAGCCTATAGCCAGAATAAAATCCTGGCGCGCGGGATGGCCGACCGGAACGGACAAATCGCGCTCTTTTTCCCGTATCCCAAAATTGTTTTGAACAATCCGATGGACAGTCGTCCGCCGCTGACCGAGCAAACCTGGCCGGTAGATTTGAAGGTTTTCTCGGCGCTCAGCCCGCCTGAAGGCGACTTGCCGAACCTGTGCGAGGTGGCCGGGCAGCCGGAAGCCAGCCCCTTGCGTGAACTTGCGCCCGATAAGCCGCTCCAGACCCTTGATCTCAGCTTTGGCCAGGAGTTGCTTGTAAAAACGAAAAACCAATCGGAACTTTTCCTTGCATAACCATAGGAGGTTGAAATGCCTGAATATTTAGCTCCCGGTGTTTACGTCGAAGAGGTTTCTTTTCGGAGTAAATCCATCGAAGGCGTGAGCACCACCACCACCGGTTTTATCGGTGCGGCGCGTTTTGGCCCGGTGGACATGCTGCCCGACATCGTCACCAGTCTGGGTGAATTCGAACGCATCTATGGCGACGGTCAGCAGCTTAGTTACAGCGATGCCGGCAAGCAGGATAACTTCCTGTGGCACGCTGTGCGCGCCTTTTTCGAAGAAGGCGGCAAGCGCCTGTATATTTCGCGTGTCTTCAAAGTCAAAGCTGGCGATGCCGCCCTCGGCAAGGCCAGCATCAAGCTGCCAGCCGGGGCTGGCGCGGACAATACCAAGGTGTTCATCAACGCGCGTTTCCCCGGCTCGGGCGGGAATGTGCGCGTCAAGTTCAGCCTCAAGATTGGCCAGAATGTCCTGACGTCAGCCGGGTTGAACTCGGTTACGGAAGGCGATATGGTCTGGGTTGGGCAGGGCGCCGCCGGGGTGCCTGCCACGACCGGCAAATTGTTCAAGGCGACCTTTGACCAGGTGACCCAGAAATACAAGGTGGTCCAATATGGCGCCGGCACGCTGGAGGATGTCAAAGCCAGCGAGGCCGACGAAGTGCGGATCGTGACCCTGACCACAACCGTGACCGCCACTGATGGCAGCCAGCAGGTTTTTGCCGGTATCGCCCCGGAACCGGGACACACCCGCGCCGGTGAAGCCGATTCGTTGGGCGCGTTCTTTGCCACTGTACCAACCAACCTGGGGCTGGCGCGCACCCTGCCGATTGCCCTGGCCATTGGCAGCACGCTGGATAACGGCTTGAAGATTGTCCAGGCGCTCTTCACCGAAGCGACCATTACCAGCAATGCGGCCATTCCGTTGAATGCCACGCTGTCCTTCGATTCGCCCGATCACCTGCTGGCTGGCGGCAATGACGGCGACCGTCCGACTGCCACCGAGTACGAAGGCACCGCCGATGATACCAAGGCGGTCAAAACCGGTTTGAAGGCTTTCGAAGACCTGGAAGATATTTCGATTGTCGCCGCTCCGGGTTCGAGTTTTGGTTATGAAGGCAGCTACAAGACCAACGCGGTCACGATTGCCAACCTGCTGATCTCACATGCCACCCGCATGCGCTATCGCATCGCCGTGTTGGACAGCGGCAACGCCCAGACCATTTCCCAGGTGCGCGCCATGCGCGGACAGTTCGACTCGAAGTATGCCGCCCTGTATTATCCCTGGGTGCGCATCCTCGACCCGATCACCCGCAAGGAAATTTTCCTGCCGCCCAGCGGATTTGTCAGCGGCATCTATGCTCGCAACGATATCGAACGCGGCGTACACAAGGCTCCGGCCAACGAGGTTGCCAACCTGGCGCTTGGTTTCGAGAACAGTCTCAACAAGAGTCAACAGGATGTGCTCAATCCCGAAGGCGTCAACTGCTTCCGCTACTTTGAAGGACGCGGCAACCGCCTGTGGGGTGCGCGCACCATTTCCTCCGATCCGGAGTGGAAATACGTCAACCTGCGCCGCTATTTTGCCTACGTCGAGCGCTCGATCGATATCGGCACCCAGTGGGCCGTCTTTGAACCCAACGGCGACCAGTTGTGGGCTAATGTGCGCCGCACCATCTACGACTTCCTGCTCAATGAATGGCAGAAAGGCTCCCTGCTCGGCGAAAAACCTGAAAAAGCATTCTTTGTGCGCTGCGACCGCTCGACCATGACCCAGAACGACCTCGATAATGGCCGCCTGGTCTGCCTGATTGGGATCGCTCCGCTGCGCCCGGCGGAATTCGTCATCTTCAAAATCGGTCAATGGACGGCCGACCACAAAGGATAGGAGATAAATCATGGCTGTCATGCGTGAACGACCTTATGTGCAGTTCAATTTCCTGGTCGACCTCGGCACCGGTAATACGGAAGGTCCCCAGGCCGGGTTCCAGGAAGTCTCCGGGATCGGCATGGAAGTGACCGTGTCCGAGTACCGCACCGGCAATTCCAAAGAGAACAGCGTCATGAAAATCACCGGTTTGAATAAATCGACCGATGTGACCCTTAAGCGCGGCGTAATTGGCTCGCTCGACTTGTACGAATGGCTGAACGACATCCGCAACGGCAACCAGAATGCCCTGCGGAATGTGGTTGTCCAGTTGCAGAACGAAGACCATACCGCCGTTGTCCAGACCTGGAAGTTGCTGCGCGCCCGCATCATCAAACATACCAGCGGGCCGCTCAACGCCAAAGGCACCGATGTGGCCATGGAAGAACTGGTTCTGGCCTACGAACGCCTGGAGATGGAATAAATCCATCCTTGAAATGAAGTTTGACTCTTGAGAGAACTGGTCGAGTCATGTTGCGAACCCCGTTAACCGCCCGCCTGCCCGGAATCCGCTTCGAAACGGTGCGTCCGCGCCGCCCCGGCGTGCTGCCGCGCATGGATATTGCCCTGTTTATCGGCTTTGCCGTCAGCGGGCCGCTGCATGTGCCGGTGCCGGTCGAAGACTATGCCGCTTTCGAAGCCATTTTTGGCGGCGATTTGCCCCTGGCCTGGGATGCGGCCCGCGGCGAGACAGTTTTTGCCTGTCTGGCCCCGGCGGTGCGCGACTTTTTCCGCAACGGCGGACGGGGCTGTTGGGCCGTTCGCGTGGCCGACGATTTGACCGCCCACACCGCATTTTTCCCGATCCCCGGCCTGGCGCGTTTCGACGGTATCGAAATCCAGCCTGCTTTTGCCGCTGCCCGTTCCCCCGGCAGTTGGGGCGATGCCTTGCAGGTTGGCGCGGCCCTCTCCAGCCAGCCGGTGACCCTGCTGGCCAGCGACCTGGCCGCCAAAAGCCTCGACCTCGCCCTCGATAAACCCGGCTCGGTGGCAGTTGGCGACCTGCTGCGGCTCGATTTTGCCGCCGATGGCTGGATTGCCCTGTTTGCCGTCAGCAGCCTGACCATCCTGCCCGCAGACCCGGCTCCCAGCCTTGAACAGGCCCGCCTGTTGCGCGCCCAGGCCGAAACCATCCACTGGTTTCGCCCGGCGACCGCCCAACTTCCGGCGGTGAGTGCTGCCAAGATTACCGCCTTTACCCATGCCGGTGCGCTGCCCGACCTGGATGTCAGCCTGCCCCCTGCTTCCTGGCCGACGGACGCCGAAACGCCGGTCATTTTCGACCACACCGGTCTGCTCGATCCGGCGCAGCGCGCGGCCAGCGACCCCGGTGCATTGCTGCGGGTCACGTTCAGTGATTCTGCTGTTTTCTGGCTGCGCGTTACGAACCAGGTGGCCAGCGATTCCCAGCCTGAAGTGCCCGGCGCGGGCGAATCGACCCGCTTTAGCGGCCAGGGCTTGTGGCACATTCCGCTTGCGCCCGATACGACCGGTTTTGGCGACCCGACGCCTACTGTCGAAAAGCTGACCTTCGAGCTGTGGGCGCGCACCGCCGACCGCGCCCCGCTGCGCCTAGCAGGCCTCGGTTTTGCTCCCGGCCAGCCGCGTTACTGGGCCGCCCTGCCGGATGACGAGTCCCTGTACACCACCAGCGCCGGCGTGACCACCGGCGACGCCTCCTTCCAGGATTTGCTCGCCAACCCCGATTACCTGGCCAGTTCTTCTGCGATTGCGGATGGGCCGTATGCCGGCCTGTGGCGGGATGCCCGCTCTCCGCGCTTTCCGCTGGCCGGGGCGCATACCGGGACGCTTTTCCTGCCCTTGCTCCTGCCCGCCGTACCCGATTCTTTTGCCAACCCGGATGAACCCGCTGCGGACGCCCTGACCCGCGATGGCCTGTCCGCTTTTGACGCGGCCCTGTTCCTCGACCCCGAACTGGCCGACAGCCTGAGCGGCGCACTGCAAGGCCTGGCGGACGATATCCGCTACCTGCGCGCCAACCCGCGCCGCCTGCGCGGTATCCACGCCGCTTTGAGCGTCGAGGAGGCCACCCTGGTTGCCGTGCCGGACGCCATTCATCGCGGTTGGTTCAAGACCTTGCAGGCAGAAATCCCCGAACCGGAAGCCTCGCTGCCGCCGGAACGGCCAGTCTGGTGGCGTTTCCTGCCATGCAGTCCTGCGCCCGCCCCGCTGCCACGTACCAGCCAGCCCGAATGGGGCGAATTCCTGCGCTGCGGCCTGCGTATCATCCCTGCGCCGCTGCTTTCCGCCGATCCGCCCGATGCCACCGGCACATTTGCCCTGAGTTGGACGAGCATCCCGGATGTGGATGCTTACATCCTGGAAGAATCGGCTTTTCCCGATTTCAGCGCCGCGCGCGAGCTTTACCGTGGGCCGAAAACTTCTTACATGGTGTATGGCTACGGCCAGGGCGATTATTACTTCCGCGTGCGAGCCGAGGCAATTGCCCCTGCGGACGGGTTGGTCGAAACCAGCGACTACTCGAACGGGATTGGCATTCGTATTGCCCCGGGCGTGCGCTGGGCGTTGAATACCGAGGCCGATTACAACCCTGGCCCGCTTTTGGCCATCCAGCGCGCCCTGTTGCGCCTGTCGGCGGTGCGCGGCGACCTGTTCGCGGCCCTGTCCGAGCCGCAGCATTATCGCGCCGAGGCCGCCATCCAACATGCGCTCAACCTGCGTTCGCCGCTGGCGGCAGCGATTACCGTCAAAGTGCCCGACCTGGGCAACCCCGGCCTGAAAACGGATGTATTCGTCGCCCCGCTTGGCTATGGCGAAGCGCGCGCCCTCGCTTTTGGCGCGCTCTACCATCCCTGGCTGGCGGCCAGCGACGGCCAGAGCGAAGCGGTGCGCTTGCTGCCCCCGGATGGCTTTGCCCTGGGCGTGATGGCCCGGCGCAGTTTCGAACGTGGCGCGTGGATTGTCCCGGCCAACGAACCCCTGCGCGGGGTGCTGGGCCTGTTCCCATCCATTGAAGCGGCCCGCTGGCTTGAAATCCAGGAAGCGAAAATTAATCTCGTCCGCGACGAACCCCAGGGTTATCTGGCCCTGAGCGCCAGCACCTTGAGCGCCGATCCTGACTGGACGTTGATCAACGTGCGCCGCCTGATTTCGCTCCTGCGCCGCCTGGCAACCAAATACGGCCCAACCTTTGTTTTTGAACCGAACAATGATTCTTTTCGCCGCCTGGTGCAGCGCGAATTCTCAGCCATGATCGACCAGATGTTTGCGCGCGGGGCTTTTTCCGGGCCTACGCCTGAGACATCCTACCAGGTGGCGGTGACTGCCAGCCCACAGGACATCGATAACGGTCGTTTCATTGTCGAACTGCGGGTTGCGCCCTCGCTGCCGATGCGTTTCATCACAGTCCGCCTGGTGCAAAGCGGTGAGCGCAGCCAGGTTACTGAAGGAGGTTGACATGGCCGATAACACCTATCCCTTCACAAACTTTAATTTTGCGGTCGAGATTGCCGTGCCCGATATTTCCGCCAACCTGTGCAAGGCGGCTTTCTCGGACTGCGACGGCCTCGAAATGAGCATGGATGTGAAAACCATCCGCGAAGGCGGCAACAACACCAAGCAAATCCGCCTGACCGGCCCGACCAATTACGGCACCCTGACCCTCAAGCGCGGCATGACCAGCGACGATTTTGAACTGTGGAAGTGGTTCACGGCGGTGCAGCGCAATCCCACCCTGCGCGCCAGCGCGGAAGTGGTTATTTTTGCTCCCGACCGGCAAACTGAACGCGCCCGCTTTGTCCTGGAGCGCTGCCTGCCGGTCAAACTTAAGGCTCCCACCCTGAGCGCCAAGGATGGCGCGGTGGCGGTCGAAGAACTTCAGATTGCGTACGAGTCGCTTGCGCTCAAAGACGAAGGCGGATTCGGCCTGTCGGTTTCGGCCTCGTTCAGCGCAGGGATCGGGTAAACCTTTATGAGCAATACAACCAAACTCCTTAAAGCCAAACTGATCGAACTGACCGCCGAACTGGAAGACAAACCGGGCGGCAAGGAAACCACGGTGCAATTCAACCCTGAGTCGCTCAAGGTTAGTTTTGCCAACCAGGTCGTCCAGCCGAATAACGCTGGTTCGGGCGGCTCGGGCGACCAGAGCAGCACTGCCGCGCGCCAGTTTGTCGGCGCGGGCACCACCAAGCTGGCGCTGACCCTGTGGTTCGATGTCGGCGCCCAGGACCCGAACAGCGGCGAGGCCAAGGCCGATGTGCGCGATTTGACCAAGGATGTGGCCTTTTTTATCACTCCCAAACAGGATGGCGACCATTACGTGCCACCGGGAGTGCGTTTCCTATGGGGCTCGTTCCAGTTCGACGGCCTGGTCGATTCGCTCGAAGAAACCCTCGAATTTTTCTCGGACGAAGGCGTTCCGCTGCGCGCCAGCATTTCGCTGGGAATGTCGCAGCAGCGCATTTCCGAATTCCACGGCAACCAGAAGGCCCTGGCGGCCAACCCCGCTCCGCCCGGTGTTCCGGGCATCGGGTTTGGCGTCTCGATTGGCACAACGCCGTTGGTGCAAGTTAAAGCCGGGGCTTCGCTCCAGGCCTCGCTGGGCGGGTCATCCAAATCCGGCGCAAGCTGGCAGGCGGTTGCCGAAGCCAATGGTATCGAAAATCCACGCCAGTTAACCGCCGGGACGCTGCTCAACCTGAAAGTGAGGAAGTGAGATGCCGGTCATTATTGATCAGATTTCTGCCGATGTCGAACCGGTTCCGGCCACGCGTTCTGCCGAACCGGCGGCCCAGGCTGCTCCGTCGGCTGCGGCTGAAGCCGACATCCAACCCGAAGATTTTCGGCGCGCCATGCTGCGGCTGGTTGAGCGCCTGGCGCGCTTGCGCGCCCACTAACGAGGGGATGATTTATGCCGCCTGCTGAAAGCCGCGTGCTTCAATCGGCCCGTCCCGTTTTGGAAGTCAATGGCCAGGAAGAAGCCCAACTCACCGAGATGCTGCTCGAAATGCTCATTGTCGAAAATGTGCAGGGTCTTTATCGCTGCGAGTTGAAGCTTTCCAACTGGGGCGCGCTTGGCGAAACGACCGGGTTTCAGCACCTTGACCGCAGCAAAATCGATTTTGGCCATGCCTTGAAAGTGAAGCCGCAGGGCGACGATACGGTCGTTTTCAATGGGCGGGTGATGGCCTTCGAGGCCGATTATCCGCAAGGCGAAAGCCCGGCAATCACCTTGCTGGCCGAAGACCGTTTGCAGGATTTGCGTATGACCCGCCGCACGCGCAGTTTCGAAGACACCACCGACGCCGACTTGTTCAGCCAGGTTGCGCGCGACCATAGCCTGCGCGATGACATCCAATTGGACGGCCCGACCCATCGCGTTCTGGCCCAGGTCAATCAGAGCGATTTGGCTTTCCTGCGCGAACGGGCGCGCCTATTGGAAGTCGAATTGTGGATTGAAGACGATACCCTGCATGCCTGTCCGCGTTCGGCGCGCGGCGCAGAGACCGTGCGCTTAAGCTATGGCGGCAGTTTGCACAGTTTCACCGTCCAGGCGGACCTGGCGGCGCAGCGCACCTCGGTCAAGGTGCATGGCTGGGATGTGAGCGCCAAACAGACTGTTTCACATGCCGCTGACAAATCATCCATCAGCAGTGAATTGAGCGGCAACAAAAGCGGCGCAGATATTTTGGAAGAAAAGCTCGGCGCGCGGATCGAAGCGCTGGTGCATACCGTGCCGTTCAGCCAGGAGGAGGCCCGCAGCTATGCGGAAGGGTATTTCCGCACCATGGCGCGCCGTTTCGTAACCGGTTCCGGCGCAACGGATTTTGACCCCAGGCTGCGTGTAGGAAATCTGGTTGAACTCGAGGCGCTGGGGCCGATGTTTAGCGGCAGCTATTACATTTGTGAAGTGCGGCATGTTTTTAGCCAGGCAAGCGGGTTCCGTACTCATTTTTCGGTCGAACGTTCTTTTATTTCCGATTGAGGCCTGATGTTTTTTGAGCAAAACCTTCTCGAACAAATTGCCGATTCCCGCCAGGCGAGCGGTTTGGGCGGACGTTGGTACGGTGTCTTTGTGGCGGTTGTGACCGACATCAGCGACCCGGACGGCCAGGGGCGCGTCAAGATTAAGCTGCCCTGGGCGCCGGATGGGACCGGGGAAGGCTATTCCGTTTGGGCGCGCCTGGCAACCCTGATGGGCGGCAATAATCGCGGGAGCTGGTTCATCCCGGATGTGGAGGACGAGGTGCTGGTGGCTTTCGAGGCCGGCGACCCGCGCCGTCCGTATGTGGTCGGCGGCCTGTGGAACGGCAGCGATTCTCCCCCGGAAAGTATGGATGGGGCCGGCAGGAACTACAAAAAAGTCCTGCGCTCGCGTAACGGCGTCAAGGTGACCCTTGACGACCAGGACGGTCAGGAAAATTTCATGGTCGAAACCCCTGGCGGGCAGAAAATCTCGCTGAAGGACGGCCCGGCAGAGATCAAGATCGAGGACAGTAACGGTAACTATATCGAGATGAAGATGTCCGGCATCACCATCAACGCCGCCATGAAGGTGACGATTACCGCCGGTACCAGCCTCGAAATCAATGCGCCGCAGGTCGCCGTCAATGCGGGTATGTCGCGCTTCAGTGGTACGGTACAAACCCCGACCATCATCGCAACGAGCGTGGTCGGAACTACCTACACCCCCGGCGCCGGGAATATTTGGTGATTTTATGAGCGAAATTTTGTGGACAAGCGCCCCTCCCACCTGGCAGGATGCCAACGGTTCGTTTGGCAAACCGACCTTGCTGCGTTTTGACAACGACAACTATATGGATGATTTCATGGCGATGCTGGCCAACCAGCCTGAACGTTTGCCGGAATATAAAGCCCGGCCTGAAACCTGGCAGCGCCCGCTGAACAACCCAACGCCGGTTAAGTCCCTGCCTGCGCCTTTGCGGGCACTGCAACTACGCCGCGCAGGTGTTTTCGGCGCGCTGGCGGCCAACGCCCTGGGCGCAGCGGATGTTGACACTCAGGAAGAGAACCTGCCGCTGAAACTCTACCAACCCTCTCATATGCGCTATTACATGGTCACGGCCAGCCTGGTTTGCCGCCAGGTGGGCATGCCGGACCGGGCCGTCAGCACTGGCGCTCAGGAAAAAGCCAGCTTTGTTGTCCGGCGGTTGCTGCTCAAGGATCCGGCGGCTTTTCCGCCCGGAGTTCTGCCGCCCTCCCCGGCCAGTTCGCCTGAAAAATATGATGAATATGCCTTTGTCGACGGTTCCTGGCAAAAGGCGAACGGGGTGCGCCTGCTTGCGCCCGGCGAAGAGCTGCATCCTTTCTTTGCGATGAACTATCTCCAGCAGGATGGCTACCGCCGGCGTCTGTTCGGCGGGCTGGTTCCGACCGGCAAACGGGACGCCTACCTGGGCGCGACCGCGAAAAACGTCCAGGCGGCGGCCCTGCCAATTGCCGAAGAGGCCGGTTCCGGGTCGCTCGATCCGCGGGTGGATATGCAGGCCCGGCGGGTGTTCTTCGGCCCGTGGCAGCAGTTGATTGAAACATCCAATGACTTAATCACTCGCTTGATTGAAGATTTGAAAGCGGATAATTACTCAGCCCAGCGTCAGGAGCTGACCCAGGCCCGCCTGCGTTTGCAGGAGGCATCCTGGTACCTGCTGCTCGATTTCGCCGATTTCCTGGCGGAACACCTGCCGAACGTGCTCAAGAGTTTGGAAGGCACGCCTGTTTCCCTGAATACAAAGGAATCAGCCTTCCTGACGGCTTTGAATACCACCAAACTGTTTAAATCTGGCTCCATCGATATTGCCGAACGCCTGGAAGAGCAGTTTGGCCCCACGCCGCTGGCTTCGTTGGGCGCGGCCCTGGGCAAGATTCGCGCTTTTCGCCAGAAACTGGAAACTGCCGAATCTGCCTACGATGGCGGCGGACGCGGTGTGAGCTGGCCGGACTTCATCTTCCCCCTGGTGGATGTATCCAGTTCCAACCTGCAGAGCGGAGCGCCACAGCCTTTCCTGTCCACTGCCCGCCGCGCGCCGTTTACTTCGGGGATGGACGCGTCCCTGGCGGAGCTTGACAGCCTGCGCCAAGTGCTGTTGGCTGCCATTCCCGTCAGCCAGGCCCCGCTGCGTTTGCCGCCGGTTCCGCTGGCGGCCCAGGCCCCGGCCAGGATCGATGAGATGGGTTGGTTTGTCATCCGCTGTGTGTTCGAGCGCCCGAACTGTGTGCCAACCCCCGAACCGTTGTTGAGCGAGGCCAGCGAGCCGTTCCAGATTGCCGGGTTCTTCGACCCGGATGCTCCGGCGCGCCCCATCCGCATTCCGCTGCCGTTGGATACCAGCCCGGCCGGTTTGCGCAAATTTGATAAGAACTCGGCTTTCATGGTTTCAGACATGCTCTGTGGACAGGTGAAACGCGCCCGCGGGCTTGGGCTGGGCGACCTGGTGCGGTCGGTGCTGCCTTTCCCCCTGCACAAGGATTTGGATGTTGCCAACGAACCCTGCAAGGATGGCGAACTGTCCTTTGGCATGATTTGCTCGCTCAGCATCCCGATTATCACCATTTGCGCGTTCCTGCTGCTGATGATTATTGTCAGCCTGCTCGACTTCATCTTCCGCTGGCTGCCGTTTTTCGTGTTGTGTTTCCCGATCCCTAAATTCTCAGCCAAGGAGAGCGCATGAGCAGAGCCAGCATTTTCGGGCGCGGGATCAGTTTCCCGCCGCGAGTGGGTGCGGATGGCCGCTTGGCCTGGTCGCAGGGCGAGGAGAATATCCGCGAATCGATCCGCATCATCTTGATGACCGAGCAACAGGAGCGCATCATGTTGCCCGAGTTTGGCGGCGGCTTGAGCCGTTACCTGTTCGAGCCGAACACGGTCGCCACCCGTACCTTGATTGCGGACCGTATCAAAAAAGCGCTGGGTTTGTGGGAGCCGCGCATCGCCGTTGAAGCGGTCAAGGTTGAGCCTGATCCGGGCGACCCGCAGGCTGCCATTGTCGCCATTCACTATAAACTGGTGGCGACCCAATCTGTTGAACGCATGGAATTGAGCATCCGGCTTGGCTGATTTTTTGCCAGAAATGATTTGAGGACGAACTATGCCGATCAAAATCCCGACTTTGGACGACCGCCGGTACCAGGACTTGCTCGATGAAGCCCTGGCGCGGATTCCCGTGCACAACCCCGAGTGGACGAATTTCAATAAAAGCGACCCGGGCGTTACGCTGGTCGAGGTGTTTTCCTTCCTGACCGAAAACCTGCTCTATCGCGCCAACCAGGTGCCGGAACGCAACCGGCGCAAGTTCCTGTCGTTGCTCGGGATGCCGCTCCAGTCGGCGGCCCCGGCCAGGGGACTGGTGACTTTTTCCAACGAGCGCGGCCCGCTGGTCACATTTACCTTGAACGGCGGCATCGAAGTGCGCGCCGGGCAAATCCCTTTTCGCACCGGGCTGGGCCTGGATGTCCTGCCGATTGAGGCCAGGGTTTATTACAAACGCCGCCTGCCCAACCTGACCAGCAGCCAGAAGGAATATTATCGCCAGTTGTACGCCAGCTTTTTTCCCGATGATTCTGTTAATCTGGATGCGATCCAGCTTTACGAGACGGCCGCCATGCCCGAGCCAAGCCCGGCCAGCACCGGTCTCGACCTGGGTTCGGCGGATGTGGTCGATGGGCTGTGGCTGGCGCTGCTGGTGCGCGCCAGCGAAAAAGACCCGGACGCGCTCCAAAAAACGCGCGAGGCGATTGCCGGCAAGACTCTCAACCTGGGAGTGACTCCCTATCTTTCAGATGCTGAACGCCTGCTCAACCCGGTCGGCCAGAATGCGTCCAGCCAGGCCTCGCGTTTGGCTTTCGAAATCCCCGCGGGTGGCCTGCTCCCGGCCAGCCGCCAGCCGACCTACCGCGCCCTGCCCGCCGAAGCCAGCCAGGATGTGCTCGCTACGCCTGGCATCATCCAGGTGATGCTGCCCGAAGTTGCCGCGCTGGAGATGTGGCAGAACCTCGATCCGCTTGAATTGGGCGTTGGCGATTTCCCGCCAGCCCTGGACGATACCAACCTGAACAGCCGCCTGATTACCTGGCTGCATATCAGCGCCCCGCCTGGCGTCCCGGCGGCCATTTATTGGCTCGGCGTCAACGCTGCACCCGTTTCACAGGGCGCAACCATCATGAACGAACGCCTGCCGCTCGCCAACGGCGAACCGGACCAAACCGCCACACTCAGCCGCACACCGGTCATCCCCGGGTCGGTCAAATTGCGGGTGAGTGCCGCGAATGGCACTGCCCTCTGGCACGAGATCGACGATTTGATCAGCGCCGGGCCGGAAGTGCCCGCCAGTGATGCATCCCTGCCGCCGGGCAGTGGCAAACCGCCCTTTGCTCCGGCGGATGTTTTCCAACTGGATGCGGAAGCCGGTCTGCTGCGCTTTGGCAATGGCACCCACGGACGCCGGCCTCCTGCCGGAGCCGTTCTCAGCGCCGATTACACCTACTCGGTCGGCGCGGCGGGCAACCTGGGGGCCGGGGCGCTCAACAACAGCCCGGCGCTGCCCTCCGGGATCAAGGTCAGCAACCCGCTGTCGACCTGGGGAGGGGTGGATTCCGAATCGCAGGCGGAAGCCGAAAAGCAGATTACGCGCTATTTGCAGCACCGCGACCGTCTGGTGACGGTCAACGATTTCGAGACCATCACTTTTCGCTCGCCGGGAGCCGATGTAGCCCGCGTTGAAGTCCTGCCCGCTTACCATCCGCGCCACTCAGCCCAGCCGGGCGATGCCCCTGGCATGGTTTCGCTGGTTGTGCTGCCGCGCTATGACCAGCAGCACCCCGACACGCCCGAACCGGACAAAAATTTCCTGGATGCAGTCTGCGCTTACCTTAATCCGCGCCGCCTGGTGACAACCGAGTTGTACCTGTGCGGCCCGGAATACGTTCCGATCTGGATTTCGGTCGGTTTGCAGACCATGCCCGGCTTGAGCATTGCCGAGGTGCGTGAACAGGTCAAAGCCGCTTTGTACCAGTTCCTTTCCCCGTTGCCGCCTTTTCCTGGCCTGCCGGTCACTGAAACCATCACCAATTACGCCAGCGGAGCCAAAGGCTGGCCGCTTGGCAAGCCGGTGGTCGCGCTCGAACTGGCAGCCGTCGTCAGCCGCGTGCCGGGAGTAATGTCGGTCAAAAATGTGCTCTTGTTCAAAGGCAGCAGCCCCTCGGCGTTGTTGTCGGTGCCGATCACCGGCATCCAATTGCCGCGCATCGCCGGGATGGCAATCAGCCTGGGCGACCCGCTTTCGGCGACCCAGTTGGGATTGAGCGACAGCGTCCCGCCGGTCGGCCCGAAACCGCTGCCGATTCCGATTATCCCCGAGGAGTGCAAATAAGTGGACGCCAACGGCACCCGCTACCACCTTTTGCTGGGCCACCCCGACTGGTCTGCCTGCCTCGACCCGCAGGGCAAACCCCTGGCCGATTCATGGCAGGATGAAGCCGAGAATGAGACCGGCCTGGCCTGGGACAGTGAACACGCGCACCTGATTCTTGAGCCGCTGCTGTTCCATTATGTGGCCTCGCCTGCGGATGTTGCGCTTACTCCCGCAGACCGGCGCGGCACCGCTCGCGACCGCCTGGGCAACTGGTATTGGATCGATGCAACCCGCAAACTCATCCGTACCCTGCCGGCCGGGTCGCGCAAAGCGCTGGATTATTACCCGCTTGCGGAGCCGTTCGTTTGCCCGCCTGCTGTCGAAGGTGTCTTTACCCCGCTCGAAACCGATCCCGCTCCAGACAGTTTAACCTTCAGCGGTTTGGCTATCACTGAGGGCCAGTACCTGGTTGTCGGTGTGCTGGCTCCCAAAGGCCTGCTGGTGATCGATCTGCTTGGCGGCGGGCCACCTACCCAGTTGGTCTGGCCCCAGGATGTGGATTTTGTCCCGTTTGATATGGCCCCGATGCCCGGCGGCGGCCTGTGGATTCTCGACCGTCAGCATCGCCGGTTTTGGGCGCTGGATCGTTTCTTTAGCGTGATTGCCCAGGACCAGCAACTCCAGCCGCCGGATGCGCCGGTCGCTGAAACCTTCCAGCCTGAGAGCGGCGCAACCCGTATGACGCCAGCCCAAGGCTTTCCGCAGGGCATCAAACTGGCCGATGCAACCCCGTTGGATGTTGAAGACCCGCTTGCCATCGAGGGTTTGCCCGATTGCACCGTGCTGATTCTGGATCGCCGTCCGAGCGAGGATTTCTCGCAAGTTTCACGTTTTCGCCTTGGACAACGTCTGGGCGACCCGGTTTCGCTCGAGATTTTGGCCGACAAAATGGAAGAATCGAGCGCGGAGGGTTTTACCCTGACCGCTCACGATTTCGCCTTCCTGCCCGAACACGAGGAGAATGGGGAACTGATTCCCGATCGGCTGTACATCGTTTCAGCCGGCGGCAACCAGGCTTTTGCCTTCCACATCGAAGCGGATGATACCTTGCTCGACCTCGACCCGCTGCCTGAAATTTACCTGCCGATGCGTCTGTTCAGCGGCAAGGCCCTGGTCGCGGCTGATGGCAAGGTTTATTACGATATGGGTGAACGCTGGCTGGCGCTTGTTCAGCAGTTCCGCCCACGTTATCGCAGCGAAGGCACTTTCTTCAAAACCTTCGCTGGCCGCCAGCCCAACACGGTCTGGCATCGCCTGATGCTGGATGCCTGCCTGCCGCCCGATACCAGCGTGGATGTCTGGAGCCGGGCCGCCGATTCGTCCGACGACCTGACCTCCCAACCCTGGCAGCGCGAACGCCTGTACCTGCGCAACGACGGATCGGAACTGCCCTTTGCCGGGAATCCCTTCCGCCAGCCGCACCGCCCGCTGCTGCCTGCTCCGCAAGCCCCGCTCGGCAGCGGTACCTGGGAATTGCTCTTCCAGCGCGCCAGCGGACAGTACCTTGAACTGCGCGTGACCCTGCGCGGCAATGGGCAGCGCACCCCGCGCCTGCGCGCCATGCGCGTTTATTATCCCCGTTTTTCTTATCTCGAACATTACCTGCCTGCCGCCTACCGCCAGGATACCGAATCGGCCTCCTTCCTTGAGCGTTATCTTGCCAACCCGGAAGGATTCTTTACCAGCATCGAAGACCGGATCGCCGCTGTGCGCCAGCTTTTCGATGTTTCCAGCGCCCCGCCCGAAGCCCTGGATTGGCTGGCGGGCTGGTTTGGGGCCGCCCTCGATCCATCCTGGGACGATTACCGCCGCCGCCTGTTCATCCGCTATGCCATGTTGTTCTTCCAATATCGCGGCACGCCGCGCGGCATCCGCATGGCCCTGCGCCTGGCGCTGGATGAATGCCCCGGTGAACATATTTTCACCGACCTGAACTGCTTTGGCAGCGAAGCGCCTGGCAGCCTGCGGATTATCGAAGCCTTCCGGGCGCGCACGTTTCCGGGGGTGCTCTATGGCGATCCGGGCGACCTGCAGCGTGATGCGCTCGCGCTCGAAACTGCGCTCTGGCATCCCGAAGATGGCCGCGCAGCCTTGAATGAACGCTACCGGCAGTTTAGCAGCCAGACGGGCGGTTATCCCATTCAGGCCCCGGCTGGCGCGGCAGCCGAATCCTGGAAACAGTTCTCGCTGGCGAACCTGGGCTTTGCCCCCGCCGCCCGGACTGCTGATTGGCCGCTCTGGCAGGCATTCCTGCTGCGCACTTACGGCACATTGACGGCCTATAACGCCGCGTACAGCCTGGACCAGGATGAGGCCCTCGACAGCTTCGATAATGCTGAGATGCCTCAATCCCTGCCCGCCGATGGCGCGCCGCTCAAAGACTGGTATCGCTTCGAAACGACATTCATGCCGATGGCGCGCAACGCCCATCACTTTTCGGTGCTGCTGCCGATGCCCGGCAACATCAGTCCCGATTCTGAACTGTATCAGTCGCGCCTGGCGTTGGCCCGCAAGATTGTCGAATTGGAAAAACCCGCTCACACCACCTATGACCTGCGCTTTTTCTGGGCGCTGTTTCGCATTGGCGAAGCGCGCCTGGGATTGGATACCCAGCTTGATTATGGCAGCCGCTCGCCCAACTTCCTGCTGCCGTTCATCGTTGGCCAGAACTTCCTGGCCGAAGGCACACTGGGCGATTCCGGCCCGCCTCTGCCGCCTGACCGGCTCAAACCTGGGGCAGGTTGCCCCCTGTCTGCCCGCCCTGTGCTTCGCAACGTCACCACTTCCGGCCCCTGCGGGTGCTGAGTGAAGCCCGCAAGTCCCGACTTAAAGGAGAGATACTATGAGCAGCTTTTCTTCCGTACCGCTGACCACCGCCCCGACAACCCTGGACGCCTCCAAGCATGTCAATTTCAGCCTGGGCATGGTGCTGGGCGTGGATGATTTCAACCAGGAATTTGCCTATTTATCCAACCGTGACCGCTGGCTGGCGCGCGACCTGATCGGGTACGGCACGGTTTGCGGCCTGGATGTGTCCGGCGAAGAAGATGCCGAGAAAGGCGCGAGCATCCGGGTTGCGCCGGGTGTGGCGCTTACCCCGCGCGGCCAGTTCGTGCGCGTCGACCCGGCCCAATGCGCCTACCTGAACGCCTGGTTGAATAGCGAAAAGGTGTCCGCTGAAGTTCAGGGAAAATTGAAGAGCGGCGGGTTGAGCGTTTTCCTGACCCTGTGCTATCGCGATTGCCTGACCGATTCCGTCCCGGTGCCGGGGGAACCCTGTCGCACTGAAGACGCCGCCGACCTGCTGCGCCCCTCGCGCATCAAGGATGATTTCACCCTGGACTTTCGTTTCGAAGCGCCCGACCAGACCGAGGAAGATGCCTTGCGCGCGTTTGTCGCCTGGTTAAGGCTGGTTCCCGTGGCGGAAAATGGGGTAACGCTGGCCAAGTTTCTCGAAGCCCTGCGCCTTGCCGCGCAACATGCCGATGGGTTCTTCGCCAAGCCTCCGGCGGCCATCCTGGTCATCCCGCAAGAGAAGCTGGCGCTCTACTTGCGCGAGGCTTTCCTGCTCTGGACGACTGAATTGCGCGGCACGGTGCGCGGCGGCGATGCCGATTGCGCCCGCGCCTCCAGCGAAGATTGTGTCCTGCTGGCGGAGATTTCGTTCAAAGTGATTGGCAACGCGGACGATGGCTGGGCGGTCGATAGCAAACCCAAGCTCGACGAAACCCGCCGTCCCTACCTGATCCATTTGCGCCTGTTGCAGGAATGGCTGCTGACGGCTGCCGCCGGTGGTGCAGTTCCCGGCGATTCGGTTGTGACGGAGACGGCTTTCGGACAGGCATCCCAGGCTGGCAGCGCCGAAGAGTACGCGCGTGCCGACCATACCCACGGCACGCCGCCCGACCCGATCCCCGCCCACAAGGCCGACGCTCAGGCCCATACCCTGGCCGGTGACGTAACCGGTTCGCTTGGCGAAACTTTCCTTGAAAAAATCCAGAAGAACCCGCTCAATGCCGCCAGTCCGAAAGATGGACAGGTGCTGGGCTTTGTCAAAGACCACTGGGAGCCGGTTACGCCTGCCGCGGGCGGCGGAACCCCGGCAAATAGCGTTGTCCCGGAGACTGCTTTTGGCCAGGCTGCCCAGCCCGGCACCGCCGCGACCTACTCGCGCGCCGACCACAGCCACGGCACGCCGCCCGATCCCATCCCGGCCCACAAAACGGATGCCCAGGCGCATGCCCTGGGCGGCGACCTGGGCGGATTCACCGGCAACGCGCTTGTCGGGAAAATCCAGAATGTGCCGGTCAGGCCGACCCAGCCCCAGGCTGGACAGGTTTTGGGCTTTACCAACGGTCAGTGGGGGCCGGTTACGCCTGCCACGGGCGGGGTACAGGGCGCTTTCGTCACCCGCCCGGAGCAGGCCGGCGAATTTGGCATTGTCGCTGCCGGCATCTGCGATTTCGACCCGCAAAAACCGTCCGCGGCCATGCTGACGAGGTATCACGGCCTGGAAATTACCGACGCCACCCAGGGCAATTTCGGGCTGGAGTTGACCTTCACCTTTACCGGCTATGTTTTCGAACCCCAGAAGAGTCCTTACATTGTCAAATTAACGCCCTGGGTCAACCGCGAATCAATGCCGTTCGTGGCCTGGGTGTTGGATTTTGATGGCAAGGGCTTTACCGTTGGGGTTGGCAGCCCCTTCAATTTCGATAAATCCCTGTTCGGACGTTTGATGGTTGAGGTCAGCACGTTTGAGCCTGATGGAGTGTAATCATGGATAAAGTCTTTCCGGAACAACCGATTTTCCAGGATGGGCTGCGCTCGGTTAATTTCTTCAACGGGCGCTTGCTCACCGCCGAAGACCTGACCGCCGAACAAACTGCCAATCGCGCCGCCCGTCGCCTGCTCGGCCAGGCCCTCGGCGCGGGTGTCGCTGAAGGTTTTTCGGTCAGCGCCCCGCAACTCAACGATAATGCCCCGGCTGCCCTGGTTGTCCAGGTGGATGCCGGGCTGGCAGTCAACCGGCGCGGCGATGTGCTCAAACTGGGCGCAAAAACCAGCGTTGCCCTGAGCGGCAGCCTGAAAACGCCCGGGGCCAATGTGACAGCGATTTTTGCGGATTGCTCCGGCGCGCAGGCGACCGGCCCAACCGGAACCGGCCTGTTCCTTTTAACGGTTTCCCCGGCGGCGGGTGGCGAGGGCCGCGCATCCACCAGCGGATTGGGCAACCAATCGGTGCCCTGCGACACGCGTTTTACGGTCGAAGGCGTTCAGTTCCATCTCATCCGCCTCTCGACCCCGGCGGCGAGCGCCCAATTGCGCAATATCCTGGCCTATCAGTCGTTCGGATTCCTGCCAGCCGCCAGCCAGACCTTCCCGGCGGCGCTGGCCAATCCCTTCGCTCCGGCCTCGAGCGTATATGGCCTGCTCGACACGCTGCCCGCCGACAAATTCCCGATTTGTCATGTGCCCCTGGCCCTGATTTACCGCACACTCCATGGTATTCAATTTGTCGATAACTGGTCGGTGCGGCGGCCGGTGACCTCCCGCACGGCCAGCCAGCCCTGGCATATGTTCGCCAGCCCGCGCCGCGCCAGTGAGATGGAAGCTATGTTCCTGCAATTCCAGGAACATCTGGCGGCTATCAAGGCCGAAGGGAATGTTGCCCCGAACCTGAAAGCTGTCGAGCGTTTCAAGGTACTGCCCCCGGCCGGATTCCTGCCCCTGGGCGCGAGCGGCTTCGATTGGCGCACGTTTCTCGGCTCGCACGCCCCGGCCAATATTACCCCGGTCGATGCCGGGCTGCTGGTCGATTTGCTGACGGAGGCCTTCGACCGTTCGCCCTTTATTGTCGAAGACCCGAACGGGCCGCTGGCCCCGCTGGATGTTTTTTACGTGCCGGATGAAAGCGATATGACCACGGCCCTGACCGCATTCCTGAAAGACAAGCTGGCGCTGAACGAGCAGTTGGTGGCCGAGTTGGTGGCAAGTTATCAGCCAAGCCAATCTGAGAATCTGTATTACTCCGCCGCTGACATGCTTGAAAAGGAAAGCGCCAAGGCCTCCTTCTCGTTCAGCGCCTCGGATGCAATCTCCTATAACAAGGCTTCCGAGGATGTGATTGAAATGCAACGCGTTGGCTCATCGGCAAAACGGAAGATTGAAGCGGCTTTCAGCCGCGATCAAGTAACTCGCGCACCGGCTGCCAGCGGGCCGGGTTTTGTCTTGTTCGCCCGCGCCCGTCAGGGGCGCATCCGTGTGCGTTTCAACCCGTCGCCGGAGACCGAGGTTAATTCCACTTTTACAGCGGCTTCCGCCGACAGCAATGTACAGTTTGTCGCCAAATCCGTCCCGGGCGGCGATATTGTTTTCCCCAACCTCGAGCCGGGCGTTTATCGCCTGAGCGGCGTCCAGGAAGGCTACAAACCGATTGATAATCGTTTAACAACGGTGGTCGGCGGGCGTATTTCGCTGTTGGAAATCACGATGGGAACGCCCAGGCTGGGTCTGTGCCTGACGCTGCGCTCCATCGATCGCGCGAACATGAACAATGTGCGCATGTGCCTGGTGACCGGTACTTTCCAGGATGCAAAAGAACAATCCAGGTTGGCGCCCTGGCTCAAGCTGCGCCGCCTGAAAGTGCTCGAATCGAGAGTGGCAGCCCGCCTGGATGAGTGGCAGCAAGGATTGGCGGCCCAATTCCCCGGCTTCGATATTGCCGCCAGCGAACCGGCCATTTATCTCGACCCGCGCATTACGATCCCCAACCCGCCCAAATCGCTGCCGGAAATTCCCAAGGCTTATGCGGTCTTTGGCGATTTTGGCATCCCGCTGACCGTCTACGCGCCGACCAACCTGGAGCGCGACCCGCTGCCGCTGGCCCAAATCAGCGAGCAGCGCAAGACGGATACCGGATTCTCTGCGGCGGCGTTTATTGCCAACCAGGTTCAGGCGACTGGCCTGCCGGATGACCTGCTCAAGATGCTGTATGAATATGGCATTACCACTTTCGAGCAGTTGGGCGGGGCCTGGCTGAACCTGGTGACCGAAGCCACCAACCTGTCGCCGTCCCAGGCGCGCCAATTGATTGCCGTGGCGGTCAGTTACCTGAAACAGGTCGACGGTTCGTGAACGTGACGAGGCGTTAAATTGAATTTTCTCCAACCAGGCGAAAGCGTCATTCGGAAGTTGCAGCTTACCGTGCCGGCAGGGCAGGATGTCTTGCTGGCGCGCCTGCGCGCCGAAAGCGCCCTGCAATCCGCTGCGCTGCACCCGACCGGGTTGCCGCCGGCTGCAATCCTGGTCATTCGCCAGGTTTCGGACCCGCGCCTGGGCCGCCTGGCGGCAGCACCCGCGGATTATTCCGCCACCCGGCGCTGGGCGCAGGCATTTGACTTGCGTTTGGAAAACCTGGCCGCCCAGGCGCTGCGTCCGCTGTATCAAACGGTTCCGGCGGAGGCTCCTGCGGTGCTTTTTGCCGACCGGGCCGAACTGTTGGCCTGCCTGGCGCGCGATTGGTTGGATGGCCGCCTCGCGGCGCGCTGGTGGTGGCGCAGCATTTTCGCGCAGATGGATTTCTCCGCGCTGATTGTCTCCGCTTTTGTCCGTTTTGCCGCCGATGCACCGGCGGCCATCGAAACGCTGGCCCGCCTCGGGCATGCGGCGGAGTTTGCCCGGCAACTGGATGAACCTTCGGCGCGGCTGGTTTTGAGCGCCCTGCTGCCCGTTTTCGATTTGCGCCTGCTTGCGCCGGTTTTCTCCGCGCCGAATGCGCTCCAATCCCGGAATGAAACCCAGCCTCGGCCTGCTCCTCGCGCCGATTCTGGATTAACCGCCTCGCAGCGGGATGTTTTCCAGCCGGAGTTTGGCGCTCCGTTTGCGCAATTGGTTCCCGAAGCCTGCCTGCCGGATTTATCGCCCGCAGCGCAGGATTTGCTGATGGTGGCGTTGCTGCTGCGGCGCGCGCCAGCGCTGATTCGTTCGGCGGAGTTTGCCGCTCGTTTAACGACCTGGCAGGCGGCGGGGCGTCCGATCCGCGCGCAGCAGGCTGATGGGGCGGCAACGCCCGGGATGGTCGCACCCGCTGTGGGCCGCGAATCCGCTTCCGTTTCCCAGGCGGAAATGGCCGCCCAACCGCTTCGGCAGGATGGGCCGGGATTGCAACCGTCCGCGCCGCTGGAAGCGGATTTTGCGCCGGATGCGCTGGCCCAAGTCACCCGCACCGATTTTGGCGGGCTGTTTTACCTGCTCAACCTGGCGGTTTACCTGGAGATTTACGCCGATTTCAGCCGCCCGGCCAGCCCCGGCTGGGATTTGTCGCCCTGGGATTTGCTGGCCCTGCTCGGTCGTTATTGGCTGGGCGAGGCGTTCGAGGCCGATCCGCTTTGGGCGCTGCTGGCGGAATTGGCCGGGCGCGACCCAGGGGATGCACCCGGCGCGGATTTTGCGCCGCCGCGCGGCTGGGAAGCGTCGTTTTTACAGGCCGGGCTGCCGCTGGGCGCCCCCGAACCCGAATGGCCCTGGCTGGAGCGCCTGGCTGCGGCTTTGCGCGCCCGCCTGGCGCTGGCGCTCGGTTTTGACGACCTGCCGCGCTTCCTGGGCCAGCCCGCCCGGGCTTTGCATACGGCAGCCCGTCTGGATGTGTATTTTGCGCTGACCGGGCATCCGCTCGAGGTGCGCCTGGCCGGGCTTGACCGCGACCTGGGCTGGCTTCCCGCCGCCGGGTACGCCATTTATTATCATTTTGAGTGAAATGTTGACCGAATCGCGCCTTACCGCTGCTCCGATCCTGTCGTTCGACGGGCTGCCCCACAGCCCGCTGGCTCATTTTAAGCTGTATTTTTATGCCGCCATTTTGCACATCCTGTCGCGGCTCGAAGCACCCTCGCGCGCCGCAGACGATTCGCGTTCGCCTGAGCAGGTTCTGTTCGAGCAATTCCCCTTTTTGGAAGGTTACAACGATGAACTGGCCACGTTTGGCCTTTCCGGCCTGACCATTGAGCAGGCCTGCGCCGGTTGGCAGGCCGCCACCGAAGCCTGGGAACAGGCCGCGCCGCGGCCGATGCCGCTGTCGGAGTTGGGCCGGGTTACAGGTCTGGGCTATCGCGCTTTTTCGCTGCTGATGGCCGCCGGGCTATTGGAAGAAGATACCCGCTTCGGCGCGCTTTTTTCGGCGCTGCAAAACCTGCCCGACCAGCCGCGCCCAACCCTGACCCTGCTCAGCGATTGGTGGAGCGATGGCGAAGGCTATGGCGAAGTCCGCGCTTTGCTGCGCCGCTGGCAGGAACTCGGTTTTTTGGAGGTCGCCAACCCCGGCTCGCCGCGTCTCGATTGGGTCTACCAGCCCAACCCGGTTTTGTGGGATGCGCTGCGCGGCGAGCGCGCGCCGCACCCGACGAATTGGCTCCGTTATCAGGGCCTTGAGCAAACCCTGCCGGTGGAAACGCTGACCCTGCCTGAACCTTTGCGCGCTTCTCTGGAGCGTATTCCGACCCTGGTTGCCAGCCGTGACTTGCAGACGATTGTCCTGCGCGGCCCCGAACATAACGGCCGGCACGCGGTCATGGCGGCCCTGGCGCAGCGCTGCGGGCGCGGCGTGCTCGAAGTGCGTGGCTTTGCCCCGCGCGGCGAGGAGCGCTGGCGCATCCTGGGGCCGCTGGCGGCGCTGCTCGAAGCCATGCCGGTGATCCAGTTTGACCTGGCTCCCGGCGAGATTGCCGAATTACCGATCCTGGCGGGTTATGACGGCCCGCTGGGAATCATCCTCGGGCGACAGGGTGGGTTGCATGGCCCAGCGGTTGAGAGTGCCTTGACCCTGACCCTGGATGCACCGGATGCAGCCGAGCGGCGCACGCTGTGGCTGCAAAGCCTGGGCGCGGACAATATCGCCGCGGAAACCCTGGAAGCGGTCAGCGCCGGGTTGCGCCTGACCGGCGGCAACCTGCGCCGGGCGGCCAAACTGGCCCACTCGGTGGCTGCCCTGGACGGGCGCGGACAGGTTTCGCTGGCCGACATCCAGCAGGCCAGCCGTTCGCTTAACCGCCAGGTGCTTGAAACCCTGGCCCAGCCGCTGCAAGCCGAAGGCAGCCTGGCCGATTTGGCGGTCGAAGGCGAAACGCGCGAGGAGTTGAGCGGTTTGCTCAGCCGCATCCGTTTTCGTGAGAGTCTGGCCTCCGCGCTCGGCCCGGCCCTGCGCGGACAGGTCAACCCGGGGGTGCGCGCGCTGTTCAGCGGCCCGAGTGGGACCGGCAAAACCCTGGCCGCGCGGCTGCTGGCGGCTGAACTGCAAAAGGATATTTATCGCATCGATCTTTCGGCAGTGGTCAACAAATACATCGGCGAAACCGAGAAGAACCTGAACCAGGTTTTTGCCCGCGCCGAGGAGTTGGATGTAATCCTGCTGCTCGATGAAGGCGACGCCTTGTTGACCCAGCGCACGGCGGTCAATAATTCCAATGACCGCTACGCCAATCTTGAGACGAATTACCTGCTCCAGCGCATCGAATCGTTCCACGGGATTTTGATTGTGACCACGAACGCTGCCGAGCGCATCGACAACGCTTTCCAGCGCCGCATGGATGTGCTGGTCAACTTCCACATGCCGGACGCCGCCGAACGTTGGGACATCTGGCAGGCGCATCTGCCCGTCGGCCATGCCCTGGCGGAAGATTTCCTGAAGGAAGTGGTCGGGCGCTGCGCCTTGAGCGGAGCCCAAATCCGCGGGGCGGTGCTGCATGCGGCCCTGTTGGCCCTGCAGGCTGGCCGCCCCCTTGAGCGCGATTTTGTTACCCGGGCCATCCAGCGTGAATATCGCAAGGTTGGCGCGGTCTGCCCATTGAGAACCGGATAAACATGCCTGCGCCCGCCTCCCGCTCCCCTGCGCCCGCCCCAGCTCGAACGGAAAACCGCCGTCCGGTGGCGGCGACTCGCGCGCCGGTAAAGCCAAAAGTGGCTCCCAAGCCGGTTGCGGCGACCACCGTCCGGCCCGCGGTGCGGATCGCGCCCAAACCGGCTCCCGCACCGAAAACCGTCAAAGCGCCGCCTGTGCCCGTTCCAACAGTCGAGACGGGCAAACGTTTGCCTGTCGGTCCGGTTGCCCCGGCGGCGGCAATCTCCCAACCGGCTGTGCGTCTCAATCTCGCTCCCGCTGCGCCGGAGACTGCCCTTAAAACTCCTGTCGCCAAAACACCCGCCACGTCTGCCAGACCAAGGCCGCCCGCCCGATCGCGCCGCATCCAGCCGTTGGGCAAGACGCCCGGCGCAGGCCAGCCGCTGCCGGACGAGATTCAGTCCAGGCTGGCGCAGAGTTTTGACGCTGATTTGAGCGCGGTTCGCATCCATACCGATCAGAAAGCGCAGTCGATGGCCCGGAGCGTTGGCGCGCGCGCTTTTACCTATGGCAGTCACATCTTCCTTGGGCCGGGCGAGCGGGCGACCGACCTGCCCTTGATCGCCCATGAAATGACGCATGTCCTGCAACAGAGCACCCGGCCGTCGGTGCAGCGCTGGTCGCTGGCTGGAGGCGGCGATGCTCACGAACGCGAAGCCCAGCGCGGCGGACAGGCGGCGGCGCGCGGCGAGACGGTGACGGTGCGCGAGCATCTCAGCGTCCCGCGCATACAGCGCTGGAGCCTAAGCAGCGCGCTCGACCGCTTTGCCGATTGGGCCAACAACATCCCCGGTTTTTCGATGCTGACCTTTGTGATTGGTTTCAACCCAATCAACATGAGCCGGGTCGAGCGTAACGCTACCAACCTGTTCCGCGCGGTGATTGGGTTCATGCCGGGCGGCGATTTGATTTTCCGCGCCTTGCAAAACCACGGCATCCTCGAGCGGGTCGGCGGCTGGCTTCAGCAGCAACTCAATTCGCTGGGCATGGCTGCCAGCACCTTCAAGAACGCCCTCGACGAATTTCTCGATTCGCTGAGTTGGAGCGACATTTTTGACCTGGACGGCGTCTGGGAACGCGCCAAACGGATTTTTACCGCGCCCATCGACCGAATCATTTCTTTCCTGGGTGGACTGGTCAGCGATATTCTGAAATTCATTCGCGATGCCATCCTGCGCCCGGTGGCGCGCCTGGCCGAAGGCACTCGCGCTTACGATTTGATGCGCCTGGTTCTGGGCTACGACCCGATCACCAACGACCCGTATCCGCCCACGGCGGAGAATTTGATCGGCGGGTTCATGCGCCTGATTGGGCAGGAAGAAAAATGGCAGCACTTGCAGCAATCGCGCGCCATTCCGCGCGCCTGGGCCTGGTTCCAATCCCAATTGGGCGCGTTGATGGGATTTGTCAGCCAGATTCCGGGTTTGTTCCTGCAATTGTGGGATGCGCTGCAAATTGGCGACCTGCTTGATATTCCCGGCGCGTTTAACAAGGTGCGCAATATTTTCGGTGGGTTTGTGAGCAGTTTCATTTCCTGGGCGGGTAATGCCGCGCTCGAAATCATGATGTTCATCTTCGAGGCGCTTGCGCCGGGAGCCATGCCGGTTTTGCGCCGGGCAGCCTCGGTCATCCGCACTATCATCAGCAACCCGATTGGGTTTGTCGGCAACCTGGTGCGGGCTGCCAAACAGGGCTTCCAGCAGTTTGGCAGAAACATCCGCACGCATTTGATCAACGGCCTGGTGGGCTGGCTGACCGGCGCGCTGACCGGTGCGGGATTGACCCTGCCCGCGCGCTGGGATTTGCGCGGGATTCTTTCGCTGGTGCTGCAAATCCTGGGCTTGACCTGGCAGAATATCCGCCAGAAACTGGTGCGGGCGATTGGTGAAACGCCTGTGCGGGTGCTCGAAACCGGGTTCCAGTTGGTGGTGACGCTGGTGCGCGAAGGGCCGGCGGCGGCCTGGCAGCAAATCCTTCAGCACATGCAGAATTTGCAGGAAATGGTCATGAGCGGCATCCGCGATTGGGTGGTGCAGACGATTGTCACCCAGGCGGTCATGCGCATTGTTTCGATGTTCAACCCGGCTGGGGCCGTCATCCAGGCGATTATCGCCATTTACAACACGGTCATGTTCTTCCGCGAGCGCCTGACTCAAATCATCCAGGTGGCCGAGTCATTTTTCAATTCGATTGCGGCCATTGCCGGCGGCAACATTGGCGCTGCGGCCAACCTGGTCGAGCGCACCATGGCGCGCCTGCTGCCGGTGGTGATCAGCTTCCTTGCGCGTCTGATCGGCCTGGGCGGCATCTCCGAGCGGATCCGCGCCATCATCGCCCGCATTCGCGCGCCAATCGACCGCGCCCTCGACCGGGTGGTGGATTGGATCAAAAACCTGGCGATGCGTTTCCTGGCGCGCCTGACCGGCACTTCCAACCTGAACCCGCAGCAAAGGCTGGATCGCGGCCTGGAATCGGCCCAACGGGCGGTCAATCGTTTCGCTGGCCGCCGGGTGGGCGGGGTGATTTTGCGCCCGCTGCTGGCGGGTATCCGCGTCCAATACCAGATGCAAGCCCTGGATGTGGCCGAACGCGGCACGCGTTGGGTGGTGCGCGGAGCGGTCAACCCGACCGGTGAACGGCCGACCGATGCCCAGGTGCAGGCTGGTGATGCCCCGGACGGCAGCCGCGAGAAACCCTATCCGATTGCCTGGCCGAAACGACCCCTGGCGAATTATCGATCTTACTGGCTGACCGACCCGAAGGAAGTCTCCGGGCCGACGCCGCAGGCCCAAATCCAGACCAAGCCCAGCGCCAGGCTGTTTTCACCGGCTGCGGGCGGTACCCTGCCGGGTGGTTCGGATACGGTTGGCATCGCCGGGAATTTCCAAACCCGCCTGAACCTGGTTGTCGGGCCGAAGAAAACCGGCCGCAGCGAATCGGAGATGAATCGCTTCAAGCGTGTCTGGGCGCGGCACGGTTATGACCGCAGTGAGGAGCCTACCGATGCCGATCATGTGGTTGAATTGCAGATGTCCGGCACCGATAGCTTCAGCAACCTGTGGCCGCTGAATAGCAGCGAGAATCGCTCCGGCGGCAGCACCCTGGTCAATACCAATGTCACCATCGAAGACGGTACCACCAAAAAGGTGGGCGAGTTGTTGGGCAAATATTTCAAGATCACCAGTTTTACGCGTTAGGAATGGAAAACCCGCCAACTTGGCGGGTTTTCGTTTTACATGCAGACTTACAAAATCTTACGGGAAGGGCGGGTAGGCGTTGCTGACCAGTTCGATGAACTGGGCCAGGAACCAGCGTCCGGAGACCGGGGCGTTTGGCAGGGCATTGGTGAGAGTATTGCCGTTGAGCGAGTTGCCGGTGTAGGTCGGATCGCACATGCGGTCGAAACCTTTGCCGCCGGGGTTGTCCGGGCCAACCGGGATCAGCGAACTGGAGCCGTCGGATTCTCCGGGGGGTTTGACCCAAACGTAGGCTTCAATGCCGGGTAGCGGATTGGCCGTGGGCCGCGCGCCGATTCCAGCGCCGCTTTGGTTGCACCAGTTACCCTTGTGGGTGCGCAGGTCAATGCGGCTTTCCATCACGAAAGTGGATAAGGTGGTGGATGTGCTGGCGGCTGTGGGCCGGTTCGGGCCGCCCCAGCCGTTGCGGGATGTATCCACTACCATGCCGATATCTGCCGGTAGAGCGCCAGACCCGCTTGTAAGTTTGGCCTTCAGGCTGGCCAGGTAGGTTTGTTCGTCGATGTGGTTGTTCCAATCGTACCAGCTTTGCAGTGAGCGAACGGGGTTGCCGCCAATCATCAAGTTGGCATCCAGGAAAGGCTCGTCGACCGGGTTGTAGTTGGCGGTGTTGCTGATGAAACCGTCAATCTTGCTGGCCCCGCCAGGAATGCCGGCTGCCGTCTCTTTGATCAAGGTTACGAAAGGATCCATATTGCTGGATTCCCAGCCAAGCCAGGCCGCGTGAGCGATGTCAATGTAGGCGTAGGTGTTGGGAATGGAACGCAGTGTGCCAATGGCATACTGGACGCCCTGAACATAGGCGCCGGTGTTTTTGGCTTCAGAGCATTTCTGGAAGCTGAGATTGGTGATCAGGTTGGGCAGCGAATCCGGTTCGATGACCATGACGATACGCAGGTTGCTGTATTTTGGCTGGCTGATAACGCTGTAGATGACATCGATGTACTCGCTCTTGTAGCGGTTCAGGCCATTGTTGGCAATCAGCAGTTCACCGTTGGAGGCCAGGGCCGAGCAGTCGCGGTTGGGCAGGTCATAGATGACGATGCCGATAGCGTTGACGCCTGATTGCAGGAGGGCCTGGTCGAGATGACCGGCCAGGCTGCGCGCATAACCGCCCGTGCCGTTGACCGCGTCGATGGTGTCGAGCCAGACGAAGGTCGGGAAGTTGGCGACCTGGCGCATCTTCGCGCCGAGAGTCCCGCCAACGGAATCCGCTGCGGCGTTGACCGAGGCGACATAATCCACATTGCGGTAGAAGGTCGCGCCGACGAACGGGTTATCCAGGTGCGTGCCGGGAGGCGGGTTGGTCGGAGTCGGGCCGATGGGGGTGTTGGTCGCAGTTGGGATAATCGGGGTGTTACTGGGGGTTGCGGTCGGGCCAACCGGCGTGTTGGTGCGGGTCGCTGTCGGGCCAATTGGGGTATTGGTGCGGGTGGCGGTGGGTGGAACCGTGGTATTCGTTGCGGTTGGGCCGCTGCCGCCGCACAGGACACCGTTCAACCTGAAGCTGGTCGGGGCGGCGTTTGATCCGCTGTAATTGGCGTTGAAGCCGAAGTTGGCTGTGCCGCCATTGGCGGGGATGCCGGCGTTGTGGCTGGCATTCGTCACCGAGACCGACTGGCCGCTCTGGGTGTAAGAGCCGTTCCACAGGTTGGTGATGGTCTGGTTGCCGGCGAATGTCCAGGTCAGCGTCCAGCCGTTGATGGGCGCGGCGCTGTTGTTGGTGATGGTCAGGTTGGCGGTGAAGCCGCTTCCCCAATCGTTCAGTGCGTAGTTGACTGCGCACGAGCCGCCCGTTCCGGAGGTGGGTGTGGCGCTGGGCGGGATGGGCGTGTTGGTGCGGGTGGCCGTTGGGCCAACGGGTGTATTGGTGCGCGTGGCCGTTGGGCCGACCGGCGTGTTGGTGCGCGTGGCGGTGGGCGGAACAGGCGTATTAGTTGCTGTGGCGCTGCCGCCGGGTTCATTGCCCCAAACGCGCGAACCGCTGACATAAGCCGGGATGTTGGCCCAATCAGTGTAGCTGGCGGGCATCGCGCCACTGGTGTGCCACCAGTCATTGCTGCCGGCGTAATTGGCGCTCCAGTCGCTCAGGCGTAGGGCGGTATGATATTCCCAGGCCGCGCCGGGAGCCAGCGAGGTTGTCCCGTAGTTGACGGTGAAGTAATAGGTTGAGCCGGAGGCCAGGGTTGGGCCGGAAATGGTGGCCACGCCGGACTGATCGTAGTACTTCTCAAGCACATACTTGGAGGCCGCCTGCGAACCGTCCAGGTTAAAGTAGATGCGGACGGAGATATTGGCTACGGCGCTGGAACCAGTGTTCTGCACCCGGTAGTGGAAAGCGGACTGTTGGTTGTTATCCGTTCCACCCGAAACCAGTTGCACTTTCAATGCGCCGCCGCTGGTCGGAGTGTTGGTGCGGGTGGCGGTTGGGCCGAGCGGGGTGAAGGTGGCTGTCGGGTTGCTGCCGCCGGGCAAATTGTCGTTGCGGTGCTGGTAAAGGAAATCCTTGGTGAACTGGCCCATGTAATTGTCACCGCCGAGCAGGTTCCAGTTAGAGTCGAACATTTTAGGATCCCAGATTGTGTCAAAGACCCAGGCTGTCCAACTGACGCCCTTCGCATCCAAATAGGCGCTAAAGGGGATGCCATATCCAGAAAGTGTGCCGCTCGTTGGGACAGCGCCGCCCTGTATCCAGCCCCATTCGGTGATGAAGAACGGCACGGTGTTGGATGCATTCCCAAACCAGGAATCCCAGGTGCTCTGGCCGCCATGTTCCGGGTAGATGTGGGCCACGTAAACCAGGTTGCTGCCGCTAAAGGGATTTGTGGCCGCTTCGGCGACGTTTTGCGACCAGCGCGGGCCGCCGATCAGGATCAGGTTGTTGGGCGCATGTGAACGGATGATATTGACCCAGGGCTGGGCAACTGTCTTCCAGGTGCTCCAGTTATCGGGGTTGATCGGCTCGTTGTAAAGCTCGAAAATCACGTTCGGGGTGTTGGCATACTTCGGGGCGACATAGTTCCAGAAGGCGCGGGTGGCTGTATCCACTTCGGCTGAGTTGTAATCTTTGATGTAGTGCCAGTCGATGATGCAGTAAATCTGCTTGCTGATGCAGCGCTGCACCGCCGGGTCAAGGTGGTTGTTGAAGTAAGCGTCCGGGTTGGCCCGCCAGCCGGGTGTGCCATCGATGGCGTCCGGGTAGACCGGCAGACGCACGACACGCGCATACCAGCCGTTGGCGTTGTCGGTGGCCATGTCGATCAGGTCGCGGGCGTTGCGGTCACGCGAATCGGCTACGGCGACATCGACGAGCGAAACGCCGCGCAGGATCACATTGTTGCCGTTGGGGTCTTTGATATTTTTCCCGGACACCGAGAGCCAGGGGGTGTTGATGGCATGCGCTGTCTGGGCGGGCAATGCCCCGACGATAAGCGCAAGCAACAGCAAAAGAGTGAACCATGACGAGTGAATTTTTAGTTTGGCTAACATTTCATTCTCCTTCGGTTAAATTCCTTTTCCAGGGAGCGAGACATTTTGCGATGAATGGATACGACCGAGTGGGGCGGTAGAGTGACCTTGATGGACTCCTTTCTGTTGCGCTACGGAGTTACGCTGCAAGGCGCGCCGTTCAAGGTGAATGCCGCCGGTTTGACGTTTGCGCCGCTGTAATTGGCGTTGAAGCCGAAGTTGACGCTGCCGTTGGCGGGAATGTTGCCGTTATAGCCCAGGTTGGTCACCGAAACGGACTGACCGCTTTGGGTGTGCGCACCGTTCCAAAGGTTGCTGATGTTCTGGTTGCCGGAGAAACTCCAGGCCAGCGTCCAGCCGTTGATGGCGGTTGCGCCGTTGTTGGCGATAACCACGTTGGCAGTGAAACCGGCGCCCCAATCGTTGAGATTGCTATAGGTTACGGTGCAGGCCGCCGTCGTCGGGGTGGATGGCGTTGCGGTGGCGGTTGGGGTGCGCGTTTGGGTGGCAGTCTGGGTGGGTGTGCGGGTCTGGGTTGGCGTGCTGGTATGGGTCGGCGTACCGGTTTGCGGCGTGTTGGTGCGGGTGGGGGTAGCCGTCATCGTCGCTGTGCTGGTGCGCGATGCGGTTGGGGTGAAGGTCGGGGTGTTGGTGACGCCGCCGTCCGGTTCGGAGCCCCAGGAGCGCGTTCCGTTCACATAGGCCGGGATGGTTACCCAGTCGCTGTAGCTGGCGGGCAGGGTTCCGCTGGCGCGCCACCAGTCATTGCCGGATGTGTAAGTATTGGCCCAGTTATTCAGGTGCAGGGCCGTGTTGAAATCCCACGAGCTGCCGGCGGCCAGGGAGGCTGTCCCATAGTTGATGGTGAAGTAGTACGTCGAGCCGGATGACAGGGTTGGGCCGGTCACTGTGGCAGCGCTGGATTGGTCGTAATACTTCTCAAGCACGTACGTGGACGCGGCCTGCGACCCATCCAGTGTGAAGTAAACGCGCATCGAAACGTTGGAGACCGGGCTGGTGCCGATATTGCGGATGCGCAGGTTCATGGCCGACTGCTGGTTGTTGTCGGTGTTGCCGGTCAGTTGTACTTTCAGCGGCCCGTTGACCGGGGTAAGGCTGGGGCTGGGAGTCTGGGTCGGGGTGTTGCTGGGACAATTCGTGCAAATTGTTGGTGTAAAGCTTGGTGTAGCGGTTGGGGGTTGCGGCGCTGCGTTCCATAAACGCTGCAACAGGGCCATCTTGCGCGTATCGAGTGCGCCCCAGGTACCCCAGCCCGATTCGTTGGTGCCGGGTTGGTAGGGGGTGGTATACAGGCCGCCGGTATCGCCGGATTCGGGGTTGACCGACCAGTAAATGGTGTCCGTGATGCCTTCGTCGATTAGGTAATCGACAAAAATGTTCTGCCACTGCTCGTCGATGGTGTTATCGGTGATGTGGCTCCAGCGGGCCTGGTCGCGCAGGCTGGCTTTGCCGCGCGGCCAATCCATATTGCCGCCAAACTCACCGATGACGATGGCATAGCCCATATCCTTCAGGTAGCCGAAGTGTTCTTCCCAGCCCTGGCGCAGCAGGGCCTCGTTAATCACAATGTTGCAATCGGCGTTCCCGGCGGCATCGCCTTCCAGCCCGGCGCATTGCGGCTGGGCCGGATCCATGAAGCCCTTTTGCACAAAAACGGACGGGCCGTAGGTGTGCGGGGAATAGACCAGGCGCTCCTTGGGCACGTCCGGCGGGTTGGCGCCAGCTTCGTACAGGTTCTCGCCCCAGTTGGGATTGGTGGACGGGTCGCCGTGCGGTACCTGAACAACGGTGGTCGGGCTGCCGTCCTGGTTCCCGGCGGAGGCCGAAATACCCTGGACGAAAATCAGGATGTTGGGGTTGACCTCGTCGATGGCCTGGTAGGCATGTTCGGTCAGGGTCTTCCACTCTTCCCAGGTATAGTCCCAGGGTTCGTTGAAGATGTCGATGCCGATGATATTGCTGACGCCGAGTTGTTCTTGCAGTCCGGCCAGGGTGCGCAGGTCGTTCAGCCACATCGTCTCGTTGTACGGATGGGTGGTGGTGACGCTGCTCGGGTTGCCGGTCGCGGCGCAGGAATAATTCTCACGCTTGAAATCATAGTTGTCGCGGTCGAAATCGGCATAGGGTGGGCGCGCGTCCAGGCGGCCAGCCCGCCAGCCGATGTAGTTCGAGCACGAGTGGATGTCCAGGAGCACGTCGATGCCGGCCGCATCCAAGGCCTTGATGACGGTCTCGAGCGCCAGCCGGGAATTGGCAATGCGCACGGACGGGTTGTTCTTGAGATACGGTTCGCGTCCTTGCGGATTGTTGGGGTCGAGGGTCTGGGGCACGAGCGGCAGGCGAATCACGTTGATGCCCATCGCCTTGAACTCGGCCACATCCTGCTCGATGGTGCGGTTGCTCGGCGCCCAGAAGACGTTGCCCATATACATTTCCATCGGCGCGCCACTCGGGTTGGTCGGGTCGTTGGACGGTTCATGCCGGCCCTCCAGCCCAAACCAGGATGCGCCGCGGATTGGGTAGACGATGCCGTTTTTGGTGATATTCCCCTGGGCGTCGACGCGGAAAACGGCCGGGGCCGCGGCAGAAGCCGGGCTGACCGGGAAGGACAGGGAAGACAACAGGATGGAAATGAGTATGAGCGCCCCTAAAATCAGTGTTGCCTGGTGTCTTAAATCAGACAGTCGAATTCTGTTGTGAGACATAGTGATCTCCTCTATTGACTACTTGTTTTTACAGAAAGGCCAACGGATACGGGAAGAAAAGGTGTCGGGTTTGATGGGGGTTCTCCTTTCTTCATTCCCACAGGTTTCGGAAATCGGCGGCCTGGGGGTTGCTCAGCGAGCGCTCAATGCTTTGGCAAAGGCCAAATTTTGCGCCTATACCTATAGAGAAGAAAAAATAGGAATAAATACATACCAAAACCTTAAAAAGAAAAACTGCCCTTTTTCAAGGGCAGTTTTTCTCTCCTGAAAGCCGGCTTGTTTAAGGCTCGATGCCCCAAATCAGAACTCCGTTGCGATAAACGTTGACTTTGTTCCAGTCGGCGAACTGGGTCTTGCTGGGATCGAAGGAATAATCCCCGCTTTGGGTGTAGGCGCTCCAGTCGTTTTTCGAGAAACGGTTCTGGATTTGTCCGGTGCTTGCGCCGGGGGCCAGGCTGCCGGCTGCGCTGCTGAAGCCGATCTCCAGGTATGAATCCGCTCCCACGCGTGGAACCGCCAGGCGGACAATCTGGCCGCTGATGTTCCCGCAGCCGACGATGGCGTAATCGCACCAGTAGCTCTGCGGCTTGTCCCCGTCACTCGAGAACCAGTAGCGGATTTTAATCTCGCTCAACGGGATACTGCTTGTGCCGGTGTTGAACAAATTGAAGTATGGCGCGATGCCCTGGCTATGGGCGGCGATGCTGTTGGTCATGTACTGGATTTTTACCGCTCCGCTGTTGGCCGGGATGGTGCTGGTCCGGGTTGGAGTTGGCGCGAGCGGGGTGGCTGTGCGGGTTGGGCTGGGCATACTGTTTGGGGTTGCTGTCGCCGGGACGCTTGTCGCCGTTGCCGGGATGGCTGTCGCCGTTCTGCTGGCTGTTGCAGATGGAGATGGCGCGGTACGGGTCGGGCTGGGCGGCAGCGGGCTTGGGTCGGCGCTGGCGGGTTCAACCCCCGCGATGAGCATCCCGTTGCGATACAGGCTGATTTTGGCCCAGGGCAGGAAATCCATCTGGACGCCATAGGAATAATCGTTGCTTTCGTTGTAACTGCTCCAGTCGTTTTTGTTGATGCGCAGGTACAGGTCGCCCTGACCGCCGCCGGGAATCACCCCGGCGCTGGTCGAGAACCCGACTTCAAAATAGGTATCCGAAAGGCTGTTGCGGTTGCTGCTGTTGCTGGTGAGGCGCACAAACTGACTGGTCAGGTTGGCGCAGCCAAAATGGCTGTAATCGCAGTTAAAGGTTTGGCCCTGGTCGCTGCTGTCGAGGCTGTACCAGTAACGGATTTTGAGTTCGCTGAGCGGAATATCTTCGGGGGTATGGTTGATCAGGCGGATGTGCGGTTTCAGGTTGTTGTCAGCGACCGAACCGCTGTCGCCTGCCAGGTAGCGGATTTGCATCCCGGTGTCGAGCGCTGCCGCCAGGTGGATGCGCCCAACCGCGGCCCCGACGACGGGGTTGGTTTTGCCCTGGATGCGCTGGACAACCTGGGCCGGGTTCCAATCCGGGTAGCGCGCCATCAGCAGGGCGGCCTCGGCGGCGACCATTGGGGCGGCCATCGATGTTCCGCTGCCCAGCACATAGCCGTCATAGGGATAGGCGCTGTAAATATCCACACCGGGGGCGAAGATGTCCGTATCTGCTGTTTGCCCGCCGGAGAACCAGGCGACTGCATCATCCTGGTCGCTTGCGCCAACGCCGAGAACACCCAGGTTCGGGCTGGCGTATCCGGCCGGGAAATTTGGCCCCGGTCCGGTCCCGGCTGCGGCAACAACCAGGACGCCGCGCGCCGCGGCGTAATCCAGCGCGTCTTTGAGCGAGGGGGTCAGGCGCGGGGAGCTCATGCTCATGTTGATGATTTTTGCGCCGTGATCGACCGCGTAGCGGATACCGGCGGCAACTTCCCAGTAGGTGCCCAGCCCGTCCGAGTTAAGCACGCGGATCGGCATCACCTGCACACCGGGCGCTGCGGTAACGATAATCCCGGCAACGTGGGTGCCGTGGCCGAGGTCTTCATCCACCAACCCATCGCCGTCATCGTCCAGGTTATTGCCGGTGTCGTAGATATCGTTTTTCATGCCGACAAAATCGTACCCGCCGACGATGGAACTTCTCAGCAGCGGGTGATTGGCCGCCAGACCCGTGTCGAGGATGGCCACGATCAGCCCCCGGCCAGTTGAGATTTTCTGGGCGTTGGCCAGGCCAACCCGTTCCCAGGCCCACTGCGTTGGATTGTCAGGGTCTGTTGGGCCAGAATCGCCGTGCGCGCCGAACATGATGACTTCGGCGGCTGGGGCCATATGCGCGCCAAACATGATTACGCCGCCGCCTGGCGCGCCATCGGCGTAATAGTTGGGTTCGGCGTAGTACAGGTCGGGGTCGCTGTTCAACGCGGGCAGCAGGGCCTCGGCGGTTTGCCCGTTTGAGAGTTGCAGGAAGTAAAGGTTTGTCTCGGTGATGACCCCCAACAGGCTGGCCTGGTAACGCGTCAGGACGGTATCCAGCGCGACGCCAGGTTTTAGTTTAACGGCCACCTGGTCGGCGGGTAAGTCGGAATCCTGCCTGGGGCTGGCATACGCCAGGTTAAATGAAGCGAAGATAATCCCAATGAGCAGGAGCAAACTGACAGGAGTACGGAGACGAAAAATGGACAAGCCTTGCATTTCTACCTCCATGCGAGATGGAACCTGACGGGTTTGTGTATAAAACTAACGTTCGTTCCCAACCAGCACCAATGGCGCCCAATAAAAGGGATGCTCATATTTTTGAATCAAGGCTTGCTGCGCCAACTGAAGCGCCCTGGCCTTGCCCTGGCCGCCCAGCCAGTGCGTGTAGAATTGCACCACCAGTTCGGTCATGGCGACATCGTCAACTGTCCACAGGCTGACCGCCAGGGAAGCTGCCCCGGCATACAGGAAGCCGCGCACCAGCCCGACAAGGTCATCGCCGCCGGTGTCGTGGCCGAGGCCGGTCTCGCAGGCGCTGAGAACCACCAGTTCTGCTTGAAGCTCGAGGTCGTAAACATCCTGCACTGCAAGCCAGCGATCTGCCAGGCGGATGGAAGACAGCAGCGGCGCTTCGGGCCGGAACAATCCGTGGGCGGCCAGGTGGAACAAGCCGCTCTCGGCAGCGCTGCTGCGAACTTGCTCGAAACTGGCTTGCTGCTCGAGCAAAACCTCGGCATCCCCGAGCAGGTTTTGCAGCGCTCGAATTTCTTCGCTGACATGGCTGGCGCGTTCATCCGGCACACCGACCAGCAGCGCCTTTCCGTTGAATGGCTTATCCGGGTTGTCCGGGCCGGGTTTGTCCCAGCAATACTTGAGAACGGCTGCGCTGGGCGCGTAGGAGATGGCATATTTTTCGATCAGGTACTCATCTTTGCCGCGCAGAGCCTGGAAGGGCAGGGCATGTAAAGGCCCATGCGGGATGATGACCAGCGCTTCTGCGCCCGCAAATTCCGCTTCCAGAGGCGCGATCAGACGCTGGTAGAGTAGGGCGAGGCTGGTTTGGGTGGCGTTCAGCAAGGCAGCGCGGTGACGCTGGTAGTAGGCTGTCCCGTATTGAAATTTTGAGAACTGGAAGGTCAGGTTTTCCATCAGGGCCAGCAGTTCATCCAGGGGGGCGATTCCAGGCAGGCAGGAAATTTTTTGTTGGTTGATGACAAAGGCCAGCACCTGGCCGCGGGCAACGAAATACTCGATAACTGCGGTTTTTTCTGGCAGCCGGGCCTGGACTTCGGCCAGGTCAACCGGCGCGGTTCGCATCAAGGATAATTCTTCAGCGTGGCGGACTCGCAGGCTGCGCCACAGCGAGGTCGCCTCGCGCTCACGCTCCTGGATTTTGGCCCAGGTCTCCGGCCCGGCAGCGGGCGCACCCGATTCACCGGGATTCGCGCCGCGTGTCAGACGGGTATACAGCCAGTTGAGTTCGTCGCGCAATTCCTGCAAACGTTTGGCCTGGCGGGCATCGCTTTCTTCGGCGATGTGCAGGCGCGGGCGGATGCCGGCGGCCAGCAGGTCGATCAGCGCCCGTGATTTGGCCTGTTCAGCCCACTGGAAGGCGCTGGCCGGGTCGTCCGGCCCATGGAGCGCGACCAGCGCTTCGTACGGGGCGAGTTTATCGGCGACAAAGGCGGTGCGCTGTTCCTCGGCGGTGAGTGAAACGGTCATCTGCTCGATGTAATTGACTGCTTTTTGATAATTTGTGCTGGCCTGCTTCAGGTCGCCCTGTCCTTCGTAAATCCGGCCCAGGCAGGTAGCGATGCGCTGCTCCAGCCAGGGGACGGTCAATTCTCCCAAGGCGCTCCGGGCGGATTGTAGTTCCTGCAAACCGGATTGCCAGGCTTGCTCATCCGCCCAGAGATTGGCGGCCAGGATGAAGGCGTAGGCCTGTTTGGTTTTCATCCCCAGTTTTTCGTAGGTTATCCCTGCTTTGGCAGCTAGGTGACGGGCCGATTCGCGCTGTCCGGTTGCCCCCTTGATTTCGGCCTGCTGCAAATCGATGTTGGCGCTCCAGGCCTGATTGTCCTGTGAGTCGAAGAGTGCCCGGACATCATCCAAAAGCTGCAGGGCTTTTTCTTGCTGGTTCAGGCGCGCCAGGGCGACGGCCTGGTTGGTGCGGGCGCGGGCCAGTTCGAAATTCATCCCTTTGGCGGCGAAGGTTTGTTCAGCTTGCTGGGCCAGGCGCAGGGTTTCTTCGGGCAGGTTCAGGTCGAGGTAAATATCGCTCTCTTCCAGGTCGGTAATCGCCAGGTTGACATCCAGGGCCAGTTCGGTAAAGGCGTCGCGCGCGCGCTCAAAGGTGCGGAAGGCCTCGGTATAGTATCCGCGCGAATATTGCAGCAGGGCCAGATCATGGTCAACCGAGGCGGCCACCGTGCGCAGATCAGCTGATTCGAATACCGGGCGGGCCTGTTCGTGGAGCTGTTCGGCGCGCCGAAAATCGTCCAGCAGAATCAGGGCATTGGCCTGGTTGATCTGATTCATCGCCCCGTAGAGCGTATCGTCCAGGGCCAGGAAGGAGGCTGTGGCGCGCTCGAAAGCCTCCAGCGCCAGGTTGTACTGGCCTTGCTGGTAGTGGATATTGCCCAGGTTCATGTCGACTTTGGCCAGGGCCAGGGTATCCTGGTGTTGCTCAAATACCTCCCGGATGGCATTAGCCAGGCTCAGCGCCTGCTCGAAGCGGCCCAATTTCATCAGCGCAAACATCTGGCCGATGCCGGTGCGGGCAGACTCCGCATCCTTGCCAGCGGCCCGGAACAGTTTTGCCGCCTGTTCGTAACATTCAACTGCGGAATCGAGCTCGTTCAGCAGGTCGTAGGCGTTGGCTTGTATCCATTGCGCCAGGGCGCGCGCTTCATCCTGGTCGAGTTGCTCGGCGATCTCCGCGCCGATTTGGCCGATGGTCAGGGCTTGGCGGGCATCGTCCCTTTCACTGCGGTCGGCGTACTCTTTCAGCGAGTAAACGGTATCCAGATTAAGAAATTCAGGGTGGGATTCGATTAAGACAGTACGCGCCCGTAGATCGGGCGCTGAAAGGATGGTTTCGATGAATTTATCCCTGCTCATGGGCAATCTCTAATCCTGCAATGGCTACTTCCTGGTTTCCCAGGTCAAAAACCAGGTCATAAACACCGGATGGGATTTTCTTTAAGGCGAACTGACCAAGCGTATCCGTTTCGGTGCCCATCAGCGTTTCGCCGCTTGTCCGGCACAGGCTGACAAAGGCCGTTTCGTTCTGTTCCGCGGCCAGCACTTGCCCGACCAGGCTGTGATTATCCTGCTCAGGGCTGATTTTTAAATCGATATCCACCTGTTGGGTGCTAAAAAGCATCTGGCGCGCATGGGCTGCGCCCCGCGAGGCGATGGCGGACAATTGCAGGCGGCTGTCGAAGGTTAGCGTTGCCAGCGCGCGCAGGATCGGGTTGCCCTTTTCCCGCGGACGCTTTTGGTAAAGTCCGATAGCCTGTTTCAGCACACTGGCCGGAGGTGCGCTGGTCCGATCGCTGCCGGCAGCATCGAACAGCTTGCGCAACTGGGTCAATTGCTTCGCGCAAGATGGGCACGAAGCGGCCAGGTGCTTTTCGACAACTTCCCGATCCTGGTCATTGAGTTGGCGCTCGATATAGTTCACTAAAGTCTCGTAAGTGGGGTGCGTCATAAAACCTGGTCTTTCCTGGAATCTTTCCCGGTCAATTTTGTTCTATAACCCTATAGAGTAATTCCTTTGGGAAAAAATACATTTCCCGACCTACATTTCTGCAAAGCCCATGCGTTCGAGAATGCCCGTCAGCTTTTCCAGGCAGCGGGCGCGGGTTGGGCCGATGCTGCCCTCTGGCAGGGACAATGCTTGGGCGACCTGGTTGTAGGCAGGCCGCGGCTCGGCATAGAACAGCAGGGTCAGCAATTGCCGACAGGGTGAGCCCAACTGCTCGACTGCCGAGCGCAGGATGGATTGCCGTTCCAGCAGGAGGTAATCGTCTTCGGATTGTGGGCGGCTGTTGGGAGTTTCCCCGAAAGGGGTGGTATCTGAATTGAGCGTAGCTTCCTTGTGTGAGCGCAACATCCGCCAGCACTCGCGTCGGGTTGTGATGACCAGCCAGGCCCCCAGGCGTTCCCGCTCGCGAATCCGCGCCAGGTTTTCCAGCAGCAAAATGCTGACATTCTGAAAAATATCGTTTGCATCGTGTTCCTGCAATCCATAGCGAATCGGAATGCTGTAAATCAGGCGCTGGTAACGGCTGATCAATGCCTCCCAGGCGTGGCTGTTGCCATTCAAGCAAGCTTCGATCAGTTCGGTATCTGGCAAGGATGTGAGTTGCTCGAGGCCCATAGTTTTAGTATACAAATTTTCGTCTGTCACTGTCAATCTTGCACAGTCAGGTACCCAGATTTGGCAATTAACATTCATGTAGACCCGATTTGGCTGAAAGCTGGGTAAAATCAACGAATGCAAAAAAACATGGTGGAGACAGGCATGGCTGGCAATCCGCAACAACTCGATGCGCTTAAATTTATCCTGGAAAATGCCCTCCACCCGCAGGTTCTGGATGAACATCCCTGGGCGGCCAGTTTGCTGGCCGAGGCGGACGGGCCAGGAGAATTTTCTCCCGGCAGGCGATTGGTCGCAGCGCTCACCCGCTTATTTGTTGCAGGCAAACCGGCTGTTCCGCCCCGTCAGGGCAAACGCCTCGATACGCGCTGGGGTGAATTTGGACTGTTGGCTGCCCAATATTTCGCCCCAATCCAGTTCGGCGCTCCTGTCCCGGCCTCTTTGCGCGAAGCCTGGGGGCGGATTGACCAGAGCATCCTGTTTTTTGTGTTTGACAAACCCGATGCGGTTTCCCCCGCGGATAGAGAAAACTACAAATTGGTGGCGGATGAGCCGGAAATCGCTCCGCACAGCACGTTGAGCGACTGGCACCGCAAAGGGTTGCAGCGCCTTTTGCAGGCGATCCTGGCGCGCGAGGCCTACCTGGCAAAATCGCTGGGCAGGGAGGTTGTCATCCAACCCGATGGGCGCGAACTGCATACCGCGGCCCGCTCGTCGAAACCGGAAAAGCCGCGCGCAAAACCCTGGCTGCGCCTGATTCTGCTCGCATTTGGGCTGCTCCTGGCGGGAACCATTCTGGTTGCAGGTTTAAAAGCCCGACAGCTATACGACCAGGCCATGCAGTTACGCCAGGAAGCCTATGCGTTACAGTCGCTGCTTTCGTCTTCAGAAAGTATATTGGAGCGAGCGCGCCGGGCTGGCCCGGCGCTTTCATCTTTTCGCGCTAATTTCCAGGCGCTAAAAACGGAAGTGGAACCGTTTTTGTGGATAACGCCCATGCTGGGCTGGCTGCCGGAGTACGGCGCCGAGGTTGCCGCCAGCCGGGATTTGCTGACCTATGCCGATTCACTCCTGGCCTCGGCGGACCTCGCGGCCCAGTCGGTTGCCCCGCTCCTGGCTGAACAGGATCCGCTGGCGCTTGCTCCCGACCATTTGGTCGGGTTTTTGGTTGATGCTGAACCGCAGTTGGTCGAAGCGCAGACTCAGCTTGGGCAGGCTTTGGCGGCCCGTTCCCGCTTCCAACCCGAGAATTTTTCACCCCAACTGCGCGCGTTAATCCTGGACGATCTCGACCCGCTGACGGCCTTGATGCAGGATGGGCTGTCCCTGGCGGTTGAACTGCCACGCGCCCTGGGAGCCAGTTCGGAAGGGCCGAAAACCTACCTGCTCCTGGCCCAAAACGAAGACGAACTCCGCCCGACTGGGGGCTTCATCACCGCGGCTGGCACGGTTCTGTTACAGGATGGACAGATCAGCGATCCGGTTTTCCGCAACTCCGGTTTTTTGGATGATTGGAGTAAACCCTATCCACCGGCGCCCTGGCAGTTGCAGGATTACATGAACAGCCCGGTCCTGATTTTTCGCGACGCAACCTGGTTTACCCATTATCCGACCACGGCGGTGTATGCCGAACAGCTTTATTCTTATATCAGTGGCCATTCTGTCGATGGCGTCATCGCATTCGATCAGCAATTTCTGGTCAAATTATTACAGGTTACGGGGCCGCTGCAATTGCCCGGCGAATCCGGCCCAATCAGCGCCGCCAACGCCATCGAGTTTATGCGCAAAGCCAAGCAGCCAAGCCCTGAAGATTTGGCTAATCCCGATTGGGATAACAAGCTGTTCCTGAACGACCTGGCTGCGGGCCTCCTCGAAAAAATTTTGTCCGGGGATATCGACTGGGAGCGCTTAACCGCGGCTGTAATTGCGGCGCTGAATGAGCGCAGCATCCTGATTCAGGTGGATAATCCTGTTTTAACCGCTTATCTTGCCCGCCAGGGGTGGGACGGATCGGTTCGAGCGGAAAATGGGGATTTCCTGCTGGTGGCCGATTCCAATATCGGTTTTAACAAAACCAGCGCTGTTGTCGAAACAAGCCTGGATTACGAAGTTGACCTGCGCGACAGGCTTTCCCCAACGGCCGTCTTAAGCGTCACGCACCAGAATAATGCCGCTGAGATGGTTACCTGTTCGCATCGGAGTAAAACGATACCATCTGAAGAAAATGAATACCCGATCACAGATTGCTACTGGACTTATACGCGTATCTACCGGCCTGCGGGCACCGAATTGGTTGATTTTGCAGCCCAATTCATCCCTATCAACTGGATGCTCGTGTACCGCAGCATTCCACCTCAGGTGGATAACCTCGGCAGTGATGATATTCCCGGGGTGCAGGCTTTCGGCACCCTGAAAGTGATTCCTGGCGGCCAATCCGAAACCACCATGCTGCGTTTTGCCCTGCCGTTGAGCGTTTTCCAGCTACAGCCGCAAGACGGACTGCTATCCTATCGTTTGCGCGTGCAGAAACAGCCGGGAACGATGGATGTGCCTTTCTCCATTCGTGTTCATCTTACGCCTGGCTCCGCTATTTATCGCGTCCCGGATGGCGCTGTGATCGAAGGTGACAGCGTAACTTACACCTCCCGGCTGCGGACCGATGTCGAATTCGAGCTGTTCTTTTACCCGCCTTAAAATCCGGCACGAATCCGAAGCCGCTTATTTCTTTTCCGGAATAAAATAAGATCAGTATATTCTTGAGGAGGCAGCTATGAAAAAATATATCCAGATTTCTCTTGTTGTGGCGCTGGTTCTGGCGGTGATTGCCAGCACCACTTCGGCCTGGGCAGGTTTGTTTAAACCGGTCAGTGACCCAATCCGCTATTCGCCCTTGATTCCGGCCAATATCGATAACGCTCCCCTGGCGGCGCGCTACACCATTACCGAAGATGGCCTGTACAACATCGGCGGCGTGTGCGTTTTCGAAGTGGACTTTGACGACCCGGACGGTTCCAAAAAGCTGAAGATCGACGCCGACGCCGAAATTCCGCTGGAAGAATCGACCCAGGTTCCGTTCTCGGGCGAAGGCGATTTGTTCTTCCCTGGCTGTCATTTTGTTCATTACAAACAAGATCAAGTGGTCAATCCCATGCCCACCGAAGACGCTTCGACCAAGGTTTGTTTTGGCGCCAATCCCGATTTCGAAATGCGCATTTATTATTATCTTGACAATTCATCCGGCGGCAGCCCTGCCTGGGCCGAGATCAGCAGTACTCTTGAAGATGATGGACGCCTGGTTTGTTCCGATGCGCCTTACACCGGTGTTTATATGCCGGCGGGCAAGATCAAGCCGCGCCCCGGCTCTGAAGAACCGGGGGCCAATCCGCTCTTCCCCGGCGGCGTTGGTGGATCGGTACAGCCTCCGGCTTCACGGATTTCCTTCTCCGCCTCGGGTACCTATGCCGTGGGAGGCATTTGCATCATTCGCGCTGAATACATCGTCGATGGCCTGTCCAACGAAGTTTGGGTGGCTTATCCTGAGGAAGATACCGAAACGGTTCCCTTCCCAGGCGTCGATGAAGGCGACCTGCTCTACTTCCCTGGCTGTCATGTGATCCATTATCGCGATGCCGAACTGAAGAACCAGATGAACAAGGACGAGGAAGAAGGCGAGTGGGAAATCTGCTTCGCGGCTCGCCCCGGCAAAGAGATGACCATTTACTATTACCAGGATGACCTGGACAATGTCACGCCTCCGTGGGCTCCCTTGGAAACAACCACGGAAAATGGCCTGGCCTGCGCCAAGCTGGTTGACTTTACCGCGATTTATACGCCCGCCGGGCGATAGTTTCCATCGGCAGTTTTTGGCCGGGCTGGAGGATACCTCCTGCCCGGCTTTTTTATACGCGCATGGTTTGCAACACTTATATTACGTTTTACCAAAGGGATAGGGGGTAAGATTTAGCCAGCTCACCCTGAAAAATTCGGTTTAGGAGAAATACCCCGATGGAAATCAAACATTATTTGGGAATGTTACAGCGCTGGGCATGGCTGTTAGCCATTGGGCTGATTCTGGGGGGGCTTGGCAGCTATCTTTTCAGCATTTATCAGCCATCTGTTTATCAATCGAGCACAAAACTATTGGTCATTCGCGCGCCTCAAAGCCAGAATTCCGACCTGGCCTACCTGGCCAGCCAGCAATTGGCGCAAACCTTTATCCAGTTGTTGAAAACCAAACCGGTTTTGGACAGCGCTTCGGCGCAACTCGGTTACCGGGTCAATGCCAGCCAGATCAAAGCCGAGCAACTGCGCGACACCCAGGTAATCACCCTGACGGTTGAAGACAACGATGCCGGGCGGGCTGCCGCAATTGCGAATACCCTGGTGGCAGTGCTGGTTGAGCAGAACGACAATTTGCAATCCAGCCGTTACCTGGCCAGCGAGGAAAGCCTGCGCGCCCAGGTGGATCAGGTTGGCACGCAAATTGACCAGCTTCAGGAACAGATCAACCAGTTGACGACCGAAAATGTTCAGGAGCAGATTGCCCAGGCTGAAAGCAAGATTTCACAGTTGCAATCGGAAATCGCGGTGCTTGAAAATGATATTTATTACACCACCAATCGTGGTCGGAATCCCGATTTGGCGCCGACCGAATGGACGGCGCGTCTGGCCCAATTAAAATCCACCCTGGACCTGTACCAGCAGATTTATTCCAACTTGCTGGTCTTGGGCAAGCCAACCACTGGCGGCGCTTCAGATCGACTAAGCCATCTGCAAAAAACACTCGAACTGTACCAGCAAATCTATTTGCAGTTACTGGCCAGCCTGGAGGAAGTCCGCTTGGCGCGCCTGCAAAACACCCCGAGCATTGTCCAAATCGAAGAAGCGGTTGTTCCCGGCAGCCCGGTGCGGCCTCTGCCCTTGCGGAATGCCATGCTTGGCGCTGCGGTCGGCTTGATGCTGGCTTTTGGGATCGCCTTTGCAATTGAGTATCTTGATGACAGCCTGCGCTCGCCTATGGATGTTGACCAGGTGCTCGGCCTGCCCGTTTTAGGCTATGTCGGCGATATGAAACAGTCTGCTAACGCTCCTCGCCAGATTTATGTCTCCGCGTTTCCGCGCTCACCGGTCGCGGAAGCGTTCCGCAATTTGCGTTCCGGGATTGAATTCTCCGGCGAGGATCATCCTCCGAAAACCTTGCTGGTGACCAGTTCGCGTCCCGGTGAGGGCAAAACGACAGTAGCCTCGAACCTGGCCGCTATTTTTGCCCAGAGCGGCAAGCGGGTCATCCTGGTGGATGCGGATTTGCGCCGGCCCTCGATCCACCGCGCAACCGGAATCCCCAACCGGCTTGGGTTGACCACCCTTTTTCGGGATTCGCTCAAGCCCGATGCGGTTTGGAAACATGCAGATGGCGCTTCGCGCGGGTTGCTGATCATCACCAGCGGCAGTCTTCCCTCCAATCCATCTGAATTGCTTGGCTCCGAGAAAATGCTCCACATCATGGCCGAACTCCGCCAAAAGGCAGACGTAATCATCTTTGATGGGCCGCCGATGATGGTGGCCGATGCGCAAATCATAGCCAGCCTGGTGGATGGGGTTCTGTTGGTCTTGCAGCCCGGAAAATCCCCGGCGGATGAGGCCAAATCAACCCTGGCCCAGTTGAAGCGCAGCGGCGCAAATGTGATCGGAACGGTTTTCAACCGCGTCCCCAAAAATGGCAGCCAACATTATGGCGGTTATCGCTATTATTCGAACGATGCCTACAGCACCTATCAACAAACAAAAACTTCATCTGTATCTGTGCCGGTGATGGCCCCTGTCCCGGCTGCTTTTGAGCCGACCACCCGGCCCAATGGTCATCACTCGGTTGAACTGGTGAACTGAGATGCCTGCCGTTTTGTTTGTCTGCACTGCCAACCAGTTCCGCTCGCCGCTTGCGGCAGCTTGTTTTGCGCGCAAGTATGAGTCTTTGGGCTGGCAATCTGATTGGCGGGTTGCCAGCGCCGGTACCTGGGCGCTCCCGCATAGCCCGGCGCTGCCCTCGGCGGTTCAAGCCGCTTACCGATTGGGTCTCTCGCTGACGGCTCATCGTTCCCTGCCGATCAGCGCGCAGTTGGTTTCAGTTCAGGATTTGATCCTGGTGATGGAAGCCGGGCAGAAGGAAGCCCTGCAAACCGAATTTTCGCTTTTCCGGCATCGGGTTTTCCTGCTCTCCGAAGTTGTAGATGGGCGCAAGCAGGATGTTCCCGACCCGGCGACCCATCCCGACCTGCCCCCGTACGATATTGCCAGGCAGGTTTGCGAGATGGTTGAGCGCGGCTACTATCGCATCTGCGCCCAGGCACTTAAGTCCCAGCTGGTGTCGGTTGCTTAATCCCTTTTTTGAGTCTGGTTTGAATCTCTCATCCCCATAACGATGTTTTTTACAACAACGACGATGGTCAGGATGGCATCTTTCAGGATGCCGGCCCAGCGGTAAACGTACCAGGCGGGTAAGCTCCGGTTGTTTTTCAATCCATAGCGCCAGCGCATGTAAGCCGGGGTTGGCGCGAGCAATCCCATAAAGAATTGCAAACGAGCGTAGCCGCTCAGGGTGTTCATTTTTTGTAATTCGAGCAGGGTATGGGTGGCCGGTTTGTTTTGTTTTTGCGCCACCAAATTCTCGTGCCTGTCCGAGAGCAGTTGTAGCTGCTCTCGGACTGCTTGCGGGATGGGCGTCTCAAACAATTCGACGGATCGTTCGAGCGCGGATTTTAGCGCGCTTCCCCACTCAAAAAACCTGGCCTGCTGGATGAGCATTTCCCAATCTATCGCTTCATTATAAGAACGAATGAGCAGATCGATATCGTAGAACCAGCGCAAAGGGGAATTCTGCTGGCCGTGTTGCAGCATGGCATGGGCCGCAGCAAATAAAACCTGGGCTGTTGGCGAAAGCATTTGCAGGTGATGGAATATTTCGTGCGCCAACGGCTGGGTCTGTTCCCAAAACCAATCCATGGATACCGCAAAAGAGAAGGCTTGCTCTGCCACCAGGCTGTCGTGGATTTCGAGCAGGCTGCCCTGTTCTCCCGTTTTTCTCAAGCAGGCGTGATGCCCGATCAGTTCGTTGAGACCCGGACTGGCATCTGGCACGGCTTCCACATACCCCAGTTTTTGCGCAAGCTGGACGCCTTGGGCAAGCTTGGTTTTTGGCACCAGGATGTCCAGGTCGCCCATCGGACGCAGGCCGATATCCGGGTAGATGGTTAGCGCAAAACAGACTCCTTTGAGGAGAACGATGGGAATCCCCGCTTCATGAAACACCTTCGAGATGGTTCCAAGTTCCTGCAAGATTTGCTGGTTGTTCATCCAGGTGGCGGCATAAGATTCGCGCAGCGCATTTCCGGCAAAGTCGGGTATCTGCGCGAGTTTTCCCGTTTTGGAAAGGTTCCAGTACAGAAGCGGCGCAACCCCATCCGCCTGGGCTTGCCGAATCAGGCTTTCCCAGTCCGCGGCGGATGGTAAATCGTCCGTCGTATAACCGTTGATGATTTGGAGCAACATAAATGGGTAATCTTTGGCTCGCACTGGGTTTTTCCCTGGTCTAGACCTTTTCTTTTAATCTGGTATTAAGTATAATCTTTTTCAGAAAATGGAAATCGGGGTTGCAAGGACTGCCCTGAAAATGGCTTTCAGGTTTCGCAGAATGACATTTAATTGGTATGCTTTTCGCAGTAAGCCCAACAAGGAAGTTTTTGTATATGAGCAGTTGCTTGCCCATCATATCGAAGCGTTTCTTCCTTTGCTTCGGGTGCGCACCGTGAATCCTCGCGCGCGAAAATGGCGGCCTTATTTCCCGGGTTATTTGTTCTTGCGGGCCGACCTGGCGCAGACCGGTTTTTCGCTGTTGAACTGGATGCCCGGCGGGCTTGGAATTGTCCGTTTTGCCGGGGAGGCCATCCCGGTGACGGAAAGTTTGATTGGCGCAATTCGGAACAGGGTGGATGAAATTAATCGGGCTGGGGGAGAGCAGTTGCAGCAGTTGAAGCAGGGCGATCTTGTAACGATTAACGGCGGACCTTTTGCCGGCCATGAAGCGATTTTCGATGTGAGCATTTCAGGGCACGAGCGGGTCAGGGTTTTGTTAAAGTTGTTGTATGGAAAGTATCTGCCAGTGGAACTTGCCACCGGCTTGATCCAGAAAAAAAAGCAGCGCGCCTGAACGCCTCATCGCGGACAACCGGCGCAATGCGGACACCGAAAATCTCCTTGCTGACATTGAAGGCCAATGTCGGTGGGGCGGATGCTCGGAAAAAACAAGGATTGCCATCGATTCGCGAAGAGTTTGGCCCTGGTTTTGGATCGGTTTTGATGAACAGTTATTTTTGCAGAGGAGGCAGTTTTTGAAAGGGATCATCCTGGCAGGAGGCAAGGGGACTCGTCTTTATCCACTTACCCAGGTGAGTTGCAAACAGCTTTTGCCGGTTTTCGACAAGCCGATGATTTATTATCCGCTTTCGGTTCTAATGCTGGCCGGGATTCGCGAGATTCTGTTAATCAGCACTCCGCAAGATGTGCCAGCCTTCGATGCTTTATTGGGTGATGGCTCACAGTGGGGGTTACAAATTCAATATGCGGTACAAGATCAGCCGCGCGGCCTTGCGGATGCTTTTCGGGTGGGGCGTGATTTCATTGCCGACCAGCCGGTTTGCCTGATTTTGGGGGACAACATCTTTTATGGTCAAGGTTTGCCTGCTACATTGCGTTCGGCGGCCCAGTTGACCGATGGCGCGCTTGTTTTTGCTTATTCCGTGCAAGACCCCTCTCAATACGGTGTTGTCGAATTCGACAAAAATGGCGTGGCGATCAGCATCCAGGAAAAGCCGCACAGGCCCCGATCTTCTTATGCGGTTCCGGGCCTCTATTTTTATGACCGCCAGGTAGTCGGATTGGCGCGTGATTTAAAGCCGTCAGCGCGGGGCGAACTGGAGATCACGGACTTGAACTTGCTGTACCTGCAAAAAGGGGAGCTTCGTGTGCAGGTTTTGGGACGTGGCACTGCCTGGCTGGATGCCGGCACTCATTTGGCATTGCTGCAATCTGCGAATTTTATCCAGGCCATCCAGGAGCGCCAGGGATTGATTATTTCATCTCCCGAAGAAATTGCATACCGGATGGGATATATTTCCCTTGATGAACTTGCGCGCCTAGCTGAGGCGATGAAACAGAGCGAGTATGGCCGCTACCTGTTGCGTGTTCTTCAAGAAGAACATTGGGCCGACAAGTTGGCTTAGCGTAAGGAAATTTTGAAGATGAGCGTTCTGGAACAACAAAGAAAAACAGTAGAAGAATCCTGGGACATGATCATCCAGCCCCAGCGCGGACTGCTCGACTTGCGCCTGGGCGAACTGTGGAAGTACCGCGACCTGGTGCTGCTTTTCGTGCGCCGCGACTTTGTGGCCGTTTACAAGCAGACCATCCTTGGCCCACTCTGGTATCTGATTCAGCCGCTGCTGACCACTATCACGTTTACGGTCATCTTCGGCCAGATCGCCAGCCTGCCGACCGACGGCCTGCCGCAGTTCCTGTTCTATATGTCCGGGACGGTGGTCTGGTCGTACTTCGCCGATTGCCTGAACAAGACCTCCAATACCTTTGTACAGAATGCCAACCTGTTTGGCAAGGTTTACTTCCCGCGCCTGGCCGTGCCGGTTTCGATTTTGCTCTCGAACCTGATCACCTTCCTGATCCAGTTTGGCATGTTCCTGGTCTTTGTGGTTTTCTTTGCCCTGCGCGGCACGCCCATCCAATTTAACTGGCTGTGGGTTGCGCTTTCCCCAATCTTGATGTTGATGATGGCCGGGCTTGGGCTGGGTTTTGGCATCATCATTTCATCCCTGACCACCAAATACCGCGACCTGCGCTTCCTGGTGCAGTTTGGCGTGCAACTGCTGATGTATGCCACGCCGGTGATTTACCCGGTTTCATCGATCCCGGCTCAGTGGCAGTGGGTTATCCAGATCAACCCGATGACGCCTATCGTCGAGGCTTTCCGCTTTGCCTTCCTGGGGGCGGGGACGGTAAATCTCGGTCATTTGCTCTACAGTTTTGGCTTCATGCTGGCGGCGGCCTTCACCGGGGCGGTCATCTTCAACCGCGTCGAGCAGACCTTTATGGATACGGTGTAATCTATGACTAAAAACTTTGCCCTGATCGGCGCAGGTGGCTATATTGCCCCGCGTCACCTGAAAGCCATTCGCGACACTGGCAACCGTCTGGTTGCAGCAGTGGACCCGAAAGATTCGGTCGGTATTCTCGACCAGTTTTCCTACGATGTGCGCTTTTTCACTGAAATCGAGCGCTTCGACCGCCACCTGGAGAAATTGCGACGTACCGCTGCTACCGAAAAGGTTGATTATGTCTCGGTTTGCTCGCCCAACTATCTTCACGATGCCCACTGCCGCTTGGCGATGCGCATTGGTGCGGATGTGATTTGCGAGAAGCCATTGGTTATCAACCCCTGGAACCTGGATGCCCTGCAGGAAATCGAAGCCGAGACGGGCTGCAAGGTCAACAATCTCTTGCAGTTGCGCGTCCACCCGGAACTGGTCAAACTCAAGGAGCAGGTTGCCCAGGCTGCCTCAACTGCCATGCACGATGTCGTCCTGAGTTACATCACCAGCCGTGGCAACTGGTATCACGTCTCCTGGAAGGGCCAGCTGGAAAAATCCGGGGGGGTGGCGACCAATATCGGCATCCACTTTTTCGATTTGCTCCTGTGGCTGTTTGGCCCGGCCGCGGAAATCAAATGCCACCTGTCCGATGATAAGCGTATGGCCGGATTTATCCAACTTGAACAGGCTCGTGTGCGCTGGTTCTTGTCGGTCGACAAGGATGATTTGCCCCAGGTGGTGCGCCAGGCGGGCAAGACCACCTTCCGCTCGATTACGGTGGACGGTCAGGAGGTTGAGTTCTCTGAAGGGTTTACCGATTTGCACACCCGCGTCTATGAGCGCACTCTGGCCGGGAACGGTTTTGGCATCGATATAGCGCGGCCCTCGATTGGTCTTACCTATCGTATCCGCCAGACGGAACTTTCCTCGCCCGGCGACTTGGCCCATCCCTTCCTGAAAAAATAATGACCGACAAGCCCTACTTTGCTCACCCTTCCAGCTATATCGACGAACCATGTGAAATCGGTGCGGGTACGCGCATCTGGCATTTTTGCCACGTCATGGCGAATTCCAAAATCGGCAGGAATTGCTCGCTCGGCCAAAACGTGATGGTTGCCAGTGGTGTGACGGTCGGCGATAACGTCAAAATCCAGAACAACGTTTCGCTCTACACCGGCGTAATCGTCGAAGACGACGTTTTCCTGGGGCCGTCCTGCGTGCTGACCAACGTCATCAACCCGCGTTCGCAGATTAATCGCAAGTCGGAATACATGCGCACCCTGCTGCGGCGTGGCGCGACCATTGGGGCCAACGCTACTATCGTCTGTGGCGCGATGATTGGCCGCTATGCCTTTATCGGCGCAGGGGCTGTCGTGCGCGGCGATGTGCCGGACTATGCCCTGATGCTTGGCGTTCCGGCCCGGCAGAAAGGCTGGATGAGCCGCCACGGATACCGCCTGCCCGCCCCGAATGCCGAGGGCCTGATGACCTGCCCGGAGAGCGGCTGGCGCTATCGTGAAGAATCCGGCCTTTTGCGCTGCCTGGACTGGCCCGAAGACCAACCTCTGTAGCCCAAGATTATCTTGCGCCACCCAAAATTATGCAAAACATCAAACCTATCCCCATTCTTGACTTAAAAGCCCAGTACGCGACCATTCGCGCTGATGTGGAAGCTGCAATCATGCGGGTGATGGACTCGCAGCATTTTATCCTCGGCCCGGAAGTGGAAGCCCTCGAAAAGGAAATCGCCGATTATTGCGGCTGCCAGTTTGGGATTGGCGTTTCCTCCGGCACTGACGCCCTGCTGGTCTCCCTGATGGCGATTGGCATCCAACCAGGGGACGAGGTCATCACCTCGCCGTATTCCTTTTTTGCCACCGCCGGGGCTATTGTCCGCCTGGGCGCGCGCCCGGTTTTTGTGGACATTGACCTGGATACCCTCAATATCAATGCCAGTTTGATCGAAGCCGCCATCACAGAGCGCACACGCGCCATTTTGCCCGTGCATTTGGCTGGGCAAATGGCCGATATGGACGCCATCATGGAGATTGCCAAAAGACACAATCGTTCGGCTGAGCGCTCACGACGAAGCCTCTATGTAATCGAAGATGCCTGCCAGGCTTTGGGCGCAGACTTCGGCGAACGCCGAGCCGGCTCTATCGGTCACCTGGGTTGTTTCTCTTTCTTCCCGTCCAAGAATTTGGGCGGGGCTGGCGACAGCGGCATGGTCACCGCCAACGATCCGGCCCTGGCCGATCGGGTTGCCCTGCTGCGCAATCATGGACACCGTCCGAAGTATTATAACCAGGCCATTGGCGGCAACTTCCGCATGGATGCCCTGCAGGCTGCCATCCTGCGCGCCAAATTGCCCCTTCTCGAAGCCTGGACCGCCGCCCGCCAGCGCAATGCTGCCCTGTATCGCCAGTTTTTCCTAGACGCCGGGTTGGCTAGCGAGACGCCCAACTTGAGCGAGCAAAAGCCAGTTGTCCTGCCCCATGAAACCGGCTGGGGACGCCATATCTATCACCTGTATCAGGTGCGCGTGCGGAATCGCGCCGGGCTGATGGCCCGCTTGAAAGCAAATCAAATCGGCAGTGAAATTTATTACCCCGTCCCGCTGCATTTGCAGGCCTGCTTCGAGGGCATGGGCTATGCCAAAGGCGACTGCCCGCAGGCCGAACGCGCCGCGGAAGAGACCCTGGCCCTTCCGATTTACTCGGAACTGAGCGAATCGCAAATTTGCCGGGTTGTTGATGTGATTACCGGGTATTATTCATGACCACTGTTATCTCCGTAGAGAATTTATCAAAAACCTACCGCCTGGGCCAAATCGGCACCGGTACCTTCACCCATGATTTGGCTGTATGGTGGGCCAAAATGCGCGGGCAGCCCAACCCTTTGCTCAAGATTGGCGAAGCCGACCACGGCAACCGCGATGGCGAAGAACTGTGGGCTTTGCGCGATGTTTCCTTCACTGTTCAGCAGGGTGAAGTACTGGGCATCATTGGCCGCAACGGGGCTGGCAAGAGTACGCTGCTCAAAATCCTTTCGCGGGTGACGGCCCCTACCAGCGGCAAGATCAAGGTCAAGGGCCGCATTGCCAGCCTGCTCGAAGTGGGTACCGGTTTTCACCCCGAACTGACCGGGCGCGAGAATATCTACCTGAACGGCGCGATTTTGGGTATGACCCGTCAGGAAGTTGCCCGCAAATTTGATGAGATTGTCGATTTTGCCGAAGTCGAAAAATTTATTGATACACCGGTCAAGCGCTATTCAAGCGGCATGTATGTGCGCCTGGCCTTTGCCGTGGCTGCCCACCTCGAGCCGGAGATTTTGGTAATTGACGAGGTATTGGCAGTAGGAGATGCGGTATTTCAAAAGAAGTGTTTGGGTAAGATGGGAGATGTCGCAAAAGCTGGCCGAACCGTTCTTTTTGTTAGTCACAATATGTTCGCAATAAAAAATTTGTGCGGGAATGGAATTTTAGTTCAGAACGGGAGAGTTAATCATATCGGCGAAATAAATGATGTTATACAAAGTTATAAGAATTCTTTTGGTAAAGTAACCCATTCAAGTGACGATATTTATCGTATAAATACTGAAGATTTTGATCATTCTGGTTCAGGAGAAGCAAGGATTGTCTGGGCAGAAATTTTGAATTCACATAAAGTGGGGACTCTGAAAATTAATATGGATGAAGAGTTTCATATTTTATTTGGAGTTTACAATCCGCATAATTTTACTTTAACCTATGCGGTGGAAATTCTAGATCAAAATGATTATCCGTTATTTCACATTTGGAACGGGTATGAAGAAATTGAAGAAATAGCAAATAACTCTTTGACTACCGATAAAATTATTTCAGTTACTATACCGGCTTTGCACTTATTTCCTGATCATTACTATATAAATCTATGGATAGGGAATCACACGAATCGTGTCGATAAAATTGAAAAATGCATAGAATTCGAAATTACAAAAGATAATAAAATCAAACAAGATTTACTGACAACGCGTGGAAGGATTTATAAACGAGGAAAATGGAAAGTGATTGACAGTAAATTATCATTCCAAGGAGGCATAGATGAGTGAGAACCGATTAAAATTATGGAAAAATGGGAGAATTTATTATTATCGAGATCATGCAGATGCAAATTATTGGGATAATTATTGGGAAAAAATATTGACAAGAGAATATTACTTAAAATATGAAAAAGGCGAACTCGATGAGTATTCTGGATTATTTGAAAGATATTTAAAACAAAATGATTATATTCTTGAGGCGGGTTGTGGAACGGCTAGATATATTGTAGCTCTAAGGGCTAAAGGTTTTAAAAATGTAGAAGGGATAGATTGGGGGCAAAGAACAATTGAACTAATAAAGAAAATTTATCCTGATCTACCTGTAAAGGTTGGTGATGTTACCAAGGTTCAAGTTCCTGAAAATACTTATGATGGTTATATATCCTTGGGCGTTGTTGAACACCGTGAGGCAGGACCGGAGCCATTTCTCAGCGAAACTTATAGAATATTAAGGCCAGGTGGGTATGCTTATTTTTCAATTCCTTACGTCAATCCTTTAAGAAGTTTCAAAAGCCGATTAGGTTTTTATAAACTTCCTAATGAAGCAAACATGAGCTTTTATCAGTTCGCTTATAGGAAATCCGAATTTAGCAAATATCTATGTGAATCTGGATTTGAAATTGTTGAAACTATTGGGGTTGCAGGTTATTTTGGATTGAAAGAAGAACTACCCGGTTTTTTTAATGCACTCGATCATCTTCAAGGAGGTAGCAGAGTGAGAAAATATATTAAAAATGCAAAATGGGTAAATATATTTGGGCATATGATGTTATTTATATGCCGAAAACCCTTTTGACAAGTATGGCAAATTTTTTGTTCATGATGTAGATGTAAATGAAACTATTAGTTATTACGGATTCTTACCCTCCTCACCATTCAGGTGGTTATGAGATTCGATGCAAAGATGTGCTAGATCATCTCATGCTTAGAAGCCATGATGTGGAAATTATAACAACGATGATAGTGGGAGGTCCGAAAAACGAATCAAAAGAGATTTTCAGACAATTCCACACAGTGGATGTTTCTACACCGCTCCTCCAACGAGTTTATTACGATTACAAAGATATAAAATTTTTACGCCAAAGGATTAATTCATTCCAACCAGATATTATATATTTGTGGCATGTTGTAAATTTCACACGAGCCATCTTTCCTTATTTATCTGATACCAATATCCCTATTGTCTATGACGAAGGTGGAAATGGATTGATTCTTGCATTTAAGAATCACGGCTTTTGGTACAGCATGATTGAAAGAAAGAGCAATTTCCCGATTAGAAATAAGATTAAGAAAATTCTAGCAATTGTTGTTAGTCGACTGAGTGGTAACTTGATAAAAATGAATTGGGTCTGGCCAGTGATTAATGCATATTTTAATAGTAATTCTGTTTTGGAAGATGCAAAAAAAAGCGGTGTCCCCCTGAATCTAATGAAAACCATTCACTCTGGAATTGATATTTCTCGGTTTCCGTTTCAATCGCGTGATGCTTGCCAAACTCCTGTCAGAATAATAGTACCTGGTCGGATTGAGCGATCAAAAGGGATGAGAGATGCTATTCTTTTAGTTCAGTCCTTGATCAGGAATAATATTCCTACAAAATGCACCATCGTTGGAAAGATCGGCTCAAAAATTTATTATGATGAATTATGTAGGCTTGTTAGTGACTTTGGCTTAAACCATTCAATTGAATTTCTTCCTATGTTGGATCAAACCGCACTAGCCAAACTTTATCAAAAATCTGACATTTGTTTTTTTCCAAGCTATCGAAAATATGGTTTGTCTCGTATCCCATTGGAAGCAATGTCAAGCGGGTGTTTGGTGCTGTCCTATGGAAATGAAGGTTCAAATGAAATAATTTTGTCTAATGAAACAGGTTTTATCATTCCAGATGAAAATATTGATTCTGTATTGAGCATCATAGATAACTTGATTCGCGAACCAGATCAATTTAAGAGAATTATCGAATCCGCTCGATTGACCATTGAAAAAACATATTCGATGGAGAGATATATCGATTCTGTTGAGGACTTTTTGTTCGAAAGTGCGAATTGGAGAAAGTCATGAATCTTCGACGAGAGATTATACGTTTGTACTCAAAGTACGGACGCCAAATAATAATTAGGAAATATTTGGCTACTCATAAAATAAGAAAATTACAACTTGGTGCAGGTCCCACCATTCATGCCGGCTGGCTTAGAACAGATATTAAGCCCGCTAAAAACCGCATCTTTTTGGATGCAACGAAAAGATTCCCCCTAGAAAGTGATACATTCGATTATATTCATAGTGAGCACATGATTGAGCATATTTCTTGGCAAAAAGGCTTATTCATGTTGAAGGAGTGCCATCGTGTATTAAAACAAAATGGGGTTGTTCGCGTTGCAACCCCTAATCTGGAGAGCATTATTGGTTTATACAATCAAAAGGATGATCCGTTAGGAGCAAGATATATTCAATGGATTACTGATAGACATATTTCTGGTGTAGAAATCTATAAAGCGTCATTTGTTATCAATAATGCTTTTAGAAACTATGGGCATCAATTCTTGTATGATGGCGATTTGCTTGAATTGGCCTTAAAAGAAAGCGGATTTATAAATGTGCATCGATGTGCTATGGGTGAATCAAAGGATGATAATTTAATGGGAATTGAAGATCATGGAAAAAATACAGGAAATGAAGAACTGGTTGCATTTGAAACCATGGTGTATGAAGGAACTTGCCAAAAATAAAGCAATGAGAACAATTTTTGTTTTTGCCGATTTAATTTCCGCAATTTTAACCCTTTTGATTAAGAGACAATAATTAACGAGAAGATTCTTGAAATTGTGTTCTTGTGCAGGTAAAAAAACTAGTTCAACACCTTTTGCCAATTTAAAATTGTGGCCGTACTTCTAGTAGATTGGCGTATATCTATAAGTTCTGGCATTGGCGCAGTGTGAGATAAAAATAATTGGTGGCGAACGGGCTTGGAAAGGCAATAATGGAAGAGATAAAAATTAGTGTAATCATTCCTTTTTATAACGCGCGTGATTTTGTTACCCAAGCAGTTGAATCTGCACTTCAACAGCATCCGGTTGGCGAAGTGCTTTTAATCGAAGATGGATCTCCTGATGGCGGATTAGAAGTTTGTGAATTGCTTGCACAGCGATACCCTCAAATAAAGCTATTGCGTCATCCTAATGGGGAAAATCGAGGAGCTTCTGCCTCAAGAAACTTAGGAATTCAAAGAGCTTCATTTCCTTATGTGGCTTTCTTGGATGCTGATGATTTTTATCTGCCCAATCGCTTTACACGGACAATCGAAGTTATTACATCTGGGAGTGATGTTGACGGGGTTTACGAAGCCATTGGTGCTGTTTTTGATGATGATAGTTCAAGAGAACTTTTTCATACAGTAGGTTTGCGCGATATCACTACTGTCAAACGAGAAATACTGCCCGAAGATTTATTCGAGGCCTTTATGAAAGGTAAGGCTGGTGGGTATTACCATCTCAATGGATTTACAGCTCGAAAGGGAATATTTTCTGAAGTAACATATTTTGACGAAAGTTTGGAAATGTACGAAGATACAATGTTAATGTTCAAATTAAGCGCGAAATGCAGATTATTTCCAGGCAACATTGAGACTCCTGTTGCAATGAGGAGAGTACATAGCACAAATCGAATTACTTACCGTTTCGCCGACAAACAAAAAACTTATGAATCAGTATTGGAATTATGGGAATTGTTCTTGGAGTGGGCAAAATATAATTTGCCAAAAGAACAGGTGCGCTGGGTATATGAACGGGTTGTTGTTTATATTAGAAATGCAAGTTTTTTGAAGTATTCGCTCTTGGAAAATTTCATTTCTTCTAGAAAAAATATGTTCCGGTTTGCGATCAAAAATCCACGGGTATTACAGGAATTTTATTTTTGGAGATATTTAATTCCTCCGATAATGGGTAATCTTAAGAAGATTATGGAGTGGTTGCATGAATGATGCCTTAGTCAGTGTCATTATCCCGACTTATAATCGGATCAACTATTTACAAATCGCAATCGAGAGTGTTCTTGGGCAAATCTATAAAAATTATGAGTTGATTGTCATTGATGATGGTTCTACTGATAGCACCAGAGAAGTGATTCGAGAAAAATATGGGGATAAAGTTATTTATATTTGGCAAGAAAATCAGGGCGAATCATCAGCACGAAATCATGGGGTATCCATTGCAAAAGGGGAATATATTGCTTTTCTTGATTCTGATGATATTTGGCACCCGAATAAGCTATTAACTCAGGTAAGTGCTCTTAACAATTCAGACAATAGAGGCGCAGTTTTAGCATATTCGAGTGGTTGGGTAATCGATGAAAACGGATATAGTATACGCTCTGAGCCTGTAGGTGTAGAAAAATCAGGTCAGAAATTAGATATTGATGATTTACGAGTAGGGCCTAAAATATTTGGGCCTGCTAGCAATATGCTTATTAAAAGCAATTATATAAAGGAAATCGGCGGTTTTGACGCTACGATTAGATTTGGTGAAGATTGGGATTTGGTGATTCATCTGCGTTCGAAAGGCTATTTTGTTTATATAAATCAACCTTTATTTTATATTCGTATTCATGGTAATAGTCAACAGGGGATACCCCAAGCACAATTGTTATCTATATACTTACAAGATATGCTCACTATCGTTCAAAAAAATGCCCATTTGCTCTTTTTCGGTGATCCTGTTGGTCTAAATAAAAGGCAGGCCAAAATATATGAAAAAGTGGCAGCTTGGTCTTTCGTGAGAGAAAATTGGGATCAGGGGATGGAGTATTTACTTATATCCTCAAATTTATTTCAAGACAGAAGTTCAAAGTTCAATGTAGCCACTAGGATTGGTTATTGGGCAGCAGTTGTTTTATTAGAGAAGTTAAAATCTCCAAAAGCAGCTGAAGATTATTTTCTAAAAAGTTTTCTTCCGAATCTTCTATACTATTGGCCATCTATGTTGGGTAGGTTTCCGAAAGGTGAAATAGTCGGTACTTTTTACCAAACGCTTGCATTCCGATTGGATAAAGGGGGGAAAATTATTTCACAACTTTGCCTAAAAGCAATTGTCAACAAGCCTCGTTTTCTGTTTAGCCCAAAAACAATAACCACATTATTCAAAAACTATGGAAAAATCTAAGATTCGTATCCTTTTTGTTTGTGATGGATACCCGCCTGAGAGGAAAGTAGGGGGTATTGAGTCCTTTACACAGACTTTAGCTTTGGGATTAGTAAAGCGCGGTCATTTTGCTTCTGTTATAGGTTATTCTGATGTGGTCAAGCGATTAACCATAGAAAATAATTCTGGGGTTCGTGTTATACGCATTCCTCGTCATTCAAGGGGCATCATTCCAAGAATGGTTACTGAACGATTACATCTGGAATTTGAGATTCGAAGAGAGATCAAATTTTCTCAAATAAATATTATTGAAACTCCCGATGTTCGTGGGGTATTATTATTTGGTTCGTTTGGAATACCCTTAATTGTCCGCATGCATGGAGCTAATTTTGTTCATTTTTCAAATTCTGGTAGGAGAGTTTCACGTATCTCTAGTTTTTTTGAAAAGCGGACCCTGAAACTGGCAGATGATCTCATTGCAGTCAGTAATTACATCCGCCAAGAGACGCTTTCAAAAGCATGTTTAAACGATAAACGATGTGAGCTTATCTATAATGGGGTTGATACAGATATTTTCAAATCTGATTTAACAGTTGAGCAGGAAGAAGGTAGTATTCTTTTTGTTGGCAGATTGAGCCAGACAAAGGGTGCTCCAAATTTATTTAAAGCTCTGCCAACCATATTTTCCGATTACCCTTCTGCCCAGTTACAGTTTATTGGCAAAGACCCCATCGATAAATCGGGTGAGTTGGCGAGCACGGCTTTAATAAATGATCTACCGGAACAATATAAGTCGCGAGTAAAAGTCTTTGGAGAAATGCCTCGAGAAAATCTCCCAACCATGTATAGAAAGGCGAACGTTGTTGTTTTTCCATCTTTAGTAGAGGCGAATCCTATTGCAGTTTTAGAGGCGATGGCATGTGAATGTCCAGTAGTATTTATGAATTCAGGCCCCGGGCCCGAAATGATTGAACATGAAATAGAAGGATTATTGTGCGATACACGAAATCCTGATGAAATTTCCAAAGCCATACTTTGGATGTTACATAATCCAGAACGTGCACGAGAAATGGGTCGTGCAGCCCGGAAGCGTATTCAAAGTCAATTTTCACTCATACAGTTTTTAGATGAAAATGAGATTTATTATCAGACTATCTTGGCGGAGCTTTCCAGTTAGCATTACGATCAGTAATATTTATAAAAAATATTTGGGTATCTAAAATGAAAATATTGCACATTTTTGCTCCTAATTATAAAGTGAGATTTGGTGGACAAGTGTTTTTATGGAAAAAGATTTTTCCTGAATGGCGTGAAAACGATATCCAACACTATGTTTATGATTATGACAATAGGGATATGGTCGAAGCCAATCGTGCTTTCCAATTTACATATCCCAAAACTCAAAAAAAAATTGGCAGGATAAAAAGTGGTATAGCTTTTCTTTGGTTATTTAAATATTTATTGTTTAATGTCGATAAATTTGATATTTTGCATGTTCATACCCTGAGGTGGGGGGGGCTGTTCTTAGGGCTTTGGACAAAAATTATCGGGCTATCTTCCATTTATGAAAGTGTTTTATTTGATTCTGATAATCCGAGTTCTATCATGAAGCAAAGGTTCGGAAAATTGAAAGTTGGAATGTTGAAATGCTACAAATCAGTATTGGCAATTTCACAACCTTTAGCTCATGATTATGGAATTCATGGTTTTACTGTATTTGAAATAATAAATCCAGTTGATAGTAATATTTTTCACCCACTAGTAGATCAGAAGAAGAAGATAATCTTGAGATTTCAATTAGGAGTACCTGAAACTGCATTTGTTTGGCTCAACGTAGGCAGTGTCAGATATAGAAAAGGGACTGATATCTTAGTTGAAGGTTTCATTGACTATAGTAAGAAAAAAAATTCAAATGTTTATTTGGTTGTTATTGGTCCCCAAGAGAAGAGTGAAAATCCATCACTTGATGAAGAATTTGTTGGAAAATTAAAAAATCTATTGTTAAGAGAAGGCTTGTTTGAAAAGGTAAAGTTTGTTGGTCTTATTGAAGACCCGTTTTTACTAGCAAAATATTATCAGTTATCTGATGTGTTTGTATTTCCCTCGCGACAAGAAGGGCTTGGGAATGTGGTTTTAGAATCTATGGCATCTGCCCTGCCAACAGTAGTATCAAATTTACCTGTTTTGGAAAATGTTATTGAGAATGACAAGAGCGGAATGGTAGCCCATTTGGATACGGGATTTGATGTTTGTAATGCTGTTGCCCTTATTGAAGATGACAAGATTAAATCACAAAAACTTGGAAAAGAAGCTCGTGATACTGTAATCAGAAATAATGATGTCGGTGCATGGCAAAAAAAACTTTGCGATATTTATAGGATGCAGAATCTTAGCGATAGAGGTGTTGTTTGAATATCATTAACAGGAAAATAAAAATCCTTTTTGTTGTTAGTCAATTGGAAATCGGCGGGTTAGAGTTACAAGTTTTAGAATTGTGCCGGGGATTGGACAAGAATGTTTATGAAATCTTTCTGTGTAGCGTTTGGCCACATATGTCTTTGTCTGATAAATTCCTAGAAGCAGGGGTGGAAATTGTTCCGATTCACAGTGAGTTAAAAAAAGATTTGTTATTTGTTTTTAAATTAAGGGACTTTTTGATTAAAGAAAAGATTGACATTATTCATACCTGGATATTTACTGCAAATACAAGAGGAAGAGTATCTGGAATTCTTGCGAAAACTCCCGTTATTATTGGATCTGAAAGAAGCCTAAATAAATTTAAACCAAGTATATATAATATTGTTGATCATATATTGGCAAAATTTTCAGATGTAATGATTGGGAATTCCCAAGCAGTAAAAGACTACATGGTGGGGCAGCAAAAAATACCAGATAGTAAATGTAAAGTCATCCATAACGGGGTAGATTCCTCTCGATTTGCACCAACTTATATAAAAAAAGAAGATGCAAAAATTAAATTTTCTTTACCTCCATCAAAACTAATAGTTGGCACCGTAGCCAATTTTACTAAATCAAAAGATTATCCTAATTTCTTAAAGGCTGCATCATTAGTTTTAGAAAAAAATTCATCTGTTCATTTTGTTACGTGTGGAAGCGGGTATTTTGAAATGCAGGCAATCAATATAGCGAAAGAGCTTGGAATAAGCGAAAGCATAACCTTTCTTGGAAAGCAAACGGTTATTTCTGATGTGTTAGCCACTTTTGATGTTTTTGCGTTGGCTTCGGTCTCGGAAGGTTTTTCTAATGCGATCCTGGAGGCAATGGCTTTTGGTTTGCCTGTTGTGGTTACTGATGTTGGGGGCGCAAGAGATGTTGTAGTAAATGGAGTTAATGGATTCCTTGTTCCGCCTAAAAATCCCGAATTACTAGCCAGTAAAATAGAGACACTTCTTGAAGATCAATTAGAAAGGATTCATATGGGGCGCAGGGGTGCAGAAGTGATTCTTGAGAAATTTTCAATAAATAAAATGGTATCTACTTATGATGAACTGTATCAAAATTTGCTTCTAAGGAAGTTGTAGCATTTACTATTAGGAATAGGTTTGAATTTTCTCATTCTGGATTTTAGTTCCAGCATAATAAGCATAAGCTTTCTCAATCGTGGTGAAAATGAATTTTTCAGACGTTTTTGCGCTTCTTACAGCTTTTTATCTTTTTGTATTTTTGATAAGAAATAATTGGGTTGCATTACCCTTAATTATTTTTGCGAGTCAAATAGAACTCGGTTTTGGTAGATTAATAAATTTGCCGCTGAGTTTTTCGCAACTAATATTCATTATTTCTCTTTTTGCTTATTTGCTAGGAAAACTATTCAACAGAGAAAAATCAAAGTATGTTTTTGCCAATATGGATTTTTGGGTTCTTATGTTTTTAATCTGGATCATCCTTGGCTCAATAGCTTTGCAAAACCTAGATTTTAGTTCAACGGGAATCACAAGACAAATTAGCTTTGTTGTTACCTTCTTTTTTGCTGCTTTAATATTTAAAGATCACAACGAAATAAGAAAGGCTACCATTCTTTGGGTATTGGTAAGTATTAATTTATTGTTTTTTCAATTTTTTGAAGCAATTAATCTGGCGTCAGATATAAGGTTGTATTATGGCAGGAATTCACTCGCATTAGAAATGGCAATTTCAGGCATAATGGCGATGATGCTTGGGTTTGACGAGAATAGAAAAAATTTCAAAAGATTCTTTTTCATGTTAGCCTTTTTATTCATGATAGGTATTATTATTAATACATCAAGAGGCGTGTTGATTGCATTTTCAGTTTCTGCATTTATCTTATTAATAATCCGAGGAGTAAAGGTAAGCAAAATCATTCTATTAGGGCTAATTGGAGTTGCGCTATTTTCCTTAAACTCACTCATTGAAAATAATTTGTATTCCAATAGTATTGGTCGCTTGCTAAGTACAAATGTAGAAGAAATTGAAAATGAAACCAGGTATGTAATTTGGAGGGCCGGTATGGAATTGGCATCCCAAAACCCATGGTTTGGAGTAGGAGTAAATAATTTTCAAGACCAAATATCGATATATGGATGGGAAAATAATATTCGATCACTAACTGGCGGGAAATCTGCTCACAATATGTTCGTGTCTATTGCTGTAGAATTTGGATTGCCGGGGCTGTTTATTCTTTTGGTTATTATCGCTACTGGATATAAATATATATTTCAGAAGATTAAGATGGCGCATCCTGATTTTGCTATAATTTATCCACTCTTGGCCGCGCTATTGGTTTTTACCATTGAAGGTTTTTTTGCCGATATTCACCGAATGGCTTCGTTTTGGATGGTGTTTGGCTTATTAAAAAGTGTTCATCGCCTTTCACTCAGTACAATACCCAGAAAGGAAAAAAATGCATCTATTTAAGAGTTTATTGCAACGAGACTATTGGCATGAGGAAAGCGGTATTGGACCAAACATTACCCCTGAACGGTTAGGGGGCTACTATCGTGATTTAAGAAAGAAAACTGAAATGAGCGGCAAAGTTGTTTCTGATTTGGGGGTTCCACTTGCAAAAGTGCAGGGAAAGTTTATGCTTCAACCTGTAACTGTGTGTCAAGTTGCTTTAGGTTGGCATGAAAGATGGATAGAGGATGTTTCATCTGATCAAGCATTGAATCGGTTTTTATTACTTGCGAATTGGTTGGTAGAAAATTCGGAAGATAGAAACATGCTTGGCAGAGTATGGCCAATGCAATACGGTATAGCCACTTATTCACTTTCTCCTGGTTGGATCTCAGCGCTTGTTCAAGGTCAGGCCGTATCTGTCTTAGTTCGAGCATATCAGATTACTAAAAGGGATGTTTATTTACAAACGGCCCAAGGAGCTCTTAGGCCATTTATGGTAAACAAACATTTTGGGGGAGTGGTATCTGAGGGAGAAGACGGGACTATATTTTTTGAAGAGTATCCATCTTTGGAAAAGAACCACGTTTTGAATGGGTTTATTTCATCATTGTGGGGATTATATGATTATTATTTAGCAATAAATGATGAATCTATTAAAAATCTTTTCTTAAAAGGTGTAACGAGTTTATTAAATTCTATCAACCTCTTTGACACAGGGTTTTGGTCTAGGTACTCATTACTAAAACATCGTAATATTTCTAATCTTGCTAGTCCTTACTATCATAAAGCGCATATTTCCCAGCTCATTGCAACTAACTACCTTTATAAAAGTCCAATTTTTCTGGAATTCGCTAACAAATGGGAACAATATTTGAAAAATAGAAAAAATTTATATCGAGTCATTTTCGAAAAGGGCATTTCGCGTATATTTTTTGTTTATAACGAAAAGAAAACTTATTTTTGAAAAGTTGACCTGTTGAGCAATATACACTAGGGTGCTGTTGAAATACCTTTGCTAGAGAAAAAGTGCTTGCAAAATTTTCTCACAACAGGCTCAAAAATGACCAGATTCTGGAGAGAATCTAAAAAAGCACTTTTTCGGAGATTTTCTCCCGCTTTGGTGAAAAGATTTTTTTCGGGTTGGGACTTTTTCAACAGTCTCCTATATGTTCAGGCGAGGGTTCAGCAAATGTTTTTGCCGTTTTCTCGGTTTGGGGTATGGTTTTAGCACTTTTGTACATATAATCTATTCGAATAACAAAGCGCTACCCTATTTCTCTGAAAAAACGAGCCGGTTCAGATATTATTTTTATCCGAAAGTTTGTAGGTAACGTCAGTTCAGGATAAGAATCCCCAGTTAAATTTTGTAGTTTTTCTCGTGCAAAGTCGCAAAGTGCGCAAAGAAAATAAAAAAACTTGGCGGTCTTTGCGGCTTTGCGTGAAAAATTTTTAGCAAAATCAGGCTCGGCATCTTTATCTCGAGTTCGCGTTAGGTAATAGGACAACTATTGTGCGAGTTCTTTTTGTTACAAACCAATGGCCCAATCAATCCAAATCTTTTGTTTCGCCTTTTGTACACGAAAAGGTTGAAAGTTTACGAGATCTCGGTGTTGAAGTTGATGTGTTTGATTACCGAGGCTCCTGGAATCCGCTATTTTATTTGCAGGCCATGATTAGCTTGCGCCAAAAGCTAAATAAACAATCCTATGATTTAGTCTCTTCTCATTTTGGACAATGTGGTTTTATTGCGGTCAGTCAAACTCGTTTACCAGTTGTTGTTCGTTTTGGAGGAAGTGATTTGATAGGGTGGAAAAAATCTAATGGAAAAGAGCCTCTTGCAAGCAAATTTTTACGACTGATTAGTCGTTTCGCTGCATTTCGCGCCAGCCAAGTGATTATACCGGGTGAACACATGGCAGTTCACCTAGGTAGGAAAGACTATAACGTTCTCCCCACAGGAATCAACTTGGATTTGTTTTATCCAATGAATCAAGAAGAATGCCGTCTGAAGCTTGCACTCCCAATGGATAAAAAATTGGTTCTGTTTGCGGCTGACCCCACAAAGGTACTTAAGCGATTTGATCTTGCTAAAAAGATCGTTGACATTGCCATGAAACATCATTCAATTGAATTAATTGTGGCTTCTAAAATACCTCATTCGCAAATGCCTGCCTATATGAACGCATGCGATGTTTTATTACTTACTTCTCAACATGAAGGCTCTCCGAATGTTGTCAAAGAAGCATTGGCCTGTAATCTTTCCGTGGTTTCAGTGGACGTGGGGGATGTCCGAACTCGGATTGGCACTGCTAATAATTGCAAGGTTTGTGACAAAGACGATCCCAGCGAAATTGCCAAGGCTTTGGTTGATGTTTTAAGTCAGGGGAAAGATTCTCGTTTGAGGAATCTTGTGTTGGAACTCGATTCTCATAAGACTGCCTTAAAAGAGTTAGAAATTTATCATAAAGCAATCGGCCTAAAAAACAATGAAAAACATTGAAGCTCCTGAAGTCTCTTCTCACTATTCTAGTTCGCTTGCCGTTAGCGTGAAGCATTTATCTCCTGAAGATATACCGGAAGTGATTCAAGTTCACCAGCAGGCTTTCCAAGGCTACCTGAATACCCAACTTGGCGACCTTTACCTGAAGACCTTTTTTGAGTGGTTTATTTCGGCTAAAAACGCAATATCTTTGGGTGCTTTTGACCAAAAAGAACACATAATTGGTTATGTAGTTGGCGCTCCTCTTGGGTATCGGCTTGATCTTGAAAAAAAATTGATTTTTCCTGCAATTTTAGGCGCTTTATTAAACTTTTGGATTATTTTTAGCCCTCGCTTTCGCAAAATTGTTCTTGATAGGCTGGGTTTTTATAATAGCAAACGTCAATTAGGTGGGCAGCTTTCGTCACCAATCGATGAGATTCCTTCTCCTACTATATCCCTGGTTGGAATCAGTGTATTACCAAGTGCGAGAGGAAATAAAGTAGGTGAGATTTTGATGATGTCTTTTGAGGAGCAGGCCTTGTTGCAGAATATAAAAGCCATGCGCCTATCAGTCTATCCTGATAATGTTGCAGCGAGAAAATTGTATGAAAGAATGAATTGGAAGGTCTATTATCAACTTTCTGATCCTGACAGTGCAATGTATTATTATAAAGTTCTAGCCAGTGAAAACAATGACAAATAGGGGTGAGTGTTTGGCCACATGCTTGTCTGTTTCGATTATTTTGCCCATCCGCAACGAAGCCGCCTATATCAAAGGTTGCTTGAAGGCTATCTTTGCTCAGGATTATTCAGGGGAACTAGAAATACTTGTTGTAGATGGGATTTCTACCGATAAAACACGAGAGATAATTCAGGAATTCATCTCTGGGTATCCTCAAACGAATATTCGTTTATTGGATAATCCTGACCAATTTATGCCGCCAGGATTTAATCGCGCTTTGCGGCAGGCGCGAGGCGATGTGATTATCATGCTCGGCGGCCATGCTGAAATTGCTCCAGACTATGTTCGCCAGTGCGTGAATTTGCTGAATGAAACGAAAGCATCCTGTGTGGGTGGCGCGATGGAAACGATTGCCAGAGATACAGTCGGTAAGGTGATTGCCCTGGCGATGAGTTCACCTTTTGGCGTGGGCGGGGTGGCGTTTCGCACCGGCCAGGAGATGCAGAGGGAAGTTGATACCGCAGTCTTTGCCGCCTACCGACGCGAGGTGTTCGAGCAAATTGGTGGACTCGATGAAGAATTAATTCGCAACCAGGATGATGAATTTAATTATCGCTTGCGCGCTTATGGTGGGAAGATTTTGTTTTCCCCGAAAATTCGCTCTCGCTATTACAGCCGCGCCAATCTTGGCTCATTATGGCGACAATATTACCAATACGGCTTCTACAAAGTGCGCGTCCTGCAAAAACACCCCCGCCAGATGAGTATCCGACAGTTTGTTCCGCCGCTTTTTGTGTTGGCGCTGCTATTTTCGGCGCTTCTGGCCTTCTTTCCCGCGATTCGTTTTTTATCTCTGACTATTCCCGCAGTTTACCTTCTCGCTAATCTCGCTGCCTCTTTTCTGACAACTGTTCGTGCACAGAAATCCAACCAATCGTCATTTACTGTTTATCATTCGCTTCTGCCTTTCACTTTTGCCATTCTCCATATCTCCTATGGCCTGGGTTTCCTGCTTGGCCTGTTCAAATTCTGGAATCGATGGGGCGATAAAACAGGCAAAGTGCCTGCTTGGGATAATACAATCGCCTGATCCCATTACCTGGCCGCTATCCGTAAGCCTTAATCCGCCTTTAAACCTGAGGATACATCCAAGAACTGAACACTGAGTACTGACAAAGTGGGGAAATTCTCATGATTACCGACACGTTTTCCAAACCAAGCTTAATGACCGCACCTGTTGTCCGACCCTGGCATACCCGCTTCGCCAAACGCGCGCTGGATATTTCCGCTGCCGCGTTCGGCCTGCTGTTGCTCTGGCCGCTCTTTCTGATGGTCGCGCTTCTGATCAAGCGCGATTCGCCCGGGCCGGTCTTTTTCCGCGGGCCGCGTTTGGGGTTTGGCGGACGGGTGTTCCAGATTCTCAAATTCCGCACCATGCGTGAAGATGTCGAGAGTTACAAGGGTCCGAAGATTACCGCCAACGGCGATGGGCGCATTACTCCGATTGGCAAGTGGCTGCGCGATACCAAATTGAACGAACTACCGCAACTATGGAATGTCTTGATTGGCGAGATGAGCCTGGTCGGGCCGCGCCCGGAAGATCCCGATTTCGCCGCCCACTGGCCGGAGGATGCCCGGCGCGAGATTCTCTCGGTGCGCCCCGGCGTGACCAGCCCGGCCAGTATCTCCTATCACGATGAAGAAAAGCGGCTCTCCAGCGATAACCTGATGGGCGATTACCTGGAAAAGATTGCCCCCGACAAGCTGCGCCTCGACCGTTTGTATGTGCGCCATTACAACCTGATGACCGACCTGGACGCCATCTTCTGGACCCTGATTGTGCTGGTGCCGCGTATGTCGATCCAGCCCAAGAGCGAAGGCCAGTTGTTCGGCGGGCCGTTTACCCGTCAGATACGCCCGCTGATGAACTGGACGGTGATCGATTTCTTCATCGCCCTGTTGGGCGCTGGCGGGGTGGGTCTGGTTTGGCGGTTGTTCCAGCCCCTGCACATTGGTTGGGATCGCGCGATTTGGGTTGCCCTCGGGATCGCCCTGCTTTTCAGCCTGTTTAATAGTTTGCTGGGCTTGAAGCGGATCGAGTGGTCGCGGGCTGTGCCGGAGGATGCGCTTGGGATTATCTTTTCCGTTATCCTGGTGATTATTGCCAGCATGCTGGCTGAGATGTACATCTCCGGCCTGAACATTCCGGGCGGCTATCTCATCGCTGCCGGAACGGTAATTGGGATCGGCTTCCTGGTGGCGCGTTACCGTCTGCGGCTTCTGACCGGTTTGGCCAGCCGCTGGGTACGTTTTCGCCAGAGCGGATTTGGTGTCGGTGAGCGGGTGCTGGTGGTTGGAGCCGGTTCCGGCGGCGAATTGGTCACCTGGCTATTGCGCCGGCCCGATTTCCAGCGCCTTTTTACGGTGCATGGCTATGTGGATGATGACCCATCCAAGCAGGGGATGCATTATGACGGTATCCCGGTGCTGGGCACAACGGCGGACATTCCGGCCTTGGTGAAGCGCGAAGACATCGGCCTGGTAGTTTATGCAATTAATAAGGTTTTGGCTGTTGACCGCGAGCGCATCCTGGCGGTTTGCCGCCAGGCCGAAACCCGGCTGGTGATTTTATCGGATGTGCTGCGCAGCATCGAAACACATTTTATTCCGCAAAATGGAAATGGACATCATGACTGATTTTTGGAATGGAAAGCGCGTCCTGGTTACGGGCGCGGGTGGATTTATTGGCAGTCACTTGACGGAGACCCTGCTCGGGGCGGGCGCGCAGGTGCGCGCTTTTGTGCGCTATAACGCTCGTAACGATCCCGGCCTGCTGCGCTTCCTGCCGCGCCGGGATTTCGACGCGCTCGAAATCCTGACTGGCGACCTGCGCGACCCGGATGCCGTCCGCCAGGCGGTCAAAGGCGTCAGCCACGTTTTTCACCTGGGGGCGCTGATCGCCATCCCGTACTCGTACCAGCACCCGGTCGAGGTGGTTGAGAGCAATATCATCGGCACGCTGAACATTCTTTTAGCGGCCCGCGATTTTGGGGTCGAACGCCTTGTCCACACCTCGTCGAGCGAGGTGTATGGCTCGGCCCTGCGCGTCCCGATTGACGAGGAACATCCCCTGCAAGGGCAGTCGCCTTACTCAGCCAGCAAGATCGGGGCCGACAAACTGGCTGAGAGTTTTTACTGCTCGTACAACTTGCCGGTCGTTACCTTGCGCCCGTTCAACACTTTTGGCCCGCGCCAGTCGGCTCGCGCCGTCATCCCGACCATGATCAGTCAGGCGCTTTCGGGCGATACCATCCGCCTGGGCAACCTGGATACGCGCCGCGATTTCACCTATGTCAGTGATACGGTGGCCGGGTTTCTCAAGATTGCCGAAACACCCGGCGTCGAGGGCCAGACGATTAACCTCGGCACCGGTTACGATGTACGCATTGGCGACCTGGCCGAACAAATTGTGGCCATGCTCGACCACCCGGTCAAAATCGTGGTCGAGTCGCAGCGCCTGCGCCCCGAGAAGAGCGAGGTCCAGCGCCTGATTTCGGACAACCGCCTGGCGCTGGAGCGCCTGGGCTGGAGTCCGCAGGTGGATATCAACACCGGTCTGCGCCGCACCGTCGAGTGGATTCGTGAAAATCTGGCGGAGTATACGACGGATCGATATGTGGTTTAACGCTTTGGAGTGCAACACCCTGACGGGCACAAGAATCTCCCTACTTCGGACTCCGAAAAGAATAAGGTAAAAAATGAAAGCCGTCATCCTCGCCGGGGGTAAGGGCAGCCGCCTGGCCCCCTATACCAAAGTTATCCCCAAGCCGCTCATGCCGATTGGGGATATGCCCATCCTCGAAGTTCTCCTGCGCCAGATTCGCCGGGCCGGGGTGGACGAAGTCATCCTGTCGGTCGGGCACATGGCCAGCCTGCTGCGGGCCTTCTTCCAGGAGGGTGAGCACCTTGGCATGCGCATTCGCTACAGTTACGAGGAAAAGCCGCTCGGCACCGCCGGGCCGCTGACCCTGCTCGACGGCCTCGACCAAACCTTCATGGTCATGAATGGCGATGTGTTGACCACTCTCGATTTCAGCGACTTGCTCGACTTTCACCGCAAATCCGGCGCGTTGGTGACAATTGCCATGCACCGCCGTCAGGTCAAGATTGATCTGGGTGTTTTGCAATTGGATGGCAACCATGGAATCACCGGTTACATCGAGAAGCCGACTTATGATTTCCATGTCAGTATGGGCGTCTATGTTTTTGAGCCGCAGGCCCTGGCCTATATTCCGCGTGGCCAGTATTTTGATTTTCCCAGCCTGATTTTGAAATTGCTGGAAGACGGACAAAAAGTGGCCGGGTATCCTTTCTCAGCCTATTGGCAGGATTTGGGCCGCCCGGACGATTACGAGCAGGCCATCCAGGATTTTGAGTCGATGCGCGAGCAATTCTTAGGAGATGAAGCATGAACTGGAAAATTCCGCTGTTTGACCTGGATTACGGCCCCGAGGAAGAGCAGGCTGTTTTGGATGTTTTGCGCAGCCGTTGGCTGACGATGGGTGAAGTGACCCAGCGTTTCGAAGCGGCTTTTGCTGAAACCTGCGGCGTGAAACATGCGGTTGCTGTCTCGAACGGCACGGTCGCCCTGCACCTGGCCTGCCTGGGCGCGGGCATCGCACCCGGCGACGAGGTCATCGTCCCGGCCCTGACTTTTGTCGCCACGGCGGCCTGCGTCCGTTACGTGGGCGCGACTCCGGTTTTTGCGGATGTGACCAGCCCGGATGACCTGACTCTTTCGCCGGAATCGGTCGAGTCCCTGATTACGCCGCGTACCCGCGCGATTATCGTCATGCACTATGCGGGGTATCCTTGCGATATGGCCGCTTTCCGCGCCCTGGCCCAAAAGCACAACCTGAAATTGATTGAGGATGCTGCTCATGCCCCTGGCGCGGTGCGGGACGGTCGCCGGGCCGGGGCTTGGGGCGATGTGGCCGCCTTCAGCTTTTTCTCCAACAAGAACCTGGCCACCGGCGAGGGCGGGATGCTGACCACCAATGATGATGAAGTCGCCGCCAAACTGCGCCGCCTGCGCTCGCACGGCATGACCACCCTGACCTGGGATCGCCATCGCGGCCACGCCTGGAGTTATGATGTTACCGACCTGGGTTATAATTACCGCCCGAGCGAGATACTTTCGGCCCTGGGACTGGCGCAGTTATGCAAGCTGGAAGCCAGCAACCAGCGCCGCCGCGAGTTAACGGTTTTTTATCACGAATTACTGGCTGAACTGGTTCCGCAGGTGGGTCTGCCATTTGTGGGCAAGCAGCCAGGGGCGGCCTGCCATATCCTGCCGGTTTTGTTGCCGGAAGGAACCCGGCGCGCGGATTTTATGGATGCGATGAAAACGCGGGGAATTCAAACCAGCATTCATTACCCCCCCATTCCTGAGTTTTCTGCCTACCGCGAGTCGTCCGCTGGCCTGGATGGATTGCCTGTAACCAAGACGATTGCGCAGCGGGAAGTGACGCTGCCTCTTTATACAAAAATGACGTTTGACGATGTGCGTGAAGTGGTTCAATCTGTTGCTCAAATTTTACGAACAGCTTAATTCCAACAGATCGAAAAGTTGCCAGAGGGCCTGCAATTATGGAAATTAAACAATATATTACGATTGTCCAGCGCTGGTTATGGCTGTTAATCCTTGGTCTGGTGCTTGGGGCCGCTGGCGCGTTTATTTACAGCTCTTTTCAAACGCCGGTTTACCAGACCTCCACTCGCGTGCAGGTTATCAGCGCGCCCAGCAGCATATCTTCGAGCACCTATTCCGTGTGGAATGACCAACAGTTGGCGCAGACTTATGTGCAAACGATCCGCAGCCGGCCCAACCTGGATGCCGTCGAAGAGAAAATCGGCGGAACCGTGATTGCCGGGCAAATCCGCGCCCAGACCGTTGCAAACAGTCAACTGATCGATATTTTTGTCGAGGATTCTGACCCGCAGCGCACGGCGTTGATTGCCAACACCCTGGTGGAAGTTTTCATCGTTCGCAATGCCCAGATGCAATCGATGCGCTTTTCCGAATCCGAGAAGAGTCTCGAGGCCCAGATCCAGCAGGTGGATTCGCAAATTGAAGCGCTGACCACAAGTTCTGAAGCGGCCTCGAACGCCGAGGCGCAGGAAGCGATTGCCAAAACCCAGGCTGAAATTGAACGCCTGCAAACCGAAATCCTGGCGTTGCAAAATGAACTGGATGTTTTAAAGTCTCCGCAGCGTCAGCCAGACTCCTTCTCCACCCCAACCCCCTCCCCTGAAATCCGTTCGCAGATCAACGAAGGCGAGTTGCGCCTGCGTCAGTTGCAATCCACTTATGACCTGTACCAGCAAATTTATACCAATTTGGTGGTTCTGGGCCAAAACCGGGCGACGAGTGATGTTACCGCGGAAGAAGAACAGACCCAGTCCACCCTGGCGCTTTACCGCCAGATCCGCGCCAATTTGCTGAGCAGTTATGAGGGGATTCGCCTGGCCCGCTTGAGCAGCACCTCCAATATCGTCGCCATTGAACCGGCCCTGGTTCCTGAAAAACCCATCCGCCCGCAGCCGCTCAATAACGCCGGCCTGGGAGCCGCGGTTGGGCTGCTCCTGGCAGGCGCAATCGTTTTCCTGATCGAGTATCTGGATGATACGATTCGCTCTGCCGAGCAGGTCACTGCTGTGATGGATTTATCCGTGATCGGTTATATTGCAGAACTGGAACACGACCAGGATAAAGCCTATGTTTCCGAAAATCCGCGTTCGCCGGTGGCCGAGGCGTTTCGTACCCTGCGCACCAACCTGGAATTTGCCAGCGTAGACCGGCCGCTCAAAACGCTGCTGGTGGTCAGCGCCCACCCTGGGGAAGGCAAAACCACCGTGGCCACCAATTTGGCGATCACGATTGCCCAGGGTGGGAAACGTGTCCTGTTAATCGATGCCGATTTGCGCCGTCCGCGCGTTCACCATCACCTGGGGCTGCCCAACCGGGTTGGTTTGAGTAATTTATTCCGCGATTTGCACGCTATAGAAGAGGTTGCTCACGCCTGGCGTGATGGCAGCTTGAGTGTCATCACCAGCGGCGGCGTGCCGCCCAACCCGGCCGATTTGCTGGCATCTGAGCGCATGGCAGCCATCCTTGACATGGCCAGCCAATCGGTCGACATGGTTATTGTGGACGCACCGCCCTTCCTGGTGGCGGACGCCTCCATCCTGGCTTCGCGCGCTGACGGCGTTTTGCTGGTCATCCGGCCTGGGAAGACCCCGATGGATGCGGCTTTGACCACCCTGGAGCAAATGAAGCGCGCCGGGGCGAATATTTTAGGCATTGTTCTAAACCGCATCCCGCGTGACCGGCCCAGCTATTATGGCGGTTATCGCCATTACTCCGGCTATTACAAAGGCGAATACGGTTATTACGATGAAAATCCGCGCGGCAACGGCAAATATAAGGGAAATGGCAAAGCCAAATTCCCCTGGCTGGGAAATTCCCAGAAACAGCGCGAGGTCAAGGCTGCCGAAGAACCGGAAAAGTAACCAGCGTTCCCTATGAAAATCTGCCCGTATTTGGGATTGTTGCACGATCCCACCACCCCAGCGGTATTCCCGTCTGAGCGCAATTTTTGCCATAAGGTGATTCCGCCGCAGGCAATCCTGGATGAACACCAGCAGGTTTGCTGCCTGGCGGCTGGCCATCAGGATTGCCCGGTCTTCCAATCTCCTGCGCCTTCAACCCGGGAAGCGTTTTTCTATCATCCGCTTTCTTCGCCGCCTCGGCGGGCCGGCCTGTTTCCAGTTTTATTTGGCCTTTTGTTGTTTGCTCTTGTTTTACTTGCTGGCGGGGCGTATTGGCTCAGCTTGAATCGTCCGCAGGCGCCAGTCCCGGTTGCGCCAACAGCAGCGGTACTCGAATCACCTTCGCCTGCCATTCTCGCTACCGAGACGGTCAGCGAGATCGTTCCTGAGTCGACCTCAACGCCCACGCTTCCGCCGCCAACCGAAACGGCCTCGGTCACTCCTCCGGCTGGCCTGGAAACCCTGATCGGTGAAAATCCTGGCCTGCTGATTCACCGGGTGGAGCGCGGTGAGAGCCTGACCTCCCTGGCCATACGCTACAACACCTCCGCCGAGGCGATCCAGGCGGTCAATTTTGTCATGCCGCTGCCTTTGTGGCAGGATTGGCTGGTGGTGATCCCGGTTGATTTGCCGGACGCCAGCGGGCTGCCGCGCTTCGAAGTCTACCAGGTGGGCGAGACCGATTCCACGCTGGATGTCCTGTCTGCCCAGCAAGGCGTGGATGTGGATTTGGCTGCCAGTTACAATCAGTTGCACCCAACCGATCCTTTGACCGCCGGAAGCTGGCTGCTTCTGCCTCGGCCCTGATTTCCTTCCCATAACAACGCTGAACGCCCCGCGAAATCCCTGCGGGGCGTTTTTGTTATCTTCGCGTTCGTCTAACAAATTTGCTAAGGATTATGCCTGGTGGGTGATGAATAATCACCCGCCGGATAACAAAACTGAAAGTGATTTTCATTGTGAAAAGTGACGGATTGTCATAAAATCTGCTTAATTAAATTAGGTATTTATACCCATTTTTCAATCGGTATAAATACAAACTCTTTTATGCAGATGCAAGGACCTTGAGTCAGGGATTGGTCGCTGCCGTAACGACGGCGAGACTCAGGCGAGCAAGAGCGAAACCGGCTGCATGCCGGTTTCGCTTTTTTTAATTCGGAGAGCTTGTTATGAAAAAATCATTTGGTTATTCTCAGGTACGTTTGTTATTCGTAAGTTTGATATTGCTAGGCATCGTTTTTTCGGCGATCAGTTGGCCTGCGCCGGCCGGGGCCAGCCAGAGCGTGTATGTGTTGGATAATTTCACCACGGCAACTTACAATAACCAGAATGGCACTTCCAATTGGGCTACGGATTGGGTTGAGAACAACGATACTGGCGTGGCCGATACCGGAGATGTGCGCATCATAGGTGGCGTACTACGCTTGAATAATAATCTTACTCCGACAACCCTACCAAGCGTTGAGCGCGGCTTAAGCATGCCGCTGAATGCAACCGCCACTCTGAGCTTTTATCGCACGGTTAGTGGTTTGGGAGGCGGGGGCGATACTGCGATTTTGGAAATCTATGATGGCGATACTGCTGCATGGGCCACGTTGCAGACCTACAATACGAATGCTGCCAGAGCGTTGCAAACCATTGATATTTCAGGTTACCGTTCTTTCGACACGCGCCTCCGCTTTCGGATCACTGGCGGTTATGCAGGAGCAACCGAATATTTATTGCTTGATGATGTTCAGGTAACCTACCAGGCCAATCTTCATTTCCCCAGCAGTGTTTTCCAGACGGTGCAGACTTATTATGTACCGATCCCCGAAGATCAGGGTTTGCTCGCGTTGAACGCGATTAATACTGATGCTGATGACCCAATGAACACTTATATTTCCATTACCGTGGTTGCCGATGATACCGTAATTTATTATGACCATTGGGAGGATGATTACGAAACGAAAACCACCAACCCTTCGCAAATCACTACCGAGGTCTGGGGTGACGACAATCCCGCGAACGGCATGCCGCCTGGGTTTGGCTCGGATGTTTTTATCGCTGGCAATATTATTATTCTGAATAACGCTGTGCCTTCCACCAATCTTCTTCAACTTGATTATGATGGCGGCGATAAAATTTCCTCGACCGATGCCATTGCGGTAACGCGCACCGCCTGGCCGAGCGGCGCCGGAACGTTGCATGGTGGTTCGGTGGAAATGTTGAATACCGATGTTTGGGGGTTGAGCTATGATATTCCGGCTGATTCAGGCGACCAGGCTAATGATTTTGATTATGCCGGGTTGAGTGTCATGGCCAGCCAGGATAATACGCTCATTTACTTAAATGGCACCCAGGTCATGAACATGATTGGCTCCCAGGATTATTTGGATGAAGGCCAGAGTTATTTGTTTGGAGATGGTACGATTGTGGGGGGTGATACGATTACCTCCGACAAGCCGATTCAGGCCAACTTCCTAACGGGGGATATCGGCAGCAATTACGAATCATCCTGGTTTACCCTCTATCCGTACGCGCTCCTTTCGAGCAGTTATTATGCACCGGTCGATGGCACCACCACTCCGGCCCGCACGACTGCGGTCTATTTGCAGAATCCCACTGCTAACCCAATCACCATCTACCGCATGGATTCGAGTGGAACAGAGAATACGGTTGTAACGAATCTGGCGGCTGGAGCCACACACCGGTATACGATGCCAACAACCGGCACAGGCATGACCTTTTACACCAAAGACAGCGCGAGATTCCAGGCGATTTCCAATATGGATTCAGGCGGTCAAGCCAGCGACTGGGGCTATACCCTGATTCCATCCAACCAACTGACCCAGCAGGCCCAATTGGGCTGGGGTGTGGGCCGCGACCCGACCAGTGGCACCAACCCGAACGAAAATGGCAGCCCGGCCTGGGTACTGGCGGTTGGAGCCGGGACGATGAACGTTTGCGTCGATTACGATGGCGATGGTCTTGGGGCGCTAACGGATGCCAATGGCAGCCGTTATGATCAATTGTTAACGGTTACAAACTTGCAGCGCACCAAAGTTTATGACAGCGATGGCGACCAGACTGGCATGTTGCTATATCTGTGCAACGGCAGCGAAAGCGCCAACAACCGAAGCAACAAGATTGCGGTGGCCTGGGGCCAGGATCCGGTGACCGCTTCGGCGGCCGCTCCCGGCCTGGATGTTGGCACCAGCGTCCCACCCCTGCCGAATTTTACTGCCATAAAAAATGCCGTCCTGACCAATGACCTGAACGGCGATGGCAAATTCGATATTGGCGATACCTTCGAATACCAGATCAAGATTAACAATGTTGGCGCGCTGCCAATTCCCGGCAACCTGATCACGGTCTCGGATATTATCCCAACCTATACCAATTATTATCCCAATTCAACCCGGATCGATGGGGTTTCCATCCCGGATGCCGTGATCGGTACGCCCTTCCCGCTTGATGAAGGGGGGTATTTGATTTCGGGTACTCTCCCGATTGATGGCCAGTTTGTCGTTACCTTCCGGGTGACAATTGACGCTTCGATCCCGGCTGCTACCAACCTTATTAATAATGCTTTGGTTAGCGATAAAAAACTTACCTATATTCCCAAAGTTGAAATTTTTATTGACCCGCCTACCAAGATTGGCGATTTCATCTGGCTTGACCAGAATGGCGATGGCGTGCAGGACGCGGGCGAACCGGGCCTGGCCGGGGTCACCGTTTTCCTGGATACGAATAATAATGGAACCTGGAATGCGGGCGAACCGACCACCACAACCAATTCCAGCGGGCAGTACACCTTCTCCGGGTTATCTGGTGGCACTTATTATGTGGTGGTGGATACCAGCACCCTGCCTGGCGGCCTGACCCAAACCGGTGACCCGGATACCACCATCGATAACAAGCACACCGTCACAATTGGTCCTGGCAGCACCAACAAACCTTATTACGCTGCCGATTTCGGTTATCGCGGTGCAATCGCGCTGGGTGATTTTGTCTGGTACGATGTCGACCGGGATGGTATTCAAGATGGCGGCGCGGAAGTGGGCCTGGACGGTGTGACCGTCAACCTGACCTGGGCCGGCAAGGATGGCAACCTGGCGACGACAGCTGATAATATTGTTTTCCCGGCCAAAGTGACCAGCGGCGGCGGAGCCTACAGCTTCGTCGGCCTGCCGAACGGGATTTACCAGGTCAACCTGGATGAAACCAGCCTGCCTTCGAATTATTCCACCACCACCGCCGATCCGATTACAACCGCTTCCTTAACGGGTAATTACCTGACCGCCGATTTTGGCGCGGCCCCCGGCGCGACCATCAGTGATTTTGTCTGGAACGACCTGGACGCGGATGGGGTGCAGGATGCCGGTGAAGGCGGGATCTCTGGGGTGCGCGTTTATCTCGATGCGGATAACGATAATACCTATGATGTTGGTGAACGTTACGCTACCACAGATGCAAATGGCTTGTACGCCATTACCAATCTGCCTGCGGCTACCCTGGGAACCACCTATGCGGTGCGCGTGGATACTTCCACCCTGCCAACTACCACTTATACCCGAACCTATGATCTGGACGGTATCGGAACTCTGGATGAAGCCAGTGCCACCGTTACTCCCGGCCAGGTGCGCACGGATGTCGATTTTGGCTACCAGTTGGGCGTTTTGAGCATCTCGAAAAGCTCCAGCATCGGCGACCAGGTCTTCCCCGGTGATACGATCACTTACACCATGGTTGTCCGCAACAATTCTGGCACCACCCAGACTGGGATTGTCGTTACCGATTCCCTGCCAATCGGCACCAGCTACGTTGCCAACAGCACCCTAGCTTCTGGTTATGTTGAAACGATCGCCACCTATCGGGATAATTTTGGGACCGCCGTTTACAACAACAGCGACGGCACCCAAAGCTGGATGGGTAATTCCTGGATTGAAGCCGGTGAGACCACCAGCCCCACCGCCAATCAAATTGTCATTACCGGCGGGGAATTGCGATTCCAGGGCACCAGTGCTCCCAATTCGATCGAGCGCCAGTTTAATATCAGCGGCGCCACCAGCGCCACCCTGACCTATGACTGCCGGGCTTCGGCCAATCATGATGAAGGCGCTGATGACTTTGTCGTTCTCGCAATATCCTCTGATGGGGGCTTGAATTGGACTAACCTGGCAACGCAGTCTTTGGGTGCGATAAATAATTCAAATTGCGGGGCCGGGTTTGAAAGTTTTAACATTTTGAGCTATGCGGCCGCGAATACGCGCATCCGCTTTACCCATACTGCCAGCACCACTGACGAATACTTCTATGTAGACAATTTCCAGGTTCAATACACCACGGCCCCAGCCACAACCAAGGATAATATCTCCGGCGGCACCTATGCTGACCTGTACAACGGCGTCCCTGCGGTTTTGGTACACCAGAACGATGCTTTCCAACTGACCAACGGCCAGCAGATGACCATCACCTACCGGGTGACGGTCATCGACCCGGTCAGGCTTTCCAGTATCGACAACACCGCGGTGGTTTCCAGCGCCCAGCAACTTACCCCGCAGGTTGCTTCTGTCAGCGATCCCCTGCCGCGTTCGGCAGCCGGCGACTATGTTTGGCTGGATGAAAACAGCGACGGAATTCAGGATGCGGGCGAACCCGGCATCCCGAATACGACCGTGACCCTGACCGGCACGGATGTGCTCGGCAACACTGTCAGCTGGAGTACCGTCACCGACGCCAATGGGCGTTATCTCTTCCCCAACCTGCTGCCCAGCAATGGCAACGGCTACACCGTTACGGTCAGCGGGCTGCCAACGGGGCTTTCGGCCAACCCGACCTATGACGAAAACGGGATTGGCACCCCCAATACCACCAACTTTATCCTGAACGCCGCCACCGAGCGAATGACGGCCGATTTTGGCTACAACTGGGCCGCGACGACCGATACCAACAACAACACCGGCACTGGCGCGATTGGCGACCGGGTCTGGATTGACGATGGCGATGGCTTGCAGGAACCGGGTGAGCCGGGTCTCTACAATGTCACGGTCAATTTGCAAACTGCCGGGGCCGATGGTCTCTTTGGCACCGCTGACGATGTCACCGCGGCCACTACCACCACCGGGTACGATGGACGCTACATCTTTGATGGCCTGGCAGCGGGTTCTTATCGGGTCTTCATCCCGACCACCCCGGCCGGCTATGCCCAGACTGGCGATCCCGATAACTATGGAACGACCGGCGCGACTGACAACCTGACCACCACGCCGATTGTGCTTGGCCCTGGCGATACCTTTGTCAACGCCGATTTCGGCTACCAGCCCACGGCGGGCCAGCGTTTCAATATTGGTGACACGCTCTGGGTCGACTCAAACCGGGATGGAAACTCGGCGGGCGAGCCGGTGCTGCCGGGTGTCAGCGTATCCCTGGTCCGCGATTTGAATGGCAATGGCCTGTGGGATTCTGGCGAACCTGTGATTGCCACCGATATCACCGATGCCAGCGGGCAATACCTGTTTACCAACCTGCCCTATACCGATGGGATTGGCACGGATGATTACCTGGTCTGGGTCAACGACACGGCCAATATTCTCGGTGAACTGACCCCGGTCTACGATAGCAACGGCTCAGCCACGCCGAATATCAGTGCAGTGACCAACTTTGGCCCAGCGGATAACCTGGCCCAGGATTTTGGTTATGCCCCAAGCGGACACGATTCCGGGGAAAGCCTGATCGGCGATACGGTCTTCTACGACAATAACAATAATGGCAGCTATCAGGTTGGCGAAGGCCTGGAAGGCGTGCGTGTCAACCTGTACACGGATGTCAATAGCAACGGCGTTTGGGATGCGGGTGACACCTTACTCTCTTCAACCCGCACCAATGAAAACGGCCAATACTTCTTTGGTGGATTGACAACCAATGGTGTACTTGACTTTGTGGTCAAAATTGAGACCGCCAGCTTGCCTGCCGGCGTGACCAACACCGTAGACCCAGGTTCGGCGGCGCCCCTGAACGAGTCTGCGGTTGTCAACATGGCGGCTAACAGCGCGAACTATGCCCAGGACTTTGGCCACCGTGATACAAGCAGCCCGAACAGCATCTCAGGCACTCTTTGGCGCGATACTGATGTTGACGGCGCTTTGGATGTGACCGAAGCAGCCCGCCTTGCGGGTGTGACGGTGGTTTTGCGTAACAGCAGCGGCAATATCGTTGCCTCGACAACCACCGATGTAAACGGGAACTATACCTTCAATAACCTGCCTGATGGAACCTTTACCGTGGATGTGACTGATGACAGCAGCCTGCTCAATGGCTACTGGAAATCGAGCGGCGCGGCTGGCAACGGCACTGCCAATGGCACGACCGCTGGTCAGAGCCAGTCCGACCCCTATACGGTTTCTGTCAACGGTACCGATGGTAGAACCGCCACGGTCGACTTTGGCTACTATCGTGAATCGGCCTCGGTTGGCGACTTTGTTTGGAGCGACCTGAATGGCAACGGCGTGCAGGATAGCGGCGAGCCTGGCATCTCGGGTGGTACTGTTACCCTGACAATCACCTGGCCTGGCGCTGCCGGTACAACCATCCTGACCACCACCACGGATGGCGCTGGCGCTTACTCGTTCGGCAACCTGCTGCTCGATGAAGATTTCGATGGGGCCGGCCTGGGCGAACCAACCTTCCTGGTGACTTTCTCTACGCCTTCAGGGTATACAGTCACACTCGAAGACCAGGGTGGCAACGAAGCCCTTGATTCCGATGGCCTGACTGAAACGGTCTCTCCGGTCGAAGGACAGGCTGTTACCAATGTTGATAGCGGCTTTATCCAAAACCGCCAGGGTGTGATTGGCGACCGCGTCTGGCTGGATGAAGATGGCGATGGCGACCAGGATGCTGGCGAGAGCGGCATTCCCAACGTGCGCGTCTTCCTCGATACGGACAATGACGGCGTTTACGATGTTGGTGAAACATTTGTATACACCGATGCCGAAGGCGGCTATGTCTTCAAAAACCTGAATTCCGGCAGCTACAACCTGGCGATTGATCCAATCAGTTTGCCCGCCGGGCTGAATAACTTTACCTATGATGAAAATGACGGCAGCACCAACCCGAATGGCCGCACCCCGGTCAGTCTGGGCAATGGACAGGAATACCTGACCGCCGATTTTGGCCTGAACTGGGCCACGCCGACCGAAACCAACGCCAACACGGGTACGGGCATGATCGGCGACCGGCTCTGGATCGATGACGGCGATGGAAACCAAGAACCTGGCGAGCCAGGCCTGGCCGGAATCACGGTCCAGTTGCGCACTCCTGGCGCGGACGGAATCTTCGGTACGGCTGACGATTACGGCCCCGACTTGCTTCTTGGAACGGCGGATGATGTCGTCGCAACCATCACCAGCACAACCACCAATCAGGCTGGCAATTACAGCTTCGATGGCCTTGCCGCAGGCGGGTACCTGGTTTACGTCCCGAACACCCCGTCTGGCTACAGTCAAACTGGCGACCCGGATGGAACCCTGGACAATCGCACCACTGCGCCGGTTGTCCTTGGCCCTGGCGATGTTTATCTCAACGCCGATTTCGGCTACCAGCCGGCGGCCGGTCAGCGCTTCAATATTGGCGATACCCTTTGGCTCGACACCAACCGCGATGGTGTAGTTGATTCTGCTGCGACCGAACCGCGCCTGTCGGCTGTAACGGTTGCCCTAATTCGCGACACCAATGGCGATGGCCTTTGGGATGCGGACGGCGTTGACAACATCTCCGGGAATGCTGATGATGAACCGATCATAGCCCAGGATGTGACCGATGCAAACGGCCAGTACCTCTTCACAAACTTGCCCTATGGCGATGGTATTGGCACAGATGATTACCTGGTCTGGGTCAACGATACGGCCAATCTCCTGGCTGAATTGACCCCGGTTTATGACAGCAACGGTATTGGCACCCCGAATATCAGCGCCGTGACCGATTTTGGCCCGGCGGATAACCTGGCCCAGGACTTTGGTTACGCTCCAGCCGGGCATGATGCTGGCGAACGCCTGATTGGTGACACGGTTTTCTACGATAACAATGCCAACGGAACCTATCAGGCTGGCGAAGGCCTTGAAGGGGTGCGCGTAAATCTGTACCTGGATGCCAACGCTGACGGTAATTACGATGCGGGTGAAACCTTGCTTGCCGCCACCTTTACCGATGAAAACGGCCAATATTTCTTTGGCGGCCTCGCGGCTGGGCGATATGTTGTTCGGATTGACACATCCAGCCTCCCGTCCGGGGTGACCAATACGGTGGATGTGGGCGATGCAACCTTGAACGAAGGCGGTGCCGACCTGACTGTGGCTACCTCCAACCTGGATGTTGACTTTGGCTATCGCGACACGAGCAGCCCGAACAGTGTGGGCGGCACGATCTGGCGCGATACCAATGCCGATGGGGCTTTGTCTGGCGAGAGCGGTATTTTCGAAAATGTGATCGTGGTGTTACGCAACGGCAGCGGTAATATTATTGCCACGACTGTTACTGACGCAAGCGGTAACTATAATTTTGCCAACTTGCCCGATGGCAGCTACACAGTCGATGTTACAGACGAGAACAATGTCCTCGATGGCTACTGGCATTCCCTGGGAACGCAGGATGAAGCCGATGACAACCAGTCGAAGACAGATGCCTATACCATCAATCTCTCTTCTGGTGAGAATCGCGCCACGGTCGACTTTGGTTATTACCGCGACCCGGCCTCCCTGGGCGACCGCGTCTGGCTGGACGTCAATGGCAACGGTATTCAGGACACGGATGGCAATGACAATCCTGAGCCTTCCCTGCCAAACGCCAAAGTCACCCTGACCATCACCTATCCAGGCGGCGCCGGTACAATCACCCTGGTGACCTACACCGACAGCAATGGCCTGTACAGTTTTGGCAACTTGCTGCTGGATGAGGACTTCAACCTCGGCGGTGGCGTCGGTGAGCCGGCCTTCCAAATTACCTTTGAAGGCTATGGGCTGACGCCCACACAAACCGGCCAGGGGAATGCCAACACCGACTCAAATGGTCAATCTGTTGCTGCAACGGTCATTCAAGGTGCAAACAACATCAGTTATGACAGCGGCTTCACGGGCAATCTCGACCTGGGCGACCTGCCGGATTTGACGATGAGTTCACTGAACTATCCTACACGTTACTCACCTGGCCCTGCGCATGTGGTCTTCCCCGGTTCCGGGAATGTTCCGGCCACATACACCGATGGACGGATTGCTGTCTGGTTGGGCACGATTGTCGATACGGAATCCAATGGCGTGCCGCGCGCGAATGCGAGCGGCGATGATGCTGCCGGTACGACCGATGATGAAGACGGCCTTGTTTTGGATGCTGCTGGCTGGACGGCTGGTGCAGGGACGGGCGGCAGTTTCCCGCCTGCCCCGAAGGCAACCATTACCCTTAATAGCAGTAACGATTGCGATATCAACCCGGCAGGGAAACAGGTTTATTATGGGTTCTGGATTGATTGGAACCCCGGAGACAACCTATCAACCTTTGACGCATTTTATTCCGGCAGCGGAGTCAGTTGCAGCCCCGTGTCTGTTTTGGTAGATGTTCCTGTTCCAGCGACGTATGTTCCCGACAGTAATGTATACATGCGCTTGAGGGCTTCTGAAAGCCCGCTCGACATAAACGATTACGAAGGCACAATCGTGAACGGTGAAGTGGAAGATTATTGGTTCACTTTCACGAGCGGCGGTGTCACCACGCCGGTGACGTTATCGTATTTTCGTGCGGAGCGTCAGGGAACCGGGGTAGTGTTCGATTGGTCGACGGCGACGGAGACGGGCAATGTTGGTTTCAACCTGTATGTAGCGAAGGGCAAAGAGAAGACCCTGATCAACTCGCAACTGATTCCCTCGAAAGTGATTGATTCGCTCGAGGTGCAAAACTACAGTTACAGTGCGCAGTTGAACGGCAGCGTTTTCTACATTGAAGATGTGAGTATTTTGGGAGAAACCGAACTGCACGGGCCGTTTGTGCTTGGCCGCGCCTATGGTGCGCGCCTGACCAATGCGCCGATCAACCTGGCAGCCATCCAGGCCGAGCATGAACGCAAAGATGATCAGCGCCAGGAACAGCTAAGCGATGCGATGGTTGTTCCGGCTGAAGCGCTGGCGCCGGTAGAGATAACCACGCCGGTTGTACGGACGGACCGGGGAATTCCTGACCGGATCGTGCGGCCAAAAACACCGATGCCAGTTAGCCCGGTCAAGCCGGTCAAGCCGACGAAGACACCGCGGCGGCCCGCGCCAACCGCAACGCTGACGCCGACGGCGACTGCGACCAATCAACCGACCTACACGCCGAGTGCGACCCTGACCAGCGAGCCGAGCTATACCCCGAGCGCAACACCGACCTGGACGCTGGAACCAACCCTGACCGTCGAACTGAGCGCAACGGTTGAAGAGTCACTCGAGCCGACTGCTACGGACGAAACCGAAAACCTGGTTACGCCCACTGAAACTGAAACGCCTCAGGAATCTGCTTCGGCGACTCCAACCGAAACCGAGACTGAAACACCTTCACCGACGGTTACGGCAACCGCGACTGAAACCGAAACGCCAACGGAAACTGCAACCGCGACCGAAACCGAAACGCCGACGGTCACGGCCACCCCAACCGAGACCGAAATACCAACGGAGACTGCAACCGCAACCGAAACAGCTTTGCCAACGGCCACAGCTACCCCCACCGAAGTTTCGGCGCAGCCCGTGCTGTATGACCCGGCCGATTTGCAGTTGAGCACCACCTTCAACCTGAAGGTCAACAAAACCGGCCTCTACCGCGTTACCTACGAGCAACTGCAAACCGCTGGTCTCGACCTGGCGGGCGTCCCGTTGGAAAAACTGACCGTGCTCAACCGCGATAAGATGATCCCGATCTATGTTTCCATGCCGGATCAATCCGTAACCTTTGGCGCGGGCGGGTATATCGAGTTCTACGGCGAAGCCCTGGACACGCTTTACACCGACACCAACATCTACATCCTGCAAGTGAACGCATCCCCGGCTCCGCGTGTCCGCATGGATAACACTGTGCCCGATGCCAGCCTGCCTGCTCCAGTCTCCTACCAGGAGACCCTGGTGGTGAACAACCAGCGCCAGTTCGCAAACTATGCGCCGGATGTGGATAAGTGGTACGACACCTCGATGCTGGCCTATACCAGCGCCAAGAGCTGGAATTACACCTTTGTTGCGGATGGGCTGGCCAACGGTGGCGCAGGCGCGCGCATGGAAGTGATTGTCTGGGGTGTGACAAACTGGCCCGAAAGCCCGGACCACCACCTGTTGGTGAGCGTGAATGGGATGCAACTTGGCGACGAGTATTTTGACGGGTTGGTTGAGAAGACCTTCACCTTTAACCTGCCCGCCGGATTGCTGCGTGAAGGCGCCAACACCCTGACGCTGACCTTGCCAGGCGATACTGGCGTGAAATGGGATATGGTCAATTTCGATAAACTTATCCTGACCTACCCGCGTGAGTTCCGCGCGAAAGAAGGCCAGCAGCAGTTCCATCTTCAGGGTGATGTGTTCACGGTGACGGGTTTGCCAGCCAGCGATGTGATTGTCTATCGTCTGGACGGGACCAGCCAGGTCCGCCTGCAACAATTGGATCTGGCTGCCGCCAGCGATGGCCTTTTCCGTGCAACCTTTGCCGGATCAGGGCAGCCAGCCAGCTACCTGGTGACAACGGTGAGCGTGGTGCGCCAGCCGAAGTTGGAAGCCACCCGCACAGCCTCCAAGCTGAACCAGCGGGCGGAGTACTTGATCATTGCGCATCCGCAGTTCATCGAAGGCTTGCAACCCCTGGTAAACGCTCGACGTGCGGAGGGGCTGAGTGTTGATGTAGTGAATGTTGAAGACCTGTATACGCAGTATTCGTATGGCATCTTTGACCCGCAGGCCATTCGTGCCCATATCCGCTACGCTGCGGCCAACCTGGGTGTGCGCTATGTGCTGTTGGTGGGCGGCGACACCTACGATTACCGCAACTACACAGGCAAGAACAGTCTCAGCTTCATCCCATCGCTGTACATTGCCACTGGGCCGATTGCGCGCTTTGTGCCGGTTGACCCGCTCTACACCGACCTGAACGGCGACAACCTGCCCGATCTGGCTATTGGCCGCTTCCCGGTACGCAGCCGCGCGGAGCTTGATCTGATGGTGCGCAAGACTCTGGCCTACCAGGATAAGGCTTATGGCAAAACGGCCCTGTTCGTCTCAGACAAACTCGACCCGAGTGTTTCTTTCAAGGATATCAGTAAGGGGCTGGAAGCGAACCTTCCAAGTGACTGGATGGTTGCAAGTATTCATCTGGACGACCTGGCTGTGACCGCCGCCCGCCAGCAACTGTTGGACGCGATGAATCGCGGCACCGCGCTGGTGACCTTCACCGGGCACTCCGGGCCGACCAGTTGGACATTCAGCAGCCTGTTCACCACCAGCCATGCCGCGCAGTTGACGAATGTGGGCAAACCGTTTGTGGCGGTGCAGTGGGGCTGTTGGAACACCTACTATGTTGACCCGGTGAACAACTACCTGGTGCAGAGCCTGCTCTTCTCAGGAGATCGCGGCGCAGCGGCGGCCCTCGGGGCCGTGACCCTGACCGAGGCCGAATCGGAGCGTCTGCTGGGTGAACTGCTCACCCCGCGCATGGTTCAGCCGGGCGTCCGGCTGGGCGACGCGCTGCAACAGGCTAAGGCGGAACTCGCCCAAACCAACCCCGACCTGCTCGACGTCCTGCTCGGCTGGACCCTCATGGGCGACCCCACCTTGACCATTGTGCCTTAGCGACGACAATCGCATTAGCCCAATTTCACCCCCTCAGCCCGGCCTTGCGCCGGGCTGTTTTTATCTTTGGTATCATTGAGCGGATCATAAAATTCTGCAGATTGGATAACCCGATGGCTTTGTCTTTGACCTCCATCCATCACGATGGCTCTGTTCGTTATGTTAAATCTGGCGCAAACGGTTTGACGATTGGCGCTGAAGTTACCCTTCGCCTGCGCGCCGCTCCCCAGGCGGGCATCGAACGCGTTTTCCTGCGCCTGTGCCCGGACGGTGAACAGGCTTTTATCGAAATGCATCCCGAAGACCCGCAGCCGGCAGGCTCGGCCTGTGTCTGGTGGCGGGTCAGCCTGCGTTTGTCGATGCCGGTCACTGCCTATCGCTTCCTGTTGCTGACGGAGGCGGACGGCCCCTGGTGGTACAACGCTGGCGGATTGGCCCGGCACATCCCTACCGACGCCGAGGACTTCCGTTTGTTGGCCGGGTACCAGGCTCCGGGCTGGGTGCGCGCCAGCGTCTTCTACCAGATTTTCCCCGATCGTTTCGCCGATGGCGATTCGGCTAACAATGTCCGCGACGGTGAATTCAGCTACCACGGACAGGCCTCGCTCAGTCGGCGCTGGGGCGAGCCGCAGGGCAAGTGGCCGCAGGCTATGGTGGAATTCTATGGCGGCGATTTGCCGGGCGTCGAAGTGCGCCTCGATTATCTGGCCGACCTGGGCGTGAACGCCCTGTATTTCAATCCGGTTTTTTCAGCGTTCAGCAATCATCGTTACGATGTGACCGATTATTACAATGTTGATGCCCATTTGGGCGGTAACCTGGCGCTGGGGTCTTTGCGCCGCGCGCTGACCGGGCGCGGGATGCGTTTCATCCTCGACATTGTCCCCAACCACTGCGGCATTCTGCATCCCTGGTTCCAGGAAACGCTGGCCGATCCGCGCTCGCCCTGGGCGGAGTTTTTTAGTTTCCGTGATTACCCCAACGATTACGAGTGTTGGCTGGGGGTCAAGGGTTTGCCCAAGCTCAACTATCGCAGCCAGAAATTGCGCCAGACGATGTACGCCGGGCCGGAGGCGATTTTTCGCCACTGGCTCAGGCCGCCCTTCCAGATTGACGGCTGGCGGGTCGACGTGGCCAACATGCTCGCCCGTCATGGCGCTGACCAATTGGAGCGCGAGGTTTGGGATGGAATTCGCGCTGCGGTCAAGCAGGAAAATCCGCAGGCTTATTTGTTGGGCGAGAACTTCTTCGATGCTTCCCGCCAGCTGCAGGGCGACCAGTTGGACGCCTCGATGAATTACGCCGGGTTTACCCACCCGCTCTGGTTCTGGTTGAGTCATTTTTCCTATTCCCAGCATGGCCAGCCCCAGCGGGTCGAGTCGCCGCAGCCCTGGCCGACCCAGGCTTTGCTGGAAACCTGGCAAGCCTACCGCGCGGCCATCCCCTGGACGATTGCCTGCCAGCAGTTCAACCTGCTCGGTTCGCATGATACCGCCCGCATCCTGTCGGTGGTGGGGGATGACCCGGCCCTCAACCGCCTGGCGGCGGTTCTCTTGCTGACGTATCCGGGCGTGCCCTGCATTTATTACGGCGATGAGATCGGGATGCGCGCTGCCGATTCTTTATCTGCCCGCGACTGCATGATCTGGGATGAGGCAGGCTGGGACAGCAACCTGCGCGCTTTTTATCAGCATCTGATTCGCTTACGGCGCGAATCGACCGCCCTGCTGGAGGGTGGTTTCCAGGTGCTGACCGCCGAAGCGGACTGGTTTGCCTATCAACGCGATACGGATGCGGAAATCCTGCTGGTGGTCGCCAATCGCGGCCCGGCTTGCGATTTGGCGGATGGCTTGCCTGTGGCCATCGGCGCTGTTCCTGATGGGATGCTGTTCGATGAGATTTTCAGCGGTCAACGCCTGGCAGTTGTGAATGGCCGCCTGCCCCTGTCGGTCTTGCCGACCGGCGCGCAGGTTTGGCGCGGGCGTTTTTCCTGATGGACAATCTTGTCTTGACTTCACCGCCCGGCTGATGTAAACTACTGGCATCTCAAAAGAAAGGAGCGCACTTCAATGATCTACCGCAACATTCACACGTTCAATCGTTTTGTTTATCTTTCTCGGAGTGCGCCTGTTGACCGTTAACGGTCTTTATCCTGTCTGCCTTTCGCCGCGCTGCACTCCCGCAGCGCGGCTTTTTATTTGCTTATTTTTGGAAAATGACGATGAATCTGCCTTTTAAAGCCTACTGGGATTTACTCTCCCAACATATCCGACCGCAAAAGGTGCGCTTTGGCCTGCTTTTGGTGCTGCTCCTGACCAGTATTGGCTTGCGCGTAATCAACCCGCAGGTCATGCGCAGTTTTATCGATTCGGCGCTCTCTGGCCAGGCCCTGCAAGCGCTGACCTGGACGGCGCTGCTCTTTATCGGGATTGCCGTTTTACAGCAGGTGGTCGCTGTCAGCGTGACTTATCTCGGCGAGAATGTCGCCTGGACCGCCACGAATGCTCTACGCGCGGAATTGGCCGAGCATGCCCTGACCCTGGATATGCGTTTTCACAACGATCACACGCCCGGTGAGTTGATCGAGCGTATTGATGGTGATGTGACCGAAATGGCGACTTTCTTCTCGCAGTTCCTGGTGACTTTGATTGGCAACGCGCTGCTTTTGCTCGGCATCCTGGCTGCGCTTTTCCGCGAGGATTGGCGTGTCGGGTTAGGGTTTACGATTTTTACCGTGGCGGCCCTGCTGGTTTTGAACCGGGTCAAGGATATTGCCATCCCGCACCAGAAAGCCCGTCGCCAGGCGGATGCTGAGATTTTCGGGTTTATCGAAGAGCAATTGGCCGGGACGGAAGACATCCGTTCGAGCGGCGCGGTCGATTTCTCGATCCGCGAGTTGTTTCGTTTGCAGGCCAACAAGCTGGTGCATGACCGCAAGGCCCATTTCAAGCGCTGGATTATCGAGAATTCGATGGGCATTGCCCTGACTCTCGGCACGTTGCTGGCGATTGGCAGCGGTTACTGGTTGTTTACGGCTGGGATGGTCACGGTTGGCACGGTCTACCTGTTCATCCATTACATCAATCTGTTGGAAGAGCCGCTCTGGGCGATGACCCACGAGATTGAGAGTTTCCAGACCATCGGCGCCTGCGTCGAGCGTCTGGCCGAATTCCGCGGCGTAAAACCAGGTATGGCCGAAGGGCCGCTTGACCAGCTTCCCGCCAACCCGCTTGGGCTGGCCTTCGACCGGGTTTCCTTCTCCTATAATGGCAGCGACGCGGTGTTAAAAGAGCTTTCCTTCCAGCTCAAGCCGGGTGCGGTGCTTGGCTTGCTTGGCCGCACGGGCAGCGGCAAAACCACCCTGGCCCGGTTGGTTTTTCGCCTGTATGATCCCCGCTTGGGCGCGATCCGGTTGCAGGATGTCGATTTGCGCGATTTGAAAATGAGCACCCTGCGCCAAAAGGTGGCGATTGTCACCCAGGATGTCCAGCTCTTCCGCGCCAGTGTACGCGACAACCTGACCTTTTTCGACCGCTCCATTTCCGATGAGCGCATCCTGGCCACTTTGCGCGAACTGGAATTGAATGACTGGCTGGCATCCCTGGCGGATGGCCTGGATACGGAACTGGATGCTGGCGGACGCAGCCTTTCGGCGGGCGAGGGTCAGTTGCTGGCCTTTGCGCGGGTCTTCCTGCGCGACCCCGGCCTGGTTATCCTCGACGAGGCCTCCTCGCGCCTCGATCCGGCCACCGAGCAGCGCCTCGAGCGCGCCATCGACAAATTGCTGCGCAACCGCACGGCAATCATCATCGCCCATCGACTGGGAACCGTTCATCGCGCCGACGACATCATGATTTTGGAAGACGGCCAGGTGCGCGAGCATGGCGACCGGCGTCAGTTGGCCGCTGATCCGGCCTCCCGTTTTTATCAGTTGCTGCAAACCGGCCTGGAGGAAGTTTTGGTATGAGTACTGTTTCCGCTCCCATTCCTGAGAAAGTCCCGGCCCTGCCTGCCTGGCGGGTGATTTGGGATATGTTGCGTTTTCGTCCCTGGCTATGGTTTGTTGACTTGCTTTCGGTGGCGCTGATTCGTTTTTGCTGGCAGCTTGCCCCGGCGCTGATTACCAAGGCCTTTTTTGATATGCTGACCGGCGCAGCCCAACTGACTTTTGGCGTTTGGGCGATTGCCGCCTTCCTGCTTGCCACCTGGCTGGGACGTGTTGTCGCCAGCTATGGCTTCTACTACGCCGATGTGCCCATTTTTGCCGAGATGAACTTCCTGCTGCGCAAGAACCTGCTGCGCCACATTCTGCGCCGGCCGGGCGCTTCAGCGCTGCCCGATTCCGCCGGGGAGGCGGTCAGCCGCTTCCGCAACGATGTCAACGAAATCCCGCTTTTCGTGATCTGGATCAATGACATCATTGTCGGCATCCTGATCATCCTGACTGCGATCCTGTTGATGGCAAACATCAGCCTGCCGATTACCCTGATGGCGCTGCTGCCATTGCTGGTGGTTGGCGTGGTGGCCAATGCGGCCATGCAGCGCATCGAGCAGTATCGCCGCGCCAGCCGCCAGGCGACTGGCAAAGTGACCGGCTTCATCGGCGAATTTTTTGGCGCGGTCCAGGCGGTCAAGGTGGCTGATGCCGAGAAACATGTCATCGGTCATTTCCACCAGCTCAACGATGAGCGCCGCCGCCTGACCCTCAAGGAGCGCTTGTTCAACGAGGTGCTCGATTCGCTTTATCGCAATACGGCTACCCTCAGCACCGGTGTCATCCTTATTTTGGCTGGCCAGTCGATGCGCAGTGGCACGTTCACGGTTGGCGATTTTTCGCTGTTCGTCTACCTGTTGCAGAGCATGGGCGACTTGACCACGTTTGCCGGGATGGTTTCGGCGCGCTACAAGCAGTTGGATGTCTCCGTCCAGCGCATGTACCGCCTGATGGAGGGCGCTCCGCTCACGGCGCTGGTTGAGCATAGTCCGGTTGACCTGAACGGGCCGCTGCCCGAAGTGCGTTACCCGGTTCGCAGCCAGGCTGACCGCCTGCAAACCCTGGAAGCAGCCAACCTGAGCTATCAATTCCCCGGTTCCCAGAACGGCATCCAGGATGTCAACCTGCGCCTGACGCGCGGCTCGCTGACGGTCGTCACCGGGCGGGTCGGAGCGGGCAAAACCACCTTGCTGCGCACCCTGCTCGGGCTGCTGCCGCATCAGTCTGGTGAGATTCGCTGGAACGGAATCCCGGTCGAGGCTCCGGGCGATTTCTTCATCCCGCCGCGCAGCGCCTATACCGCCCAAATCCCGCGCTTGTTCAGCAACAGCCTGCGCAACAACATCCTGCTTGGCCTTGAGAAAGACGACCCACAGGTGCTGGCGGCGACCCGCCTGGCGGTCATGGAGCGCGACCTGGAAGAGTTGGAAGCCCATCTCGACACCCTGGTTGGCTCGCGCGGGGTCAAACTCTCCGGCGGCCAGGGACAACGCGCCGCCGCGGCTCGCATGTTCGTGCGCGAACCGGAACTGCTGGTTTTCGACGATTTGTCCAGCGCGCTGGATATTGAAACCGAAAGCAAACTCTGGGACAGGTTGTTCAGCGAGGCGGGCCGCACCTGCCTGGTGGTTTCGCACCGCCGCCCGGTGCTGCGCCGCGCTGACCACATCCTGGTGCTTAAAGATGGCCGGGTCGAGGCTGAAGGGAAGCTCGATGAGCTGCTCGCTTCAAGCCAGGAGATGCGCGAAATCTGGCAACAGGAAGATGTCGGTTCACCGGCCTGAAAACAAACTTCCCCGTGGCTTGCACAGCGCGGGGAAGTTTGTTCTGGTACCAATATACTGTCCGGACTGAAATACAATCATTATCCCCTGTGGCCAAAATCGCACTATAATTTTTGTATGCAGTCTCTCCCGGCGCCTTTGCGAATTTTTTTGTTGGGTGAAGTGCGCCTGGAAAGCGGGGGAAAAGTCATTCAGTTGCCGCAGCGTGAGAGTTTGCTGCGGCTTTTGGTGCGTTTATTGCTCCAGCCTGGGCAGCCCCAATCGCGCAAATCGCTGGCCTTCGCGCTCTGGCCCGATGAGTCCGAGACCGAAGCCCTGGCCAACCTGCGCCGCCACCTTTATCTGATCCGTAATTCGCTGCCTGAAGCAGCCCAAGGGCTTTTGCTGATTTCATCTCAATCTGTTTCGTGGGCCGATTCACCCGATTGCTGGCTGGATGTGCGCGCCTTTGAACGCGACAGCGGCGACGCCGACGGCCTGGAACAGACGGTCGAGCTGTATCGCGGCGACCTGGCCCTGGGAGTCGATACGGATGAGTTGATTATTGTCCGCCGCGAAGAGTTGCGCAACCGTTACCTGGTTTTGCTCAAAAAACTGGCCCAAACCTGTTTCGAACAAGCCCAACTGGAGCGCGCCCTGAAATGGTCGCGTAAACTGACCGCGCAGGATCCCTGGGATGAAGAATCGGTCCGGCTGGAGATGACCATCGAGGCCATTTCGGGCAACCGCGCGGCGGCGATTGCCACCTATCAGGGCCTGGCGCGTGAGTTGGAGCGCGAACTGGATACCCAGCCGATGCCCGAGACGATGGCCTTGTACAGCGACATCCTGAACAACCGCTTGCTGCGCCCCACGCCGCCCAAGAAAACCCCGTCTGACCCGGATTTTATCAGCCGCGCGCATGAGTTGGAGCAACTGGCGGGCTTGCTCGATGGCCTGGGAAACGGCCAGGGCAAGATTGCCTTCATCTCCGGCGACGCCGGGGTGGGCAAGACCTCGCTCCTGCGCGAGGCCCTGCGCCGCTTCCTGGATGCGTCTGGCGAGGATACGCCGCGCCTGTTCTGGGGCCATTGCCAACCCCCGGTGGGAGATACACCCCTGCGCCCGTATGCGCCCTGGCGGCAGATTGTTACGGCGGCTGCCCCGCTCCTGGCGCGCAGCGCGGATGTCCCGCCTGAGTGGCTGAACCGGCTGCTGCCGCTGGTGCCCGACTTGAGCCTGCTGCGCCCCGGCCTGATGATGCCCTCCCAGCCGGATGCCGAGGCGCTGCGCGCGGCCCTGCGCCAGGGGTTGAACTTCCTGGCCATCTCGCGCCCGCTGGTTTTGGTGATCGAAGATGTGCATTGGATCGATCCGGCTTCGCTTGAACTGCTCGGGGAAATTGCCGATTCGTGCCAGGCCTTGCCGTTGCTCTTGCTGGTGACTCACCGCGTCGAAGAGGTTCCCTTGGCGGTTGTGGAGGCCAAGCGCGCCCTGCGTCGCCGGCGCTGCTCGCAAGAAATCCACTTGCAAACGTTTACGGCCCTCGAAACGCGCGATTTTCTCGAAAATGCTCTGGGCAGGGAAATCCCTCCGCACCTGCTGGATGAGATCATTCGTTATGCCCAGGGGTTGCCCCTTTTATTGCGCGAGGCGGTTGAAAGTTTGCGCAAAAGCCAGCGTTTGCAGGCTCCCGGCCAGGCTTTGCCAACCTTGCAGGATTCGATCAAGCTGCGCTTGCAGCAATTGGGCCAGCCTGCGCGCCAGATGCTGGAAACGGCAGCCGTGCTCGGGCTTTCTTTTGCCGACAACGAACTGCGCAGCCTGCTCAATTGGCCGCCAACCGCTTTTGGTTCCGTTCTGGATGGCTTGCAGTGTCAGCAGTTCCTGTTGGATGCGGCCTCACCCGGCCTGGACGATTACGTTTTCCCCCACCAGTTAATCCATCAAATCATCCTGGCTGAGATCGATCCGGCCCGCTTTGCCAGCCTGCATGCGGATGCTGCCCGCGCCCTGGAAACCGTTCATGCGGGCAAAACCGGATTTGCCGCTGAAATTGCAGGCCATTATCAGGCCGGGGCATTGCCGATCCCGGCGGCGCGTTTCTGGTTGAAGCATGCCCAGGAGATGAACGATATTGCGGCTTTTGAGCAGGCGCTTGAGGCAATCGAGCATGCGCTTTCGCTGTTGACGGAGAATGAATCTCGTGAGGCCCGCGAGGTGTTTGCTCAGGCTGCGCTGCTGCGCGGGGTGATCGCCCATTATCGCGGCCAGGCGGATGAGGCTCTGCCGAGGCTGTCTGAAGCGTTGGTGCTGTGCCAGGATTTCCCCTGGCTGCATACCGATGCCTTGACTCGTCAGGCTTATGCCCTGTATACCTGCGACCGTTACCTGGATTCGCACCAGGCGGCAGCCCAGGCGTTTGACCTGGCCAATTCGCTCGGCGACCCGGCGGCAGCGGTGCGCGCCCTGAACATCCGTGGGATAAGCGCGCTGATGTTGGGCCGCACTCGCGAGGCGATTGATGATTTGCGTCGGGCGGTTGCCAGTTCTGCCGGCCCCTCCTCGCAGATGGTGCAAAGCCTTAATCATCTGGGTACAGCCCTGGTTTTTGTCCAGGAGTATCCCGCGGCTTCTGAGACGCTGACCCAAACGGTGGAGTTGGCTCACAAAGGGGGTTTGAAACGGCTCGAAGCGGCAGCTTTGACCATGCTTGGGCAGATTTCGCTCAATTTCGGGCACTATCTAGATGCCATTCGGATTTATTCCGAATCGATCGAGGTGGCCGGCGTCTCCTACCTGCCGGGGATGTGGGGTAAATATGCCGGGCGCGGGCTGGCCAATTTCCGCTCCGGGGCTTTGCTTGCCGCTCGTCAGGATTATGAACAAGGGCTGCAAGTTTCTTCGCAGGTCAACAGCCTGTATGGACGGCTGTTGATGCAGGCCTACCTGGTTTTTGTCTCGCTGGCGCAGATGCAGCTTCCAACCCTTTCGCTGATCCAGATCGAGAATCAGGCCGTTGAAGCCAATCTGCAACCGGTGGCGGGCCTGTGCGCCAATATTCGCGGCCAGGGCTGGCGATTGTTGGGCGATTTTGAACAGGCAATTGCCGCTCATCAACGTTCCTTGCAGACGGCCCTGGAAACCAATGTGCCGAATTTTATCCTGGGGGCGCGCATCCAGCTTTTGTATGACCGTTTACTGCATTGCCCGGAGCAAGCCTTGCTGGCGGAGTTGGATGATGTCCTGTTCCAGGCGCGCGCTGCCGGTGAGTTGCCGATTCTGGCGCAGGGATTGTTGGTCAGGGGGCGCTTTACTGCCGATGCGACTGATGCAAAAGTGTTTTTGGAAGAAGGCCTGGCCTTGGCGCGCAGTTGTCCCGACCAGCCATTGCTGGCCGAAGGCTTGTTCCTGCTGGCCCGCCTCGAGGGCCAAACCGCCCGGTCGCGGACGTTGTTGGCGCAGGCGGAGGCGATTGCGCGCCAGGCTTATGCCCCGCTGCTGGTTTTGCTGGGAGAAACGGCCCCAGAGATCGATGATCTCGCCAGGGTGCGCCAGATACTCCTGAATGTCTTGGCGGAATAAAAAAATAGTTCGCCAAGGACGTTTTGAGGACGCTCGCTCCGTATCATGGGGATACAAAAGGAGAGAGCTATGTCCAATCGAGCCAGTTTTGTTGCTTTTTCGATCTTGCTTTTGACCAGCCTGGCCTGTAGCTTGCCGGGCGCGGCCAGTCCCTCGCCGGTTGCCCCGGCGCCAGAATCTATTTCCACCTTTACCCCGCCCGCCCAGGAACCCGAGAAACCGGCTGAACCGCCGGCTCCGCCCACGTTGACTCCCGAGCCGACTGCCCTCCAGCCGCAGGTTCGCGCCATAGACCCGCGCCTTCTCTCCGGCTGCGACATTTTCCTCGAAGCGGATTTCCCGAATAGTGTCGGTTCTGCGCCCACGTCCAGCCAGCCGCTTTCAGACGCTGAAAAGAAAGCCTGTCAATATACCTTTGCCCGCGGGACGATTTTTGCTGCAATATCAACCAGCCAGCCTGGTCGCGAGGCTTTCGAGAATGTGCGCCAGTTCGATGCCATGACTGGCGGAACGATTGAACCAATCACGCTGGGGGAAATTGCCGTTTTCAAGGTTTTTGACGAAAACCGGGTCACGCTCGAAGCTGTACTCAATGGTTGGTATGTTGTGCTGGATGCGCAAGGCTTCGACCGCAAACACCTGCTCCTGCTGGCTGAACTGTTGCTGGCCAACCTGACGCCTTATTCACCCGTTCCATAACCCAACCGAAAAGGATTCCCATGAAAACCGCCTATTTTGTTTTGACCCTGCTTATCCTGGCCTCCCTGGCTTGTTCCCTGGGCGGCGAAATCCCGGCTCAGGGCGGCGAGCCGACGCGCGAAGAGCCAGCCACACCGCTCATCGAATCCGGTGAGCAGTTGCCAACGGTCGAAGCGCCGCCAACCGCCACCACCGCCCTGGTCGAGCCGGCTCCCGCTGCCAGCCAGTGCCAGAATCCCTATTTCCCGGTGGTTCAGGGCGCTTCCTGGGAATACCAGTTGAGCGGCATGAGCACGGACACTTTTGTGCGCTCCATGCCCAATGTCAGGGAAAAAGGTTTTGATGATCAGGATGTCTTTAGCTCCGGCACTACCCGCCAGGGGAGTTGGGAATGCCAGCAGGGCAACCTGATCAGTCTGACGCCCGGTTCGGGCGGCGCGGCTGTCTTTGCTGAAGGGGTCCAGGCGATTTACACCATTGAATCCAGTACCGGTATTTCTTTTCCGGCTGACCCCCAGCCTGGTCGGGAATGGACACAGAACACCGTTTATCTCGGCCAGGAAAACACCAATGGCGTTAATATCGAAACCCGTAATGTGATGGATATGGCCTGCAAGGTTATTGGGCTGGAGCAAGTCAGCGTGCCAGCCGGGGATTTTGAAGCCCTGCGCGTCGACTGCTCAACCAAAATTGACATTTTTGTCTCGGGTAACCTGGCCTTTAGCTTTACCAGCACCAGTTCGACCTGGCATGCCCAGGGCGTTGGCCAGGTTAAGTCGAGCGGCTCGAGCAATATGGGTTCAACTGAGATGGTTCTGCTTTCTTACACGATCCCCTGATGCCCTGCCAGACCCGGTTGATCGGCTTGAAGATGTCCACAAAACAGGGTTTTCACATTGAAGCCTGTCGACCCGTCTTACCGTAAGGACGTTTCGAGGACGGCCCATCATTATCATTCGTTTATGAAAAATAACCGCCGGGAGATCACGTACATCTTGCGTATCTGGCAGGAGCCGAGCGATCTGGCCCCTCCAGGAGAGTGGCGCGGTGTGCTGCGCTCCCTGGATGGCCGCCAGGAAAGGCTGTTCAAGTCGGCTGATGAACTTTGGGATTATTTGATCCGCAGTGAAGCGCCGACCCAGCCCGGCATGGCGAAGCCGGAAATTCCGCCATCACAAGACAAAAAGGAGAAGTAGGTATGAAAGATCGTATGGGTTGTTTGTTGGGGAGCGTGCTGTTGCTGCTCTTGCTCTGCGCCGGGGTGGCAGGTTGGTTTTTCCTGCAATCTGGCTCACAAGGGACGCGCGCTTTTGTTCAAATCAAAACGCCTGCGAGCGGTGGTCTGACTGGTGTGAACGAATCCCTGCCGCTGGTGGTTTATGCCGAAGCCAGCCGGCCTGTCCTGCGCCTGGAGGTTTACGCCGACGGCGCCCTGATTGCCGCTGCCAATGGGGATCGCCATGCGTTGAACATCGCCCAAACCTGGGCGCCGTCCACCCCGGGCCGGCATGTGCTGTTGGCGCGCGCCTTTTTCGCCGCAGATGATTTTGCCGATTCGCAGGTTGTATTTGTCGATACGGCAGACCTGGGCAATGTGCCGGTACAAATCAATGTGGATGCCCTGCCGCGCGCGGAGGGGGTGAGCGAAGTTTTAGTTAAGGATTTGGCCGAAGCGGCCGGTACCACGCCCGAGGAAATTGCGCGTCTCAACCCGGGCCTGCCCGCCGCGCCGGAGGCGGTCATCCCTCCTGGAACCCCGCTCTCGCTCCCGCGCCGCCTGGCGCCTGCGCCAGAGGCTGCCCCGGACATCCCGCTCCCGGCCCCCGGTGCGCCCGGTTCGCCGGCTCCCTCGCCAACCAGCCCGCGTTTCGATGGCGAAACCCACTCATGCAGCCAAATCTCCCTGCGCTGGACCAGCACAGAATTCGAGACCGGCTACCGCATCTACCGGATTGCCCCTGGCGAAGATTTGATGAGCCTGTTGGCCACCCTGCCCGTGACCGATTCCACGTATACCGACATGGTGACAAGAGTGGGAACCTACCGCTATTTTCTTGCCCCAATCTGGCCTGGCGGCGAGGGTATTACCTCGATGATTAACATTGAAATTGGCCCCGAGTGCTCCCCGGCGGGGACAGGCGCGACAACCTCCCTGCGCTTATTGCTGCTCAATCTGACCACCCAGGAAGCCTACAACGGGGTGTATTGCTATGTTTCGATCAATGGATCGCGCTATGAGCGCATCCCCACTGACCCCGGCCTGTTGCGCCCTACTTCCGGCGACCTGAGCTATGACTTGCCCCTGCAATTGCCCAGTCGTGGTGTCTACTCGCTGAGTGTGCCGTCTGATGGGCTGGTGCGCCTGGATGGCGAATGTTGGGGGCGGCGCGGCGCAGAAAGCGTGCGCATTGGTCGCTTTTCGGGCAGCCACGCCAGCCCTGAATGGGATGGCCGCGATTTGACCAGCGAGGTGCTGGCGCTTGAACCGCGCGAACTGGCCTCGCTGGATGGACAGCCTGCCTCGGCGGGTGGCGCCTCCTTTTTGCGTTACCGCATCCAACCGGCTGGCTCCCGCTTCGACCTGTCAAATATCGCTCCCGGTGCGCTGCAATCCGTCTACCTGAATATCCCCGCCATCCTTGACCCGCTGGAAGGCGGCGATACGGTCATTCCTCCGCCAACCAACTTGCGGATTGTCAATGTGGCCGGTTGCGATGTTTTTCCAACCACCGACCCGAACGTCGATAGCAGTGTTTGTAACGGGCCGCTTATTCCCATGTTGCGCTGGAATTGGCAGGGGAACACTTTTTACAACGAACCCGATGTGATAGCCTGGAGAATTAACCTTGCCATTGTTGAAGATGACCTGCGACCTGGCTTGGTGGCTGTCCCTACCAGTTCCGTATTGGTGGTGCGCCCCCTGGGCGCAACCAGCGCTGGTCGCAGTGCGGGCTTACCCACTCTGCCATCCAATTATGCCTGCGGTACCAATGTGCGCATTACCGTGACCACCCTGACTGCGCGCGGCGCTTCCCTGCCCAGCGAGGCCATCTTCTTCCGCCAGCCGCCCTGTCCCGACCTGGGATTGGTGCGGATTACGGTCAATGCCATCACGGTTGGGCCCAGCACCCGCACCGGTGAACTGCGCGATGACGGTGACATCTGCATCCTGTGCGCCGACCGGCGCATGGAAGTATTTGGCGATATTTTTATCGGCGTCCATGATTATGCCCCCACTTTTCGCGATGACCCCAGCCATGGCGCCGGCACCACCTTGTTTGGCAATTGCCCGCGCGCCACGGCCTGCCTGACCCAGGGGCGTTACCAATGGCTCAGCGGGCCGCATGTTGCGCCCTGGTTGTCTGAGATGGAAGTCCAGGCATCAACCCTGGGGAGCCAGGGAGAGATTACCTTTGTAGCCGTTTTGAGCGACTACGATACTGAAAATTCACCGGAACATTATTGTGTTGCCAGCGCCAGCCTCCAGCCGCGTAGCAACGCCGAGTGGACGCGCATCAATGAAACCGTTGTTTTGCGCGGTGGTTCCAACGAGGCTTCCTGCGAAGTTGAAATTCTGGTGCAGGGCATTCCCGGCCCCTCCGCGCCCTGAGTTGTCTTGGATTTGGAAAGGATGTCATCCCTATGAAACGTTCATTTCTTTTTCTTGTTGTTTTTTGTCTGATGTTGAGCGCTTGCTCTCTGCCCGGGGCCAGTCTCTCGGCCAGCGGCGCACAGGCCTGGCTCGACCAGCCCATTCCCGGCTCGATCCTGCCCCTGGGAGCGTTTCCGCTCAAGGCGCACGCCCGCCATGTGGATGGCAGCGGCATCACCCGGATCGAGTTCCTGGTCAATGGCGTCCCGGTTGGCGCGGTGGATACAGATCCCACAGCGGCGATTGTCTACGGCGAAACCAGTTGGAATGCTTCCGCGCCGGGCGAGTATACGCTTGTAGCCCGCGCCTATGCGGGCAGTGAATCCTCCGACAGCGCCCCGGCCCTGGTTTGTGTATCGCAGGATGTCAAGGAAGCGCTCCTTTCGCAAAGCGGCGGATGTGCTGCGCCTGAAGCGCCGCTGGCCCCCGCTGCGGGCGATGCTACCGAAGAAGGCCTGCCGCCCGATAAACAGACCGAAGTCGCCGCCTTGACCGTTACCGCCACCGTCCCGGCTGCTTCAGTGCCGCCGACCGCTACTCTTACCCCCGTCCCACCTACGTTTACGCCGGTTCCGCCGACAGCCACCCGTGTTCCACCAACTGCTACCCTGGCGCTGGATACCAGCGCCCCAGCCGTGGATATCACCCTGGTTTCACCCCAGGCGCTCTACTACGGTGGCGGCTGCAGCGCTGAGAGCGGTATTTTAACGGTGGAAGCCTATGTTGCTGATGACCGCGCGGTTGGCGATGTTTATCTTGTATACGGATTTGTCGGCGCGGGAACGGAAGGGATTTTCGTCGAAATGGCCTCCATTGGCGGCGGCTATTATCGCGCTATCGTCGATATTGGCGGGCAGGCCTATAACTTCTTCCAGGGCGCAAACGGCGAAATCGGGATTGCTGTCATTGGCAACGACCAGGCTGGCAACTCAGCCCAGGATACCGCTGAAAACGTACCGCTGACCTTCTGCCCCGGTTAGGAATAACGGTTTCTAAATCAAAAACGCCACGATCAACTCGCGGCGTTTTTTTGCGCTTGCTCTATAACCCAGGGGACAACCAATCTACAGATATTTGGCCAGGCTGTCCCAGTCAAAGTCGATGTAAGGGACATCGTTCTCGATGCGCTCGCGGCGTCCGCTCAGGTAACGCGCGCACCAGGGATCATCCGGATTTTCACCAAAGCTGAAACGGATGGCTGCGAACAGGTCGATTTCGCGTAGTTTCATGAAGTGTGGCAGTTCCGCCAACCAGGACGGGTCCAACCGGTTTTCTTCACGATAGCCCTCCAGAAAAACCGGCATAAAGCGCGCCGTGTAGGCCGCCGGGTCGGCTTCGCCGTTGGAAGTGTAGAACAAAACCATGGCGATGTCATAGATGAAGTGCCCGTAAACGCAATCGTCAAAATCGAACAGGGTCAGGTTGAGTTGCTCATCGACGAAGAAGTTGCCAGGGTGGGCATCCTGGTGAATCATGCCGAAACCGTCTGTGTTTCGGGGCAGTTTGCGCAGGTGGTTCAGGGTGGCGCGATATTTTTCAAGGATGCTCGTGTCACTGGCTGGTATTTGCTTTTCAGCCGTATTGTTTTCGGGCGAGTCCCAGTCGTAGCGCTTCCAGGCCGGGTTGGAGACCAGGTAGGTTTTGGCCAGGGCGTGCATGCGGCCCAGCAATCGTCCGTAATTACGATAAACGCTGTTATTGGTTTGTGCGCGACTGATTGGCCCGCCGGGAGCATGGGCGAAGGCCGTGCACAGGAATTCTGCATCGTAGCCATCTGGGATGGCCTCGACCAGGTTTCCGTTTTCAGAAAGGATGGCGTGCGCGACCGAGGCTCCGTGCTCGGCCAGGAAGTTGATCCAGTCCACTTCACCGTGGATCAGTTCCGGTGAGCGTCGTTCGCTGTGTCCGATGCGCAGGATGAAGCGCCCATCGGGGCGTTCAAAGCGGTAGATGAAGCTTTCGAACCCATCCAGGGCGGTGATGTTCTCAGCGGCGATGTTGTAATGCCGCATGGCGGTTTTGAGTATCTCTTCGTTGAAGCGGGATGCAATTTTGGGGTCCATGGTTTATCCTGTAACAGGCAGTCTATGGTTCAAATCGGAAGGGCTGGATTTGTTCTGAGAAGGATTGAATCAACTCGGCATATTCCGGCCGGGAGGCCAGGTTTTCAAGTTCATAGAGGTCGTTGACCATATCGTACAACTCCCGGTCGCCGTTGATGTATTCAACGTATTTCCATTTATCTGTGCGGATTGCCCAATAAGTGGGGATGCGGGTTGACAGCCCGGACGGGTCGTCGGCCTCGCCGTCCTTGTAATGTTCAATGAAAACATGGTCGCGCCAGTCTGTCTCCGGATTTGCCAGCAGCGGTTCGAGGCTGGTTCCATCCAGTCCGTTGGGGATGGGAATATTGGCCAGGTCGAGCAGGGTGGGGGCCAGGTCGATGTTCAGGGCAAACTTTTCTTCGTTGCGCGCGGTGTAATCTTGGCCTGGATGGTACAACGCCAATGGGATTTGGATGCACTCCTCGTAGGGGCAGTCCTTGCCGATGATGTGGTGCTCGCCGACCGCCAGGCCGTTGTCCGAAAGGAAAACGAGAATGGTATTTTCGCGAATTTGGCGCTGATCGAGCAATTTAAGCAGTTCGCTCAAGCCTTCATCCACGCTCATCAGCGAGCGCAGCATGGCCTGGTCTGAATCCAGCGCGTATTCGTAATCAATTTTTTTCATGGTTTGCAGCCACTCGGGCTTGTCGCTCATATCCTCTTCGATGAAGTTGGGCGGCCAGTGAGGCGTCCATTCCGCCTCGGTTTTGAAAAGGTTCTCGTGCCGCCGGGCAGCTTCGTAGGGATAGTGTGGCGAGTAGTAGCTTACGATCAGGAAAAACGGCTGTTCCTCCGCGGCTTCGATGAAGGCTTTGGCCTTGCGAGTGAAGACATCTGAACTGTAATCTTCAGCCTTCTGTCCGTAGGATTCCATCTTTCCATTGTTGTTCAGCAGGTATCCGTAGAAGAAGGAGAAATGCCCCAGGGTTTTGTCGCGATCCCAGAGAACCTGGTAATCGTCCCAGCCCGGCGGGATGTAATCCTGGGGCAGCATATCGATATTGTTGAAATATTTGCCGATCCAGCCGGTGCGATAGCCGGCCTCTTTGAACCAGACCGCTACCGTTTCTTTATCCTTCGTAAACGCCGGTGCGCCGGGGCGGTTGGTCAAAACGCCGGTATGTTGGGCAAAAAGCCCGGTGATGATGCTGGCCCGGCTCGGACAGCACAGCGGGGTGGTTGCATAGGCTTTGGTGAAATTAACACCTTTCTGAACCACTTCCTCCTGCACGGTCGGCATGTAATCCAGGGTATGGATGGGTTGGTCATCGGTCATAATGACGATGATGTTCGGCTTTTGCGGGTTTTGGTTCCCGGCCTGTTGCCGGCATCCGCTCAGTGAAAGCCCAAAAAAGCCTGAGATGCTTGCCAATAAGGCAAGAAGCATCAGCACTCGTATAGACTTGGACATTGTTGATCCTTTGTTCTGCTTTTTAGCGGCGGCCCAGCAAGGTGTAGACCCCTGCACATGCTGAAACCTGGATATAGCTCAGTTCGAGGCCTGCTTTTTCAAAGGCGGCCAGTGATTGATCGGCCAGCCAGTAGAACTCGTCATCCCAATCGCTGATTGTGCGCTTGAAATCTTCCAGGGCGGCTTGCGAAGCAAAAGAAATATCGCCAATCACCAGTTTCCCTGCCGGGACGAGCTGGTCGCGGATAAGCCGGGCGCATATCTCGATTTTTTGCTCAAGCGGGAAATGATGGAATACGTAAGCCGATACAATCGCATCGAAGCGGCCCGCAAACAGCGGCGCGCGCAGGTCATGCAATAAAAAACGGGCCTGGGGAAGTTTCAACCGGGCTTTTGCCAGCATGGCTTCGGAAAAATCCGTGCAGGTCAGGTCACAGCCTTGCTTTGTAAAGTACAGCCCCAGGTTGCCGGTGCCCGCGCCCAAATCCAGCACAGCTTGGCCCGATTGGACATCGCTTAATTCGACAATTTTCTGCAATACCCGCTCGTACCCAGCGAAGGGAAAAACGGATTCTTCACATACGGAGCGGTCGTAATGCTCGGCCCATGCGTCAAATTCGGATGGCGGGAACAAATCGTTGCTGGCGGGCATGCGAACTACAACTGGGTTAACAGGTTGCGGTAATCCTCAGCGTTGGGCGGATTCATGGCCAAAATCTGGGTGATGACCTCGCGCACCCCGTTTTTATCGCCTTTTTCCATCAATTGGTCGCCGATGGCATCCAGCATGGTCACCGCCTCGGAGGTACGCCCAGCCAGGTGATATTGCGCAGCCAATTCCCGGCGCAGGATGGGATGATCGTTTTCCTCGATCAGTTTTTCGATGAAGGGAATGGCCTGGGCGCTGTTCTTGTTGCCTTCCAGATATTCGAGATACGACAGCAATTCGCCGTGGGCCTGAGCGGGCTGGCCCAGGCGCAGGTTCAACTCGATGAGGTTGGAGCGGGCCGAAACATCGTCGGGGCGCAGGGTGCGGAGTTGTTCGTAAACGCGCAGGGCCTGTTTCCATTCCAGGCGCTGCATGTCGATATCGGCCATGCGCCGTAAAATCTGGACGCTCCACTGGCGGTTGGCGTTGGGCTGCTGTGCCAGGCGCAGGGCGGTGGTATAGGTTTTGCGCGCCATTTCCAACTCGGCCAGGCGATAGTAAATATCGGCCAGGTCGAGGTATTCTGCGATGGCTTCGTCCTGCTGCCCGCGCGCAACGAGTTGCTCGATCAGACGGTTACGGGCGGCCATATCCATCGGGGCAAGCTGGATGATTTTGCGCAGCACTTTGCTTGCCTGCGAAGCCTCGCCGCGCACACCATAGGCATTGGCCACAACCGTAAACTTGTTGATGGCATCCTGGGTTTGTCCTTCGCGAATCAACAGGTCGCCAATCAGCATGTGCAGCGGCAGGTAGGTTGGGGCATACTTGATGGCCTGGAAGGCCTCGTCCATGGCGGAACGCAGGCGGTTGCTGCGGGCCAATTGGTTGATGTAGTTAATCGACTCGATTACGTGGCTCGATTGGGCCTGGATCAGGATTTCGGCCAGGGGCAGGATGGCGTCCGCATCGGTTTTGGGCATTTCATCGCGCAATTTGACCAAGTGCGCCCGCCAGTTGAGCCTGGCCAACATTTCCTGGACGTTGTCGCACAATTTTTGCAAGGCGCTGTCATCCAGGTCCCGGCCAACCGACTCGATCAGCGGTTCGTATAGCTGTCGGATCATGTCCGCTTCTTCCGCTTTTACCACCGCCGAATCTGCAATTTTGAGCGCTTCCAGGTTCTCGATTGCCGCTTCCTTCAGCCGGTTCAACCCGACCAGAATCTGCCCGCTCAACAGCCGGGCGGCCAGTTCATAATCGGCGTGTTTGTTGCATTGTTGCAGGTTGCGCAGAGCGCTTTCGGAGCGGCCGCTCGCGGCTCGCAGGTATCCCAGGTCAAAATAAATCGCCGGGTGCGAAAATCCACTTTCAATGGCCTTTTCCAACTCATCGGCGGCCATCGCTTCCTGGTTCTTGGTCTGGGAGTCAATCGCCTGGCTCAGGTGCAGCAGGATGCGGGTCTGTTCGGCCTGGGCAGATAACTGTCCCGTGCCTTTTATGATCGATTGCAGTCCGCGCCGGGTCTGGGCTTCCTCGCTGCTCTCATCGGTCAGTTGGAAGAGCGCATCCGCGAGCACATTCAGGGCTTTTTTGCGTGCTTCGCTGATGGGGTCCGGGCTGTCCTTGATTTCTTCATGCGGAGCTTCCAACTGCTTGACCTGCGCCATGCGCAGTGGCCCGGTCCCACCTTTGGGACGGCTGGGCTTGGGCAGCAGTTTCCCGGCGTTGACCATCGCCAGCGCCTGGGCGATTTCGGAATTGCCGCTTTCCAGTTGTTGGGCGTGCTTCAAAATCTCAAGCGCTTTGTCGATGTTGCCCAGGTTTTGCAGCAGGCTGGCAACCGCCAGGTATTCGGTGGCGGCCTGATGGATCTGGCCGGTTTTCTCGTGTACGAAAGCCAGCCGCGAGCGCGCCTGGATGTGCTCCGGGTTCAGTTGCACCACTCGCAGCCAGTTTTCGATGGCTTTTTCAACGTCGCGGGTTTTCAGGAAGAGTTCAGCTGCCTGGTAGGAGGCCTGGATGGCCTCTTTCAGGTTGCCCTGTCTTTCCTCGATAAAAGCAATTTTCTCAAAAGGGGTCGGGTCTTCGGGAGTGACCTGGGCTGCGCGGATATAAACTTTGAGCGCCTCGTCAAATTTTTGGCGCTGGAACAAGGCTAATCCCAGGCTGCCCAGCGCCTTGGGATGATCGGGAAATTCTGCCAACGCCTTTTTATACGCGGTGGCGGCTTGCTCCCAGGCCTGGTCCCAGGCGGCTGAGTGGCCTTCGTTCATTGCGCGTTGAAATATATCCTCACGACCAGCCATAAGTCACCTTAACCCAACACCTGCATCTCGCCCCATTTTTGGCCCCAGCGGGCCTCCGTCAGGAGCGGAATGCTCAATGAATACGCCTCGCTCATCACCTGTTGGACGAGCCGGGCGGTTTCCTGTAATTCTTGCTTGGGGCATTCTATCACAATCTCATCGTGAACTTGCAGCAGCATCTGGCCTTTTAGTCCCGACTTGAGCAGGGCCGGGCCGACCTTGAGCATGGCAACCTTCATAATATCGGCGGCCGTGCCCTGGATGGGAGCGTTAATGGCCTCGCGTTCCTCGCGCTGGCGGACGTTGTGATTGATTTGCTGCGATTGCAGCAGCGGGAAGTAGCGCCTGCGGCCCGAGAGCGTTTCAACATAGCCCTGTTCGGTGGCTTGCCGGCGGGTTCCGTCCAGGTATTTCTTGACGCCGGGGAACTGCTCGAAGTAGGCCTTGACGAAATTCTCCGATTCGCCCAGGGTCAGCCCGCTCGAGCGCGTCAGCCCGAAGGCCGACATGCCGTAAATCAGGCCGAAGTTAATCGCCTTGGCGTGGCGGCGCTGGTCTTTGTTGACTTGCGTCAGTGGGATGTCGTAGATTGCGGCGGCGGTTGCGGCGTGGATGTCCTGTCCCTGGCGGAAGGCCTCCAGCATGGTCTCATCGCCCGAAACGTGGGCCACGATTCGTAGTTCGATCTGCGAGTAATCGACCGAGAGTAGCACATTGCCCTCTTCAGCGATGAAGCCGTTGCGTACCCGCCGCCCCAACTCGGTGCGGGTCGGGATGTTTTGCAGATTCGGGTTCGAGGAGGAAAGCCGCCCCGTGACCGAACCGGTCTGATTAAAGGAAGTATGCACCCGGCCCGTGACCGGGTCGACCGCGGCGGGCAGCGCATCCACATACGTCGACCTGAGTTTGGTCAACTCGCGCTGCTCCAGCACCAGGTCGACCACTTCGTGCTGGCCGCGCAGTTCTTCGAGTACATCCGCCGAGGTCGAGTAATGTCCGCTGGCGGTTTTGCGGAAGTTGCCGGGCGGGGTCAAGCGCAGACGCTCGAAGAGCACTTTCGAGAGCTGCTGGGTCGAGTTGATGTTGAAAACCATCCCCACCGACTCGTAGATGCGCTTTTCGATGTTACCGATTCGCTCGGTCAATTCTTTTGAAAAGGCCAGGAAGAAATCCAGGTCGAGGCGCACCCCGTTCATTTCCATTTGCGCCAGAACAGGCACCAGCGGCATTTCCACCTGCTGGAAGACAGCCATCATCCCGGCTTTTTGCAGTTCTTCTTCCAGGATGGCTTTCAGGCGCAGGGTCATGTCGGCATCAGCGGCGGCATACGGCGCGGCGTTTTCCACCGGCACATCGGCCATCGAAAGCTGGTTTTTGCCCTTGCCGATCAGATCTTCGATGTGGGTCATTTCGATGCCCAGGCGCGCCAGCGACAGGTTTTTCAGGCCCAGGTTGCGCGAACCGGGATCGATCAGCCACTCGGCCAGCATTGTATCGAACGAAAGCGGCTCAACGAAAAGGCCAAACCGCGCCAATACGATGGCGTCGTATTTGATGTTATGTCCGATTTTGGGGATGTTTGGATTGGTGAGCGGTCCCTGCAGGGCGGCCAGTACCGCGTCCAGGCTTAAGTTCTGGCCCTGGCTGTGACCGACCGGGATGTAATAGCCGATTCCCGCTTCGAAGGCCAGCGAGATGCCGACGATTTCAGCGCGCATCTCCTCGGTCGAGGTGGTTTCACTGTCGAAAGCGATTTCCCTGGCTTTGGCCAACTCCGCTGCCAGCGCGGACAGCTTTTCAGCGCTATCGACGATGCGGGTTTCGGTGTCCGTGCTCGGGGGCGGCGCGGACTGGTAGGCCGGGGCCGGCGCGGTTTCGAAAAAGGATAATTGCTGGCCGGGTTTGGTGGCAGCCGGCCTGGAGGTTGGTTCCGCTTTTTTGCCGGTCAAACCGGCCACCCTGGGCACGAGCGAGCGGAATTCCAACTCACGGAAGAGATTTTCCACTTTGGTGGGGTCAAAGTTTGCAGGCCGCGCCTGTTCCAAATCCAAATCAATCGCCAAGTCAGTGCGGATGGTGGCCAAGTCGCGGCTCAGGTAGGCCATCTCGCGGTTTTCTTCGAGCTTGCTGCGTACTTTGGGCGGCACCTGGTCGAGATGGGCGTACAGATCGTCGAGCGATTTGAAGGTTTCGTAGAGCGCTTGGGCGGTTTTCTCGCCGATACCCTTGACGCCGGGGATGTTGTCGGACGAGTCGCCGAGCAGGGCTTTGTAATCGACCACCAGGCGGGGCGGCACGCCGAAGTAAGCCTTGACCTGGTCATCGGTGATGTAATCTTCCGAATCGCCCATTTTGCCTTTTTGCGGCAGGCTGACGATGATGTGGTCGCCAACCAGTTGCAGCAGGTCGCGGTCGCCGGTAATGATTTTGACGCCGATACCCTGCGCGGCAGCTTTTTTGGCCACGGTGCCGAGCACATCGTCGGCTTCGTAGCCTTCCATTTCAAGGCGCGGGATGTTGAAAGCGTCCACCATCTGGCGAATGCGCTCGATTTGCGGGCGCAGGTCGTCGGGCATCTTGGCGCGGGTGCCTTTGTATTCGGGAAAGAGCTCGTCGCGGAAGGTTTTGCCCACATCGAAGGCCACGGCAATGTAATCGGGTTTTTCTTGTTCAAGCAGGCGCAGCAGCACGGTGGCAAAACCGTAAATCCCGGCAGTTGGTTCGCCTTTGGATGTCTGCCAGCGCGAGCCGCTGGGCGAGTAACCGGTCAGGGCGAAATAGGTGCGATAGGCCAGGGCATGTCCGTCGATGAGGTAGAGAGTCTTTGGCATGCTGTTAATTTACCATAAAACTTGAAAACGGACTCTTTTGCGGAATCACGGATTGAAACGAACGGCTGGCAACGGACTTTTTAGCGGATTCTCGGATGGAAGCGGACAACTGAAAACCTGAAGAACTGTAAAACAGGATAACAAAAACCCGGACAGCATTACTGCCATCCGGGTTCCTTTTTACTGTTACCTTTTTACTACTTTGTTGCCTGGGCCACAACTGCGGCAAAGGCTTGCGGGTTGCGCACGGCCAGGTCGGCCAACATTTTGCGGTTGAGCGCGATGTTGGTTTTCTTCATGGCGGCAACCAGGCGGCTGTAGGAAATGCCGTTCAAGCGCGCAGCGGCGTTGATACGGGCAATCCACAGGCGGCGCAGGTCGCGTTTGCGCACGCGGCGGTCGCGGGTGGCGTACCACAGGCTCTTGAGCATCGCTTCGTTGGCGCGACGGAAGAGCAGGTGCTTGGAACCACGCTGACCTTTGGTGATCTTCAAAACTTTCTTATGACGGCGATAGCCTTGCGGGCCACCTTTTACACGAGCCATTGTTTAACCTCCTGCGTTCCCCCGGGCGTCGAAGCGGATTGATTCCGGCTTCAGTTGCGTACACCCGGCAGACGCAAATAAAAAATTGGATACGATATTAGGCCTTGAGATTTGGCACGAGACGGCGGACGCGTTTGATGATACCGCGGCCCTTGACGGGCAGCATCTCGGACAACAGGGCCTTGGTGCGGTCGGAAGTACGGCGGCGCAGGTGGCTTTTGCCGCCTTTGGTGCGAACCAGCACACCGGAACCGGTCAGGCGAAAACGCTTGGAAGTCGCCTTGTGGGTCTTGAGTTTGTATTTGCCTGCTTTAAGCTTGTGAGGCATGGCGCATTGCTCCTTTCAGGAAAAATAACTGCGGGCCAGTCAACTGTCCCGCAGGGATGGACGAGGATTTGTTGCTGCGAAAACTAACTTTCTTCAGATTCGGCCTGGGCATCGCCGTCATCAGCTTTATCGGATTTCTTGGCTTTGACTTTCGCCGGACCCATCACCACGAGCATGGTGCGGCCTTCAAACATGGGCGGCTGTTCGATCACGCCAACATCTGAAAGCGACTGGGCAATTTCGCGTAAGTCTTCCAGGGCAATTTCGGGATAATCCATCTCGCGGCCGCGGAACTTGACGGTGACGCGCACTTTGTGCCCTTGCAGCAGCCAGCGGCGAGCGTCATCCACTTTGAAACCGCGGTGGTGCTCATTGGTCTTGGGGCGCAGGCGGATTTCCTTGACTTCGATCTTGGTCTGGGCTTTTTTGGCTTCGCGCTCTTTCTTTTCGCGCTCGTAAAGGAACTTGCCAAAATCCATGACGCGGCAGACGGGTGGGTTGGCGTTCGGTGAAACTTCCACCAGATCCAGGTCCTGTTCGCGGGCGTTTTGAATGGCCTGACGAATCACCAAAACACCCAGGTTTTCACCTGTTGCGCCAATCACGCGAACTTCCGGAACGCGGATGCCCTCATTTACTCGAAATTCTTGCTCGGCTATAAGAGTCTCCTTACTCAAAAAAACGGGAAACCAGCATTTGGCTGGCTTTTTAGCGGGCTGATGATACCACAGGCGGGCGGATTCCGTCAACTTTAAAATTGGCGTCCCCGCTCTTTTTTGAGCGGGGACGCGGCTCAGGGGGAGAGAAATTTTTAATCTGCAATGGCCAGGGTTTGCTGCGCGGGTTCTGCTTCCTGCCCGCTGTGATTTTCTTCAACGCTCATAATCGCCGGGATGAAAAAGGCTGCTATGCCCATCAGCAGGCAGGCGGCGCCGCCGAAGAGATACCAGGTGCGGATGCCGATCAGATCCGAGACTGGCCCGGCGACCGCCAGGGAGAGCGGCGTCATGGCGGTCGCGGCGCTGCCAACCAGCGACATGACCCGGCCCTGCATTTCGGGCTTGACGGTCGCCTGGATGACAGCGTGCAGCGGGCCATTGGTGATTGGATTCATGAACCCCATCACGGACATGCCAACCAGGGCCATCCAAAACATATTGGCCGGGGCCAGGCCAGTGGTCATGACGCCAATCCCCAGGCCGATAATACCCAGCATGGAGGTGACGATGCGCTTTTTGAAACCGCCCCAGACGCCAAGCAAAATCCCGCCGCCAATCATGCCAACCCCGAAGAGTGAATCGGTCAGACCGAATTCGAGCGCGCCCAGGCCAAAATGTTTGGTGACCAGCAGGGGCATCAGCGATCCGGCTGGGGTCAGCAGGAAGTTGATGAATACGGCCATCAGCAGGATGGCCATCAATCCCGGCCAGGCGGCAACATAGGCGAAGCCATCGCGCACATCCTGCCAGTAGGAGGTTGGGTGTTCGCCTTTTTCGTTCTGCTCACGGGTGGGCTGCGGGATAGCGATGAATAACAACGGCAGGATTGCCATGAGCGCGGTCAAGACATCGATCATCAGAACGCCCTGGGTTGGCAGCAAGCTGATCAGGACTGCGCCGGTTGGCGGAGCGACGATGGAGACCAGCCCGTGCAGGGTTTGTTGCAGTCCGGCTACGCGCGCCAGGTGTTCCTGGGGTACCATCATGGAGGTCGAGGCTGACATGGCTGGCCAGTGGAAGGCGCCGCCGACGGAGCGAATCAGCAGGATGGCGTAGATGTGCCAGACTTCGACCAGGTCAAACAGGAACAGGCCGGCCAGCGCCAGGGTGGCCAGGGCGATGGCCCCATCGGCAACGACCATGACGATGCGCCGGTTCCAGCGGTCGATCAGCGCGCCCACGAATGGGCCGAGCAGCACCTGGGGCAGCATGGCGACAAGGGTGGCGGTGGCCAGGATGGTCGCGGAGCCGGTCTGCTGGGTCAGGTACCAGACCAGCGCAAATTGCACGAGTGATGAGCCGAAAAGCGAAAGCGCCTGGCCGCCAAAAATGGTGAAAAAGCGGGTTTTCCAGTTGCGCTGGAAATCTTCCTGGGGGATGGGTTGAAAGTTCATCGTAGGCCTTTTTAAGTGTTCGTAAATATATTTTATTTATTTTAACTATTATTTTATTTTTGTCAATAATAATTTAATAATTCTTAAGTTTTGTTTGATAATGATAAATAGAGCGCGCGCCATTTCCGGCGCGCGCTCCTGTCCTGTCTAGAGCATCAAGGCTTTTTCATAGATGATGCTTTTTGTCATCGACCTGAAGCCACACTTTTCGTACAGGTCGAAAGCCCCGTTGGGATTTTGGGTATCCACCCCGAGCATCGCCTCGTTCATGCCCATCTTTTTGAACATCTCCAGGCTGTGCTTTTCAGGGTGGATGTTGAATGGAAAGTCAAAAACCTGTTTGCGGGACACACAATTCATATACCATCCAATTGGATGGTATATGAAACTTGGGAGTTGTAAGGAATTTGGCAATAATTCTGACAAAATATGTTGTGTATAATAAAGGTATGTTATGTCCACATTGTGGGACCCAGTGGCCTGAAGAACTAGCCAGTGCGCTCAAATTTTGCGGCGCATGTGGCAAACCAATCGCTGTCGGCAAAACGTCTGCGCTGAATTCGCCTGATCCAATCGCGGAGCGCGGCAAACCCGGCGGCGAATTGCGTTATATGACCGTTTTGTTTGCCGACTTGGCCGGGTTCACTGCGTTTTCCGAAGAACGCTCTGCCGATGAGGTTGCCAGCATTGTTGGGGGCTTGTTGCAGCGCCTGGGGCAGGTGGTCGAGCAGTATAACGGGGTGGTGGACAAGTTCCTGGGCGATGCGATTGTCGCCACCTTTGGTGTGCCGAATCCGGACCCGAACGCCGCCCGCACCGCGGTGCGGGCCGGGCTGGCCATGCAGCAGGAAGCGGCGCGCTACAACGCCCAGACCGGTTTCAACTTTGGCTTGCGGGTGGGCATCCACGCCGGGGAGGCCATGTACCGCGAGATTGGCGGGGCCTGGACGGTGATGGGCGACACGGTCAACACCGCCTCGCGCATCCAATCGGTGGCCAGCCCCGGCGGGGTTTGGATCTCGCAGCCGGTTTACGATGAGACCCGCCGCTATTTCGATTTTTCGCTCAAACCAGCGATTGAATTAAAGGGCAAAAAGCATACCATCCAGCCTTATGATGTGCTCGCGGAACGCTCAACGCCGCTGGTTGAACTGCCTCCATTTGTTGGCCGTGAGCAGGAATGGCAGCTTTTGCAGGCGGGCTTGCAGCGCTGCCTGGCCGGGAACGCGCTCGAGGCGTTTTTCATCCGCGGCGCGGCCGGGGTCGGTAAGAGCCGCATGACCTGGGAACTGCGCGAATGGGCCCAGCACCAGCCCGAATTGTTCCGTTTCGATGTCATCCAGTACGACCATAGCGAACGTCTGCCTTCGCATGGCTTGAACTCCCTGATTCGCAACCGGTTCAACCTGCCGCTGGAATTGGGCGAGGAAGCCATCCTGGCCCAACTGTCCGCGCGCCTGGCTGAAGAATATCCCGGCGTGCCGGAAGAGAGAAGAACCACCACGGTTGAGTTGTTGGCTTTTGTCTTGGGCATCCAGCGTCCCGAGTTTCAGATTGCCAGCCTGGACGGTCCGGCCAAATGGACGAATGCCTTCGCCGAACTCAAAGCCTGGATGGAGGCCAACGCCCGCCAGGAACCCTGGATTGTGATTGTCGAGGACGCCCAGAAAGGCGACGCTGACACGGTCGCTTTTCTCGAGTGGGCCATCCGGGTACAGTGGCACGCGCCGGTTTTCATCCTGTTGACCGTCCGTGAAGAGGATTTTGGCCCGGAGTGTTACTGGTTTGCCCCGCTGCAAAAGTGGGTCGAAGAGGGCCTGGTGGCCGAGATCCGCCTGAAAGAGATCCAGCCCGAAACGCTGGCGCAAGCCTTGATCCCCCTCGGCGATGGCTTGATCAGCCCGGCCATGGCCGCCCGGATTGCCGACCATACCGAAGGCAATCCGCTCTTTGCGGTTGAGACGGCCTTGCTGGTCAAGGAGCAGAACGAGAGCGGGATGCTGGCTGAGAATATGCCGCTGCCGGGATCGATCCGCGAGGTGATGGAGGCGCGCCTCGAGCGCCTGGGACTGGCAGGCAAGGAAGTTGCCAAGCGCGGCGCGCTGATGGGGCGACGCTTTACCCTGGAGGCGGTTGGCCGCATTTGGGATCGCCCGGACGCTGAAATGAAGCAGGGCATCGATGTCCTGCGCGAGACTGAAACCATCTACCAGGAAGTTTCCAAGCTGTTCAAGGGTGAGATGGAAGAAGTTTTCCGGCATGGCCGCTTGCAGGAAGCCGCCCTGGCGCGTATTCCGCGCGAGGAACGTCAGAAATGGCTGGGCGGACTGGAAGAATGGGCCAAGCTGAAGCTGGAGATTTCCGGCGATTACTGGGAAGGGGCCGGCATCCTGCTTATCCCGCTGATTGCGCGTTCGCGCATCGAGCATGGCGACCAGGGCGAGGCCAGCCTGTGGCACGAGGCGCTCGGCTGGCTGCACCGCAAGCACCATCGCGGCAAGGAGGCGGCGGACGCTTTCCGGGTGGCCTTCGAGCACACCCGCGGGGTGCGCCGCCTGGTGCTGGCCCGCCAAATCGCCGAATCCGACATCTTTAGCGGCAACCTGGATCGGGGGCGCTCGAACCTGGATGCGATCCTGGCCGAGGGCTGGACAACCTCCAGCGAAATCCTGAAGATGCCGGAGCGCATCACCCTGCTGATTGATGATCCGCTGGCGCGCTGGGACAAAATCCGTATGCAGGATGCGCGTCTGGCCCTGCTGCTGACCCAGGCCGACCTGCTGACCCGCCTCGGCAAAACCCAGGAAGCTGAAGATTCGTATCGCCAGACCGAAATGGAGTTGGATGGTTTGCGCGGTGTTTCCGCTGAAATCCTGCGCCTGCGTTGGGCCAACCTGTGGGGTTATTTCATCACCGAAATCATGGGCAAACCGCAGTTGGCGCTCGATTTTTTTGTAGAGCTGCGCAGCCGGATGAATTTGAATGCCGATGCCTTGCAGGGCGAACGGATGGCCATGTTGGGCACGGAATTCAACATCGAAATGCGCCTGGGACACTACGACCGCGCCAAAAGCCTGGCCGATGAACTGTTGCAGGTTGCCCAGCAGAACCGCAATGCGCGCATGGAAGCGCGCGCCTGGAATTCCAAGGGTATCACCCAGCATTCCCTGGGTGATTGGAATGCGGCGGCGGCCTGTTATGAGAACGTCATTCAATTGGCGCGTTCGATTGGCGAACGCCGGCTGGAAGCGATTGCATTGCACAACCAGGGCCTGGTGCTGATGGATCAGGCCCGCTACGATGAAGCCCGCCAGTGCCAGCAGAATTACCTGCTCTTGAGCCGTTCGATTGGCAATCACATGGCCGAGTCGTATGCCCCGGCCTATGTCGGTTTCATCGAACTGTGTCAGAAGAATTTCCTTGGCGCGGATGAGATGCTGGCCCGTTCGCTGCATATTGCCCGCGAAAACGACTGGCAGCGCCTCGTCGGCCTGAACCAGGGACTTGGCGCGGTGCTCAAGTTCTATGCCTGGCTCGAATCGCGGCTGCCGGCCCAGCCGCCTGCGCCGGTTTTGCAGGCCTTTGCCCAGGCCGAGAACGGCTGGCAGGGCCTCGATGAAGCCGGGGAGTTTTACGCCACCTATGCCCTGGCTGCCCACCTGGCAGGCAAAACGGAATCCGCCCGCGACATCCTGCGCCGGGCGCATGAGAGCGTCGACGAGTCCTGGCTCATGGCCCGGGTTTGCCTCGAAACGGCGGAGACCATCATCGATGGCCAATCGGTTGCGCCGCGATTGACCTGGTTCAGCGAACGCGGTTTCATCCGCTGGGTGGAGTTCATCAAAAAAGTTGTTGCCTGAATAAACCTCTTGCAAAAGTAATGATTGATTTGAAAAAGCCCTTCGACTTCGCTTCGTGCATGAAATTATATTGTCCTGAGCGGAGGGCAAAGCGTATTTTGCGCAGCCCGTAGTCGAAGGACGCTCCGCTCAGGGCTTGTGATAGTACTTATGCAAGAGAGCTAATAAATTGAGAGTTTTTGGATGTGTATTCTCGTAAAATCTCTCCCAGAAAATCATTCTGGGAGAGATTTATGTTTAAAGCGATTGCGAAAATTGTGTTTGCCGTTCTCGGTCTGGCCCTGGCGCTGGTCTTGCTGCTCGGGCTTTCGATTCCCCTGGCGGGGCTGGGCAGCCAGGAACGCCTGGCGGCTGTGACCACTACCACCGTTCCCGGCGTCAATGGCGGCCCGGATGTGCGCGCCTACGTTGCCCGCCCTGCTGGCGCAGGGCCTTTCCCGGTGGTGATTATGATTCACGAATTTTTTGGCTTGAACGCCGCCATCACCAGCATGGCGGACGGCCTGGCCGAGGCCGGCTACCTGGTGGTCGCCCCGGATACCTTCCGCGGATCGACCACCTCCTGGATTCCGCGCGCGATTTACCAGGTGGCGACCAGCGACCCGCAGCAGGTCAACGCCGATCTGGACTCGGTCTACGCCTGGATCGAATCGCAGCCCGAGGCCGACCCGGCCCGGATCGGGATTCTCGGTTTCTGCTACGGGGGCCGCGTTTCGCTTTCGTACAGCCTGCACAATAACGGGATTGCCGCAACGGTCATCTTTTATGGTTCATCCGAAACTGACCCGCAGGTTTTGCAAAACCTGCCCGGCCCGGTGCTGGGTATCTTCGGCGGGGCCGATAATTCCATCCCGCTCGAGGAAGTTTATGCGCTCGAAGATGGCCTGAACGCTGCTGGAGTGCCCAACGAAATCACGATTTACGAGGGCCAGCCGCACGCTTTCATGACCAACATGGACGAAATCCGCGCGGACAGCCTCAAGAGCCAGGCCTGGGCGCAGATGCTGGCCTTCCTGGAGACCAACCTGAAAAATGCGCCTGCCAGCCGCAGCGGTGGGGCGATTGCCTACGATCCCGGCTTCGATTGGGATTACTACGCCCGGCTGGTGTTTGAACATGCTTTCGGCACCGCCAGTCACCGGCATTAGGAATGCCAAATCATCTCAAATTGGACTATTTTGGGTTGATTTTTGGCGGCGATTCGTTTATAAACCTGTAGTGCGGGATGTTATCCCGCAGCACCCGAGAAAAGCGATCTTGCGGGATAGCATCCCGCGCCACACACCAACAAGGAGAAAATCTGATGACCACTCGCACCTCTTTTGCCGAATGGAAAGGCACTCTTAAAGAAGGCGCTGGCACGATGAAACTGGCCAGCGGCGCCTATGAAGGCCCGTTCACCTTTGCCTCGCGCTTTGAAGAAGGCAAGGGCACCAACCCCGAAGAATTGATCGGCGCGGCCCAGGCCGGCTGTTTTTCGATGTTCCTTTCGGCCCTGCTGACCAAGGCCGGCTACACCCCCGAGAGCATCAGCACCAGCGCCACCGTCCACCTGACCGAAGGGCCGACCATCAGCCTGATCGAAGTCAAGACCGAGGCCAGGGTGCCGGGCATCGGCGAGGCCGAATTCCTTGAGCACGCCGAAGCGGCCAAGAAGAATTGTCCGATCTCGAAGGCCCTGGCCGGGCCGCAAATCACCCTGAGCGCAACGTTGCTCTAAGGCTCACTTCCACAACAAAAAAGACGCAGGCTACGGACTGCGTCTTTTCTTTTAATCGCCGGGTTTTACGAGAGCTTGTCAAAGATGTTGACCAGGGTATCGGGCTTGGACTCAGTTTTATCTGCAAGGGTATCGTTGAGAGTCCGCAAGCGTTGGCTGAGCACCTTGAGCAGGTTGATTGCCAGGCGCGGATAGCGTTCCACCAGCGAAGACAAGAGGGCCTGGCGGATGAGCAAAAGAACGCTGGGTTCCAGGGCCACCGCATCGGCCTTATGGACTTTGGCGTCAAAAATGGACATTTCCGCAAAATACTGGCGCGATTCGTAAACTGCCAACCGGCTGATGCGCCGATTGACCTGGCGCTGGAGCGCAACCCGGCCGCTGACCACCACATACAGGGCTTCTTCCTGGTCGCCTTCCGCGAATATTTTTTCTCCCTGCTCAACATGCTTTTCCTCGCAGATGCTGGCCAGGATGCGGAGTTGTTCAATGGTGACTTCCTGGAAAAAATGTACTTCTTTCAGGAAAATAACTTTCTCAATCGCGGTCAACATAGGCTTCTCCACTGAGATGGCTTCCGGGCTGATTAAAATATGCGCCGTGGCATATTTCAAAACTTCCTGAATGAACGGGCTTTCTTGTGTTTGGGTCTTGACCAGGGCAATCAAGATACTCGCCTTGGGCAGCTTGCTTGGTGTGCGCAGCAAAGTTTGTTCGACAATGCTGTAAATGGTCAGGCCTTGAATCCACTCGCGCGTGGCAGAGTCGAACAAATCGGTTGTCAGCGATTCCTGATCCGGGTTGGCCAGTTGCGGCCAGAACTGCTGATAAACATCGGATGCATCCTCGAAAGAGCGCATCGACAGTTTGGCAACACCCTGCTCCACGATACTTTTGGGGCTTGTGCCGTCAAAAAGTGGGGCCAACAGTTGCGCCACCTGGGGTGAAGTGAGCGATTCGATTGTTTCGATGGCATTGGCCTGGTTCAAGATGTCGCCGCCCAGGAGGCTGCGCCGGATTGCGTGGATATCCTCCTGGCTGCAAAGGGGTTCGACCAGCCAGAAGACACGATCCAGGTATTGTTCAACCTGTTCGCGCAGGGTGTTTCGCAAGAACACCGCGCCTGGTGATGAAATGGATTGCAGGGGAAATTCCAGGGTATGCAGGGTGTAAATATTTTTCAACAGCTTGAGCATCAGCGACGGAATTAGCCGTCGGGCGGCCTCATGCTTGGCTGACGCCAAAACGTAACAGGCGCATTCGGCCTGCAATTGGTTTTTGCTGGAACGTAATCCCAATAGCTCGCGCTTCGGCAGCGGGACCAGGGAATGACAGGCCAGTTTGCGCACCTCGAAACTTTCATCCGAAAATGCCTGCAAGATTGCCAGACTGGCCGGTTGGCTGTGAAAATGTGACAGGCCGGCGATTGCGGCCAGCCGCACAGACGAATCTTGATCGCTCAGCAGGGTTTGCAGGATGTCGAGTCCCTGGCCTTTGATCTCGCGCGAGGTTGCTTGCGCGGAAATATCGTCGATCAGTTCCACTGCGCAGGCGCGGACGGACGGGTCACTATCGCGCAGGTAACGGACGAGGGTTTGGATCAGGCGTTCGTTTTTGACCTTGACCAGAACCTGCAACCCCAATTTGCGCCGGGAGGCATCCTTCTCATCGGACAGCCACAACGATAATTGCTGTACGGCCGGGGCCAGGTAATGGAAATCGCCCGAAGAAATCAGCGGCGGAATGGCGGCGGCGCGGACGTTGATCTCGCTATCCGCCAGGCGAGCGGAAAAAGCCCCCAGGACGATATCATCCCGCTCTATATCCGCTTTGCCGGCCAGGGCGTTCATGCTCGCCAGGCGAATGCCGGCATCCTCGTCTCCCACCCCGCGCAGGCAAAGCTCATAAACAGCAGGGTCGCCAATCCAATCTGCGCCGATGAGTTGGATCAGGCTTGCGCGCACAAGCGGGGATGCGCTTTCGGCCAGGTTGAGCAAAACCGGCAAGGCTTTTGCCCCCTGGGTTTCATAGGCCATTTCTGCCAGGAAAACGGTCATTTTGTCATCCTGGGAGGATGCTATTTGTTGGTAAAGGATTTGGACAGCTGCCGGGTCGGTGTCGAAGGCTTCCTGTTCCAGGCCGAGGATGTTTAATTTTTCATCCGTAAGCAAATTTGCCAGGGAGCGGGTGTAATTCTCTCGAATCTTGAAGGCCGACAGAACAAAGAGCAACACAGCCAGCAACCCAAATACATCCAGCAGGGTTGCAGAAAGCCAACCCTGTTTCAACCCATACAGCAGCAGGCCCGCCATCAGCGTGCCGAGAGCCACCAGGACTGCGTTAATAAATCCTTTGGCGCGGCCTTTGATTTGCACCGGCAAGCCGTTATAGAGCATGGCATCCAGGGGATTACGAATCGAGCGCTTGAAAATCCCCACATTGAAGCGGCCAAATACAGAGGTGATCCAGCCGGGGTTATACACAATCGAGATGACAGACAGGAAGGTGAGCGAGGGATAGATGAAGCTCATCCCACCGACCCCCAAGCGCGAGAGAAGGCGATTGAAGAGGAAAAGCTGGATGAGCAACCCGAGGCTATAGCCGATACCATCCATGCTGGCAAAGAAGGCAAAACGGCCATTCGGGTTGCCGGTGAAGGCCTGCTCGAAAAATGTGCTGGCATGGAAAGTGAGCAGCTTCAGCAGGAAGAGCATCAGAAAGGTTGCCAGCGCCAGCCAGCGCAACAGGCCCGATTCACGGACGAACTGGTAACCCAGCTTGAGATTTTCGAGGCTGTTCCTGCTGGCCTGGGCATTTGCCCGGGTCAACCTGACCTGGCTGACATAGGAAGCGTCGTTGGACAGGTAATGCCGGGTCAGGAAGACAAACCCGATTACAACAACCAGCGCAGCCGCCCAGGCCAGCGGAATGTTCTCCAGGCTGATCAGCTTTTCCAGAAACTTGCCGCTGAAACCGGCCAGGGCGCTGGCAATAATCCCGGCAGAGAGCATGAGCGGCAAGGCCCGCTTGGCAGTCCGGGTATCGTAAAAATCGTTGATGTAATTGAGAATGTGCAGGGTGGCCAGCCCGTTGAGGGCATCGTAAACCAGGTAGAAATAGGGGTATGCCAGCCCACCTTGTCCGCCGTTGGTGAACAGCAGGATGCGCACCGAAACCAGCCAGGCAATCATCACCAGGAGCAATACAATCAGGAGCTTGCGGTTGTTGATCCGGTCGGCATAAGATGTATAAATCAGCCCGATCACGAAGGCCAGGGTGGAACCCGCGATGAACATCGTCCCCAGGTCGCGGGACGACCAGTATTCCAGGAACATGGCGTCGCTTGCATTTTCTCCCCAGCGCAATCCAAGGTAAAACACGAAATGCATCGCATAGAGCAGAATCGTCTTTTGCGCATCATCTGGGCGGATGGATAGCAGGCGGGCAAGCGTTTTCACAGTTTATCAATCCTGGTTGGAAGCCATTCGTTTTCCTTTTTCCTCGCGCATCTTCTTGGCGCGCTCTGCCAGTTCCTGGAAGAACTCACTTTCGGTGATGCGGCTGACTTCCTCTTTTACTTTGGACTCTTCAATGACGATTTGCAGGTTCTTGATTTCCTGGCGCATTTTGATTTCACGGGCATGAACGTTGCTGGCCATCGAGGCAAAAACCCGTGACAGGCGGGCAACCTCGTCGTTGCCGCTGCTTTTGGCCAGTTCGTTCAGGTTGGCCTCATCCCATTTCTCTTCCTGGATTTTTTGGGCGGCATCGGTCAGGCGCAAAACAGGCCAGGCCACGCTGCGCGCCAGCACAATTGCCAGGACAATGCTTAAGACAAGCGCCAGGACCGAAAGCCACTGCATGTTTGTAATGAGTTCTTCGCTGCGATTCTGGATTTGTTTCCCCAACAAATCGGATGACAGGTGGAAGCGATCGCTATCCGTGCTCATGACCACCATGCCAAACCCGGCCAGGGTGTTGTAGCGGCCGGTGTAATAGGGGATTGTGGCGTAGGCCAGGGCGCGCTGCTGGCCCTGCCAGACAGCACCCTGCAAAGTGCCCGATTCGCCGCGCTGGTTGCGTTTGACCATTTCGGGCAGCACCGGGGAAATAAATCCCATTTCACTCAGATTGCCGGGGCGATACAAATTATCGGGATCGCTGCGGCGCGCTTCACTGATGCTGGGAACCGGTTGACCGGCCTCATCCACCCCGATGATATTGAAATGCCTGGGATGGCTGATGGTCCAACCTTCGGGGTTGACCATGTACGTAAAATCGGCTTCACGCGGATCAATCTCCGCAATCGGTTCGGGGTTGGCGGGCGAGATGTGCGCCACCAACTCGATCAGGTGGATGCTTTCGACCGCCAGGACAACGGCGCCAACCTTTTTCCCATTCTCGTAGACCGGTGTTGCGAAGCGGATGATGCCTCGATAGCGTTCCCCAAAACGGTTTTGCGCTCCGGCGTATGCCCGGTCTTGTGGAATATGCACACCGGTCACTCCGCTGACATAGATTTCGCCTTTGTTGAGCAAGCGGGCCTCTTCGAAATAAGTTTCATTCTGAAAAAGGGTGTTGGCCGGTTGGCTGACATCAACCAGGCGGGTATCCGTTTCAACCGCGCAGGTAAAGGGGTAGTTCTCGCAGGTATTGGATACCTTGATGATTTCTTTGCCATCCAAATCGATCCACGCGATTTCGCGGTAGAGGGGTACCGCCAGCCGTTCTTCGACGCCCTCGGGCGAAATGGTCCAAACCTGGCCTGATTTCGAGCGCGCAAAGTTAACAAAGGCTTGCTCGTCTTGGGGCAGGCTGGCTGCCACCACCAGGTCTGATTCGCGTTCACGCAGGAAACGCGCAACATCTTGCGATACCAGAATGGCGCGGCTGCGCAGATTTTCAAAGGCCTGCCGGTCAAATTCCTTGCTGCTTTGGGCAACCACATCCGCTTTTGAGCGCTCGAAACTGGTGCTCCCGGCGTAGGCAATCATCCCCAGCGGAATAAAAGCAACCGTCAAGAGAGCCAGCAAAATGGTCCGCAACAACCCTGAAGTCAGCCATTTCCTCATCATATTGCTCCTCCTGTATCCCGGTGATTACCAGGATGTTGCCGAATAAGACAAAAGTTCATTGATTTTGGCGGCGGCGGCATTCAGTGCGGTCAATGCATCTTCCTGGCCGCGATAGACACTCAGCAGCGCCTCGCTGATAATCTTCTCGATTTCGATACTTTTTACGTTGGTTTGAACAAAGCGGGCATTGGGAAGTTGCTCGAGGAAAAACTGGTTCTGACCGCGCATTTGCTCACTCTCTGCAACAGCCTTTTTTTCAGGCAAATACCCTTCGTGCAAGGCATATTCGATGCGGTACTGATCCTGGTAAATGAATTCGATGAATTGCCAGGCGATTTCTTTGTTCTCGCCCTGGCTGAACAGGCTGAGCGAGTCGGTCACTCCCACGGTTGCCGAAGCCGATTGGACCGGGATTGGGGCCAGCCCGTACTCGAAGGGATTCTCCGATTTTTTGAGGGACTCGGCCAGGCTGTCGCTGTCAATTACCATCCCGAGTTTTCCATCGATAAAGGCTTGTCTCAGGTCACCCTTTTTGTATTGCCCTGGGTCGGGCGGCGCAGCCCCATCCTGTAGCAACTGATGCAGATACAGCAGGGCTTCCGCGCCTTCCGGGCGGTTAAAGGCGGCCCGGGTGCCATCAGGAGTCAGCATGCTGCCGCCGTTGCCAACCAGGAAGTAATAGAAATACAGGTCGGTCTCTTTCCCCGAACCCAGGATGCCAAACCCATGAATATCCGGGCCGAGCTGGCTGATTTTCAGCGCCGAATCGCGCAGTTCAGTCCAATTTTTAGGCGGCTCGGCAATTCCGGCTTGCGCAAAGAGTTCCTTGTTGTAATACAGCCCGCGCGTGGTCACGGATACCGGCAAACCAAAGGTGCGGCCCTCATATTGGGCGCTGGCGTTCAAAATTTGTGGATAGAACCCGGCCTTGAACTCGGGCGTCATGTAGGCGTCAATCGGCTCGACCCAGCCTTTGGCGATATACCCGCCCAACTCGCGGGTGGCTACGTGGATAATATCGGGCGGGGTGCCGGCGGCCACCATTTCTTCGATCTGGGCTGGGCCGTCCTCCCACTTCAAAACATGCAGATTAACCTTGACATTCGGGTTTTGGGCTTCAAAATCGCGGACGACCCTTTCCCAATATTCGACCGTTGTATCGGTGCGCTGCATAAAGACGAAGTCGATCTCGGGGCGGGCGGGCGCGCAACCTGCCAGCACACAGGCTACGACCAGGAACAGGCCAAGCATCCCAAACACCAGGTTCTTTCCTTTTTTCATATCTTCCTCCCATTCTTTCGACTTGACAAACCTTGAGCGTTGCTGATTTCCACAATTTTCTCAACAACCGCAAGCACGCCATTTTCAGGGACAAAAACGCGCCCGTTGTATGCAATTTTTTCAGCTTCTTCTGCAACCAGGGCGCGTTCAATCATGTTTAGCAGGGTTGATTCATTCAAATCGGCTGAATTAACCGGCCAGGCGATTTTCCATTGTGCCGCGATTTCACAGTTGCGGCACAGGTCGGTCTGGCTGTCGATCCCGACCAGGATGGACGGAACTCCCAGGTAAGCCATCTCATAAACCACATTCCGGCCCGCCCGCGCGATGACCAAGCTGCTGATGCTGGCCAGTTCCATAAAATCGACATGACTTTCGAAACAAATATTTTCGTGCGCAGGAACGTTCACCAGGCTGCCGCTGACCACAATCAGCTTCATGTGCGGGTAGCGATACTGCAAATCGGTCAAAAACAAGTTCACCGGAATATCGATAATTTTTTGCGATTCTGCCAGGAATTCCTGGGTGAAGATGTTGCCTGCGCCGCGGTAAACCAGCACAATCTGGTCTTGTTCGTTAAAACCGTATTTCTCGCGAATTCTTTCTGGAACCAATTCTGAACGGTCATATTTCATCGGCGGGGAGACCATGCTCAGGAGCGATTTGTCCAGCAATGGCGAAGGTTCACAATCTCGGGCTGCGTAGCCCAGAATCAGGGTCGAATGATTCAACAATTGCGCAATCAGTGTTGCATATTGCTTGTAAGGGCCAAAATCCAGGCTGATATAGTTGGGCGATGCGATTGAAATGCAGGGAATGCCTCGCGTTTTACAGTAAGTGGGAACATAAAGCTCGCCATCGCATACCACCAGGTCGGGTTGTAAATCGAGCATAACCGGGTCGAGATAATCCTGCAATTCGAATAGCTCCCAGCCGGGGAAGGTGCGGTGGGTGAAGACCGCGCTGATTGGCTCAGGCAGGTCCAGGCAGGATGCGCCTGAAAACCTTAAAAATGCGCTGCCTGCGCCATATGAAACAAACGAGACAGAACATGGAAAACTCCGTTGTAATGCTTTTCCTATTGACCAGCAAGTGGAGACATGTCCCCCGCTCGGCAAGCCACGTCCGATGAATAAGATTTTTGGCTGCATCTTCGAGTTTGCCTTCTCATTGAATTCTTCTTTAACATTGTACAATAGCTTTGCATCTCTGTACTCTTTTAAAATATTGACATTTACATAAATCGATTAAGATAGGGTTATGACATGGATACCGAGAAAACTAACCCGAGAACAAATGTCAGAGCGGCGCACAGAAGGAGTGCGTATGCTGCAAGCTGGCGAAAAAAGTCAGGCGCAAATTGCTCGTGAACTTGGTGTCAGTGAAGCCTGCGTCAGTGTGTGGAACAAAAAACTTCAAGAACAAGGCCCACAAAGTTTGGAAGCTCGTAAAGCGAGTGGCCGACCAGCGAGGCTGAAATCAACGGACAAGGCAAAGCTGGCAGAGAAGCTGAAGCAGGGAGCACTGGCGGCAGGCTTTCCAACCGAACAATGGACCCAGGCGCGTGTCAAAAAAGTGATTGAGCAAGAATTCGGTGTTAGCTATCATCCAAATTACATCAGCCGTTTACTAGCCAGTATGGGCTGGAGTGTCCAGAAGCCAGATTCTCGTGCAATGGAACGTGACGAAGAATTGATCCTGGCCTGGCTGAAGCAGGATTGGCCAAGGATAAAAAAAGGCACATCAGCTTGGCGCAGACATCGTGTTTGAAGATGAATTTGGTGTTTCGTATGTAGAGCCGGTCAGTTTCACTTGGGCACCAAAAGGAGAAACGCCAATGTTGAAACGACATGGCCGCTTCCGGCGTGAAACATCGACGATGGCCGGGCTGACGATTTCAGGCAAGATTTATAAGCAGCACTTCGATGGCTCGATCGACTCTCCGAAATTATTGGTTGGCCTGGAACATTTCCGGCGTCACATCAAAAAGCCGTTCATTTTGATCTGGGATCAGTCTCGCACGCACAAGTCTCTGTTGGTCAAAGAATATCTGGAAAAACACACCGACATCTATGTGGAATATTTGCCAGCCTATGCGCCAGAATTGAATCCAGAAGAATATTGCCACGGAAATGTCAAACGACGCATGAAAAATGCAATCTTTCACTCCAAAGCAGAAATCCGTAGCCGTTTGAACCAGGGTTTTGCTCGCTTGCGAAAACGTTCCGATATCTTGCTTGGCTTTTTTCAGCATGCCGGGCTCGAACTTAATCAACTTTGGTAAATGTCAATA
>JAEWVF010000040.1 GCA_023459215.1 Chloroflexota bacterium
TTTACCACAGGCCTGTTCTAGATGGAATTGATTTTCATCCACTTTTTGGAGTAGTTTTGTCAAAACCGTGTAAAATCGACCTTATGAAAAAAATCATCCAAAATCCGCTGGCAGCTTTTTTTGCCACTCTGGGCGTCATCGCCCTGATTTCCTTGCTCGGACCTGAAGAAAAATCGCTCGGTTCGAACGTCCGCATCGTCTACCTGCACGGCGCCTGGGTTCTGGCCGCCGAAATCGCTTTTTTTGCGGCAGCCCTGGCCGGCCTGCTTGGTCTGCTCGCCGCAAAAATCCCTGTCCTGTCAGAAAAACAGGCCAGGTTTTACGCCTGGTCGGCTGCATTAGGACGCACCGGCACCGTTTTTTGGGTGACTTACCTGCCGCTGTCCTTATGGGCCATGCAGGCCAATTGGAACGGTCTCTTCCTGGCTGAACCGCGCTTCCGTTTGGCGCTGACCTTTGCTGTAGTTGGGGTATTTTTACAAATCGGACTCTGGTTATTCAACCTGCCCTGGGCCACGGCCACCGGCAACATTCTCTTCATTGTTATCCTGCGCTACATTTTCTCCAGCGCAGATTATGTGATGCACCCGCCGCCCTCGCCCATCTTCAATTCGGGAATTTCCTCGGTCATCATTTTCTTTATCAGCCTGATCCTGCTGACCGGCCTCGCAGCCTGGTTTATGAACCAATTCTGGCTGAAAATCGTAAAAGAATAGAAAATCCTATTCTGCGTTCAAGGAAAGAGATTAACATGGAAAATAAAAGTTTTTGGACATCCCCAATTACAATCATCCTGATTGTCTTGTTCGTTTTATGTTGTTGCTGCCTGGTCGTGGCTGTGGCCGGCGGCGCGGGATTTTATCTTCTGGAACAGGAAGTAAGCGAGTACGAAGACGGGGAACCGTTCCCCTTTGAAGAGAGCTTCCCGTTCGATTCCGCCACCCCCACCCCGGTCGCGCTCGACCGCACCCCGATTGAATCGGTTCCGCTCGATACGCTCTCCGTGCTGCAAGAAACCATCGTCCCGATTAACGACCCGCGCGACCTGGCCGAGCGGTTAAATGGCGTAACCGACATCCCCGACACCTTGCCCAGCGGCCCGTTCGAAGTTGGCGCATCCAAGGAATTTTGGGTAACCAACGTTGAGACCAACGAAAACTTTAAGATTACAGCCGTTCTGCGCTACGTGACTCCCAACGCCTATTTCTGGCTGGAAGAAAGCGTTCGTTATGATGAAGGTGAGCTGCGCGATCTGGCCGAAGCCTTCGACAAGAAAATCTACCCGACCAACCGCGAATTCTTCGGCCCGGAACCCAAACCCGGCGTAGATGAAGATGACCGCATCTATGTGCTTTATGCCAGCGGCCTGGGCAGTTCACTGGCCGGATACTTCTCTTCAGCCGATGCCGTTCATCCGCTGGCGCACGAATACTCCAATGCGCACGAAATGTTCCTGTTCAACTCTGACACCGTCCGTTTCGATGAAGAGTTCACTTACGGCGTGCTGGCCCATGAATTCCAGCACATGATTCACTGGTATCAGGATCGCAATGAAACTTCCTGGCTGAATGAGGGCTTTTCCGAACTGGCAACCCTGCTCAACGGATACAACGCTGGCGGCTTCGACTATGCCTTCATCAGCGACCCCGACTTGCAGTTGAACGATTGGCCCAACGACTCGGGCGCGACAACTCCGCATTACGGAGCCAGCTTCCTCTTTACAGCTTACTTCCTTGACCGATTCGGGGAAGAAGCAACCCAGGCCCTGGTCCGCCACCCCGAAAATGGCTTGGACAGCGTCGACACCGTCTTGCGCGAAATTAATGCCAGCGACCCGCTCACCGGCCAGCCCATCCTGGCTGACGACCTGTTTGTGGACTGGGCGGTCAGCAACTACCTGGGAGACGACAACGTAGGCGATGGTCGCTACGCCTATCAGCGCTACAGCAACGCCCCCCAAGCATCTGAAACGGAAACCATCTCGAATTGTCCCGACAGCCTGGACGGCCGCACCGTCAAGCAATATGGCACCGATTACATCCGCATCACCTGCCAGGGAGATTTCACCCTGCGCTTTGAAGGCGCCACCCAGACCCGCGTCCTGCCCCAATCCGCTGACGCTTACTCAGGGAAATACGCTTTCTGGTCGAACAAAGGCGACGAATCAAACATGACCCTGACCCAGGAGTTCGATTTCAGCCAGATTTCCGGCCCAATCGAAATCAGCTACCAGACCTGGTACGACCTGGAAGAAGATTACGATTACCTGTACCTGGTTGCGTCCACCGATAACGGCGAAAGTTGGCAAATCCTGACCACCCCGTCCGGCACCGCCGAAGATCCGTCCGGCAACTCCTATGGCTGGGGCTACAACGGCAGCACCAACGGCTGGATTCAGGAAACCGTCGACCTTTCGCAGTTTGCCGGTCAAAAGGTTCAACTGCGCTTTGAGTACGTTACCGACGCCGCCGTCAACGGTGAGGGATTGCTGCTCGATGACATCTCCATCCCGGCAATCAACTATGCCACCGATTTTGAGAGCGACGATGGCGGCTGGCAAGCCGAAGGGTTTGCCCGCATCCAAAACCTGCTGCCGCAGACCTTCCGCCTGGCCCTGATTTACAAAGGCGCAACCACCCGCGTCGAAAACATTATCCTGCCTGCCGACCAGGTGATCGAAATCCCACTCAGCATTGGCGGCGACGTGGATGAAGTTATCCTGACCGTCAGCGGCACCACCCGCTTTACACGCGAAATCGGCGCTTATTCGGTCGAAATCCGCTAGCACAACCTGCAAGTTCCATACCTTCTCACTCTTTGTGCGTGAGACTCACAACTGGCTGGACTCTTCCCAGCCAGTTGTGATATACTTGCGCGGCTCTGGTCATAGAACCAGACACATTTTGCCTGGGACGGGCATCAAGCGTCCCTGAGCGGGTAACTGAACCCCGCTAAACTTGTCGATAAGACAAAAGGAGAAAGAATGGCTGTTATTTCCATGAAAGCCCTGCTTGAAAGCGGCGTGCATTTTGGCCACCGCACCAACAAGTGGGATCCCCGTATGAAGCCGTACATCTTCACCGAGCGCAACGGCATTCATATCATCGACCTGCAACAGACGGTCAAATCCATCAACAACGCTTTTAACATCATCCGCGATGTCGTTCAGCAGGGCGGCACAGTCCTGTTCATCGGCACCAAGCGCCAGGCTCAGGAAACCGTTCGCGAAGAAGCTGTCCGTTGCGGTATGCCCTATGTTACCGAGCGCTGGCTGGGCGGTATGCTGACCAACTGGAACACCATGTACCAACGTATCCAGGAAATGGAACGGCTGGAGAACCTGCGCGATAGCGGTGACATCAACCGCCTGACCAAAAAGGAAGGTTTGTTGATCGAGCGCGAAATCACTCGTTTGCAGACCCGCCTCGAAGGTGTTCGCAAAATGAAGCGCCTGCCCGATCTGGCGTTTGTGATCGATGTCGGTCGTGAAGAAACCGCCGTCCACGAATGCAACCTGCTCGGCATCCCGGTCATCGCCCTGGTCGACACCAACTGCAATCCGCAGAAAGTTGATTACGTTATCCCCTCGAACGATGACGCCATTCGCGCCATCAAGCTGCTGGTGGCCAAGATCGCCGATGCGGTGCTCGAAGGCAAAGCCATGCGCAAGGATGAAGACATGGGTGAAGATGAAGCGGTTGTCATTTCCGGCACCGAAGCTGCCCCGCGCAAGTTCGCCCGCATGGACAATGAAGAAGAACTCGATGACGAAAACCTGCTCGGCACCGCCACCCTGGCCAAACTGGGCACTTCCACCGAAGAAGTCGAAGAATAAAGGATAGAGGAAATTATGGAAATTACTGCACAAATGGTGAAAGAGTTGCGTGCGGCAACCAATGCCGGTATTCTCGACTGCCGCAAGGCCCTGACCGAAGCAAACGGCGACTTCAACAAGGCGGTTGACTGGTTGCGCGAAAAAGGCATGGCCACTGCTGCCAAGCGCTCAGACCGCGATGCCTCCAATGGCGTTGTCGAACTGTACTCGCACGGCGGCGGACGCGTTGGCGTCATGGTTGAAGTCAACTGCGAAACCGATTTCGTTGCCCGTTCCGAAGCTTTCCGCAGCTTTGCTCACGAAGTTGCCCTGCAGATTGCCGCCGCCTCCCCGCTCTACATCAGCGAAACCGAAATCCCCGCTGATGTGCTCGCTCACGAGGCCGATATTGCCAAGAAGCGTGTTCTCGAAGAAGGCAAACCCGAAGCTGTTGCCGAAAAAATCGTTGAAGGCCGCCTGAACAAATTCCGCGATGAAGTCTGCCTGCTGCGCCAGGCCTACATCCGCGATGAGCAGTTGACCATCGAAAAGCTGCTCCACGCCACCATTGCCAGCACCGGTGAAAACATCATCATTCGCCGTTTCCAGCGATGGGAACTCGGGCAAAGCACCGCTGAATAAAGTAGAAAAAAAGCCAACCCTGGGGTTGGCTTTTTTTATGACAGCTATCCACTTCAAGGAGAAAAAATGGTAGAACTCAAATATCGGCGTATCTTGCTCAAGCTCAGCGGCGAAGCGCTTGGCGGGGAAAGCGGCTTCGGGATCAATGTCAACGAGGTCGAAGCCATTGCCCGCCGCGTCAAGGAAATCTATGATATGAAGGCCCAGGTCGCCATCGTCATCGGCGCCGGGAACCTGTGGCGCGGAAAACAAGGCCTGGAACGCGGCATGGATCGCGCCACCGCTGATTATATGGGCATGCTCGGTACGATGATGAACGCCCTGGCGCTGATGGATGCGCTCGAACGACAGGGAGTCCTGACCCGGGTCATGTCTGCCATCGAGATGCGCGCCATCGCCGAACCCTACATCCGCCGCCGCGCAATCCGCCACCTTGAAAAAGGGCGGGTGGTTATCTTTGGCGCCGGAACGGGGAATCCGTTCTTCTCGACCGATACTGCCGCAGCCCTGCGCGCGACCGAGATCGATGCCAATGTCGTTATCAAGGCCACCAAAGTGGATGGCGTTTACGATTCCGACCCCAAGAAAAACCCCGACGCCAAAAAGTTTGACCAGCTTTCCTACATCGATGTGCTCAACCGCCGGCTCGAAGTAATGGACTCAACCGCAATCACACATTGCATGGAAAACAATATTCCCCTGCTCGTGTTGAACCTTTGGGACGAGGTGGCCCTCAAAAACGCCCTGCGCGGCGACAAAGTAGGCACCCTGGTTTCCGCATAGATTAACCGACCCAAAAGCGGCGTACATCCTATGGTGTATGCCGCTTTTATTTGCAAGTTAGGCCCTGTCAGGTTTCGTTGGCGAGTAGCGCAAATTCGCACTTTAAGGTATCCTTAGAGAGATACTGCGGTTGGCGTGAAAAGCAAAAATAAACTTGGCAAAAACAGACAAACCATTTTCATAAAACGCAGTACCAAGTAAACCAAACTCCGGAGGCCGATGTGATAAAAGATTTGTTGAAAGAATCAGAATCGCGCATGCGCAGCGCGATCAGCGTGCTGGAACACGACCTTTCTGGCATTCGCACCGGGCGCGCCCACCCGGGCCTTGTTGAAAAAATCCATGTTGAATACTACGGTTCGGATACGCCTTTGATGCAATTGGCCTCAATCAGCGTTCCTGAGCCGCGCTCCCTTTTGATCAAACCCTTCGATAAATCGACCCTGAAAGCGGTCGAAAAAGCCATCCTGGCCTCAGACCTGGGGCTGACCCCCAACAACGATGGTCAGGCCATTCGCTTGAACCTGCCGGCGCTGACCGAAGAACGCCGCCGCGATCTGGTCAAGCTGGTACACCATCGTCTTGAAGAAGCCAGGGTTGCAATGCGCAATGTCCGCCGCGATTCGATGAAAGATTTAAAGGAATTCGAGAGCGAAAAAATGGTTTCCGAAGATGAGCGCAAGCGCGGTGAGGAAGACCTGCAAAAAATGGTGGATAAATTGGTTGCAGAGATCGATGTCATTGGCAAGCGCAAAGAACAGGAAATCATGGAAGTTTAACCCGCATCCATGAGTCTGCCCAATCCCTTCCCTGATCCTTCAAAATTACCCGTACACGTTGCCATCATTATGGATGGCAACGGACGCTGGGCGTTAAAACGCGGCCTGCCTCGCCTCGCCGGGCATCGCGCCGGCACCGAAAACCTGCGGCGCGTTATCCGCGCTTGCGTTGAATTCGGCATCCAGTTCCTGACGATTTACGCTTTCTCGACCGAGAACTGGGGCCGTCCACGCGAAGAAGTGAATGGCCTGTTGCGCATCCTTGAAGATGTCATCGACAAAGAATTGCGTGAATTGCACGACCAAGGCGTTTGCCTGCGTCATATGGGCCGGCTTGAACAACTTCCCAGCCACCTGCAAACCAAAGTCGTCGAAGCCGTAAAACTGACCAAAGAGAACACGCGGCTCACCCTTAATATCGCCTTCAACTATGGCGGGCGCGACGAGATCGTCCAGGCAGTCCAGCACATGATGCGCGACGGCCTGACCGCCGACCAGGTTACGCCGGAAACCCTCTCACGTTACCTCTACACCGCCGGTATCCCCGATCCGGATTTAATCATCCGCACTTCAGGCGAACTGCGCATCAGCAACTTCCTGATCTGGCAGGCCGCGTACTCTGAATGGTATGTTACGCCCACTTACTGGCCGGATTTTGACAAAAAAGAGTTCCAGAAAGCGCTGGAAACCTACGCCAACCGCGACCGGCGTTACGGGAAAGTCACTTCAAGCGAGTACGAGGAAGACCATGCTTAAACGCACCCTCTCATCGTTGGCAATCCTGGCAATCGGGATGCCGGCGTTGATGATGGGCGGCATCATCTACTATGGTTTAATCTCTCTCCTATTGCTTGTAGCAGCCTGGGAATATTCAATCATGTTCCAGGCTGCCCAACATAAGCCATCCCGCCTGGCGTTATTGGGCGGGACTTTTTTTGTGAGCGCCACGCGCACTTTTTTCCCAGATTACAGCCTGCCGGCGCTGGAAATTTTCGTTCTCCTGGCGTTGGCCATCCACCTTGTCCAGTATGAGCGCGGCAAAGACAGCGCCGTTATCGATTTCGGTATCACGGTTGCCGGGCTGGTATACATCGGCTGGATCGGTTCCTACCTGCTCGACCTGCGCAACTTGCCAAACGGCGCCTGGTGGGTGTTCCTGGCCCTGCCATGCGTCTGGATGGCCGATGTGGGCGCTTATTCGATTGGAGCCGCTTACGGCAAACACAAGCTGGCCCCGCGTCTGAGTCCCAAAAAATCCTGGGAAGGTTATTGGGCCGGGGTGTTCACCGCCGTTCTGGCAGGCATGTTTTTTTCCTACGCCTACAGCACCTGGGGGCCGCTCAATGTGCCAATCTGGCAGGGAGGCCTGCTGGGGTTGCTGATTGGCCTGCTAACGCCCCTGGGAGACCTGGGAGAGAGCATGTTCAAACGCCAGGTCGGCATGAAAGACTCGGGCAACATCATACCCGGCCACGGGGGCGCATTCGACCGGATCGACTCGTGGTTATGGGGAGCCGTAATTGGCTATTACTTCATAGTGTGGTTTCTCTAAGTCAAAAATGTGCCATGCGGACGAACCGCATGGCACATCCAATTTAAACACAAGGAGCAAAACACATGGAACGTGAACCAACCCGAAATCTGGCGCTCGATCTGGTGCGCGTCACCGAAGCAGCCGCGCTGGCCGCCGGCCGCTTCATGGGACGCGGCAACAAGGAAGCCGCCGACAAAGCCGCCGTCGATGCCATGCGCCTGGTATTGAACAGCATGGATATCAACGGAGTTGTCGTGATCGGCGAAGGAGAGAAAGACCAGGCTCCGATGCTTTTCAACGGAGAAAGAGTTGGAACCGGCAAAACCAGCCTGGAATTTGACCTGGCCATCGACCCAATCGACGGAACCCGCCCCCTGGCCTATGGCCGCTCGAATTCAATCGCCATAGTCGCCATCGCTCCGCGCGGCAGTATGTTTGACCCAGGGCCTTTCCTCTACATGAACAAAATCGCAGTCGGCCCCGAGGCCCGCGGGGTGATCGACATCGAAAAACCCATCAGCGACAATTTAAAAGCCATCGCCAAGGCCAAAGACAAGCACCTCGAAGATTTGACCTGCATCATCCTCGACCGCCCGCGCCACGACGATATGATCCGGGAAATGCGCGCCGCCGGCGTGCGCATCCGCATGATCCCGGATGGGGATGTTACCGCCGCCATGATGACCGCCTGGCCTGATACCGGGGTGGACGCCCTCTTCGGCATCGGCGGCACCCCCGAAGGCGTGATCGCCGCCTGCGCCATGCGGGCCATGGACGGGGAAATCCAGGGCAAGCTCTACGCTCGCGATGAGGATGAAATCCGGCGCGGCCGCGAGATGGGCTATGATTTCGAAAAGATATTGACCATTGAAGACCTCGTTGCCTCTGAAGATGTTTTCGTTGCCGCAACCGGCATCACCAACGGGGATTTCCTCGAAGGTGTGCGCTATACCAGCAACGGGGCAGAAACCGATTCCCTGGTTATGCGCGGGCTAACCGGCACCATCCGCCAGATCAAAGCCACCCATCGCTGGGACAAACTCAAGCGGATGAGCGCCATCGACTACTAAAATTCCTGCTTGACAGGATACCCCCTCCTGCATATAATCTGCATTCGCGTTCCTCGTTAGCTCAATCGGCAGAGCGGGCGGCTGTTAACCGCTAGGTTCGAGGTTCGAGTCCTCGACGAGGAGCCAAAATGAAAGCCCCTTCCATAATTGGAAGGGGCTTTTTGCTGTTTTATAAGCAAGAAGCGAGATCAATTCACCGGCCGGTGGAACTCACTGTTGAATTCACGCTGGAACGCAAACAGGAAAGTCAGGTCGTTAACGTTTGTGCCGCTGGGGCCGGGTTGGAGCAGATCGCCGAGCGGGGCAAAATAATGATAGGAATCGTTGCGCTCGAGAAAATGGCTCACTTCCAACCCGAGCGCCTGGGCGCGCAGCAATGTCTCTCCCGTCACCAC
>JAEWVF010000041.1 GCA_023459215.1 Chloroflexota bacterium
CGCGGATTGGACGGACTGCCCTACGGGCGCGCGGATTTTTTTAAGAAAAATCCGTGAGATTCCGCGTAATCCGTGCAATCCGTGTACCAAAAGGTCTTAACCCAAATTGAACTCTAAACTCAAGTCAGATTAAATTATCCACCAAAAATAAAAAGTGGAAAGGAGCAATTTTGCAGCCTTTCCACTTTGGGCGTTTACATCACTTCCGGCGCGCCAATTCCCAACAAGTGCAGCGCGTTGGTCAGGGTTTGCCTGGCCGCCGCCACCAGCCGCAGACGGGCGGCAACCGTATCTGGGTCATCCGCCTGCAAAACCGGCACGGCATGGTAAAAACTGTGGAAGGCATTGGCCAGGTCGTACACATAAGTGGCCACCAGCAGCGGACGATATTCCTCCGCCGCCTGTTGGACAACGCCGGGGAAACGCGACATTTGTTCGATGAGTTCGATCTCGTGGTTCGTTAAGCGATATTCGAATATTTGCGCATTCGAGGTTCGAGCTTCACCGCCCGCCTTCCGCAAAATCGAATTGGCCCGCACCACCGCATTTTGGATGTAAGGACCGGTGCGGCCATCGAAGCTGAGCGCTTCGTTAACATCGAAAACCATATCCTTGTTGTTATCGACCGAGAGCATGGAATAGGCCAACGCGCCCATGCCAATTTTTTTGGCAACACCTACCCGTTCGCCTTCCGGCATGGACGGGTTTTTCTCGGCAATCGTCGCCAGCACACGCTGGATGGCTTCGTCATAAACATCCTTGAACAAAACCACCCGTCCGCGCCGGGCCGACATGGCCCCTTCGGGCAGGCTGACGAAACCATACGCCAGGTGGAAACATTTCTCGGCCTGCTTGAAGCCCCACAGTTCCAGGATTTTGAAGGCCTGCTGGAAGTGCAAACTCTGGCGGTTGTCCACTACATAGATCGAGCGGTCGACATGATACTCATCGAATTTTTGCTCGGCCAGGGCCAGGTCCTTGGTCAGGTACAGGGAGGTTCCGTCCGAGCGCAGGATGACCGCCGTGCGATACTTCTCCTTTGCCAGCCCCAACTTTTCGTCAATCTTGACAATCACCGGCCCAGTCGGGCGCTCATCGCTGGCGATTCCGCGCTGGATCAATTCATCCACAATTTTCTTGGAAGGTTCATCCACTTCACTCTCAAAGAACCAGACATCGATCTTGACATCCATCATTTCCAGGATGTCGCGCAATTCCTGCATGCTCCACTCGCGCGTTTCCAGCCACAACTGGCGCACTGCCAGGTCGCCGGCGTCCCATTTGCGGTACATCTCGCGCCGTTCGGCATCATAGGACTCGCGCCGGGCTTTTTCTTCGGGAGTTTCACCTTCTTTTTCACTCAACAGGTTGGTGGCTTCGGCATAGATTTTCAACAGCCACTGACCACGCTCGTGGATGTCGCCCGGCTCCTGGCCTTTATAGAACTTGTCATACGCCCACAGGACGGTAATCACACCCAGGCCCAGGTCGCCGGGATACGAGGCCCGAATGGTTTCAAAACCGGCAAATTGCACGATCCGCGCCAGGCTCTCGCCCAAAATCGTGTTGCGATAGTGCCCGATGTGAAAAGAATGATGGGTATTCGGCTGGGCATACTCCACCATCACCCGTTCATTTTTGGGATGTCCGGCCCCAAACTTCTGGCCGTCCGCCAGTACCGTTTCCACCACCCGACGGGCATATTCCGCTGTTGAGAAGTACAGATTCAAATAACCCTTGACCGCCTCGCTGTGACTGATGCCGGGTTGCTCACCCAGGGCCGCCAGCACCGCTGCGGCAATCTCCTGCGCGCGGGCCGGGACGGGCGTCCCTTTGCTTTTGCCGGCTTTGGCTTCCGCTGCGGCCACGGCAAAGAACGAGGTGCTGATGCCCCACTCACCGCTAAACGGGATTGGCATCCACTTCAACTCGACCTGTGGAATATCGCTGGCGGCCAAATGGGCGTTGATTTTTTCGGCAATGGAAATCTGTTCTTTCTCAAACATGTTTCACCTTTTTTAGGGTTCCTGGCGCAAGATTATACCTATCTTACTGAAATCATGATTAACAAGCACAAAAGCGGGAGCGCCGCTTGGGGCGCTCCCGCTTGGATGCACAGGTCACAAGCCGAGAGTTACTTGGTTTCGACAGCCGCAAGCGCTTTCATCAGGCGGCTCTTACGACGGGCGGCGTTGTTCTTGTGGATGACGCCTTTTTCAGCAGCCTTGTCGAGGCGGCTGATGGCAGCCAGAACGGCTTCCTTCGAACTGGTGTCGCCAGCCAGGATGGCAGCGCGGGCGTTGCGGACGGCGGCGCGGGCAGCACCGCGGACGGTGCGGTTGCGCAGACGGCGCTTTTCGTTCTGGAGATTGCGTTTGATTTGAGACTTAATATTAGCCAAGGTACTTCCTCCGAAAAAACTTTCCAATGACAGCGGGCGGGAATTCTACCCGACAAGGTTCTTTTTGTCCAGTGCTGAAAATATTTCTTTTGCGCCTTCAATCCGCATTACGGCGTGGACGTGGCAGTGATGGTCGGGCCGGGAGTGACCGTCGGGGCCAGGGTATTGACCGGCGTCACCAGGTTGACCGGGATGACCAAAATCTGGCCGATGAAAATCACATCGGTGATTTCCAGGTCGTTTTCCTTGAGAATCTCTTCCGAAGTCGAATTGAACTTGATGGCAATGCCTGCAATCGTGTCGCCAGCCTGGACGGTGTACTCGATCTTCGCGCCACGGCGCAAAGTTTCAAGCGGAACCGGCGTGGCAGTTGGCAAAGGCATATCGGGATTGGGGATGTTGATTACTTGCCCAACAAAAACATTCAACGTGTTTGGGTCAATGCCAACATTGCCCTCCGGGTCATTGGGCGTGTATGGATTTAAAATCATGAGCAACGCCAAGCCATTATCGCCCAGGTTGAATTTTTCGATAATGTTGAACAGATACTCACCTTCCTGAACCGTATACTCAAAAGGAGCCGAGGGCGTTGGGGTGAAGGTGATGGTTGGGGTCGGGGTTTCGGTCGGGGTGCTGGTCGGCGTGTTGGTATTGGTCGGCGTAAAGGTCAGAGTCGGGGTTGGGGTTTCGGTTGCAAACAGATTAAATTCAAACTTCGGCGCACCCGAGCCGGTCAACCAGATGACCAGGACAACGATTCCAATGGCGATCAACAGGATTGCCAGACCACCGACTACAAAAGGCCCCATTTGCTGGCGTCTTTTATAGGAAGAAATCATGGATGAAGGAGGTTTGTTCATAGTCTCTCTCTGCATGGGTTGGTTGGAAAACCGCATGCAAGCGGTATTCTACCTGAAAAAAGACGATTCCGGCTAGGGCGCGCGTTTTGCGAGGTAAAGCGCAGATTCTTTCATTTTTTCAAGCCGGAGTTTTTTTGCAACAAGCAGTATAATGCCCCCACGAAAACCAAAGGAACAGGCCTACATGAATTTTCTAATCACTGGCGCAGCGGGATTTCTCGGCGCAGCCCTGGCCAATCAATTAGCCCGCGAAGGACACCAGGTACGCGGCCTGGACGATCTTTCCACCGGCGATCCCCAGTCGCTTGGCCCGGATGTCCATTTCACGCGCGGCGATGTCAACGACCGCCCCAAGCTCTGGACGCTCCTGCAGGATGTGGATTGCGTTTATCACCTCGCGGCGCGGGTCAGCGTACAAGAATCGGTGCTCTACCCGCGCGAGTACAACGCGGTCAACGTCGGCGGGACGGTCAGCCTGATGGAAGCCATGCGCGATGTGGGGGTGCGGCGGGTGGTGCTGGTTTCATCCGGCGCCATCTACGGCGACCAGGGTGAGCAGCCGCTCAGGGAAAGCATGATTCCAAATCCGCGCTCACCTTATGCCGTTTCAAAGCTGGCCGCCGAGTCTTACGTCAACACCATCGGCGATTTGTGGGATATTGAAACAGTCAGCCTGCGGGTTTTCAACGCCTACGGTCCGGGCCAGCACCTGCCGCCCTCGCACCCGCCGGTGGTGCCCAACTTCCTGCGCCAGGCGCTGCGCGGCGGATCACTCGTCGTGCATGGCGATGGCTCACAGACCCGTGATTATGTTTATGTGGATGATGTCGTTTCAGCCCTGGTGGCCGCTTCGACCGCTCCCAACCTGGACGGCCTGGTCATCAACGTCGGCAGTGGGCAGGAAACCCCGGTGCGCGAATTGGTCAGGGCGGTGCTGTCCGTCACCGGTTCATCGGCGGAGCCGATTTACAGTCCGAACACACCCGGCGGCGTTTCACGCATGTGCGCCGACCTGACCCTGGCAGCCAAAAAACTCAACTATCGCCCTTCGATTTCGCTCGAAGATGGGCTGCGCCTGACCCTGCAACGCGATCCGCGCTTAAAGAAGTAGGAGGACTGGATGCAAACATCCCCATTGAACATCCTGGTTTTTGGCGCCGGGGCCATCGGGACGTATATCGGCGGTTCGTTGGCTATCGCCGGGCAGCGGCTGACGTTTGTGGAACAGCCGGCAGTCGCCGAAACCCTGCGTCAGCGTGGACTCAAGCTCGACTTATCGGTAGACAAGCGCCGGGGAGACCGCTCCACGTTCGAGGTGCGGGATGCCGTCTTCGCCGATTCACTCGCATCGGCCCTGGCTGCATCCCGTTACGATGTCGCCATCTTCGCCCTGAAATCGTTCGATACCCTGCCCGCGCTCGAAACACTCAAGCCGTTCCGCGATATTTTGCCGCCGATCCTGTGCCTGCAAAACGGGGTGGATAATGAACCGGCCATTGCCGCGGCGTTGGGAGCCGAGAAGGTGATTTACGGGACGGTTACATCCGCTGTTGGGCGCGGCGGGCCAGGCGAGATTACGCTCGAAAAGCTGCGCGGGATGGGCCTGGCCGGTTCATCCGAACTCAGTTACCGGGTCGCCGCCGCGCTGGATGAGGCCTTGTTGAACTGCCGGGTTTTCCCGAACGCCGCCGAGATGAAATGGTCGAAACTGTTGACCAACCTGCTGGCCAACCCGACTTCGGCCATCTTGAATATGACCGCCGCCGAAATCTATGCCCACCCGGAACTGTATCGTCTGGAAATCGAACAACTACGCGAGTGCCTGGCGGTGATGAAAGCCCAGGGATTGAACACGGTCGATTTGCCCGGCACGCCAGTGCGGCTGCTGGCGCTGGCAACCAGGCTGCCAACCTGGCTCTCGAAACCGTTCCTTTCGAAAGCTGCCGGGGCCGGGCGAGGCGGCAAGATGCCCTCCTTCCACATCGACCTGTATGCCGGGCGCACCAACAGTGAAGTGACGTACCTGCACGGCGCAGTCGTGCGCGCCGGGGAAAAACTCGGCGTGCCGACCCCGGTCAACAAACTTTTAACCGAAACCCTGCTGGCCCTGGCCGAAAAACGCCTGCCGCTGGATGAATTTGCCGGTAAACCCGATAAATTTTTGGCAAAACTGAAATGATGACCATCTCACAAGTTTCCCCCAGTCAAACCATACAAGTCCACCTGCCCGATGGCCGCACCCTGGAAGGGCCGCGCGGAGCCAGCGCGGAATCCTTTTTGCAAGCCATTCAGGATGAATTTGCCGCCCCAATTGTTGGCGCAATCATTAACGGTGATTTACATGAGTTGACTTATACGATTAACATGGAATCGCGTTTGCAACCGGTCACGATGGCTGATGCGGACGGATCGCGCATTTACCGCCGCTCACTAACCTTCCTGCTCGAGGCAGTGTTTTCGAAACTTTTCCCGAACGCCATCCTGCAAATCGATCATTCGGTTGCATCAGGCGGATACTACTGCCATGTACATGGCCGCGACCCGCTGACCGCAGACGACCTGGCTGCCATGTCCGCCGAAATGCGCCGCCAGGTGGAAGCAAACCTGCCTTTTGTCCGCCAGGAAGTCACCCGTGAAGAGGCCATGGCGCACTTCGAGGCCCAAGGCTACGAGGACAAGGTTCGCCTGTTCGCCCATCGCCGCAAACCCTATGTGACCCTCTATCAGTTGGGCGAACATCTCGACTATCACCACGGGTATATGGTTCCGTCCACCGGTTATCTCAAGTGGTTTACGCTGGTCGATTCGGACGGCGGCTTTACCCTGCGCTTCCCGCGCCGCCATAACCCAACCGCGTTTTCCCCGCTCGAAGATTTTCCCAAGCTGCTGGCGGCTTTTCGCCAGTATGGCGGCTGGCTGGAGAGGCTCGGCACCGATTCGGTCGGCGCGCTCAATGACGCCATCCAGGCCGGGCGCGCCCGCGAGTTGATCCTGGTCTCGGAAGCGCTGCACGAGCAGCATATCGCCAGCCTGGCCAGCCAGATTGCAAACAAAGAAGAAGCCCGCCTCGTGCTGATTGCCGGGCCGTCTTCATCGGGCAAGACCACGTTCTCGCGGCGGCTGGCTGTACAACTGCTGGCGCTCGGCCTTTCGCCGTTTGCCCTGGAAATGGACAATTATTTCGTCAACCGCGAAGACACCCCGAAAGATGAAAACGGCGAATTCGACTTTGAAACCATCGAAGCGTTAAATCTGGATTTACTGGGCCAACAACTGGAAGCCTTGCTGGCCGGCGAAGAAGTCCAGATGCCGCGTTATAACTTCAAGGAAGGCAAAAGCGAACCGGGGGAGGTGGTGCGACTGCGCCCCGGTCAGTTGATCATCCTGGAGGGAATCCACGGACTCAACCCGCGCCTGATCCCCGCTTCGTTGGCGCGCCATTCTTTCCGGCTTTACGCATCCGCCCTGACGCAACTCAATCTCGATCGGCATAACCGGGTCTCAACCACCGACACCCGCCTGATCCGCCGCATTGTCCGCGATGCGCGCGAACGCGGATACAGCGCAGCCCAGACCATCAACCGCTGGGAATCGGTGCGCCGCGGCGAAAAACGCCACATCTTCCCCTATCAGGAAAACTGTGACGTTATGTTCAATTCCGCTTTAACCTACGAAATGGCCGTGCTACGTCCGCTGGCCGAACCGCTGCTCAGGCAGGTTGCCCCGCATACGCCTGAATTCATCGAAACCAAACGTCTGCTGGCTTTCCTGGAATGGTTCCTGCCGCTCGAAAGCGATCTCGTGCCAGACAACTCCATCCTGCGCGAGTTCATCGGCGGCTCAATCTTGAAGGGGTTTAAGGTTTGGGGAGGATAGAAGCCAAGTTTCAGAAAACAAAACCGGGAAAACGGCGAACTGTTTTCCCGGTTTTGTTTTTATCCTGAAGCCTAATCCTGCCACTCCAACTCAAACTCGCTGATGAAGACCGTGTCGCCATCCTGGACGCCCGCCTCGCGCAGCGCTTTTTCGATGCCAATCGCTTCGATGATGCGCTGGAAGCGGCGCACCGACCCGCTGTGTTCCCAGTAGGTCATTGCCGCGGCGCGTTCAATCGCCGGGCCGGACACCCGCCATTGTTTGCCATCTTCACGCGTGATTGTGAACTGGTTGGGGTCTTCCTGTGGCCGGTACACCGGCATGGCTGCTGGGGCCATTTCTTCCATGCTGGGGGTTTCAGCCAGAGTCTGGTAAGCCTTAAAGAGAAGGGGCTGCAAATCCGTGCGCGCCATGGCTGAAATCGCCAACAGTTCAACGCCGCGCTTTTTCATCTCTTTCTTTAGCTTGGCTAACCGTTCCTGCGCTTCGGGTTGATCGATCTTGTTCACCGCAACAATTTGCGGTTTCTTGCCCAGATTCTCATCAAATAGCGATAACTCGGTATTGGTCTGGCTAAAATCAGCCAATGGATCTTCCGCCATCCCATCCAACAAATGGATGAGGACGCGTGTGCGCTGGATATGGCGCAGGAAATCATGTCCAAGGCCGACACCCTGGCTGGCGCCTTCAATCAAACCCGGAATATCGGCCAGCACCACACTGGTATCCGCATCGATCTCAGCCACACCCAAATTAGGCTGGATGGTGGTAAAGGGATACGGCGCAATCTCCGGTTTGGCGTTGGTCAACACCGAAAGCAAGGTCGATTTACCGGCATTCGGCACACCGATAATACCAATATCCGCAATCAGTTTGAGCTCGAGCCGCAGGCGCTTTTCCTCGCCCGGCTCGCCTTTTTCGCCGGTACGCGGCACCTGGTTCTTGGAACTCTTGAAGTGCGTATTCCCGCGTCCGCCGCGCCCACCCTTACAAACCAATAAACGTTGCCCGTGCGCAGTCAAATCGCCGAGCAAATCGCCCGTGACCGCATCATACACCACGGTTCCAAGCGGAACGGGGACAATCAGGTCATCTGCCGACTTGCCATATTTATTATTCGAACCGCCGCCTTTCCCATCTTCAGCCGCAAAGCGCATGGTATGCCGAAAAGCAATCAGCGAGCTGACGGTATGGCGCGCTTCAAGGATCAAGTCGCCGCCCTTGCCGCCATCGCCGCCATCCGGCCCGCCACGCGGAACATACTTTTCACGGCGGAAATGCACCATCCCATTCCCGCCTTTGCCTGATTTTACAAAGATTTCTGCCTGATCAATAAACATAACTTTCTCCAATCGATGTGATTATACCGTCGATTGGCAGCAGGCATCATTGGCAAACTAGCGCTCGATGGCATTGATCCCATATTTCGATAAAAGATCGTCCAGCGCCTCGCGCAACAACTCGGCCTCGCCGGCATCGCGTTCAGCCGCCAATTTGGTTAATCGCTCCAGTTGGGTTTGGGTGTAATGGGAAGTTTTGGGAACCATCTTCTCATCGTACGCCAGGCGAATCTTGGCTCGACCGGTCACCTTGGCGCGATACAGCGCCTGGTCTGCTTTGCGCATCAGTTCAGATTTCAAACGGCCATCAACCGGATAGCAGGAAATCCCGCCACACAGGGCAATTCCTTCGATCACATCCTTGTTCTTGCCGACCGTGAACTTGTTGGCAGCCGCTTCGCTGCGCAGCTTTTCAAGCGCCAGGAAGGCCTGCTCGCGCTCCGTGTTCGGGAAAATCACCGCAAACTCATCGCCGCCATAACGCGCACAAATCGCATCTTCGCCACAAGCCTGGCGAATCAACTCGCCAACGGTTTTCAGCACATCGTCGCCAGCCGAGTGGCCAAAATCCTGGTTAATCCGCATGAAATTATCGATATCCAGGAAAGCCAGGGCAATCGAGGCATCCGAGCCTTTGACCTTGGCCAGGAGTGAGTCAAACACTTCGTGAAATGCCCTGCGCGAGAGCAGCCCGGTCAATTCATCATTTACCAACGGGGAAGTGACAGCCATAGATTCTCCTTTTATGTAGATATATTATATAGCAATAATATATCTACATATTATTTAAGTCAAGTATCAAATTGTATAACAACGCTCTCGCCCAGGCACCACACCTACCGCCAGCAAAATGCTTTCATCGGGTAAAATTACTCGTTCCACAACCCGACCAAGAAGCAACCATATCATGTCCATCTTGAAAGATTTCTACAAACAAAAAATCGAGCGCCGCCTGACGCGCCACCTGAACAACGGACGCATCTTTCACATGGCGGTGCGCATTGCCCGCGCCGCCCCGACTCCGAAAGACACCCGCCCGGTGGCTTTCTTCAAAGCATCCAGCGGTCTCGACGATTTATCCTGGAACAGCGCCTTTCACCTGCTCACATCCTGGGGCCTGCGCCTGCAAGGCATCCCGGTGCGCTATTTTGCCTGTTATCGCGGCATGAGCCGCTGCGTAATGGGCACCAACCGCGAAGACCC